>JADMLA020000037.1 GCA_015482705.2 Prosthecochloris sp. | reverse complement strand
AGGGAAAGAGACTGCCGAACTCATTGTCTTTTACGCCGGTGTTCAAGGGGTGCCTATAACTGTCAAAGCGAGCGAAGGTGATTGACAAGATTTTCTTTGTTTCAAGTCATGAGGTAGAGGTAGTCGTAATGAATCAGCGGTTTTTCTCCTTTTTTTCCGAGAATTTCTTTCGTCTTTTCAGAGCTGTATTGTGCCATACCATAACCAATGGCTTCTCCGTTTTCGGAGCATATTTTGATGATGTCTCCTTTGAAAAAAGTGCCGATAACCGATTCAATGCCCACAGGAAGAAGGCTGTTTGCGCGCTTTGGTGAGCGTAAGGCGGTTTCTGCTCCGGCGTTGATGGTAACGGCCCCCTTTTCAAGTCCTTCACTGTGAGCTATCCAGCGCTTTCTTCCGTAGACCGGTTTTTGAGCGATGAACCGTGTTCCTACTTCCTTACCGTTCAAAATTTCGGTAAGAATGCCGGAAGTGCGTCCATTGGCGATATGGACAGTAATACCGAAACGAGCAAGTTTATGAGCAATATGGCATTTGGTCAGCATACCTCCTCTTCCGAATTCAGATTTTCCCGGTTTGATATACTGATGAAAATGTTCGGCGGCAACGTCGATGGTGCGGATGAGACTTGCGGTACGTTCTTTTCTGGACATGTCGAAAAGGCCGTCGACATGTGACAGAATAATGTAGGCATCGACCTGCATCATGGAAGCTATCATTCCCGAAAGCTCATCGTTATCCGTGAACATCAGTTCTGTTACGGAAACAGCATCATTTTCGTTGATGATCGGTATAATCTCATGTTCCAGAAGCGAGGCAAGACAGGTTCTGATATTGAGGTAATGAAGGCGGTCACGAAAATCACTTTTTGTCACGAGGATTTGTGCGATGTTCAGGCCGCATTGTTCAAAAAGCTCGGCATATGTGTTGATGAGTCTTATCTGTCCGGTTGAGGAGAGCACCTGCCGCGAAGCGACAGGAGAAAGACTCGAAGGGAGCTTGACTATAGAGCGGCCGGCACCGACGGCACCTGAGGAAACAAGCAGCACTTCGACGCCCTGTTTGCGCAGTGCCGCAATTTGTGAAACAAGCTGATCGAGTATCTGCAGGTCCAGCTCACCCTTGTTGTTGGTGATGACATTGGTTCCTACCTTGACAACAACTTTGCGATAAAGAGGTTCTGACATAAGACTAAAGCATGGATTCCCGGCTTGCATGTAGTCCGGCGACACCGATGATGATCAAAAGTAGCGAGAGTATTTTCAGCATATTCAACGATTCTCCGAACCATATGATACCGACAAGAGTTATCAGCGCTGTACCTACAGCAGCCCAAATAGCATAAGTGATACCTATTGGAAGCGTCTTCAAGGCCAGCGTGAGAAATGTAAAGCTAAAGCCATAAAAAATGAAAATTGAAATCGATGGCAATGGTTTTGAGAATCCTTCTGAAAGCTTCATAGACGTTGTTCCTGCAACTTCCATGATGATGGCGATGAACAGGTATATCCAGTGCATAGTCCTCAAACGGGGTTGAATATCATTCTTTAGTTGCTTATTTCTTCATTCTTTGCGCTATGTCTGCATTTGCTTTCATAGTAATAGACAAATACCGACATTAGCAAATTACTGGCCAGAATGACTGCGAAAACCACTGAAAGGAGCTGGCTGGAGGTGAAAACACCGCTGTTCAAAAGAGTGAAGGCCATGACTGCGGTTGCGAGACCTCTCGGGATGAGCCCTAAAGTCGAGGAAATATGTGCACTTTTAAGAGATGGAGAAAGCGGGCGAACAAGGTTGATCGTGGCGATACGGCTGATGAAGAAAATTGTCAGAATAGCTACAGCTATCAGGAGAACATCCGGCGTAAAAAAGGTGAAATCGACAAGCAGACCGATAAATACAAAGAAAAAGGTGCGTACGAGAAAGGTCAGTTCCGCATTGATTTTTTTTACAACTTCATCGATTTCAAAATCGGCTATGTTTACGCTGCTATTGAGCTTTTGGAGGATCGACTGGGATTTTACCGCAAGTATTTTACTATTACCGAGCAGTATGCCGAATGCAAGAATGGTTATTGCTCCTTCACCGCCCAGAAAATCGGTCAGAGTATAGAGGAGCAGAACGAAGCCGAGGGTAAGCATGTAAGCGAGATTTTGCTTGCTGAAATATCCCATGAAACGGCTCCATACCAATCCGCTGACAGCCGCGAGAAGAATCGATATTCCGATGCTTGTCAGAATATGGTTGAGAATGGAGATACCTTCATATTGTCCCCCTTTGAGGATTTTGATGTAGATGATAACAGAGATGACTGTGAGGACCTCGCTGATGACCGCTTCGAGCGTCAGCAGGGTTTTGAGATTTTTCGAGATGGAAAGCCTTGGCAGGACCGGCAAAATGACCGCCGGACTGGTGCCGCCGAAGATAAAGCCGTAAAAAAGAGCGTCACTCATTTCCATCTGAAAAAGAATGAGGCAGATTGAGGTGACACCGGCGGCTCCGACGATGAAAGAAAGAAACCCCAACAGCAATGCGGACGAAAATTGTCGTATCACCAGGTCGAACTCCAAATCAAGTCCACCTTCAAATAGAATGAGGATAAGCGCGAATGTGCCGAAGTACGGGGCGATTTCAAAAAAGATATCACTTTTCAATATATGTGTAGCAGGACCAAGTATTATTCCTGCAAACATGAGAATGACCGGGGTCGGTATCTTGGTTTTGGTGAAAAGAAAATCACCGAGAACACCGAGAACTATGATGCCGCCGATCAAGGCGGCAAAGAGAGAAACATCCATAATCAATCCCTAAAGCACGAGCATTTCAAATTATTCCGCAAAAACAGTGGAAAAAGACAGGCGAAGGGGACATTCTGATCGTAAGTGACTTACTTCCAAACCATTAACAGCTGTAAAGAGAAACGGTAAAAGGTTTCCGCCGTCAGTGTTTGCTTTTGTTGGTGTGGGATTTCGAGCAGCACTGACCTTCCATTTCTTCGCGGCATTTTGCAAAGACTTGAAGGCTGAAACTGCCAAGCGTAAAACCGTTTTTTTCACAAAGCTTGTCAAGAAGTTTGTTGAGTTCATCACTGTGCACTTCGACGACCCGGTCACACTGTTCACAGATGATGTGCAGATGGTTGTCTACTCCATACGACTTTTCGTAATGTGTGTGTTTATGACCAAGATCGATTTTGTTGACCAGGTGGAATTTGAACAACAGGTCGAGAGTATGGTACACTGTTGCTCTGGATATACTGACGCCCTTTTTTTTCAGGCGCACGAATATTTCATCGGCATCCAGGTGGCTGTCGGATTCATAGATTTCACGTAATACAGTCAGCCTTTCTCTGGTGCATCGGTAGCCCTCTTCTTTCATTGACTCTTTGAAAATGGTTTCTGCCTGTAGTGCCAGCTGAGAAAGGTTTTTCTTCTTCTTATTTTTTGAAAAGGCCATTGGTATGATCCGGTTAGATAGGGCTGTGTTGAGAGACAATCCGTTCAGGACAGATTGTAATGGTGTTCCTGCAGCTTGTTCTGGACATTCTGGAAAAGCCTTGAATAAACGGTTTCCAGATTTTTTTCTTCTTTGGTATTTACCCTGAGCGTATAGCCGAATAATCCGTTCTTTGTTTCAGCCCTTAAAAACAACGGTTTCGGATCGAGCATGATACCATCGGTTCCCAATGCCGCGTCAATTACCAACTCACGAAGTGTTTCAGTTTTTAAGTTTTCTTTTAAATAAAGTACAAGTTCAAGTGATAAGTGCCCGTTTTTTTGAACCGACTCCGTATAATTTATAATTTTTGAACGAAATGCGGTTGAGTTTGGTATGAGGATGATTTCATTCAAAAGATTTTTAATACGAATTACAAGAGGACCTTTATACACTATGTCACCGGTAATGTCGCCGAATTTAACCCTGTCGCCGATTCTGAACGATCCAGTGTAATTCAACATGATACCGGCGATTATATTCTGAAAAGCAGGTACTGCACTGAGTGAAACAGTCAGGCCTAAAATTATGAACAGCGCCAGTATGGTTCGGTTATTGGTTAAAGGCAAAGATGCAAAAAGCAGGAATACCAGCAAGAGGTAGAGAATTATTTTGACGATTTTTCTTGTCGGTTCAGCCCATTCAGCGTCAAAATCACCGAACTTGAGTTCTCCTTTTGAGATGTTCCTGAAAAAAACATCACTGAACTTACCGAGGTAACGAGTGATGGTAATCAGGATGATGATTGCTACAACATTTGGAATCAGGGTGATAAATTCATTGGATAATCTTTTTGCCGGCTCCAGGACGAACTCGAGCAGGTTGGTCGATAAGTCCTCCGTCCATGGGAAAAAGCTCAGCATTGTCGTGAGGTAAGCGTAAATCAGAAGGACTTTCAGAAACAACTCGGCTATTTTGCTGAACCATTCGAGTCCGGACGCAAAATGGTCGGGAGAAAGCATTTGTATGAGCTTATTCGGGCTGGAGGAGGTGTTGTGTAGCCTGATTTTTTGTATCCATCCGTCTATGAGGTTGAAAAAACTGTGCAGATAATGCCAGACAACAGCCAGAGCCACTAAAAGCGCAAGAGATTTAAGAATACTGAACACTATATTCTGTCCACTGGTTTCTTGCCTGAATTCTTCCGCCTGATTCGAGATTCTTGCAAGAGCTGAATCGGCAAGTTCCTGCCGTGACATGTTTTCGGCTATGGCGTCTTCTTCGCTGAATGCTGCAATGATGTCCCTTTGGGTTTTGATTGCCGTCAGCGTTTCTCCCTCGACGATTATGAGTGAGTCAATCGGGGTTGATGAGCGGAAAAATTCTGTAAGAATTTTTGATGTTTTCCGAGCTCTTTGCTCTGGGTCGATCGATGCGATTTTGCCATGCAGGCGAAAAACCTCATTGTTGTTGACGATGACCGGAAATCCGCTTTGTTGCTTCAGTGAGTCGGAAAAGAACTTTATGACTTCCTTATCGTCTATTTTCGGCGGCGGAGCCGGCTTTGTTTCTAAAGTATCTGTACCGGTTTGAGCTGTTACGGGAACGACAAGGCTTGTTTGTTGCGAGAGGCCGGCCTTTTGCGATGTTGAGTCGGCAAATGCAAGGTTTATGCTCGCTGAAAAAAGCAGCAAAAAGAAACTATAGGTGATGAGATCTTTTTTCATTGTCGTCGGTTATAAAATGATCGTGCCTGATGTACGTGAATCTACGTGCATGTCGACGCGGGTAGGGCCTGTATGCTTCTGTTATTCCCTTCCGCTGCCTTCCGGGATTTTACTTAAGCCGCCCATTGGTCGCCGATAGAGTACGATCATATTTGTACAGTAACTCAAAAAGCTGGTAGATTGTACAGGTCAAGTTACGAAAAAAGGCGATTTCAAAAGGAAGAGAACACCGGTATCCGGACTTCCGGGAACCGGTTACACTGCCCGGAAAAACACACGACATGAATTTCTCGGTCTGTACAAGTATAAGGGACCGGGCAATCGTGAGCAAATGGTTCAGAGAAGGGAGGGTCTCTCTGCCGTTGAAACTATTGAGTTTAAATAAGGCTGGTAGAGCGTACGGGGCCTCGAGGCGATGATGATTCGGCTAGAGGTCTTGTTGCCGGAGAGCGTTTAATCGAGAGGATCGATATTGTCAGGAGCGTTGTTCGCAGGTGAGTTGACTTTTGATGAAACATCGTGGCTTTCGAGCTTCGCGGAAGGGAACGGTTTGAACAAACGCTCAAGAGCCTCAGGAGACAGTTTTCCGGTTTGCAGCCATTCCTCGTATTGCTCCTTAGATAAAATAACCGGCATTCTGTTGTGAATCTCCTTGACCAATTCATTCGGCTGCGTGGTGATAATGGCGAAGGTATTGACCTTTTCGCCCGCGGGTGATACCCAGGTGTTGTGTATACCCGCGAGAGCCATGATCTTTCCGTCCTTCCGGCTGATATAAACAGGCTGCTTTCTGCTTCCAATCTTGCGCCATTCGTAAAACCCGTTCGCCGGCACGATACAGCGTTGTTCGGCAACGGCTTTTTTGAACATCGGCTTGTCGGCAACGGTCTCCGCCCGTGCATTGATCATCCTGTTTCCGATTGCGAGATCGTCCGCCCAGACGGGCACGAAACCCCAGCGTGAGAGAATCAAACGGTTATCCGTGTCACGGATGACGAGCGGAACGTTCCGCGATGGACTGATGTTGTAGTCCGGCTCGAATCCGAAAGAAAGCTGCTCGGCCTGAAATTCTTTCGCTATTTCGGCAAGAGGGATGAATAGCACGAACCGTCCGCACATGAGAGGGATGTTTTCGCTATTGGGGGATGTTTATTATTATTATGAAACAGAGAATATGGCATAGCAGTTCATCTTGATCGATGACGAAGATTTGATGAGAAAGGTGGTTTTGTGATGTTTGCGCTTATCGACTGTAACAACTTTTACGTATCCTGCGAACGGGCGTTCAATCCAGGGCTTCACAACCGGCCGGTAGTGGTGCTGTCCAATAACGACGGTTGTATCATTTCACGATCCCAGGAAGCGAAAGCGTTGGGTTTGCCTATGGGTGCGCCGGTATTCAAGTACAAGCAGCTGCTCGAAAAGCATCGCGTGGTGCTGTTTTCCCCGAATTTCGCTCTCTATGGTGACATGTCGTCACGGGTGATGAACACGCTCGGTGAGCTGCTGCCGGATATCGAAATCTATTCCATAGATGAAGCCTTCGCCGACCTGTGCGGGTTGGGGCGATATGATCTGAACAGGCTGGCAAGAACAGTCCGTGACACCATCAAAAAAAATACGGGAATACCTGTCAGCATTGGCATAGGTTCGACAAAAACCCTGGCCAAGGTCGCCAATCATCTCGCGAAGAAAAACCGCAGGTATCACGGTGTGTGTGTGCTCGATGAAGAGATGGCAGCAGTCGAGGCACTCCAGAACGTTCCGATCGAAAACGTGTGGGGCATCGGCAGAGCGTATGCCAGGCGCCTCAACGCTCAAGGTATTCATACTGCGCTGGATTTTGCAATGCAAAGCTCTGAATGGGTCCGACGGCAGATGCATATCACCGGTGCGAGGGTGCATCACGAACTCAGGGGGAATTCCTGTCTCCCCCTGGAACAGGTACGCCCGGCGAAAAAAAGCATTTGCACCTCACGATCATTCGGACGGAAAGTGACCGATCTCGAGGAACTGGAGAACGCCGTCGGCAGTTTTGCGGCAAAATGTGCCAGGAAGCTTCGAAAAGAAGGGCTGTACGCCGGTTTGGTGACGGTATTCGTGCATACCGACGCCTTCGACAAGCGTGGGAAATACTACCGGGGATCAAGGACTGCTGCTCTGCCGGTGGTGACGCAGAACACGTTCGGCATCGTTCAGTACGCTCTTGCTATTCTGCACGTTATTTTCAGAGAAGGCTATGCCTATCAGAAAGCGGGAGTCGTCCTCGATGGGTTGACAACAGCATCACCTGTATCTGCTTCTCCATCGCTGTTCGGTGAAGAGAGTAGCGATGAGGATTCGAAAGCAGTCATGAAAGCACTCGACGAAGTGAACGACCGCTACGGCTCCGGAACCCTTCGGCTTGCCATCGAGTCACCTACGGGCTGGAAGCAGCGTATGGAGAAGCTTTCTCCCCGTTACACGACACGATGGGAGGATATTATCGAGGTTAAGGGGTAGAGGCTTTGGATTATGCTCGGTTGAGTGCAGGATATAGCACCAGCATCAACAGCTGACCCATAGTGAAGAATGAGTGGCGGGGGCTGTCGGTCTGAACGTTATCGTTTGGCAAATTCATTCAATTGGATATGCCATTTACAGGTATCAGAACCGGAATAGATTGCTTGCTTGATTTGAATTTCCTTGACGTTGAATACTGTATTGAGGAAGACAGATATATGACCAATACTACACTTGCAGTAGCCTTTATGCGTTTTAAAAGGTTTTCCTTTATTTATTAAACCACATACGCATTTACTTCTTTCAATGGCAATTGAGTTTCTTTTTGGATCATAAGTGAATTGAGTATTATATCTTTTCTCTTCCTCATTCAATTTAATGAAAAAGCCGTTTATCGACTCAGATTGATTCCAAATACGTTTTACAAAACGCGACCACGATTTCCCACAACACTGTGCTCCACATTCAAATAAGACTTTTTCAGCATTATCTTTGCCAATGCTTTTTTCCATTCTGCCCATCACAGTTTCAACATATTCTGTTTTTTCGGGATTTTTGAGTTTGGGGAAGTTTTTAGAATCATAGAGGATGCCCTCCATCTCATTTTCAAACCCTTGCTTTCTTAAGTGTTTTGTGATTCTGCCAAACCGGCCACCTTCCAAATATTCCATATAGGCCCAACATTATGTATTATCTGTGTTGCAGATTTTTGTAGCATTCTAAATATACTTTGTGTTTGCTTGATGCTCAAGGGATAATTATGCCATACTTTGAGCTAGAGATATGCTGATTTCACGGTACAGTGGCATCCCTTGGAAAAAGAGATGTTTATGTATGGATTCCTTTGTAAGGGCTGTCCTTTTAAGGCAGCCTCTTTTTTGTTGTTTGAAAATTAATAGATTTATAGCGCCAAACGATGGTGGGACAAGCTTGAAGGAGGGGGTTTTGTGCTTCTTGTGCCTCTTGTGTCTCGGTTCTGTGATTTTGGGTTTAAGTTATTATCTTGGTGTTGTTTATTGATTTGCTTCACGATTAAAGTATCATCAAGCTGGTATTGCCGAACTCGAAAGACAGACTTTTTTTAAAGAGGGCTTGCAGAGTAACCGGTACGGTGTGGTCGGGCATGTTTCGCTCAAGGCAGTGAAGGCAACTTTTTAGCCTGTCTGCAGGTTTGGTAAACAACATTTTAATTGTCGATTTTAGTAGAATGATATTACCGATCAACACTTACAGTGACGAGGTGCTGCGCCGGAAAACCAAGCCTTTGAAAGGGGTGGATGAGCAGCTTGAAGAACTTATAGGCAACATGTTCGAGTCCATGAGGAATGCCGATGGGATAGGGCTTGCAGCTCCCCAGGTGGGCGCTTCTCTACGCTTACTTGTCGTCGATATTTCCATTGCCGAAGGGTATGAAAAAGCTTTACCGTTGGTGGTCATCAATCCTCATATTCTCGCTGTGAAAGGCTTTGTTTCGATGAGCGAAGGTTGCTTGAGCATTCCTGACGTCAGGGGAGATGTCGTGCGCCCTTCATCTATACAGATCAAATACCGTGACGAGCATTTCGAAGAACATACTGCGGAGTTCAACGACCTTACTGCACGGGTGCTGCAGCATGAGGTCGATCATCTCGACGGAACGCTTTTTGTCGATCGCATGCAGCGGCGAAACCGCAGGAAAGTCCAGAAAGAGCTCGATGCGATAACGCGCGGCGAGGTCAGGACCAGCTATCCTATTGCTGTGCAGACGTTGGATTGCGAAGCGAAGTGAATAAGAAAAAAAGATTTTTCAATGAGAATTATTTTTATGGGAACGCCTGAGTTCGCTGTCCCTTCTCTTCGCGCAATAGCTGCATTAGATAATGAGTTTGAAATTGTTCTTGTGGTTACGGGCAAGGACAAGCCCAGAAGGAGCCGGCGATCCAAGCCTGAACCGACACCGGTCAAGAAAGCTGCAAAGGAACTGGGAATTACAGTTTTTGAAATAGACGATGTGAAGGATCCGCGCTTTGCGGGAACTGTTGCGAGGTATCGCCCAGACGTTATTGTCGTTGCGGCTTTTCGTATTCTGCCTCCTTCGGTTTTTGAACAAGCACGGTTAGGGGCGTTCAATCTTCATGCATCGCTACTGCCGCGTTACAGAGGAGCTGCTCCTGTCAACTGGGCGATAATCAACGGTGACAGGGAAACCGGTGTGACGACTTTTTTTCTGCGGAAACGTGTCGATACAGGGAGCATTATACTGCAGGAGAAAACGAATATCGGGGTCGAGGAAACTGCGGGAGAGCTTGCCGGGCGCTTGTCGGTGATCGGTGCGGGAACGGTTGTTACAACCCTGAAGCTAATCAGTGAGGGTAAAGCGGAGCCATTACCGCAAGACGAAACCATGATGACCAAAGCTCCCAAATTAATCACTGAAAACACCCGGATTGACTGGGCAGAGCCTGTCGACGCCATTTGTGATTTTGTCAGAGGTCTTTCGCCCAGACCAACAGCCTGGACGGTGTTCAACCATAAAAAAGTAAAGATCTATAAAGCAATCCCTTCTGATTTTCAGCTTCCTGAATCGAAACAGCAGGCAATGGTGCCGGGTGGTTTCTCGATGGATGGAAACCGGTTACTTGTAATGGGGCTTGACGGGTGGGTTGAAATCCTCTCTCTTCAAATGGAGGGTAAGCGCAAGATGAACGCCGTTGAATTCTGTTGTGGGTTCCGATGTGAAGAGGAGTGCCCCGTGTTTTCATAGGGAAACCGGATTCATTATATTCCCCGGTGTTTTTGCGAATTTCAACTAAACATGAACAGTTTATGCCTTCGAGCAGTAGGGTAGTCAATACTATCAGGAACTTCTGTATCATAGCTCATATAGATCATGGAAAATCTACGCTTGCCGATCGATTTTTGGAAGCGACTGATACGTTACAGCACAATCAGGTGGCTGAACAGGTACTTGATGATATGGAGCTTGAGCGTGAAAGAGGTATCACCATAAAAAGTCATGCAATCCGTATGCATTACAGGGCTGTCGATGGTGATGCATATATTCTCAACCTCATCGATACGCCGGGTCATGTTGATTTCAGTTATGAAGTTTCACGTTCTCTGGCCGCTTGTGAAGGGGCTCTGCTTGTGGTCGATGCCACACAGGGAGTTGAGGCTCAGACTATTGCCAACCTTTATCTCGCTGTCGAGGCCGGGCTGGAAATTATTCCGGTTATCAATAAAATAGATCTTCCTTCCGCTGATGTCGAAGGGGTGGCCCAGCAGATTATCGATCTTATGGGCGTTGAAAGAAATGAAATTGTCGAGGTATCGGCTAAGGCCGGTCTTGGTGTCGATGTTTTGCTCGAGGCTATTATTGCAAGAATACCAGCACCCGTCGATCATCGTGATTTGCCTCTCAGGGCTCTGATTTTCGACTCGGTGTTCGATGCATATCGTGGTGCGATCGTCTATCTGCGTATTGTCGACGGTGTTCTCAAGAAAGGTGATCGGGTCAGCTTTTTTGCCAACAACAAGGTTTTTGTCGCTGACGAAATAGGAGCCATGGGGCTCAAGCGACAGCCTTCCAAAGTGCTCGAGTCGGGAGATGTCGGCTACCTTATCTGTTCCATCAAAGATGTCCGGGATGCCAAAGTGGGCGATACGGTTACTCTCGCTGATGCTCCGGCGAGAGAACGGCTTGCTGGGTATAAGGATGTCAAGCCGATGGTTTTCAGCGGTCTTTACCCGGTGAACTCAGACGAGTTCGAAGATCTTCGCGAGTCACTCGAAAAGCTTTCATTGAATGATGCTTCTCTGGTCTACACCCCTGAAACGTCGGCTGCTCTCGGTTTCGGGTTCAGGTGTGGATTTCTCGGTCTGCTGCACATGGAGATCATACAGGAGCGGCTGGAGAGGGAATACCAGGTCAACATCATAACAACGGTTCCTAACGTCGAGTACAGGGTTGTCTCGACCGATGGCGAGACGCTTGTCGTTGACAATCCCTCGAAAATGCCCGATGCCGGGTTGATCAAACAGATCGAGGAGCCGTATGTCAGTATTCATATTATCACAATGGCAGACTATATCGGTAACATCATGAAGCTTGCCATGGAGCGTAGAGGAGAATACAAGAATACCGATTATCTCGATACCACCAGGGTGAATTTGCAGTTCGAGTTTCCACTTGCCGAGATTGTTTTTGACTTCCACGACAAACTCAAATCGGTATCGAAAGGATATGCGTCGATGGATTATGAATATATCGGCTACCGTGTTTCCGATCTTGTCAAGCTCGACGTACTTCTCAACGGTGAACCGGTTGATGCGCTTTCCACGATTGTTCATCGTTCAAAAGCATATGAGTGGGGGAGAAAGCTCTGTCAGAAGCTCAGAGGCATTATTCCAAGACAGATGTATGAAGTCGCTATCCAGGCTGCTATCGGAAGCAGAGTCATAGCTCGTGAGACCATCTCTGCAATGAGAAAGAATGTTCTTGCCAAGTGCTATGGCGGGGATATCAGCAGGAAAAGAAAGCTTTTGGAAAAGCAGAAAGAAGGAAAAAAGCGGATGAAGCAGGTCGGGCGGGTGGAAGTTCCCCAGGAAGCGTTTCTCGCTGTATTGAATATGGATGATCAGTGAGAGCCGGGGAAAGTGCCATATCCCTGCGGAGTACCGCAAGATAACAGGACGAAAAGCGTCAATAAAAAAGTGGCCCGATAGCGGTTCTGGTTATAACATTCAAAAATAAAGGTTTTGGGAAAGGGAAAAGAGAAAACGGGAAAACAGCATTCGAAAGAGTGGTTTGAGGCGTTACTGATTGCTCTCGTATTAGCTACTCTCATAAGAGTATTTGTTGTAGAATCGTATCGTATACCAACAAGCTCTATGGAAAAAACACTGCTTGCCGGTGATTTTTTATTTGTAAATAAATATGTCTATGGGGCAAAGGTGCCTTTTACCGATATCCGGTTACCGGGAATCGATACTGTCGAACGGGGGGATATCGTTGTGTTCAAATTTCCGAAAGACAGATCTATAAACTACATAAAGCGTTGTGTGGCAATAAGCGGGGATACGCTTGAAATCGAGGACCGGAAAATCTTCATCAATGGTGAAGAGACGGTTTTTCCGGAGCATGCACAGTTTCTTGCTGAATTGATGCCCGCAGGATATGTGGACCAGCAGGTGTTTCCAAGGTTTTCAGGTTTCAACAAGGATAATTACGGCCCGATCCGAGTCCCTCGCAAAGGCGATATTGTAACACTGAACGAAAAGAACTTCTATCTCTATGCTTCATTGATTTCTGAAGAAGGGCACAATATCGGGGTTGCTGGAGGTGTAATTCTTATCGATGGCCAGCCCGCCGATACCTATACCATCGAGCAGAACTACTACTTTGTCATGGGAGATAACAGGGACAACAGCCTCGATAGCCGTTTTTGGGGATTTTTGCCTGAACGGGATATGATCGGTCAGGCTTTGATGGTGTACTGGTCATGGAATCCGAATATTTCCCTGCTGAATCCGGCTGAAAAGCTCAGTTCGATTCGTTGGCAGAGAACCGGTTTGATGGTTCACTGAGGGAATGAGAGTACCAGCAGATGGTTGATGCAGAGAATATGTCGTGATATTTCTCTGGTTGAATGCTCAACACACTTTCGGCTGAAAAGAAGATTGCAAAGGTTTACCTGCTCGACGTAGAGATTAGGAAGGGAGATGCTGGAGTTTTCTCCTTGCAGGTTCTGATTTGTCACCGGTACGAATTCGAGATTTCGCAAGGTAACCGACTGTAAGTCAATTCCTGCACGAAGGTGTTCAACGGAAATGGTGTATCGGTTTTCTGTTGCAGTTTCGATTTCCTGCAAAATAGTGCTTTTGAGCGCACTATTGAGATAGACGTTGGTAAGGAGATAAATAACAAGATATCCTACTGAAAAAAGCACTCCTGGTGATAACGCCAGTGCTTTTAGCCAGTTGATAAAAGTTATCGTCTTTTCTGAATAAGATCTACCCATCCTTTATGTTGGCGAAAGGGTAAGGGGTTAACGAGATTTACTCTCTATTTCATGATAGTGATTTTTTCTTTTATTTAAGCATCTGCATTATTCATTCATCGCTCTGACTTATGTCACATACAGGTCCTTCGACCGATTTTATTCTTAATCCTCTCGTCAAAGCTGTTCATGCGGATACCGAAACTCCTGTTTCGGTGTATCTGAAACTTCGGGATGTTTATTCATGTTTGCTCGAGTCTGTTGAGGGTGAGGAAAAACTTGCCCGTTTTTCCTACATCGCAATTGACCCTGTTGCGATTCTTCGCGGTTCGGTCGGTGGAGACATTTCTCTTCAGGTAAGAGATGATCGTTTCAAGGATCTTGAAACGCTGATAGCGGGAGAGCGGGAGTTGAGAAAGGTCATCGACCGTTGTCTAGGTGCATTCGGGTCATCACAGCAGGTAGAATGCATGGTTGGATCTTCACCTATGATTACGTCCGGAGCTTTTGGATATTTCAGCTATGATACAATGCATCTGGTTGAAAAGATCCCTTTTCCTCGTAAGCCGGATCCATCCGGGCTTCCCGATGCTTTTCTGCTGTTCTGCGACAAGCTGGTTGTTTTTGACAATGTCAAACGAAAGGTGTTTATCATTGTCAACTATCTTGGTGAAGAAGATCGGAACAGAGCTGAACAGGTTATCGAAGCTATTCGCGCCAAGATGTTTCAGCCTCTCGACCCACGTTGCGTAAAGCTACAACCGGAAAAGCATGAAGAGGTTGTTTCCAATACTGTTAAAGAAGAGTTCCTCGAAAAAGTTCTTATCGCCAAAGAGCATATCAGAGCCGGTGACATTTTTCAGGTTCAGGTTTCTCAACGGCTGAAACGTCGACTGAATACGGGACCGTTTGATGTGTATCGCATGTTGCGGACCATAAACCCATCGCCTTATTTGTACTATTTCGATATGGGAGATTTCGACATAGTCGGGTCGTCTCCCGAGCTGCTTGTCAAGGTGGGTGCCGATGAAAAAGGGCGAAGGATTGTCGATACGCGTCCGATTGCCGGTACCAGGCCAAGGGGTAAAACGTATGATGAGGATGCCCGGATCGAACAAGAGCTGTTATCGGATGAAAAAGAACTTGCAGAGCATTTGATGCTTATCGATTTGAGCCGGAACGATATCGGTAGGATCGCAAAGACCGGTACTGTCGAGACCAATGAAAAAATGATCATTGAACGCTACTCCCATGTTATGCATATTGTCAGTAATGTTCGGGGAGAGCTACAGGATAGTTTCAGTCCGATGGATGCATTCTGGGCCTGTTTTCCTGCAGGCACCCTGACCGGTGCGCCGAAAGTGAGAGCGATGGAGATTATTTACGAACTGGAGGAAGAAAAACGGGGGCTTTACGGTGGGGCGGTAGGGTTTATCGATTTTCGGGGACAGCTTGAAACCGCTATCGCCATAAGGACGATGGTTGTGAGAGACAATATCATTTATTTTCAGGCAGCGGGTGGTATTGTTGCCGATTCGGTGCCTCTGAATGAATTCGAAGAAACCATGAATAAAATGCAGGCCGGGTTACGTACTGTCGAGGCTCTTGAAAATTTCGAGGAATGAGGCTTGCGCGCTTCGGGTTCGTTGATCGGAAATATGCTTTTTGATTTTCCCTGCATGATTGGATGCTCTCTACAATAACTGCAGAGAGTTATGAAGCGGTGGGGAAAATGCAGAACGATGACGATAGATAAAGCAGTCAACTATCGATGTGATTAACATGAATAAACGCTGAACAAGATGAACAAGAAAAAACTATCCTATCTTTTTTTGATTCTCGCAGGAGTGGCCATAGGTTGGCTTGTGTTTTCCAACCTGGAGTTTTCTTTTCCGGCAAAAGAAGAGAGTAAGGTAGCTGTATCCAACCATATCAACATGGCATCTGCAGCCAACACTTTTCAGGATAAACCGATTCGTACCCTCAAAGATTTCAATGAAGCTTTCGTACAGATTGCAGAATCTGCGACTCCTTCGGTTGTAACTATTTTCACTGAAAAAACCGTCAACCGAAGATTTATTTCGCCTTTTGATTTTTTCGGGAGCCCGTTCGATGATTTTTTCGAGACACCGAGAAGACGTGAGGAGGGTTCCAACGGCCGCAAGGAGGTTTTACGAGGGCTCGGTTCGGGGGTTGTCGTCAGCAGTGACGGATATATTCTGACGAACAACCATGTTGTCGATAAGGCTGACAGCATCTATATCAGAACGTATGATAACAAAAAAGTACAGGCGAAAGTCATCGGTACAGATCCCAAGACAGATATTGCGGTCATTAAAGTTGAAGCGAAAAATCTGAAGCCGATTGCAATTGGTGACAGTGATGCGTTGCGGGTTGGCGAGTGGGTGATCGCTATCGGCAGCCCTCTGGGTGAAAACCTTGCCCGAACAGTGACACAGGGGATTGTCAGTGCTAAAGGTCGTGCAAATGTTGGCCTCGCCGACTATGAAGACTTTATTCAGACCGATGCTGCTATCAACCCAGGGAATTCGGGAGGACCACTCGTGAATATCAACGGTGAGCTTGTCGGTATAAATACGGCAATAGCGAGCCGTACCGGCGGCTTTCAGGGAATTGGTTTTGCTGTTCCGTCAAATATGGCTCGTCAGATCATGCAGTCGCTCATAAAGACCGGGAAGGTTACAAGAGGATGGCTCGGTGTGACGATACAGGATGTGGATGAGAACATAGCGAAGGGCCTAAAACTCAAGAAAGCCGAGGGAGTGCTTGTAGGTACGGTTGTCGAGAAAAGTCCCGCGGAAGCCGGTGGTTTGAAGACTGGTGATGTCATTGTCGAGATGAACGGAAAAAAGGTCAGAGATACCATTGAGCTTCGCAACACCGTTGCAAGAACAGCGCCAGGCACCATAGTTGAGCTGACCATATGGCGAGACGGTGCCATGAAGACTCTTTCAGTGAAACTCGACATGATCCCGGATCAGCCGGTTGCTGCCGAACAGCAGCAGGAGATGAGTGAATTGCTTGGTTTCACAGCAGCGCCCATGTCTTCTGAATTGGCATCGAGGTACAGGTTACAGACCGATGCCGGAAAAGTTGTCGTTACAGATGTAGATCCGTCAGGTAATGCTTACCGTGCCGGTCTGCGTAGCGGTGATGTGGTCAAGGCGGCAAATAGAAAAGACGTTACTTCATACAAGCAGTTTTTATCAATTGTCGGTAAAATGAAAGAGGGGGATCTGTTGTTTTTGCTTGTCAAGCGAGGTGACAGTAATGTGTATTTTGCTTTTAACCTGTAAACCAGCTTTGTAAGCAGTACAAAGAATTGTAAATTGATATTGAACGAAGAGAGGTAAAGTCAGCGGTATGCTGGCTTTACTTTTTTTATTGACAATGAGGCGCTAGGATATACTGGGCGTGAATGAATAACAAACAGAAGACATATGAGCGATAGAGTGTATCTGACCAAAGAGGGATATAACAGGTTGAAAGACGAGTTGAACAGGCTCAAGAGTGATACGAGGGCAGAAGTTCTCGAAAAAATCGCTGAAGCAAGGGCTCATGGTGATCTCAGTGAGAATGCGGAATATGAAGCGGCAAGAGAAGAGCAGAGGCAGTTGGAGGGACGCATTGGTGAGCTGGAAAACAAGCTTACGAGGGCGACCATTCTCGATCCGAAACAGATAAGGACCGACCGGGTTTATATCTTGACTTCCGTGAAGTTGAAAAATCTGGTTATTGACGATGAGATTATCGAATATACCCTGGTTTCTTCTGAGGAAGCGGATACCGATCAGGGAAAGATATCTGTTCGCTCTCCTGTGGGGCGGGGCCTTCTGGGAAAGTCGGTTGGAGAAAAGGTACAGATAAATGTGCCAAAAGGGGAACTTCACTATGAAATCCTGGAGATTTTTGTCAAGTAAAATCCTTACCCCCTCTTTTTGACTATAGGTACAGGTCTCTGCAAAGACCTTTTCAGCGGAATGCCGACAGGATGCGGTATTCCGTTTTTTGTTACTCATTTTGACCAATCTGCTCCAGAAAGGTCACAACCTCAATTTATAACGCAAGAAGTACATTCGTTTAAACTCTTATTTGTTGGAATTCTACGTATATTTGCGGCAGTATATCAGTGATTGATTTATGCCTTTTTCAGTGCAGGATATTTCCGATTTTTCTCCGACAATAAAAAAACAGTCATGAAAAAACAGTCAGTATTAACAGTCGTCGTTCTGCTGTATTCACTTATTGTGGCAGGCGTTCAGCAGCCGGTAGCCAAAGCAGAAAACAGTAATTCTGCTTCAGGCTGTGTTTTGCCGGAAGGTTATGAAAGTGACGATATCGTTTTCCTCTACAATGATTTGAAAAAAAAGTATTCAGAAAAAGATGAGTTTGAAACTAAGGAGGCGTATCAGAAGAGAATGCGGGCGGTTTACCCTCAAACAAGGTTTTCGTTTGTAAAAAACAATAAAATGACAAGGGTTTGGGGCAACTATTCTCTGGAATATGATGCAGAAGATCAGGTGATGACTATAAAGAAAAAGTGGTTCGGCTCAAAGGATGAAATAAAGATGCAGCGTATTAACTATAGAGGACAAAAATATGAGGCTACTAATGCATTCGGGGCGAGGGTTATGGTTTCTGAATATCTCGGTGACGATTACTGCATTTATGTTTTAAACAGTAGTGATTCGAAAAAAAAGATAAAAATGCAAATTACTCCTGATCAGGCGAGGGATTTGAAAGAGAATCTTGGGATTCTTTTTGTGTGCGATTTGAGGAAAGATAAGCGACAAAGTTATCTCAGAAAAGAATATGAAGTCTACTCAAAGGCAACGTATAGCTTTCCTGTAAGTTATAGATTCTTAGAACATTTTATCAATGTAGAGATTGTGGAAATGGTTCTTTTCAGCACAAAAACAGGAATTATTTATAAGCGGGAAAGGTCTGGATAAGATGAAGTGAAAGGGTAGTTTCAGCAACGGCCTTTTTTCTTGTACATTTTTCACATCAGGAAAAAGCCTGCTCGAAGCGCAGGCTTTTTTTATTCCGGCCCAATCACTACTTTAGAGTGCGCAAAACGACGTCGTTTATTGTTTGGTCAGAGCCTGAAAAAGATACCCTCTCGGATTTCGGCTCCTTTCGGCGACGGCGCACATTGTTGAAAACAGTTTCACAAAAAACGATTGAAGTCATGGGGAAGCGTCAGATTGTTTATAAGGCCGGTCAGATCGGTGGGAATAACGATCTCATCGACAAGGAAGTGAATCTCATCACCATAGAGGACAGGGTGTGGCATGGTCGGATTGTTTCGGTGAACCAGTCCGAGGTTGTTCTCAAGGATGCACGTTCGGGAAAACACACGTTTCCTCTCGACCAGATCGATAAAATTTACAGGGATATTGTAACCGACTATTGATCATGCGTAAAAAAATTGTTGTTGGTAACTGGAAAATGAACAAAACCGTTGCTGAAGCAAGTGAGCTTGCCTCGGCAATTCTTGAGCAGCTCGGTAACGGGATTGTCGGCTGCGAAGTTGGTATCGCTCCAGCTTTTCCCTCCCTTACAGAAGTCGGTAAAATTATCGAATGGAGTGACATTCGTCTTGTTGCGCAGAATTGCCATTACCAAGAAGAAGGCGCGTATACCGGAGAAGTTTCGGTAAGAATGCTGGAATCTCTCGGGTGTGCATATGTTATTGTTGGACATTCCGAGCGCAGGCAGTATTTCGGCGAAACCAATCAAACGGTGAATCTCCGGCTCAGAAAGGCGCTTTCGGAGGGCATGCAGGTTATCATGTGTGTTGGCGAAACTCTGGAAGAACGAGAAAGTGGTATTACCGAAAGGATCGTTACCGAACAGGTGCGGGAAGGTCTGAAGGATGTCGGTGACCTTGGAGGAGTGGTATTGGCTTATGAGCCGGTATGGGCGATCGGAACAGGAAAAACGGCAACTCCTGAAGAAGCACAGGATGTACATGCCTCTATCAGAGCTACCATTCAGGATATGTACGGTGATTTACCCGCCCAGCATCTCAGGATTCAGTATGGGGGCAGTGTCAAGCCTTCCAATGCAGCGCAACTCTTTTCAATGCCCGATATCGATGGCGGACTGATCGGGGGGGCAAGCCTGAAAGCCAATGATTTTGTGGCGATTGTCAAAGCAGCGGGATAAGAAGTCAAAAGGAAAAAAGTAAAAAATCTAAAGCTGGAACGGCACAATAATCATACGTTATTGTGCCGTTCTTGTTTCATATCTCTGTCTGTTATGATTTCCCGGTTGCTTCCTGAGACTTTTTCATCGAGCAGAAATCGGGACCGCACATGGTACAGAAGTTGTCTTCCGTGATCGTATCCTCATTGTCAAGTGAATTTTCAGCATGAACCTGACGGGTTCTCGCCGGATCGAGAGAAAGGTTGAACTGGTCGTTCCAGGAAAATGCATAACGTGCACTACTCATAAGGTTGTCATGCAGCCAGGCAACCGGATTCCCTTTTGCCAGATCGGCAGCATGAGCGGCTAGCTTGTGTACTATGACCCCTTCTCGTACATCATCTTTTTTCGGAAGCCCCAGATGCTCTTTCGGGGTGACGTAGCAAAGCATCGCACATCCCATGCTTGCAAGTAACGTCCCGCCGATTGCCGAGTTGACATGGTCGTAGCCGGCGCCAATGTCGGTAACCAATGGGCCCAAGGTGTAGAATGGGGCCTCGTGGCAGTACTCGAGCTGCTTTTGCATGTTTTCTTCAATGAGGTCCATCGGAACATGGCCGGGACCTTCAATCATTACCTGAACGTCGTATTCCCAGGCTTTCAGGGTAAGTTCTCCAAGAGTTTTCAATTCACTGAACTGTGCTTCGTCGTTTGCATCGGCGATCGAACCCGGGCGTAAGGCATCGCCTATCGAGATAGCGATGTCATATGCCCTGAGAATTTCGCAGATTTCATCGAAATGGGTATAGAGGAAGTTTTCGCATTTATGCGCACGGCACCACTTGGCGATAATCGATCCACCTCGTGAAACGATGCCGGTTGTTCTTTTTGCGGCTGCAGGGAGAAAATCCATCAGGATACCGGCATGAATAGTAAAATAATCCACACCCTGTTCCGCCTGTTCGATCAGCGTATCGCGGTACATTTCCCAGGTCATTTCTTCGGCAATGCCGCCTACCTTTTCTAGAGCCTGATAGATAGGAACGGTGCCGATCGGGACAGGTGAATTTCTGAGAATCCATTCGCGTGTCGTGTGAATGTTTTCACCAGTGCTGAGATCCATGACGGTATCGGCTCCCCATCGGCAGGCCCAAACAGCTTTTTCAACCTCTTCACCGATTGATGAACCAAGTGCTGAATTGCCGATGTTCGCATTGATCTTGACCTTGAAATTTTTACCGATAATCATCGGTTCCAGCTCAGGATGGTTGATGTTTGCCGGGATGATAGCCCTGCCTTTCGCGACTTCTTCACGGACAAAATCAGGTGTGACAGGCTTGAACGGCTTGCCTTTGATCGAAGACCGCTCTATCCATGTTTCGAGCTGCTGGTTCTCCCTGATAGCGACATACTCCATTTCAGGAGTGATGATTCCTTTGCGAGCATAATGCATCTGAGTGATGGTTTTTCCCTGTTTCGCCCTTACAGGTTTTCTTCCATTCATCGGACAAGGAGTACTTGCGGGAGATACCTCGACATCGTTTTGATCGCCGCTCCAACTGTCACGTGCAGAGGGAAGTCCTCGATCGAGGTCGAGCTCCGCTGATGGATCGGAATAAGGACCGCTGGTATCGTAAAGCGGGAAAAATGAAAACTTTTCACCCTGGATGCTGTAGGTTCGAGAAAGTTTGATCTTTCGCATACCGACTTTCACGGGGTGTATGGATCCTTCGATATAGATTTTCTCGGATTCGGGTCCGTAAAAATGCTTTTCAGGACAAAAAAGGCTATCCGCTGTTTTGCTCATGGTATCTCTATGCTGTAGACTAAAAAAACTGCCGGCAGGTTCCGTTCGAAGGAGAGAGAAGCATGAAGAGTATCAACAAGCTTCATCTTTTCTTGCGACAGCATTACCTGCATCAAGTTACAAGGGTATGTTCTCAGCCCGCGGGCTACCCCCGCAAAGCACCCCTAAGATGATTCGCTGTAGTCACAATAACCAAAATAGGTTTGATTTGCAAGTTATGGTCAGGTTTCCGATAGGGGGGGCAAAATTTTTTTCAAGTGACCAGTAGCATGTAATTTCTTAGTTTGCCTGTGGTAACGATTTTGCTGTAACCTTTTGTAAACTATCGATGAAAAAAAGGTGCGTCTGGTGTGGAGACGATCCGCTTTACGTGGCATATCACGATAATGAATGGGGTGTTCCGGTGTTCGACGATCGGAAACTGTTTGAAATGCTCGTATTGGAAGGAGCTCAGGCAGGGCTTAGCTGGATCACGATTCTTCGAAAGCGTGAGAACTATCGCCAGGCATTCGACTCGTTCGCTTTCGAGAAGGTTGCAGGTTATGGCAGGCAGGATATCGAGCGGTTGCTCGGTAACCCCGGAATTGTGAGACACCGGCGGAAAATCGAGTCGACAATCAAAAATGCGCAGGGTGTCCTTGCCATTCAGGAGCGGCATGGGTCCTTCTCGGGTTTTGTCTGGGATCTTGTGGACGGCAAGCCCATACAGAACAAATGGCGCTTCGTTGAAGATGTGCCGGCTTTTTCAAAAGAATCGGATCGAATGAGCAAGGAACTCAAACGTCAGGGTTTCAGCTTTGTCGGCTCAACTATCTGTTATGCGTTCATGCAGGCCATCGGCATGGTTAACGATCACGTGACCGATTGCTTTCGCCATCAGGAAGTCAGGAATATGTGTTCTCTACGTTAATTCGTCTTCCTTTTCGACGGCGGTGAGCATCGCTGTTTAGAAAAGAGCTGCTTTTGTGTAAATTATGCATCGTGTTTTTTCTCTATGGTGAATTTCTTACAGGCTGATTTATGAGGCAGTTCAATCTTGTCCGACTTGCACTTTTTCAAATGGGATTCGGTATCATGTTGGGGTTTCTGCATGATACACTGAATCGTGTGATGACTTCAGATCTCGGTATTTCTTCAACCATTGTTTTCGGGCTTATCAGCCTTAAGGAACTGCTTGCTGTCTTCGGTGTGAAGGTTTGGGCAGGAAACATGTCGGATAAATCCCATCTTTTTGGATACAAGCGTTCACCTTATATCCTTCTCGGCCTGCTATGTTGTGTGTTTTCTTTCATTCTTTCTCCCATGGCGGCGTATGAGGTGAAAATCGCAGGTGTAGGGTTAGCCGAATTTCTGCCTGCAATGGTTCAGGATGTCGGGCTTCTGAAACTGGTTGTTATTTTTCTGGTTTTCGGATTCGGTCTCCAAGTTGCGACGACGGCCTATTATGCTCTTATTGCGGATTATGTCGGTGACAAGCATATCGGCAAGGTAACCTCTGCGAGCTGGACGTTGATGGTACTGACGACGATAGTTTCTGCACGTGTCGTAGGGAATTATCTCGATGTCTATACACCCGAACGTCTTATGAATGTCGCTTTCGTAGGGGGGATGATCGCTCTTGGAATCGCTATTTTCGCTTTTACCGGAGTTGAAGAAAGGAACTCTTCGGTAAAAAAAGGCAAGACCGAGGAGGCTTTGACATTTGGGCAGTCGATACAATTACTCTCATCTTCACCGAAAACGCTACTGTTCGCATTCTATATTCTGGTCGCTATTATAGCGCTTTTTTCATGCGAAATCGTTATGGAGCCGTTTGGTGCGGATGTCTTCGGTATGCCGGTAGGAGTCACCACAAAGTTGTTCAGACCGACGATGGGGGGAATGCAGCTTGTTTTCATGCTGCTTGTTGGTTTTCTGCTCAATAGAATCGGGAAAAAAAGAGGAGCGTTTATCGGCAACATGTTCTGCATCGTTGGTTTCTCCATTATTATATTCTCCGGTTTCATGCTTGATGAAACCATTCTTCGAGTCGGTCTTGTTATAGCTGGAATAGGGCTCGGCGCAGCAAGTGTCGCCAACATTACCATGATGATGACCATGACAGCAGGAAGAAGCGGAGTCTATATCGGCCTATGGGGGACGGCGCAAAGCCTTGCGATGTTTATAGGGCACTTCGGGGCGGGTATAATCCGGGATGTCGTTTATGCTTTTTCCGGAAATTACATGTGGTCGTATGCAACCATTTTCGGGCTCGAGATCATTGCATTTGGAGTGGCCAGTGCACTGTTGCCACTGATATCGCAGGACGAATTTGAAGCGGAAAGCAAGGTCAAAATTGCAGAGGTGCTTGCCTCGAGCGGAGTTGATTAGTGACCGACGGTCTTCTTTCTGCAGCATTTTCCGGTCAACCTTTTGAAATCGGTCAAAGTCGCTACAGGGACTATGATTTTGCGGGATAGTAAGACATTATGGCGTGTAGCGCTTGTTGACGCATAAGCAGCCCGGTACCTCAATGAATCAAGGTTTTTTTCATGAAGCATGTTTTCGGACCAGTATCCTCCAAACGGCTTGGGCAGTCCCTCGGTGTCGATGTACTGCCTTCGAAAAGCTGTACATGGAACTGCATCTATTGTCAGCTTGGAAAAACCCGGATATACGTTACTGAACGCCGGGAATTTTTCCCCCGTGAAGAGATACTTGCAGAAATAAAACAGGCCGTCGATGGTTCTGCTGCGATTGATTGGATAACCTTTGTCGGTTCCGGTGAGACGACGCTTTACAAAGGCCTGGGATGGCTGATCCAGGAGATAAAAAAAGTAACCGACATTCCGGTTGCGGTCATTACCAACGGTTCGCTACTCTCTTTCGAAGAGGTACGCGATGATCTACTGCAGGCCGATGCCGTGCTGCCGTCATTGAATGCAGGCTCTGCGGAACTGTTCGATCGTATTGACAGGCCCGCTCCGGGGTTCACCTATGAGCGACATATCGAGGGACTGATCGCATTTCGCAATGTATATCCTGGAAAGCTCTGGGTTGAAGTCATGCTGATAGCGGGCATGAATGATTCTGCTGAAGCTTTACAGGATATCGCAGCAGTACTTGAAAAGATACGACCGGACACGGTGCATCTTGTGCTTCCTACCCGTCCTTCGACCGAGTCCAGTGTTCGTCTTCCATCCGAAAATGCTGTTGCAAGGGCGCGTCTCATTTTATCACCTGTTGTTCAAGTGGTTCATCCGGTAAAAGGAAGTATGAGCCTGAAGAGCACTACCGATATCATTGAAACGGTCATTGCGATCACCAAGCGTCATCCGCTTCAGGAACGCGAACTTCGTCACGCCCTCGATGAACTCATCACTGACGAACCCGATCGGGTTGAGTTCGTGATCAGGCAACTGCTCGGGTCAGGGAAATTTAAAACGGTAACACTTCAGGACGGGGAGGTTTACTGGGTGCCGGCAGGTAATGATTGATCTTCGGCTTTTATTCGTGTCAAGCAGGTAAGCCCTTTTTTCTGCGCTATCCAATAAACGCATTCAGGTGGATGAGTACGGCAGATTTCCTGATGCCTTCCCGAAACTTTCGAGATGATGAGCGGATGTTTCGAGTACTTGCTCATCGTTTGCTCCGCTTCATCAGCTGTACATGGTTCGGCAACGCCTTTCTGGATCATTGCCTCGGCCAATTCATCGAGAAATACCGACTCCGTAAATATGGAATCGGTATGCAGTGATCTGCAGACTCTCTCTCCTATCGCAACGGTTGATGCATTACGGATGCGATCCATAGCCTGTTCGATCGTTATGATGACCGGTTCGAACTTTTTGATGTTATCCAGCATTCGTTGCCCGATCTCGGTATTGGCGAGAGAACCATCATTTTTTCGAAACACATGAAGTGCTTTTGCAATATCTTCCAGCACGGTTCCGTCTGTATAGTCGTATATGGTTCCCATGAAAGGGGGATCTATTTCGGAAAGAAAATGCCTTTATTTGGTTCGCCACCAGATAATTGCAAATATAATGAAAACTAAAATAAAGGCTCCAACTTCCAATAGTATCAGATATTCCTCAAAAAAAGATATCATGAAAACAAACGGTTTAAGGGGGTGGGAGATAATAGTCTGATGAAGACTATTTATTGATTATGCGTTTATGCGTTGAAAATGCGGTTGATCATTGTAACCTTAATTTTAATTATAAGTTATTTATTGTTTTTCTCAAGCTGCCTGTGCGGTTTTAGTTGTTTCCATCAAGAAAATGCATTGGAATGGTGGGCAGTTGTGAATTTTCATGTCTGTATCTTTTTGAGATGAAACAGTTGTTTCACAAATTGCATCTTAAAATTAATCTACGTTATTTTTTTGCTTTTTGCTCCAATTACGGAGTGGTATGCTTTTTGTTGTAATAATGTCAACGGCAGCGGACTCTAACATTATTACAGATTTCATGATATATCTTGTCTCCTCTATACTGGTTTATTCGTTCCTCGAAGGAGTACATCACCTCTTTTTCAAGGGACTGAGAGAAAAGGTTTATGCAGCGATATATTTGGTGAGCACGGGTATGACGTTTTTTCTGATTTATTCGGGGATAGTGCGATAACTTTTTTTGCCCGTCTGTATGAAAGATCCTTTAATAGAAAAGCTCTGACTCACCGTGGAATAGAGGTACGGATTTCGCTGTTCTGGCTCGAGATAACGACCAGGAAGGGCAGCTGAACGACAAACGATTGTTCGCTCGAAATACGAGAGGCCGTCCTTTTGAGACGGCCTCTTTTTGTAAAAGTGAAAATAGTTGTACCGTTTTTGTACAATATTACAATGTATTCGGAAATAAAGTTTTTTTATAAATGACTTAACTTACTATCCTTCGTAATCCGCCCAGTTGTTGGGTGTTTCGTACCAGCGAAGGTTTTTGAGCGTGACATTTTCCGGAAGGTGAGGCATGATCTGGTTGAAAGCCCACTTGGCCAGACACTCGGCCGTTGGGGGTTCATCGGTGATCACCACGCGTTTGTTGCGTTTCGTGATGAATGCAAGGTCTTCGTGGTCGTTTTTCCAGACGGCGAAACCGTGATCGAGCACGTCATGAACGTGCTTCATCATGATATCGTTGAGGAACTTGAAATCCATTACCATACCTTCCTGCGGATCTCCTTCCCGGTCGATAATCTTCCCTTCAACCGTTGCAACCACTATGCCTCTGTGCCCGTGCAATTGGTTGCAGAATGAGAAACTGTTGGGTAGCGTGTGGCCGTAATCAAGTTCGATTTTTCGTGATATTATCATCGCTCAAATATAATGGTGTACTTCAGAATGGCGAAGTGTACGGAAAAAAAAGGTTTTCAGCAACAGTCGAGGGAATAGGGCACGGAAAAATAGAGGTTGCCGGGGCATGGAAGAATGGGAGATTCAACATTTCCTGCGTCGATTGCCTGTTAAGGGGATTATGTGTATTGTATGGGAAAGACGTATAGCATGATGAGACTGGTAAAAATACACAATGATCCCTCGATCGATTTTTATTCCGCCGATGTTGAGCAGGAGCTCGAGCTACCGCTTGCCTCGTCGGAAATTTCCGCCGGGTTTCCATCGCCTGCGGATGATCATCTGGAACTGAAACTGGACTTGAACAAGGCGTTGATCCGTCATCCGAGCGCTACGTTTTATGGTCGGGTCAAGGGGAAATCCATGGTTGAGGCAGGTATCGATGAAGGAGACATTCTCGTTATCGACAAGTCACTTGATCCGAAAGAAGGGGATATCGCGGTATGCTTTCTCGACGGAGAGTTTACAGTGAAACGTATCGGAAGACATGATGCCGGGTTGTGTCTGATACCGGCTAACGAGAAGTTCAAGCCGATCATTGTAACCGGGGACTCCGATTTTCTTGTCTGGGGGATCGTGACATACGTTATCCATAAGACCCGATAGAGAGAGCTTTACATGCGGTTTCACTCAGGAAGAGAGTGCCTGTGCCTGGGTTGAAGGTTACGAGGATAGAGGATCTGGAACACGCTTTTGTAAAGTTTTGTATCGAAACGTACCGTTGCGTTACGCGAACAAGGGTTGCTCGCCAGCGTTGTAACTGTCTTTGTCCACTCTGGTTCGTTTGAAAATCCATGATACGGGAAGAAAGGTTGACGTACAGTTTTCATGCAGGTTACAGCATGGAATTCACCGGAAACCGTGCGGTGTGCGCTGACGGTACTGAAAGATATGTGCCATGAAAGGTGTGCTTGTAAAAAATGCGGGGATTGTACCGGTCTGCTTTGTTCCTGTATCGGGAGATGTGTTACACCTTGGCTATTCGATGAAGATAAGGGGGCTATGGATGCACAGGCGTTTCTGCAGGTTGTTGATAGGGTTGACGCCTGTCATGGTTCCGATACTCTGAGATTGGCGGTTTCAGAGTCTTCAGTATGGTAACGACGCATGGAGTGCTCCCTCGCTATACGACTGTACCGGATCGATAGTATCGAGGTGAGTGTGTAGGAATGGTTGCTGAGTTGTTGCTGCCTTGTTATGTTTGTTTGCGGAACGGATAGAAAAATCACCTGGATTGCGGGTGATTTGCCGAATGCCTGAAACTTTCTGTGGATAAAAGCTTTTATTGAGGGTGACTAGTAACAGGGAACGGTTTTGGTAAGAGGTTCGGCAATGAAAAGAATGACGGTTAAGTATTGCCGTGTTTCGATATAAGCTGGTCATTCTTACGTTTGCCCCGGTATTGAGCCGGTTTATTATTGTTAATCAGTACAAGCAAACATGACTGCAGAACATATATGGTCGATTATTCGTTCTGAAGCAAGGCGTGAAAGTGAGCGGGAGCCTTGCATGAAGCATTTTCTGGAGCAGCATATTCTGAGCTTCGATGATTTTGCATCAGCTCTTGCCATGCTGCTTTCTGTAAAGCTCGCATCGAAACATTTTCCTCCTCAGGTTCTTCAGAATCTGTTCGACGAGTTTTACGGATTGAACCCTGAAGTGGTTGACAAAGCGGTGTTCGATCTCACGGCAACGCTCGACAGAGACCCTGCAGCAGTCAATTATTTCGAGATTATGCTGTTTTTGAAGGGGTTTCAGGCTCTGCAGGCTCACCGTCTGGCGCACTGGTTGTGGAACAATAATCGCAAACCGATGGCTTATCTCATGCAAAACAGGATGTCAGAGGTGTTCGCGGTTGATATACATCCTGCGGCGAAGATAGGTATGGGAATCCTACTCGATCATGCTACGAGTCTTGTTATCGGTGAAACAGCCGTAGTCGAAGACAACGTCTCGATTCTGCACGAAGTGACGCTTGGAGGAACAGGCAAGGAAACCGGAGACCGTCATCCGAAGGTAAGAAAATCTGTCCTGATAGGGGCAGGGGCCAAGATTCTCGGTAATGTTGAAATTGGAGAAGGTGCTAAAGTCGGGGCTGGTAGCGTGGTGCTCGATAATGTGCCGCCACATTATACCGTTGCTGGAGTTCCTGCACAGATTGTCGGCCGGACCGAAGTAGCTGAACCGTCACTGGAGATGAATCAGCGCCTGAGCGCCAAACGGCGTCAGGACTGATCCTTTGCGGTCACCGTTTGAACTTCGTGGTTATTTCCGCTCTGTATTCTTCGAGTCTTTCGAGAATCTCTACGAGATGGTCCCCACCTGTTTTCTTCAATAAAGCATTGGCTATGACCGGCGCTACAACGGCTTCGGCGATAACGCTGCAGGCGGGAACCGCACAGGTATCACTCCGTTCTATGTGGGAGAGATGGGCTTCCATCGAGGTTATGTCGAATGAATGCAACGGTGACATCAGTGTGGCAATGGGCTTCATTGCAGCCCTGAGGTGAATGATTGAGCCGTTTGTCATGCTTCCTTCAAGGCCACCCGCCCGATTTGTTTTGCGGGAAGGGCCATGTGCAGCACCTGTAAAAAGCTCGTCATGTACCTGTGATCCGGGATTTCTTGCGTTGTCGAACGCTGTACCGATTTCAACGCCTTTTACTGCTTGTATCGAAATGAGTGCGGCAGCAAGTTCCGCATCGAGTCTACGGTCGTGCTGGACATAAGATCCCAAGCCCATCGGAACCCCGGTGATAAACAGCTCGATGATGCCGCCAAGCGTATCTCCCTCTTCTTTTGCCTTGTCGATCGCGGCAACGGCTTTTTCTTCATCTGTTTTTTCCAGCATGCGTACAGGGGAAGTGTCGGCTTCTTTTGCCAGCGTCTCTGCACCTTCGGCAAGCAGGTTTTCAAGACGGGACGACGGTGCCGTTTGTCCGGCTGGACCGATAGAGGAAACATAACTCCCTATCTGGATTCCGGCTGATCTCAAAAATGTTTTTGCAAGAGAACAGGCGGCGACTCGTGCTGCGGTTTCACGCGCGGATGCACGTTCTATCACCGGCCGGATATCTTCGAAGCCGTACTTGATCATGCCGGTAAGGTCCGCATGGCCGGGTCTCGGTATGCTGATTGCCGGAATATCCTCACTCGGTTTTTCGAACTGAGCCATTTTTACGGTCCAGTTTTTCCAGTCCCGATTTTCTATTTGCAGCGCAACCGGTGAACCGATGGTTTTGCCAAAACGTATTCCCGACAGCACAACCGCTTTATCGGTCTCGATTTTCATTCGTCCGCCTCTTCCGTGCCCCTGTTGGCGCCGGGCCAGTTCATTGTTGATATCCTCAGGGGTAACCGTTATTCCCGAAGGTAGACCTTCAACGATCGCCGAGAGCGCCGGGCCGTGTGATTCTCCTGCTGTAAAGTATCTGATCATGTAGTTTTTCTGTACGGCTGCGCGTTTAATGCGTAAGCCTGTATTACGGTTCTGTTAGGCAAAAAAAACCGGCTGCAGGCATGCAGCCGGAACATAGTAGAGAACTTAAAGTGCCGAGACTGATCAGGACAGTCTTTTCGCTGCTTCTTTTGCATAGTAAGTGAAGATGATATCGGCACCGGCACGCTTCATTGCAACCAGTGATTCCATCATGACTCTGTCGCCGTCTATCCAACCTTTTTCCGCTCCGGCCATCACCATCGAGTACTCGCCTGAAACGTGGTATACGGCAACCGGAACGTCGAACCTTTCTTTGGTTCTGTAGACGATATCGAGATATGCAAGGCCGGGTTTGATCATGACAATGTCAGCGCCTTCCATGATATCGAGTTCGATTTCTTTCATCCCTTCATCGGAGTTTGCGGGGTCCATCTGGTACGTGGATTTGTCGCCGAACTGCGGTGCCGAGTGAAGCGCATCACGGAACGGTCCGTAGAAGCTCGAAGAGTATTTTGCCGAGTAGGAAAGAATGCCGACATCCGAATGTCCCGAGTCGTCCAGTGCTTCCCTGATCGCTCCGATACGGCCGTCCATCATATCACTTGGTGAGACCATGTCTGCCCCTGCTTTTGCATGTGATATCGACATTTTACAAAGCACTTCAACAGTTTCGTCATTGAGGATGATCCCGTCTTTTACCAGACCGTCATGACCGAACGGAGTGAACGGATCGAGAGCAACATCGGTCATAATGTAAAGATCCGGTACGGCCTCTTTTATGGCACGGATAGCTCGCTGAATGATGCCGTCGTCATTATATGCTTCGCGGCCGTCTTCGGTTTTTTCTTCCGGAATGCCAAACAGATCGATCGCCTGTATACCCAGATCCCAGAGTTCCTTGCATTCTTTTACCGCATTGTCGATAGAATAACGGAAACTGTTAGGCATCGAGGTGACCTCTTCTATCACGTTGGTGCCGGGGCAGACGAACAGTGGGAAAACAAGGTCACTTTTCGATAAGGTGTTTTCCTTTACAAGGTTTCTGATTGCAGGAGTTCTGCGAAGTCTTCTCGGTCGGTGTACAATATTCAATAAATCTGTCTGACTCATGTTGCTGGATTGATTTGGTTTACTGAAAAGCCAAAAATACGAAAAACTAAAAACATCGGGAAGCTTTGCGAATAAAATCTCTTCAGGCGTTATCGGCAGTCAAGGACTGTTAAGGAAGCCTTTGCAGCGTTATTCCTGAAAATATCTTTTTCAAGCAAACATGTTCGGGATTTTTTTTCTTTCTTTATACATCTTGTGGACATTGTTCCCTAAGAGAGTTTTTTTATTTTTCTTTTGGCGGTCTAAGCTATTTGTTTCCCCCATTTTCTAAGCACATAGCGGTATGTATCACTACATTTTTCTTTGTCAATGTCGCTTGCATGTCGTTACCGGTAACTTTTTGGCTATTGGCCGTTCAGCCGAATCATTGTTTACGAGGTTTACGAAGAAACGTTTCCTGAAAACAGCGTTTGGTGACAGGTCGGTACCGGGAGGAGTGCTGTGAAAATAGCTGAATTCATACGGTCGTCGTTCAACAGGGGGACGCAGGTTTCGCGTTTTAACATCATGGCCGCCGCAGCTCTCGGGGCGCCAGCACATCTTTCTTTCTACATTGCCTACAAGTATATCTTTCAGCTTCCTTATGACAACTTTGCATTGCGTCTTATCGCAGTAGCTTTCTGTCTTGTCGGGCTTTTCAAGCTCAAAAATCCGGATTTTCTCGGCAAATACTTTCCGGTTTACTGGCATAGCATGCTCATTTTCGTACTGCCTTTCATCCTTACTGTCATGGTATTGAAGAACAATTTTCATGAAGCCTGGATTTACTGGGAAATTTTCATGATTTTTGTCCTCATTTCCTTTGTGCCCAACCCATTGGTGTTTCTTTTCGATCTGTTCATTGGGGTGGGTGCAGCTATTGTGTTTTTTTTCCTCACACCTCCTTTTATTGTCCTCGATCCGCAGTTTGACATGGCTCCCTATGTGCTTCTTGTCGTGTTTTCAATAGTTGCAGGCTATGTGTTCAGTTATAGCAATCGAAAAGGAATTGTCGCACAGGAAAAAAATTCGGCTTTTCAGGCTCTTGCCGGAAGTATCGCTCACGAAATGCGAAATCCTCTGGGGCAGGTGAAGTTCAGTTTTCAGAGTATTTTGGAAGAACTGCCGATATACCATGCGGATAAGGTGTACGAGTGTATCACCGCTCAAGGTTTGGACAACATCTACCTACGGGTTGCTCAGGGGCAGATGGCGGTCAGTAGAGGCGGGCAGGTTATCGACATGATTCTCGATGAAGTTAAAGACAAGCCTATCGACACGAGCGGTTTCACATATATTTCAGCCGAGGGGATTACCAAAAAAGCGATCGATGAATATGGTTATGAATCCGAGGCCGAAAGGAAAAAACTTTCTCTGGAATGCAGCGGCGATTTTCTCATCAAGGCCGATGAGACTATGTATGTGTTTGTTCTGTTCAACCTGATTATGAATGCGTTTTATTTCATAAAAAACTATCCTGACGCGCATATTACCGTTCGGCTGGAAAAAGGCAGTTCATTCAACAGAGTTTCTGTTAGGGATACCGGGCCTGGTATTCCCCCGGAAAATCTGGGTAGGCTCTTCGATGCCTTTTTTACATCGGGCAAAAAGGGAGGTACAGGTTTGGGCCTCGCCTATTGTAAAAGAGTTATGAAGGCTTTTGGCGGCGATATAACCTGTGATTCCATGCAACATGAGTATACGGAATTCACTTTGGATTTTCCTGTTGTCAGTGGCCAGGAACTCGTCAGGTTCAGGTCGTGGATGGTTTCCCGCTACCGCGATATCTTCGAGGACAAGTCTATTTTGCTCGTTGACGATGAATTGCCGGACAGGGAGCCGGTCAAGCAATTCCTCGAGCCGTTCAATGTTATAGTCGATGAGGCGGGAAATGGTCAAGAGGCGTTGGAAATGCTCACAAAAAAGCGATATGATGTTGTATTGATGAACCTGAGCATGCCCGTTATGAACGGCTACGAATCTACAGAAGAAATCCGGCGTGGTAAGGCGGGTGACACTATGAAAAATGTGCCCATTATTGGACATACAGCTGTTCCAACCTATATAGCGAGAGGAAAAACAGAAAAAGTTGGCATGCAGGCCTTTATTTCGAAGCCGGTTACCGAGTCTGAATTGATCAACCTTCTTGCATCGATCTTCAATGGTGAATATACAGTCGGGAAAAGGGATTTTTCCGGCGTTAATGTGATGATTGTCGACGATTCCTCTTTCAACAGATATGTTCTCAAAAGTATTCTTGAAAAGCACAACGTCAGTGTCAGCGAGGCTATCAGTGGAAAAGCGGCGGTTGAAAAGTTGGAACTGGATGATTTTCATGTGATACTCATGGATATCCAGATGCCGGAACTCGATGGAATAGAGGCAACGAGACTCATTCGAAACAATATGCCGGGGCGTAAAAAACAGGTTCCCATTATCGGGCTTAGTGGTGAGTCGGGTGAAGAGGAAATTCAGAAAGCGCTGAACGCCGGTATGAACGATTATCTCTTGAAACCTGTCGATAGTGTTGTGCTGCTGAACATGATTGAAAAATGGAAAATTAAGTAAATCCTGAGTTGCTCTCTTTCGGTTTTTCCCTTCATCTCGTTCTGTGTCTTATCAGGGGCTTCTGATTCACCAGGGCACAGTGCTTTTTTTCTTTCAAAATCATTTTCTGCTTATCGATTCAACGCGGAAAGATACGCTCGTGTTTTTCTGAAACAAGAGGCGTTGCTGGTTGAATACATCAAAAATGTGAGAGTTTTTAACCCTTTGCTATCCTGGTATCAAAAAGAGACGCATGTTTTTTTCATACAATAAAAGAAAATAACCCTGAGATGGCTGGTACATAGCTCTCAGGAGGCATCTTTGTGGTCAAAAGTGCAGATTTTACAATTATTTAGTAAAGAGAAGCAACCTAATTATTTAATTTGTCACTAAATGCAAAGTAATTAACACTTGTTAATTACTTTTGTAAAGCAGTATACTCTGATAAAAAGTGAGTCGGTGGTTGAATTAATATTTGTTCAAATCCAATTAATGAAGGAGGGGTGAAACATGTTACAGGAACAGATGACGGGGTCTTCGATTTCAAGTGTACAATGCTCATCTTCGGTTTTTCCGGAAGAGACGGTTTTGCGCTCATCGAGGAATGGTAGATTACATAGAAAAAACGGTAGAGGAAAATTTACGGATAACTGTTATCAAAAACCGTACGTTTTGGTATTTGATGGAGACGTTTTACCTGAAGAGCGACAAGGAGCACAAAAAATCGTTGCTTCTACTTTCGAGGAGGTTCTCTGTTATATCGGTATTTTGGGTGAAACTTCAGAGGTATATCTTTCAAAAGATTTTGAAAACAGCAATCCGTTGCTCTCCAGAAAGGTTAAATCAATTACGTACAGGCAAGCTGAAGAATATGTTCAAAACCATGAGGTAGACACAGAACTCGGTAAATTTATTAACAGAATACCACTGGACATCGCATCACTGATGCACAGTCCATTGGCTATGAAAGAAGATGATGCAGTTGCTCCTGTTTTGGACAAACGGTACGTGCATAAGAAGAAAGATGCGAATATTTTGATTTCTGACTACTATAGTAAAGGGAATTTCCTGTACTTCAATATGTATGATCAGACAAGGGAGATTCAGTTTGATCACGATTCCGATCATGTACAAGGTCTTCTCTTGCTTGAAGCTATGCGCCAGGCGTCAATTGCAACCACGCATATATCTGGAGGTTTACCTGAGGAAGGTACAATAGCTTTGCTGACCTACGATTCCGGGTTTTACAATTTTTTGGAGCTGACTGCGCCGATTGTCGTCAGAACGTATACTCCGTTTTCATTTAACTCCGCTGACAGCAATGGGGATGTTTTTGTCAGTTGCGAAATTTTTCAATGGGGAAAACTCGCATCCAGTGCTTTATTGAAAGGCAAGGCTTTCCCTGACAAGTCCAGATATGTCAATTACAGGATCAGGACTGAAAAAGTACAGGCTCGACACAAAAAACAGTACGATTCGAAAATCATGTCAGTGCAAAATACCGTGGGAGTTATCTGATGGCTGATATTGCTGTGATCGGGGGTGGGATATCTGGTATTGCGGCAGCATACTATTTGAATCAACAGAATATTGACGTTGATCTCATCGATGCTGCCCAATCAATCGGTGGGCGTATAGGTAGTGAAGTACTCGATGGGCGCATCGTTGATTTCGGGGGGAAAAACATCGGTAAAAATTACAGGCGATTTCGCTGTTTTGTGAAAGATTATGGTGATCTGCCTTTTGAACAGTTTGGCTTCAATACATCTCAAGTTGTCGGTGGGAGAGTGATCAAGATCAGTAAGGAAAAAGCCAAACTCCGTAATTTGATGCGCCTTGTTTATCTCAGTGGTTTGAAAGGTTTTTTCAAGTTGTCTCCACTTGTCAAGGCAGTTAAAAGTGATCATGAGCAAGGTGTTTTGAACAGTGACTTTTTCAACAGCATCGCCGAACAAAACGATCATGGTTCATTGTCGGTTTATTTTGGTGAGCGATGTTCACAGCATGTTATTCGTCCGGTTACCGTCAGGATGAATGGGGCTGAACCAGAAGAGTGCTACCCGGGGAATTTTGGCTCAAACCTTGCTTTGGCTCTTGATAGTTACGAGCAGCTGCAGGGAGGCATGTCAAGTCTTATACAAGCGTTTTATACCGGTACGCAGCGTACCCGTTTTTTTACCGGTTATGATGTAGAGCATCTCGCTTTTGAGCCTGCTTCTTCAAAGGTTATCATCAAAGGCTTCAATAAGGGTAAGTGCGAGGAGTTAACGTATAAGAAAGTTCTGCTCGCACTGCCCGCATCGAAAGCGGCTCCTCTTTTTGGGCACTCCAACCCGAAACTGTCAGAGTTACTTGAAAAGGTGACTTATTATCCGGTAGCGGTTGCGGTCGTTCAGTATCAGTACGACGTCTTCAAGCACGATCACCGTGCAATGGTTTTCGACCGAACTTCTCCACTGAGCAATGCCGGCGCTTACGGTATCAATGATCTGAGCCTTGTCCGGTATACGTTTAGTGGCGATAAAGCAAGAAAAATGATAGCACCGAGCACAAATCCTGAAAAAGTCATAGCAATTGCTGAAAAGACTATCGAAGACTATTTTAATGTAAAGGGAAATAGTAAACATAATTACGTTTATAAGTATCTTGATCCTGGATTATGTGCATATTCTCCTTATCATTATAAGCTTCTTCAAAAGATGCACGGTACCCTCGACGCATTTCATAACAGCATTGGTCTCACAGGTGATTACTGGAGAGGCGCTTCGATAGAGGCATGTTTCAGGTCTGCAGAGGAAGCGGTGCAAAAATTGATACACAAGTACCCCTAGTATGAATTTTGTCAGTTATATAAAATCTGCTGTTCATGAAGGAACACAGATTTCACGCTTTAACATTGTAACGGCAGTTTTTCTGGGAGCACCAGCACATTTTTTATACTATTTCCTTTTCAAATATGCATTTCATCTGCCATACGAGAGTTTCGCTCTTCGTATTACGGCGACACTGCTTTGCCTGATTGCGTTGGTGAAACTCAGATATCCGGATTTTCTCGGGGAGTATTTTGCTGTCTATTGGCATATCATGTTGATATTTGTGCTGCCGTTCATATTTACAGCATATCTGCTGAAAAATGATTTTCACGAGCTCTGGCTGTACTGGGAGATTTTCATGATTTTCATCCTCATCGCCTACGTTCCGAACTGGTTGGTTTTTTTGTTCGATCTTCTGGTTGGAGTTGTCGCAGCGGTTCTTTTTTTTCTCATAACATCTCCCGGTGTTCAACTCAATCCGGATTTCAATATCCCTCTCTACTCGATCGTAGTTTTTTTTACGATTGTGGCCGGATATGTTTTCAGTTACAGTAACAAGCAAGGGCAGATCGCTCAGGAAAAAAATTCCGCCACACAAGCACTTGCCGGTAGTATAGCCCATGAAATGCGCAATCCGCTCGGTCAGGTGAAATATAACCTCGAGGCTATTGAACAGAACCTGCCAGGTTATCAGCCTGGAAGACTTTCCGCCCCAATCAATGATTTTACCCTTGACAAGTTATATCGGCACGTTGCGCAAAGCAAGATGGCCGTGAAACGAGGGTCACAGGTCATCACCATGATTCTTGATGAAGTAAGGGAAAAACCCATAGATACAACCAGTTTCGTGTATGCTTCTGCGGCTGTGATAACCCAGAAAGCTATCGATGAGTATGGGTTTGAATCAATTGAGGAGCGGGAGAAGGTCGTCTTCGACAATAAAGAGGATTTTGTGTTCAAGGTTGGAGAGACCATGTATGTATTTGTTCTGTTCAATTTAATGATGAACGCATTATATTTTCTCAAGTCCTATCCGAAATCGAAGATTTACATTACTCTCGAGAAGGGGACACAGTTCAACAGGGTAAAAGTCATGGACACCGGTCCGGGAATCCCGCCTGAAAATCTTGACAAGCTTTTCAATGCCTATTTTACTTCAGGTAAAAAAGGTGGGACTGGACTTGGCCTTTCTTATTGCAAGCGGGTCATGCAGGCTTTTGGAGGTGATATCACCTGTAATTCCGTTGTGGGGCAGTACACCGAATTTGTTCTGGACTTTCCTGTGATTTCTACTGATGAATTGCAACGAAGGCGTGACGAACTTATCGCTGCGAACAAGTCGCTTTTCGAAAACAAGCGTATTCTCATAGTTGATGATGAACGCAAAGATAGAGAAGGGGTGAAAGAAATCCTCCTGGCACTTGGTGTTTTGGTGGAAGAAGCTGGCGATGGGGAAGAGGCTTTGCAAAAGCTATCGGAAAACCCGCATGATCTCGTTATCATGAATCTTAAGATGCCTTTGATGGATGGCTATAAGGCGGCTGAAATGATTAGAAGAGGGGAGGTGGGCAGCAAAAACGCCATTGTTCCGATAGTGGCCTACACGGCAATACCGTATTATATCGCACGTAGCAAGACAAAGAAAGCCGGGATGCAGGGGATTATTACAAAGCCTTGTTTGCAGTCGGAACTCATCAGGCAGCTTGCCGGTATTTTTCAACAGAAATTGTCTTTACAAAGTCTTAAGGGGAAATCACTGCTTATAGCAGATGATTCTTCTTTCAATCGAGTTGCACTGAAAACCGTTCTTGAGAAACAAGGTATTGTAATCGATGAAGCCGTCGATGGAATAGAAGCGCTGAAAAAACTCGAGAAAGGTTCTTTCGATCTTGTCTTGATGGATCTTAGAATGCCATTGTCTGATGGTATCAACGCAACAGCTCACATTCGTCAGTCTGAGAATCAGGAGCTGGCGTCTTTACCCGTAATCGGCCTCAGCGGTGACTCGGATGAGGCTTCGATAGAAGAAGCCATGCATGCGGGTATGAATGACTATCTCATCAAACCGGTTGATACGAGGGTGTTATTGATGAAAATCAGCCAATGGATTCGGTAGTCGGGGCCTGCCTTTGAAATGCTTTCCGTATATTGGAAAGAGTGGCTTTATTCGACCCTTTTCGGGAGTGACTGCTTATTTCGTTGCAGGTATAAAGAATAACACTGTTATACAATGGTAAAGGACCATAGTGGTATGACCGAAGACATGCAACTGGCTCTGAGGCTGGCGGAAGAAGCAGGGAATTTGACTCTCTCGTTCTACCGGAGCAAATCTCTCAAGGTCGATGCCAAAAGGGATGATTCTCCGGTCACCGAAGCGGATAGAAAAGCGGAGGAGCTGATAAGAGATGGAATTACCGATGTTTTTCCAGATGACGGGATATTCGGTGAAGAGTTTGAAGAGAAGATTTCCGCTAACGGGCGTCGTTGGATTCTCGACCCGATCGATGGTACACGATCCTTTATACATGGGGTGCCTCTTTATGGTGTCATGATAGGTCTGGAAATCGACCGTGAGATGAAGATAGGAGTTGTCAATTTTCCTGCTCTCGACGAGATGTATTACGCTGAAACAGGTTCGGGTGCGTTTTTGAACGGCGATTCAATACATGTTTCGGGAATATCGAATTATCGGGAGGCAACGGTGGTTTTTACCGAGAAAGAGTACCTCCTCGAGCCTGTTTCCGAGCATCCTGTAGACAGTCTTCGTCATGATGCCGGGCTGGTTCGGGGGTGGGGTGACTGTTACGGTCACATGCTTGTTGCGTCCGGAAGAGCCGAGGTGGCTGTCGACAAGATTATGAGTCCTTGGGATTGTGCCGCTCTTATTCCGATAGTGCAGGAGGCCGGGGGCTGTTGTTTTGACTATACCGGCCAAACTACAATTTACGGTCAGGGATTGGTAAGTGCCAACCGGTTAATCGGGAGCAAGCTCGTCGCTGCCATTGTCTGATTTCCCCTTTTGTCCCTTGATAAATGTTATTGTCCGTTTTTCGATATCGGAGATCGGATTTTGACCTATTCCGTTCATCATCCGCTTTGGATTCATTTTCATAATGAGGTGACTGTGCTTTATGACAATTTATTTTCTTATCGCTATTATCGTTCTTCTTTTCATCGTGTTGCTCATCCTTTTTTGGGGCAGTACAAGAGCTGCTTCAAAAGAGGCTGTGCAGCAAAGTGAGGCTATGCTGCGTACTGATTTGGATCGGGTACGCAATGATCAGAAAAACGAATTTCAGCGCAATAGGTTAGAGCTTGCACGATTGTTTCAAGAGGGACGTACCGAACAATCGGCGTCTTTGAAATCTTTTGAAGACAGCATGAGGATGCATGTTATGCAGCAGGATGAGCTGCAGCGGAGAAATTTCGGTGAACTTTTATCAAGGCAGGATGCGCTGAAAGATGAGACATCACGGACCTTGGATAGTATACGTGACACTGTGGAAAAACGGCTTCAGGTTTTACAGGAAAAAAATGAGGTAAAACTCGATGAGATGCGACGGATCGTGGATGAAAAGTTACAGTCGACCCTTGAAAAACGATTGACCGAATCTTTCAGTCAGGTCAGTGACCGGCTTCGTCAAGTACATGAAGGTTTGGGGGAAATGAAGACACTTGCAGCCGGTGTTGGAGATCTGAAAAAAGTGCTTGCAAACGTCAAAGTCAGAGGTGTTTTCGGTGAAATGCAGCTTGGGCATTTACTGGCGAATCTGCTTTCACCCGAACAATATGCGGAAAATGTCATGCTCGGAAAAAGGCAGCGCGAACAGGTGGAGTTTGCAGTGAAGCTTCCGGGGAAAAACGATGGGGAAGGTGTGGTATATCTTCCTGTAGACTCGAAATTTCCACTCGAAGCTTATTATCGACTTCTCGAAGCTGCGGAAACAGGTGACAAAAAGAAAATAGCGGTTGCAACAAAAGCAATTGAGGGAGAGATGCTGAGATGTGCCAAAGATATTAGTGATAAATACTTGAACCCTCCAGAAACTACCGATTTCGGGATATTGTTTCTCCCGACCGAAGGTCTTTTCGCCGAGGTTGTTCGTAATACGGTTCTTCTTGAAACCCTGCAAAACAAGTTCAATGTCATTGTCGCCGGCCCTACTACCTTTGCTGCTTTATTGAACAGTCTGCAGATGGGATTCAGAACGCTTGCGATACAGAAAAGGACCGGGGAAGTCTGGAGAGTTCTCGCTCAGGTCAAGAGTGAGTTTGCTTCTTTCGGAGAGGTTCTCGTTAAAGCCCAGAACAGGATCACGCAAGCTGGAACGGAACTGGATCGGCTTGTAGGTGTGAGAACTCGAGCTATTCAAAAACGGTTGCGCCAGGTGGAAGAAGCATCGGGCGGGAAACGTCCGCTAATTGACGAAAATACAACAGAAGGCAAGGATTCAGATATGGGAGGGAAGGGTTGAACCGATCATGACTCACTACTGTTCAATGCGTTCGCTATTGCTTTCGCAAAATGAGGACCGTCATAGTATTCAGGAACGATATCGACGGTTACTCCCAGTTCCTTTAGTGCGTTGGCCGTTGTATTACCGATTGCCGCTACCAGGACATCGGGAGGCAGGGTTGTCGAACCGATTGCCTTGAAATAGTTTTGAGCTGTAGACGGGCTGGTGAACGACAAACATGCGATGTCACCATCATTGACCATCTTTTTCACTTTTTCCGTGGCTCTGAGGTCCGGAGGGTGGTTTTCATAGACGGTTAAAGAATCACATGCCCCCCCTCGCTCGGCAATAGCTGCTGGTATGATGCCGAGTGAAAGACTGCCGCGAAGAAAAAGAAACGATTTCCCGAAGATTTCGTTTGCGTCGATTTCCTTCATTAGATTAACAGCATCTGCTACTTTTGGCACCGGCTCCGTTATGATATCGTAGCCTGCGAGATCCTTTGCCGTTGTTTTTCCTACTGCGAAAATCTTGATTTTCTTCAGTTCCTCGAGCTTTTCAGGTGCTTCGTCTTCGAGTCTTTCGAGAAAATAATGGACACTGTTCGGGCTGGTGAAAAAGGCACCGTTATATGCCGAAACATCGGGTATTGTCCACCCGAGAGTTGGCCTGATCTCGATTGTCGGAAAAACAACCGAGGTCAGGTTATATTTTTTCAGTTCCTCTACAAATGAGCCTGCCTGATGTTTGGGTCTTGTGACAAGAACGGATTTCATCAGCAGGTTTTTCTGATTTCAGCGAGGATTTCATTGGCACCGAGCTTGAGCAGTTCTTCTGCCAGGTTAATTCCGGCTTGCTCTGCCTGTTCTGGTTGTGTGCAGTTTTTCAGGGTGATTTCATCACGAATTGCTCGTTTGCCGTCAACCGATCCAACGTATGCAAACAGGTGAAGCGTTCCGTTTTTCAGGCTCGCGTAAGAGCCGATCGGGATTTGGCAACCACCCTGCAAGTGTCGGAGAAGTGCGCGTTCAGCCTTGGTACAGAACTCGGTGTTCGAGTTATTCATGACTTTCACGATTTCTTTCGTCTCCTCGTCATCGGAGCGTGTTTCAATTCCCAATGCACCTTGGCCGACTGCAGGCAACATGGTTTCATGAGGCAGGATTTCTGAAATGCGGTCGCCGAAATTGAGTCGGTGAACACCAGCGTATGCAAGTAACATGGCGTCGAAATCACTCTCATCGAACTTTTTGAACCGTGTGTTCAGATTGCCTCGTATGTCTCCGATTTGAAAATCAGGTCGCATGCTCAGAAGCTGAGATGTTCTGCGGAGGCTGCTGGTTGCTATTTTAGCGTCTTGACGGAGAGTCTTGAGACTTTCACCGTTTTTGGAAATGATCACGTCTCTGGTGTCTTCCCTTTCAGTGAAGGCAGAAAGCATGAGTCCTTCCGGTGTTTCGGTCGGAACGTCTTTCAGGCTGTGAACAGCGAGATCGATCTCGTTCGCTATAAGGTGCTTCTCGATGTCTTTTGTGAAAAGTCCCATATCGCCGATTTTGGAAAGCGGGGAGTCAAGCAATACATCTCCGGTTGTTTTAACCAGCTTGAGCTCTATGTCGAGTTCTGGATAATGCTTCGAAAGTTCGGCTTTGGTGAATTCGGCCTGCCACAAAGCCAGGGGGCTGGATCTGGTACCAATAATTAATTTCTTTTTCAATGCGATTACTGATTAACGTTTAACTGATTACTTTGTTCGTTGGTTTTGTTCTTCAAGGTCGAAAATGTTCCTTACAAGATTTACTCTGCTTGGGATTGTATCGGCTGTATCAACCGGTGCTTTAAGCATTTTAATTGGGTGGTGCAGGATCTTCTTGAGAATCCTGTCTGTCAAACGTTCCATTCGTTTAAGCTCTTCTTCGCTGACTTTATAACGGAACCGCTCAAGTTCTTTTTCTTTGATTTCAATGAACTTTGATTGCAGGTCTACAATGGTAGGACGAACTTTCAGGGTATTGATCCACTGTCCGAACCCGACAAGCTCCTCATCGATGATTTTTTGAACCTTTGGTAGTTCTGCTCTTCTCAGTTCGAGGTTTTTATCGATGATATGTTTCAGAGCATCGATATCCTTGAGGAACATGTTTTTGAGTTTGCCGATTTCAGGATCGACATTACGAGGGAGGCCAAGATCGAGGATTATAACAGGTTTGAGCCGCCTTTTCTGCATGCTCTGCTGCAGTTCCGGCTCGGTAAGCACATAGTCTTTTATACTTACCGCAGTGATGATAATATCGAATTCATGAAGGTGCTCCTTGTATGATTCATAAGGAAGTACCTGGTTGGTGCCGAGTTCTTCTGCAAGGGCTTCGGCTTTTGAAAGCGTTCTGTTCGTGATTACAATGTTCCGCGCATTTTTTTGGAACATATGTCTGGCTGCAAGTTCACCCGTTTCTCCTGCTCCAATCAGAAGTATCTTCTTCATGGAAAGATTGGAGAAAATTTTCTGAGCAAGTTCGACTGCGGCGTAGCTTACGGAAACTGCGCCTTCCATTATCTTGGTTTTGGTCTTGACTTTTTTTGCTACACTGAACGCAGTATGGCAGAGACGAGTGAGAAGAATGCCGGCTGATTGCACTTCGACGGCTATTCTGTAGCCGTCTTTTACCTGTCCGAGGATCTGGCCTTCACCGAGAATCAGCGAATCAATGGCACTGGCAACCTCGAAAAGGTGTCTTGCCGTGTTACAGTAGAAACGGTTGAAGAAGTGTTCGGGCCGAACCTCGTTATGAGCATTTCTGAACGCGATGAGGTATTCCTTCAGATATCTGCCATCAACCTCCGCCATGCCTGGGACAACATACAACTCCGTCCTGTTGCAGGTCGAAAGCACCATGGCTTCCAGCGCTATGTTATCGTCGATCAGGTTTGTCAGGAATTCTTTGGCTTGAACTTCCGAAAGAGAGACTCTTTCACGGATTTCAATAGGTGCAGTTTTGTGATTTACACCAACTGAAATAATGTTCATGATGTGATGATTTAGTTACTTGCCCGAAATCGATGTGATATTGCTGGCCTTTTATCAAAAGGTAATGACAATCAATATACCTCAAAGCTGAAAAATTATCAAGTTGGAAACGCTAAAAGCTCAGGCCGTGAAACGTTGGTGAAAAAATACTCATTAGCAGAATGAGCGTTGTCGTCAAAACGAAAAGAAAAATAAGCAAATACGCCATGTGAATTGTATCCCAGCCAAAAAGCTTTTTTATGAAAAGGCTGAAACCGTAAAACATCCATATTATGACGAGGGCTATAAGTCTTGTGTCGAAAAGGTTGATGATTTCCGACGTTTGAATCGAGCCTATGACGCCTGCGAGAAGTGTGATGGTAAGAAACAGGAAGCCGAATGCGACAGCATGTTTGATTAGTAGTTCAAGAACCTCGAGGTTCGGTAGATTCTCGAAAAGAAAGCCGAATTTGTTGTTTTTGATCTGGCGAAACAAAAGGAGATAAAGGAAGCTGTAAAGACCCGCTATGGCAATGGAGCTGAAACTGAATATCGCGGCAAGAAGGTGAATGCCTATTCCCAGACCACTGAAGCTCGGGCCATCTCCTGAGGATGTGAAAAGCAGTATCGAGGCGAGAATTTCTGCCCCTGCGGAAAAAGAGAGGATAAAAAAACCGGTTTTTTCTGTTTTCGTTGAGAACTCGATAAACATATAGATCACAGCGAGTGTCAGCGCAACCATGGTCATGAGCATCGAGATGGAATAATTCAGTCTGTAGCCTTCGGGTGCAGTGAGAAAACCTATATACGCGATGTGCGTGACAATGGTGACAATGAGTGCCGGCTGTTTATAGGTTTTTGCGAAAGTGTTTCCTTTGAAGAAATCAGAACCGTAAAGGCTTACCGATACGACGTAGAATAGTGATACCAGACTGGTAAGTACGACAAGTAGAGTATTGTTCAGTAGTTCGTTGTCCATAGATGTCAATGAGGGGTATTTATGAATATTCCGATAGTTTCCGGTGAAGTGACTGTTTGGAAAAGACCTTGTACAGAGTCAAGAAAAAAAGTGTATATTCGCCCGAATCGAAATAAAATATAAATATTTGCCTCGAAAAAGATGAGTATGAAACAGAATATTCGCAACATCGCCATAATCGCTCATGTTGATCACGGGAAGACAACCCTTGTTGATGCAATTTTTCGCCACACAGGAGCTTTTAGAGAAAACCAGCAAGTCGATGCACGTGTACTCGACTCCAATCCCCAGGAAAAAGAACGTGGTATCACCATTTTATCAAAAAATGCCGCAACGGTATACAATGGGTGTAAGATAAACATCGTCGATACACCCGGTCATGCTGATTTTGGCGGTGAAGTTGAACGAATATTGAAAATGGTCGATGGTGTACTGTTACTTGTCGACGCGTTCGAGGGACCTATGCCGCAGACAAAATTTGTTCTCCGCAAAGCTCTTGAGCTGAAACTCAAGCCGGTCGTCGTTATCAACAAGATAGATCGTCCTCAGGCCGATCCCGATAAGGTTCACGATCAGGTGCTCGACCTTTTCATCGCGCTCGGAGCCGATGAGGATCAGTTGGATTTCCCTTACATATTCACTTCGGCTAAATTCGGTATAGCGAAAGCCTCCATGCAGGATTCTGACGGTGACATGAGCCTGTTGCTCGATATGATTATCGGAGAAATACCGTCACCGGAAAACAGTGATGAAGATGATTTTCAGATGCTGGTGACCACTCTGGATTACAGCGACTATTTGGGGAAAATAGCTGTTGGAAGGATCCACAGAGGAAAGGTTCATCCCGGTGATTCTCTCGCTGTCGTTACCGATGAAGGTATTGTCGGCAAGGGTAGCGTCGCCAAACTCTTTACTTTTAATATGACGCAGCGAGTTGAGGTGAAAGAGGCGACTTCAGGTGATATCATAGCTATTTCGGGTATTGCTGGTGTCAATGTCGGTCAGACTCTTGCTTTCGAAACATGCCCTGAAGCGATCGAGTCGTTTGAAATCAGTAAACCGACCCTTTCCATGCTTTTTTCGGTGAATGATTCCCCCTTTGCCGGTCAGGAAGGCAAGGAAGTCACAAGCCGCAAAATACGCGAACGGCTCATGAAGGAGGTGATGACCAATGTCGCTCTGCAGGTCGAGGAGACTGACAGTGCCGATACGTTTCGTGTTTCGGGACGTGGAGAGCTGCATCTTTCCGTGTTGATAGAAAACATGCGTCGTGAAGGGTTCGAACTGGCTATTTCAAGGCCTCAGGTGATAACTCGGACAGCTGAGGACGGTACACTTCTCGAACCGGTCGAACATGTGACGATCGATGTGCCTGATGAATACAACGGTGTTGTCATCGAAAAAATGGGACGGCGTAAGGCTGAAATGAAACACATGGAGACTTTGAGAGGTGGTATGGTCAGACTCGAGTTTGAGATTCCTACCAGAGGATTGATAGGGTACAGCCAGGAGTTTACTACCGATACCAAGGGTGAAGGGATGCTTTCGCATGTGTTTCATGACTATCAACCGTTCAGAGGGAAGCTTCCTGCAAGAGAAACAGGGGCACTGGTCAGTGGGGAAAACGGTCAGTCGGTTGCCTATGCGATTGCCGGTCTCGAAGACCGAGGTACCTTTTTCATAGGACCGAATATCAGGGTTTATGAAGGTATGGTGGTCGGCGAGTCGACCAGAGAGTTCGATATTACCCTGAATGTATGCAAGACCAAGAAGCTCACCAATATGAGGTCTTCAGGTGCTGACGATGCGGTTCGTCTTACTCCACCTAAAAAAATGACACTCGAGCAGGCTCTTGATTTTATCAATGACGACGAGCTTGTCGAAGTGACGCCGGAAAATATCAGAATCCGTAAAAGAATTCTGGATTCGAATCAGAGAGCCAAGGCAGCCAAGCGGGCGAAAGTGGGATAGAGGGACAAGTAACGAGTGACGGGTTGTATATTACTTGCCACTCGTCACTGTTTATAGAGAGAAGAACAGTTTTCTCAGACGGGTTCTGGCGGCTGAAAGTGTTTTCTCGGTTTCCGATTCACTGATACCTTGCAGTCGGGCTGTTTCCGTGACGCTTTTTTTATCAATTTCAATCATGCGGTAGATTTCTCGTTCGGCATCAGGGAGTTTATCGACGCAGGATAACAGCTTTTCGTTGTCAGATGAGCCAGGATCATCGTATTCCTGTGCTGAAAGGTCGGGACTTGTTTGTGTTTGTTGTCCGATTAGCTCTGTTGCCGAGGCAGGGGTTGGATGAGCTTCGTTCACCTCTCCGAACAAGCGGACAAATGTTTGAAAATCAAGCCCGGCCGACTCACAGGATTCGATATTTCTTTCAATGATATCAGCGGCGAGTTTGCGAAACTTTTCTCCGATTTCAGGAACCTGAATTGCGAAATTGAAGCTGTCATCCTTATCCCTTGCCGCCGGATCGTATGGCAATTTCATGAGGATGTTTATCTCTGCACAAGCCGCATACTTTTCTGCAATACCGCTACCGTCATCTCGATTGATAATGAGTCCGAGGAGTTTTGATTGTCCTCCTACGGTTCGAAAATAGTTGTTTGCCTGGCAAATGTTGTTGGCAGTAAATATCGACTGGCGGTCATTGGTTGTCAAAAGAATGACTTCTTCACTCAAAGAGCGTGCCAAAGGTGTCGCGAACCCTCCGCAAACGACATCACCGAGAAAATCCATCAGAATGATATCGAGATCCCAGGTAAAGAGCCCCAGCTTTTCAAGTACATCAAAGCCGGAAATAATGCCTCTACCACCACACCCTCTGCCGACTTGTGGGCCGCCCAGCTCAACACCGTAAATTGGCTGTGGAAAATCAGGGACATCTCTTCTGAAAACGATATCGCTGATTTGCACTTTTTCATTGCAGGCATTTTTTTCTGCAAAAACTTCAGTCACGGTTGGCAATGATACTCCGCCGAAAAGCGATGTTGTCGAATCATGTTTCGGATCACAACCCAACTGCAGTACTTTTTTTCCCATAAGCGCAAACGTCGCGCTGAGGTTGGTTGTCGTGAAGCTTTTTCCAATGCCTCCTTTTCCGTATATGGCTATGGTACGTGGTGTCATACAGATATGATATTCCTATTCTGAAAGGGTTTCGGTATCTGGCTCTTTCCAGTTGAGAATCATCTTTAAACAGTCCGGGTCATTGAATGCTTGATGGTACGCTTCGGCAAGATCGGTATCAACGGAGTGGCTATGGGTGAATATCTTTTTTGCGTTCAGTTTGCCGGTTCTGAGAAGCTCTCTGACACGAAGCAGGTCTCCTTTGGCCCATTGACGTGCAGCGACAAATGACAGTTCCTTTTCGAAAGCCTGTGAGTAATCGATATTCATTCGTTGGTAGTAGCCCCCGAAAATTACTTTGCCGTGGAATTTCAGGAAGCGCAGGCCTGTTTCGATAGCGTTCATGACGCCGGTACTGTCTATCATGACATCGAATTCGTTTCCAGCGAGTGCTGCTGAAACATCCTGTGTTGATGGGTTAACTTTCAGGTCTGCAGAAGAGAAGTTAAGGCGGTTCTGGTATGGTTCTGTAGCCGCAACAAGTTTTGCCCCCATGTGTTTGGCAAGCTGGACGGCAAGAATGCCTACGGCACCCTGACCCAGAACAAGAACTTTCTTTCCTGTTATGTCTGCAAGATCCATAAAATGGAGAGCAGTTGCTCCAAGCGGTAAAGCAATGCCGCATTTCGGGTCGTCAATACCTTCAAGTACCGTAATACTCTCGACCGGACAGACTACAAACTGTGATGCTCCTCCAAAAGCGGCATTGACGTTTTCGTATCCGAAAGATCCGGCTATGTATGCATACTTGCCAATGAGGCTTTCATTGACATGGGCTCCGACCTTTGTGATTTTTCCTACGGTTTCATAGCCGGGGATAAACGGAAAGATGAACGGCGGTGAAGGAATAAGGCCGTCGAAAGCCATTTTTTCGGTACCTGTACTAATTGAAGACCAATAGGTTTCAATGAGTACATCGGTCGACGAGACCGGTTTGAGCGTTACGTTTTTAACTTCTATCTGGCGAACACCAGTAAAAACGATTGCTTTTGCTTTCATGGCGGTTCTGCTGGCTTCAGTTTGCTGTTTGAGTTTTTTTCGCATGCTGTTTTTCTATGATCAAGCGGAACAAAAACTGTGCGGCGTTGATCAAGTAACTCAGATAGGCGAGGAGAGCAGTCCAGATAAGGACATTTTCATCCAGGCCCATGTAAAATAAAATAAAGTAGGCAAGGTGAATGATTATTGCTATGGTGCTACCGATATCTTCCCAGAAAAACTCCGGTGCAAAAACGTATTTGTCGAAGACATCTTTTTCGAAAAACGCTCCTGTGATAAAAATGAGGAGAAAAATAGCGGTTTTCAGAATGATAAAAGCGGTTACCCATGTAAAGTTGTCGATACCCATGCCTAGTTTGTACAGAACGGTCACGGCAAAGCCGGCTATGAACGCAACGAACTGTATGGGCGCAAGGATGCCCTGCACTTTAGTCCAGACGGAGAGATTTCTTTTTTCAAGCTGTTCGGGAGTATAACGAGGCATACCTGTTGATCTTGACCTGTGGAAGATGATAGACGATCGCAACAAAAAGCTCAAGAATATAGCAAAAATACGGAATGCCCCAATGTGAGTATACGCTAATTCAGCTCCCATTCATATGCGTTATAAAGAGTCGAAAGGAGATTGACTTCCACGTTTTTAACCCTTTCGCTGAATCCCTCGAGTTCATCGTAGTAGTAAAGGAAGGTTCTCGGCTGCTCTTCATGGAGTATTGTTTGGTACTCTTGCCATAAGAGAATGCTCTCGTTTTCCCGAAGGGGAGTGCTGAGTCGGCTTATTACCCTGTCAAGCTTTGCATTCTGAAATGCCGAAGAGTTAAAAGGCCGGTTCTTGAAATCCGACCCCCAGATGATAAGCTGAAACGGCAGGGTTTCGGCAGCAAGGCCCGATAATGCGGCATCGTAGCGGAATTCGTTCTGGCTTTTGTTGAAAATAAGCTTTTCGTCGATTCTAAGCTCACACTCTATGCCGATCTCGCGGAGGTTTTGCTGGATAATTGTTGCCGCATAGTTTCTGCGCGGGTTCCCGGCCTGAGCTGCAAGGGAAAAAGAAAACTGTTTACCGTTTTTCTGCATGATGCCGTCAGGTCCGGGTTCCCATCCGGCCTCTTTGAGCAATGACTGCGCTTTTTGGGGATCATATGCATAGGCATCGAGGGACCGGTTGGCGATCGTTTCATAGGCAGGGGATAGTGATGTATTGACTATTACAGCATGTTCTGGGCCCATGAAGCCATCAATTATGGCTTGGCGGTCAATTGCATGGGTCATGGCTTGGCGTACCTTTTTATCCCCGAAGAAAAAATTCGGTTTGATTTTCTCATGCTTTCTATAGGACTCCCCGTCAATGGTCAGCCATACGATACTGTCGAAATATCGATTCTTGACGGGTGTTATCATGATCTCGGGGTTTGTCTTTTGCAGTTCCGGAAGGTCTTTCGGGTTGATTCCGCCAGCAGATATGAGTGCATCGAGCTGGCCTGATTTCAGCATGGCAAGGCGCGTGGTGTACTCGGGAACGATGATGAAGCTCATCGTGGAGGTAAGTCCCGGATGAGGTAATATCGATTTCTCGTTCGATACGAGGACAAGTTGTTGCTGCCGAGTCCATTCTTTCACCTTGAAAGGGCCTGCACCGACAATCGGTGTTTCTGCTGCTCGCATGCGGATTTCTTCGGGAGGAATCGAATCGAAAATATGCTTAGCGACCGGCATGAGATCATTGAAATGATCGAGGATTATGGCTGGAGCCATCGGTTTGTCGAACTTCAGAACCAGCGTGTGATCGTCAGGTGTTTCGACGCTGTTTTCAAAATCGATGCTGCCATCATCGAGCCTCAAAAGGTCGTTGAGATAGTGTTGGCGAGTGCTGGCAATTTCAGGATTTGCATAGAGCCGGTACGAAAACTTGTAGTCTTCGGAAGTTAATGGTTCGCCGTCTTGCCAAACCGCATCTTTTTTGAGATGAAACACCGCTTTTTTGCCATCGTCGCTGAATTCCCAGTTTTCAGCAGCGTTAGGTTTGAATTCGATAGTTCCTTTTTGCCGATCGTAGGAAGGTTTTGTCAAAGACGGGAAGAGAAGTGTACAGACTTCTCGAGAGAGAGAGAGTTGTATCAGTAAGGGATTCAGGTGGTCGAAGTCGCCATCGATACCAATGGTAATGTGATCTGAACGATATTCCTGCGGATCGCTGCAAGAGGGTAATGCGCAGCACAGAAAAAAAAATGATAACCAGACTACTATTTTTTGCATGGCCTGTGTTTTTTGCAAGGAAATGATAGCTTTGAGGAATTTAGAGAATTCTTGACAATATGAAACCATTAAGAGAAAAGTTACAAACAGGTGATGTCTCATGAATACAGAACACTATGATGTTGTGATTATCGGGGGAGGGCCTGCAGGTTCGTCCGCAGCTATTTATACTGCAAGAGCTGAATTGCGGACGGTTGTCCTCGATAAGGATCCCCATGCCGGTGCTTTGGGTATGGCTCACATTATTGCCAACTATCCCGGGGTTCGTTCGGACGTTTCCGGTATCGAACTACTCGACTCGATGAGAGGTCAAGCTGAATCGTTCGGCGCAAAGTTTTTCAGAGAAAAAGTGACCGGCCTTGATTTGAGCGAACACGAAAAAAAAGTTTTTACCGCGAGCGGCAAGGTTTTCAGGGCAAAAGCTTTGATTCTCGCTACCGGTTCGATGGGAAAAAACAGGAAGATAAAGGGTGAGCAGGAACTCTTGGGGGCTGGTGTCAGCTACTGTGCTACCTGCGATGCTGCATTTTACAAGGGGCAAGTCGTTGCCGTTGCCGGCCGAACAGGAGAAGCGATAGAAGAGGCGAAGGTGCTCTCACGCTTTGCTGGGAAAGTGTATTTGCTCTGTCCGACATCATCGTTTTCGGTGCCGTCGGAAATGGTCGAGGAGCTCGATTTTCAACCGAATATTGACGTGCGGTATAACCAACGCATTGCTGCGATTAACGGGGAAAAAGCTGTCGAGTCTCTTGCAATCGAAGGAGAGAATACTCCTCTCGAGGTAGATGGTGTTTTTCTTTATCTGAGCGGTTCTTCTCCTATCATCGACTATGCGGGAGGTCAGCTTGATTGTGTCGAAGAAAGTTGTTTGAAGATAGGGGTGGATTTTTCTACATCCGTGCCCGGTGTTTTTGCTGCAGGAGATATATTGTGCAAGGATATCAAGCAGGCTATAATTGTTGCTTCAGAAGGATGTCGTGCCGCTCTGTATGTAGATAAGTTTCTGAGAGGAAGAAATACGGCGAAGGTGGATTACAATTGATGTGGAAATGACGGTTTGGTTGGCGGATGACGTGCCAAGAGGGTTGCAATGTGGGTACTGAGACGTTCGGTTGAAACTGACGTCACTGTCATTTTTCTGGAAATAAAGCAGTGAACGTTGTTACTTTCAAGGGACCTGGTTCAGTAAAGCCTTCTCCATATTCGGTCCCAATCTGTTCTCCGAGATATCGGGCTCGGGCTTCGAGTCCACTGAGAAATTCTTTTCGCTGGATCAAGGTTTCCGGTTCATTCGTCTCACCTTCCTTGTAGAATTGTGAGCCGAAAGCGAGGATACCTTTTCTGGATCGTTCGAACGTTGTTGTGACGTCGACGATGAGAGACGGATCGATGTGCTTGAACTGCATATAGTAGAGAAGATGTGGCGGCCTGTAAGGTTCCTGTTGCTCACCGTTGTGCACCGTGGTGATTTTTTTGAGTCCGGCATAGAAAATCGCATCATTGACCAGGCGTGACGCTTTGATATGATCAGGGTGCCGCTCGTCCGGAGGGTTGGCGAACACCACACAGGGTTGAAAATGACGAATGACCCGAATGATTTCTTTTTGTGCCTCTTCGGTGTAGTAAAGTTTCGAGTCTCCGAGATCGAGCGTTACGCGTTTTGTGTAACCCATAACTTTTGTTGCCCTGTCGGATTCTTTTTTTCTCGTTTCCGGTGAACCAAGGGTTCCCATTTCGCCCTGGGTGAGATCGCATACGGCAACTGTTTGGCCTTCGTCGATGAGTTTCAACAATGTTGCCCCGCAGGAAAGCTCTACATCATCAGGATGAGCACCGAAAGCGAGAGCGTACACCTTTTCTGTTTTATTATTCACTGTCAATGCTTATTGTGCGAATGAGTTATCTTGAGTAAAAACCAATATAAACCACTTTCTGCAATGTCTACGGTAAAGATAGTCCGTATCGAGAAAAAAGCCATTCTTCCCCGGTATGCAACGGCGAATGCTGCCGGCATGGATCTGGCTGCATGTCTGGATGCTCCGGTGGAAATCGATCCTTTTACAACCGCGCTCATTCCTACAGGGTTGTGTATCGAGCTGCCTGAAGGTTTTGAAGCTCAGCTCAGGCCACGCAGCGGTTTGGCGCTCAAGCACTTGATCTCACTACCCAACAGCCCAGCAACCATCGATGCAGATTACAGGGGGGAAGTCAAGGTGATTCTTGTCAATTATGGAAAAAAGCCGTTCAGGGTTCAGCATGGTGATCGAATTGCTCAAATGGTCGTTTCCCGTTACGAACATGTGACACTCGAGGAAGTAAACTCGCTATCACAGACAGTTCGTGGCGAGGGAGGTTTTGGACATACGGGAATCAGCACCGCGGCAAGCCAGCTTCGATAGTGAATGACGAGTGAGAAGCTGTGGCGTTGTGTTACCTGTCGCTTTTTTAGTTGAGTCCGAATTTCTTGAGTTTACGATAGAGTGTTGCTCTTCCGATGCCGAGGGCTTGAGCTGTTTTTGTCGGGTTGCCTTCACAGGCTTTATATGCTTCTTCGATTGCCCTGCGTTCGATTTCTTCGAGGCTCTGAATTTTTTCTTTTTTACATGCTGTTTCTATGTGGGTACAGTTGTTCGGAGTTATGATCTTTTGATCATTTTTTCTGATATGTCCTCCTCTGTGCCGGAGTATCGATGTTATTTCTCCGATGTGCTTGCTGCTGATCGCTGTTCGCTGAATGGCATTTTTAAGTTCGCGAATATTGCCGGGCCAATGGTATTCCACCATCTCCTCGACAGCTTCAGGTGTAAAACTCAACTGTTTGATGTTATTGGCGCTACAGAACTCCTCGAGGAAATGTTTCGCCAGAAAAGGAATATCTTCTTTTCGCTCCCGTAGCGGCGGGATGTAAAGCGGATACTCTTCGAGTCTATAATAAAGGTCGTCTCTGAAAGAGTTGCTGTCGAGCGCATGAGCGAAGTTCCAGTGGGTTGCTGAAATGACCCGGAAGTTGATGCTTCGTTCGATTTTTTCTCCGACCCTTCGAATCTTCTTTTCCTGAATGGCTCTGAGTACTTTTGCCTGTATATCTGCGTTCATATCCCCAATTTCATCAAGGAAAAGCGTTCCCTGATCAGCCTGCTCAAAAAATCCTTCATGGTCATTGTTTGCACCGGTAAATGAGCCTTTGGAGTGTCCGAAAAGAAGACTTTCTGCAAGTTCATGAGAAATAGCAGCACAATTGACAGAGATAAAAGGACCGTTTTTTCTTTTACTGCCTTCATGAATGGCCTGAGCGAAAAGCTCCTTGCCAGTTCCGCTTTCTCCAATTATCAGGACATTGAGGTCTGTTTCCATGACCTGCAGAGCCTGTTCCATTGTTTGTTTGATCGAAGAACTCTCTCCGATGATTTGTTTGAAAATTTCCTTGGTTTTCAGCTCTTTTTTCAATTGGGAAACTGCATCGTGAAGCTCCGATTCACTGATTGCATTTCTCATGACGATCTGAAGTCGATCAACATCCAGTGGTTTGGTAAGATATTCATACGCTCCCATTTTTATGCATTTCACCGTGTTAGGGATGTCATTGAGAGCGGTAATCATGATGACCGGTATCGGGATGTCTTTTTTTCGGAGGTACGACATAACTCCAAAACCGTCTTTTTTCGGCATGTTGATATCCAAGAGGAGGATATCTATTTTTTCTTTTTCAAGGATCGAAATACATTCCTCTCCATCGATTGCGTCGACAGGCTGATAGCCCATTTTTTTTAAAAAATGGTTCAACAGAATTCGGGTTGATTTATCGTCGTCAGCGATTAAAACCCGATACTGTTTTGCTGTACTGGAACTTGATGAGGGTTTCCTTTGGCTGTTGTCTGAACGTAACACAAACTTTTCCTGTCTTGGGGGCAAATGGGGAAACTGATAACTCTTTAGAGTAGAGAAATGAACTCCAACTTGGCCCTGCTATTATTCCTTGATTGTTTCTATACATTTTCCTGCAGGGGCTGATTTGTATGGTTTTTTTCCGTATCAGCCGAGGTTTTTTTACTTTCGTGCCCGCAACAGGAATCCTTATGAGTGAACGGTATTTCGACAGCTTTGGGATGTTTTGTATCCGAATGTTGTTGAAACACCATCCCGCCGACGTTTCCGGTGACCTGACCGATTCCGGCACTGACATTTTCTATGATTTCCTGGACGGGTACGGCCTGTACCACTGAATCAAAACTTTCAGTTACTGTATTCCATAACTGTCCCAAGCTGTCAAAGGTTTCCTTCAGTTCCTTGGATTCGAGTGCGGTGTTGACTCCTTCAATTGTAGAATTGACACTTGATAACAACGATTGCGAAGCCGTATTCAAGCCCTCGATGACATTCTGAACGGATTCGGAATTTACTGTACTGCTGACGTTGTCTGTGATCTGTCCGGTCAGGGAATTCACTGAATCAACCATTTCAGCTAGTGAACTGAATGCGGAATCGAAAAGTGTGCCAATATTTTCCATAAGCAGAGGGATACTGGCTTCATTGCTGCCGGCAATGTCATCTTGAGATGTTGCGTTTTGAATCGCTTGTGGTTCTTTTCTCTCTTGGGTCATGGTTGGATTCAGGTTTGATCGGTGTATGGCTAGTGACGTTTTATTTCCTCGAGAACAAGGTGTTTACACAGGCAATATAATACATAACGCCTTAAAAAGATGGCGCATAAAGTTTATGCTTATTTTTTACTTTGCCGGATAAGGCGGTTTCAGGAGATGTTTCGAGAATAGAAATCTGCCAAAATATCTAAATCGAATCCCATCGCATAGAGCAAGTGGATCGTTCCGAAAATTATCTGTAACCTGATTCTACCGTTTACAGTATATTTTCTTGAGGACGTTATTACAGCATCGTCAAGTATGGCAAAGGTGGAGTGTTTGTTGATGCGTTCAATTATCTCGATATCTTCCATTATACGCATTTTTTCATTGAAACCGCCTATCCGGTTGAAAAGATCACGAGTGATGAAAAGAGACTGATCGCCTCCTCTGCAAAACATCAGGGGGAGTCGTGTAAACCACCCATAGGTTTGCATCAGCCAATGGGGATCGTCAAAACACATCTGAAAGCAGCCGGCAGGTCTGCCCTGCTCGACAGTGTTAACGATACTTTCTGTGAACCCATGAGGTGGTAGAGTGTCGGCATGAAGGAAATAAAGTATTGTACCGGTTGCGATATCTGCTCCGCGGTTCATCTGTATCGAGCGGCCTTTAGGTGAACGGCAGGTCCTGACAGGGAAATTCTCTGCAATGCCGAGTGTGCTGTCATCGCTCGCGTCACTGATAATGATTTCGATGTCGTTTTGCTTTTCGGTAGCGTTACAGATGTTCGAAAGTGTTTCGGCAATGGTTTCTTCCTCATTGAAGGTTGGAATGATAATGCTTATGTTCACGATCAATCCGGTTTAAAATTTCCGATATCTTCAAGGGTATCTATATCTGAAAGGGTTTGCAGTAAAGCATAATCGATATGGTGACGATCGAGTTCATTCTTCGCTTCGCGGCAGACAGTACTGGTACTCCATTGCTTGTCGATAAAAAGTTCAGAGAGGAGTACACGCAACCCTATGAGATAATAACCACCGTCTTTTGCCGGTCCAAGTACCGCATGGTGTTGCTCCAAGGCGTCGAAAGCGTTTGTGATTATTGTTCCTGTCAGTTCGGGACAGTCGGTTCCAATCAGGACTACGCGCCGGTAGTTTTCTGAAAAACCCTGTTTGAAAGCGTTGAACATGCGGGTGCCGAGATCACTTCCTTTTTGTAAAAAAGTCCGGGTTTTCGTTTCCTGGAATATGTCAGCATCGGGCAAGTGGTCATCATAGTAGACTGCGATGTCGGCTCCACTTGCTGATGCCGCTTTTTGAGTGATGCCCCGTAGTTTGTTGTAAACTTTCAGTGCAAAGTCATCACTTGTCGAAGCAGCAAGGCGCGTTTTAACGTTTCCTTTTACAGGATTTCTCGTAAAAATGATAAGCAGGGGAGTGTCCATAGGCTCTGAAAAGTGACACTGCAAAGTTATAATGAAAGACGATGCCTATCGAAATAACAGAACTTGCCTGTAAACGAACGCTTTCGCCCTGCCGTAGGGTTTTTTCCGGTAACGATGCTGTTCCTCTGGTTTTTTGCTGGATTTTCGGATGTTACCTTCCGGCTCTCGCGTGCAGTTTTTCAGCGACATGGCGTCCACTGAGAGCTGCTCCTTCCATCGATGCGAGGTATCGCTGATAGGTATAATCACCCGCAAGATAGAAATTGTCGATCGGACTGATCTGATCCGGCCTGAACTTGTCTACATCAGGAACTGCTTTATAGACGGACTCGGGTATTTTTACTATCGTTGATTTCAGCAACTTGGCGTGCCTTGATTTCGGGAAACGATCGTGAATGTCTTTCATGACCATTTCTGTAATGACCTCGTTTGGCATATCCATGAGATGATGTGCCGGTGCAAGTACCAGACTCATCACGCTGCCACCTGTTGCACTACCGTTTCCCTGCTGGAAATCACCCGGACAGGTTATGGATACATCGGCGAAGGTCGCAAAAATCGTTCCCTGAGAAAACATCAGGTTGTCGGTATCGGTTATTTTTTTATCGAACCATAACTGACAGTTGGCAACGGGGCTACCTGTAAACTGGTAAAGGTTGGAGAAATAGTTATGATGCAACCACTGTTTCGGTAATATTTTTTTGACATTGTGCACCGGGAGAGCCGAGATAAAAGCATCGGCTTCAACCGGATGGCCATCGCTGAGTACAGCACGTTCAATGGTGCCGCTTTCATCGATGTCGAAATGGGAAAGCTTGGCATCGATAAAGATTCTACCCCCTTTGCTCTGGATATACCGGCGCATGGGTTCGATCATGGAATCGCCCGGGTTTTCACGGAAAAAGGCGAATTTTGTCGCAGCGTAATCTGTGCCGAAGTACTTGAATATTGTCAGCATCGGGCGTGCGCTGATGACATTCGGTTCTATAAAATTCATGGCAAGTGCAATTGCTCGCCAGAGTTTTTGCAGTGAGTTTTCGGAGGCACCTCTTAACCGGTGCCATTCCGAATATGTCATATGATCCTGGCTTCGAAAGTACTCTTCATTTCCGGCGAGAGCTGGATAGAGGCCTTTGATGAGAGAGATTTTATCCCACATCGTGAGGAAATCAGCCTGCAGGCCGCCAACGACTTCAGCCCAGGGGCTCGGAAGGTTGGCTTTTTTGAAAAAAGACTGTTTCCCATCAGGTTCGGCATAGATGAGAGAGTGTTCTTTCCAAAGATAGTTGTCGCCTGCTCCAACTCTGTCAAGATAGGTCTGCAATTGTTCGTAGCCGCCGAAAACTATGTGCAACCCCGATTCAATCGAATCGCCGTCGCTGTCTTTCCAAACAGAAACCTTGCCGCCGAGAATTTTTCGTTTCTCATAGATTTCAACGTCATATCCGAGGTCAACTAACTCGATGGCCGCACTCAAGCCGGCAACTCCAGCTCCGAAAATAGCTACTTTCACTGTTTGATGCAGTTGTAGGTTATACGCTCGAGAAAATTATCAAGAGCGGTAAAAATTCATGAGCTGAATATAATGATAATTTGTTTTCCAGTACAGCATTTGATCGAGGCAAATTCATATTACTTCAAGATTTGTCATTCGATTTGATTTTTGTTAAAAGCCAATCGATGTCGTGGACAAATTTTGCCAAAAGGGTGAGGGAGCCTTTTACGAAAAACCGTAAATCATCGATCGCAGGAGGACGTACGGTTTCGGTATCGTTTTTTTCCGGGATTTGAGAGGATCTGTCGTGGTGGTTGTATTTTTCGTCAGGTTTTAGTTCAATCATGATCGATGGTTTGTCGGGCGTTCTGTAGAATCCCCTGATATTTCGAATGCGCACTGTTTTGATGAAGATTTATAAGTGCGAAGCCAGAAAATAGTTACGCATTTTTCTGGAAATCCTGAAAGAAATGTAAGATCTTGCAGTGTTATCGAAATCAGCAGGACAGAAATATCATGTCCTTATTTTTTTAGGTTTACTGCGGCTTGTTGGTGATAATTTTAGATTAAGTTTGTAATAATCTTATTATTTTTGTAATGTTGTGGTGAACAAATACAAAATTGTAGGTTTATGTCGGGTCACATTGATCTTATCGATTTGAAAATTGTTGAGGCGCTCGGTGATAACGGTCGTATAAGGCTGAGCGAGCTCGCAGAAATTGTCGGTTTGTCGATCCCTTCAGTCAGTGAGCGTCTCGATAAACTTCAGAAAAAGGGAATTATCAAGAAGTTTACTACCCAGGTGGATGAGAGACGTTTGGGGTTTGATATCCAGGCGTTTGTATGGGCGAGAGTTGATTCGTCCAAGCATTACAAGTCATTCATGGAGCATGTGCTCCGTGAGGAAGAGATTATGGAATGCTATGCCGTAACTGGAGAAGGCTCCCATATTTTACGGGTCATGACACATAATACCAAATCACTTGAGCAACTTCTTTCAAGGGTACAGAGCTGGCCCGGAGTGCTCGGGACCAACACAAGTTTTGTTTTATCACAGATAAAGAGGAATACAAAGATCAGTTCCGATATCGTCCGCAAGAACCTGCAGGACAGGCAGGTTCTGGCTGTATTTGATGAAAAAAAATCAAGAAAGTGAAAACAGAAACCATAAAAACCATAAAGGAGGAGCTGTTGGAAAACAATAATAAAAATGCGGTATCATCGTATTTCGGTGCTTTGACGTTCGATCATAAGGCGATGCGAAAAAAACTTCCAAAAGAGGTTTATCGAGCGTTGCAGAAAACCATACAAACCGGTAACAAGCTTTCCGAAGAAATTGCCGGGGTTGTCGCTCATGGCATGAAAGAATGGGCTATGGAAAATGGGGCTACTCACTATACCCATTGGTTTCAGCCAATGACGGGTGCGACAGCGGAGAAACATGACGCATTTCTGACTTTTGACAAGGACGGAACACCTATCGAGCGTTTTTCAGGCGGGCAGCTCATTCAGGGTGAGCCCGATGCATCGAGTTTTCCTTCCGGCGGTATGAGAACAACTTTCGAAGCGCGGGGATATACAGCCTGGGATCCGACAAGTCCGGCTTTTCTCATGAAAGGCGGTAAAGGACTGACGCTTTGTATTCCAACGGTCTTTATCTCTTACCATGGTGAAGCACTTGATGAAAAAACACCGCTGCTTCGTTCAATGGATGCCGTCAGCAAATCAGCAATCAAACTGCTCGGTATTCTTGGTGTAGACGGTGTCAGCCGTGTCAATACCTATGCCGGGGCGGAGCAGGAGTATTTCCTGGTTGACCGCAAATTTTACTCTATGCGCCCCGATCTGGTTATGAGCGGGCGTACGCTTCTTGGTGCTATGCCTCCGAAAGGCCAGCAGCTCGAAGATCACTATTTTGGTGCCATTCCAAACAGGGTGCTCGAGTTCATGCAAGAGGTTGAGGAAGAACTATACCTTCTGGGAATTCCAGCAAAAACCCGCCACAACGAAGTTGCTCCGCATCAGTTTGAAATCGCCCCGATTTTCGAGCGAGCAAACATTGCTGCAGATCATAACCTGCTTGTCATGGAGGTGATGCGAAGAGTTGCTGAAAGGAAAGGTTTCGCACTTCTCATGCATGAAAAGCCTTTTGCCGGTATAAACGGTTCAGGTAAACACAACAACTGGTCGATCGGAACGGCCGGGGGCGTTAATCTGCTCGAACCTGGTGATACTCCTGAATCGAACATACAGTTCCTTGTGTTCCTTGTTGCTGTTCTGAAAGGTGTTTACAAGCGTTCAGGTGTTCTGAGAGCGTCTATTGCCAGTATAGGCAATGACCACCGTCTTGGGGCAAACGAAGCTCCTCCGGCAGTCGTTACGGTTTTCCTCGGTGAACTGCTTGAAAAGGTTCTCGACGCTATCGAGAGCGGTAAGGTCGATTTCGCGACCGAAAAACAGGTACTAAACCTCGGTCTTGCTCACCTGCCGGTTCTGAACAAGGATTATACCGACCGTAACCGTACATCACCGTTCGCGTTTACCGGGAACAAATTCGAGTTTCGGGCAGTAGGTTCTTCCCAGCCTATTTCAGTTCCGAACATGGTGCTGAACACGCTTATGGCTGAAGCGATGGATGAACTTGCAGATGAGATCCAAAGCAAAATCGACTCCGGAGTCGATAAAGATGCAGCGATTCAGGATGTTCTTCGTGCTGAGATCGCAGCAACCAAACCTGTTCGCTATCAGGGTGACAACTACAGTGAAAATCTCCAGAAAGCTGCATCCGACAGGGGGCTTCCGAATCTTAAAAACACACCCCAGGCTATGCGGGTACTCCGTGACAGCGATACTCGTGAGATGTTTGTCAAATATTCCGTATTGTCACAGGAAGAACTCGATGCAAGGCTCAACACCCGTCTCGAGCGTTACGTCAAAGGTATCGATATCGAAGCAAGGACGTTACAACTGATGCTCAAAACCTTTGTTATTCCGAACGTTTCGGAATATCAGGGTGAAATCGCTAGTTCTTTCAACGCTCTGGTAGATGCTGCCGAGAGGGTCGGGGTATCTGGTAAAACACTTAAAAGCCAGGGTGATCACCTCAAGGAACTCGCCGAAAGTCTTGGAGACGTTATCGATTTGACTGCCGAACTTGACGGGGTCATTGAAAAGATGGATACTCTTGAAGAAGGGTTTGAGATGGCAGATTACTCTGCCGATGTCGTTCTTCCGGCTATGGACAAGGTCCGCGAGGTTGCTGACAAACTCGAGTTTATGGTGGACAGGGATAAATGGGAACTACCGACCTATTCGGAAATGCTTTTCGAACACTGAAAAACGAGGTTGTCTCACTCGTCATTCAATTATTTTCACATAGTCATCCCCGGGCTTGACCCGGGGATCCATCTTCCAAAGAAAGTCAGTATGGATGCCGCATCGAGTGCGGCATGACTCTCTACCGGAAACGTGTGCATAGTGATCGATAGCCGTGAAGCAGTGCTTTTGAGACAGCCTCTTGTTTTGCTTGACTCCTTGTTCGCCGGAAAGCATTTCTGTCAACTGGCAGTGCTGTCAGCCGAGGCAGTCTCTTTTCATTCTCCGATAATCTTTATCAATAGTCTTTTTCTTCTTTTTCCGTCGAACTCGCCATAAAAAATCTGTTCCCAGGGGCCAAAATGCAGTTTTCCCCGGGTTACAGCAATAACAACCTCTCTTCCCATAATCTGGCGCTTGTGATGTGCGTCACCGTTGTCTTCGCCTGTCAGGTTATGCCGGTAAAGGCTGAGCGGTTCATGAGGAGCCAGTTCTTCGAGCCATCGTTTGTAGTCACTGTGAAGTCCGGGTTCATCGTCATTGATGAATACCGAAGCGGTAATATGCATTGCGTTGACAAGGCAAAGCCCTTCACTGATATCACTTTCTGCAAGTGCTTCTTCGACGTTCCGGGTGATGTTTACGAATTCCATCCGGTCAGGTACGTTCATCCAGAGCTCTTTGTGGAATGATTTCATGGTTGTACATGCTTTTGTTTGAGAGAATTGGCGAAATATCGTTTTATTGTAAACTAAAGGTTAAAAAGCTTTATTTTCATGGCTTTCATAACAGGTTTCAGAAACAGAATATAATGCAGCAGGTTTTTCAATATCCATTGACCTACCCTACGTGGTGGCTTGACAATTATTATTTTTTTACCTGGCTTGTAGGGCTTTCGTTGCTTGCTGTCAGTTGGGGTGTTTTTTTCAGGTTCGGCAAGTTCAGTTATGGTATCGATCTGGGCTGTTTGTGGAAAAGTACGGTTCTTCTTTTATTGACAACAGTTTCATTCGCCATTCCCCAGGCGTACAACACACGTTTCATTGCCGAGCATGGACAGGAAGGGGACGTTATAACGCTCGACGAGAATTCTCTTTCGTACAACTATCGGAGAGGTGCTGACAAGACTTTTGTCCTAAACGATATCGTCAGGATCTACAAAGAACCTGTCACCTTCAATCCTCCATCGAAATATTTTGTGGTTGCCGAGGCAGGTCAAGCGAAGGATTCCGTTTTTGTTACAAAAAACCTGCCGGGTTTCGAGAAAATGCTCGACGAGTTGTCCGTTCTTACCAACGTTCCGTTCGAGCGCTGAGCAGCCTCCTTCGGTGGTATCTTTGTCAATGATGGTCGTTTTGATTATAGAAATAGGCAATTCTGTTACAGACTGTGCGGTTTTTGAAGGAGAGCGGTGTCTCGCGACTTATACAATCCAGACAGAAAAACTCAAGGGCGGTAAAAAGGTACTGGACCTGACCAGAAGGATTTTCAACAATCATCCTTCCATTTTACATGCCGCTGTCTGTAGTGTCGTTCCCTCTGTCGGTGAACAGTTTCTGCATATCCTGGCGAACACCCTCTCTGGAAAGGTTGTGGAGATCAACAGTACGTTATCCTTGCCGTTTGCGCTTGATTACGATCCCCCACATACTCTTGGTGCCGACCGGCTGGCTCTTTGCTCATTGAGTTGTAGAAGCTGGCCTGATCGAGCTATTATCGCTCTTGATATCGGAACAGCCATTACCTTCGATGTTGTGAGCTCACGGGGTGTTTATCTTGGCGGGATGATTTTACCCGGGTTCGACCTGATGACTGCTGTGTTACACGATCGTACGGCGAAGCTTCCTTTGATAGAAATAACGGAGGAGCCGATACCGCTTCTTGGAAAGTCAACAGCCGATTGTATGCAAAGCGGGGTGTTCTGGGGGTGTGTCAAACAGATAGAAGGGCTGCTTACGCGTGTGCATCATTTCCTCATTGATGAGTTACAGGAGAATGCGGTTAAGATTATCGGAACAGGAGGAAACAGCAGACTTGTTGCTTCGGTCATGGAAAATCCGCCGGTAATAGACGAGCGGGCCGTATTGAAAGGGGCGAAGGTATTGTTGGATATGAATCTCTAGATGGTTTTGAGAAAGGCCATTTGCCCAATTTCTGCACTTTGTCCTGACTTCCGAAGCTTCTGTATTCATACATACACTCAGCTCCGGCGTCTGGACACTCCCTGAACTTGAACAACAATTCTCTTTTTCAGCGCTATCTGTGTTTGATGATGCTCTTTGATGGCAATTTGTAACGTACTCTCACAATGTTCAAAAGCTTTTCTTTGCTTCCTCGATCGCTTCGATGACGATGCCGTCTTCGAGAGGTTCCGGGTGGAGGTAGGCTTTGCCAAGTCCTTCCAGTAAAACGTAGCGGAGCTGTTTGTCCACCTTCTTCTTATCTGAAAGCATACTTTCCAGAATGGCTTCAGCAGGAATATCTTTGAATCTTTTCTGAACCAGGCCCCTGCGGAACTTGAATTTGTTCAAGAGTGTCAGTCCCCGCTGCAAATCCTCCTGGTTTATTTTTTCAAGCTTATGTGAGAGGTGGAGTGCACAAACCATACCTATCGCGACGGCTTCTCCATGACGGATATGTCGATAGTCGGCAAGCTTTTCAAATCCGTGAGCGAAAGTATGTCCGAAGTTCAGAGTCGCCCGTAAACCGCTTTGTTCCTTGAAATCCTGTTCTACAATATCCGCTTTGATGCTTGTGCTTTTGCGGACAGCTTCCGACACGTAAGGATCTTTAATGGCAACAATTTCATCGAAATGCTTTTCTATATATCGTAAGAATTCCATGTCGGCGATGAACCCGTATTTCACCACTTCAGCCATGCCTGCATATACTTCCCGCTCTGGAAGCGATTTCAGATATGACGGGTCTATCAGTATCAGTTCTGGCATGTGAAAAAAGCCGATGAGGTTTTTTCCTAATGGATGATTGATTGCAACCTTGCCGCCGATGGAACTGTCAGTCATAGCCAGCAGTGTTGTCGGTAACTGAACAATTGGTATTCCTCTGTAGTAACTGGCGGCAATATAGCCACCAAGGTCGCCTACCACGCCTCCTCCTACAGCAAGGATGTTCCAGCTTCGGTCGACATCGGCCTCGATCAGGTTTCCGTAAAGACGGTATGCTGTACGAAAACTTTTGGAGGTTTCCCTGGCGGGCACGACAAGATCGATAAACGTGAAACCCTGACTCTTCAATGCTGACAGAATGTCTCGCCCGAACAGTTCTTTTGTGTTTTCATCAAACAGTACGACAGTTTTTTTAGACAGGTCGTGCTTGAGAAACAGTTGCTCCAGTCGGGTGTGGACAGGGGTGCTGACGATAATTTCACTCACTTTTTGTATGCTTTTTTTGATTGTTTACAAAATGGCGTTTTTCTGCTCTGCGGACGTACCGTTCGATTTTTCTCGTTAGCTCCTCTACCGTTGAGCCTATTCTTTTTGTATCGGTTTCAATGATGATCTGGGCAGTTTTATAACGGGGTTCTCGCTTTTCAAGCAGGGTGAATATTTTTTTTTCGATCTGTTCTTTTGAAAGACGTTCACCATTGTCACCTTTCATCAATGGCCGGTCGGTTTTGTGGCTCAACCGTTTAGCGAGAATTTCAGGACTCGAGTGGAGGTAAACCAGAGTCCCTGATGCGATTATCAGTGAAAAGCACGAATTGTGCTGCAAGGCTCCACCACCCAGCGAAACAACCAGTTCGGTTCTGCCAACAAGCTTTTCGAGGACTTTATATTCGAGGTCCCTGAAATGTGTTTCACCCTCTTCGGCAAATATCCTGTTGATGGATTTGGCGGCAAGCAGCTCGATTTCTTTATCGAGATCCAGGAAGTCGTAACCCAGCGAATTGGCGAGCAACGGTCCTATAGTCGATTTGCCGGAACCACTGAAACCAGTGAGGAATATAAGTGAAGGCTGTTTCATTTCTTGCTCTGCTTGACCATTGAATCGAGCGTTTTAAAGTGTCGTTGATCTCCATAACAGAATAAAAATACTTTCTCCTCAAACCTGCAACGTTTTCGCCTGAACAGATTGCGGAAGGGGTGGGTTATATGGGCGGAATATACGTTAAATTAGCACGAGGTAACCTATATTGGATTTCAATCATGAACAAAAACAGAACTACAATGGAGAAACATAAAAGGCAAAACGATGGAAAAGGAGGCAATGCTACCTGTCCGGTATGTGGAACTGCTTTTGATTGCAAACTCTCGGCGGAATGCTGGTGTTCTTCGGTAAACGTTCCATCGGAAGTCAGAGAGTACCTTGCCGATCGTTATGACAGCTGTTTATGCAAGAACTGTCTAGAAGAGCTTGCAAAAAAAGCTGAAGCAGGGGAATTATCCTGAAATCTTTTAACGATGTTGGATGTGGTATGAGTATTCTCGCAATAGATCAGGGAACAACCGGAACGAGGTCGGTACTTTACGATTCGAGTGGCAAAATCATTGCCGACAGTTACCGGGAGATAAACCAGATCTATCCCCAAGAAGGATGGGTTGAGCATGATCCGGTTGAAATTTGGAAGACCGTTGTCGATACGGCTGTTGAGCTGACAGCTGCATGTCGCGGAGAGGTGACGGCGATAGGGATTACGAATCAGCGGGAAACTGTTATTGTATGGGATAAAACAACCGGCCATCCAATTTGTAATGCGATTGTATGGCAGTGTAGGCGGACCATTGGTTTATGCGCCAGGTATGTCGATGAAGCCGAGATGATTGCAGAAAAAACAGGTCTGCCTCTCGACCCTTATTTCAGCGCGACAAAAATCCGCTGGATTCTCGAACACAGTTCGATTGAAAACATTGAAAACCTGTTGTTCGGTACTGTCGATAGTTGGCTTTTATGGAAGCTGACAGGGGGAGAGGTCCATGCGACCGATTATACCAATGCTTCCAGAACGCTTCTTTATAACATCAGGGAAAAAAAGTGGGATGATGATCTCTTGAATGTTTTCGATATACCCTGTTCATTATTGCCGGATGTAAGAAATCCGATGGATGATTTCGGAACTGTAGAGTCCATTGGTGAACTTCGTGGCGTTCCGATAAGAGCGGTAGCCGGTGATCAGCAGTCTGCTTTGTTCGGGCAGTGCTGTTTTACGGAAGGCGAGGTCAAGAATACCTATGGGACAGGCTGTTTTATGGTCATGAACACTGGAGATCGCTTCATTCGCTCGAAGAATGGTCTATTGACGACGCTTGCAATCGATGCTGCGGGAAAGCCCTGTTATGCACTTGAAGGTTCAATTTTTATCGGCGGTGCAGTGATACAATGGCTCAGGGATGAAATAGGCATTATTGGAAATGCTGCGGAATCGGAAGCGATTGCAGGAGAGGTTGCATCCAACGCGGGGGTCTATATCGTTCCGGCTTTTACCGGTCTTGGAGCGCCGCATTGGCATGCTGATGCAAAAGGGAGCATCGTCGGTCTGACACGAGGAGCCAATAAAAGGCATATAGTTCGTGCAGCACTCGAGTCGATCGCTTATCAGTCCTATGATGTCTTCCTCGCCATGGTTACGGATACAGGTGTAACGCCGCAATCGCTTATCGTGGACGGGGGAGCGGTGGAGAACGGCTTTCTCATGCAGTTTCAGGCGGATATGCTCGGTGTTGCCGTACATAAACCACACAATACCGAATCGACATCGCTCGGGGCCGCTTTTCTTGCAGGACTGAAATCGGGCGTCTGGGATTCAACGGAAGAACTTTTGTCATTGCGTCATCTCCAGCACAGCTATGAGCCTGCAATGGATGAGGAAAGAAAGCTGGTATATCTCGAAGGCTGGAACCGCGCGGTGCGGCAGACGCTTGCGGGGTGATGTACAATACGGCTTTCTCGACTTGTATTGTATGATGTTAACAGGGCAAATGGAAATACCGGGTGGCGGTCTATTTGCGAAAGGTGTGCAGGATGCCGACTTCAGTGAAGCCGTCTTTTTTATAAAGTTCTTTGACGAATCCATCGTCGTGGGTGATAGCGTAGAGGTGACCGGCTCCGTTTCGATATGCTTTCGATAGGGCGAAGTGCTGAAGCTTTTTACCGAATCCCCGGCGGCGGAAATCCTCGTGCACCTTGAAGTCGTCGAATTTTGTGATGCCATTGTCGCTATAGAGTTCCACAGTTCCTACAACCCGGTTTCCAAGTGAATAAAGGATGATTTCGAATTCTTCACTGTTTGTGTATGTATCGAGTTTGATTTCTGTCTGGTGTCTCGCATAGTCGACTCCTTTCGGTTCATACATGTGGAATTCGAAGTCATACAGGGCTTCCAACTCGCTTTTGCCAAGTACCCGGCAATTCTCATCCGATACGGCGTTTGCGGGTTTGGACAGAGAAAGGACCATGATAAACCTGGCGGTATAAGTAAAGGGTTCGAGCTCTTCAATCCTTTGCCAGTGCTGATTCTGTGGGTGAAAAACTATTTTGATATGCGGCGCATTCGATTGCCGGAACCGGTTCAATTCCTCGGTCACAATGTTTGTTGCCTCTTCAAAAGAGGCGTTCCGCGAAATAAAGACGTAGTTATATGCATCCCTTTCCGGAATGCGATCATCGCTTACTCGAACCGAGTTCGACATTATTCGGATTCCGGCACCCATTGCCGAACCGTAACGGAATTCAGTTTCAACAATTGGATCGAGGATGTTCATGGTCTCGAATTCATATCATACTAATAAAATGCCGTGCATTGCTTATAATCTGAAGGAATACCAGTACCTTCTGAGAAAACGAAGACCTACCAATGAAACTACTGCTCTTTTAAGACCGAAAAAAATAAATCATAACAGGAGCTGAAATGACACTGATCATCAGGATCCTGTTCGAAATGATGGAGGTTTCCCTGGCATAACCGCTTAATCTGAGCAATGGAGAAGCGAGTTGCAGGACGGAGTTAACAGCGGTGCCGATCAAAATAAGATATAACCAATTCTTAATTATCGACAGGTTCAAGAAAAGCAATATTATGACCTGGTATTCGTTGATGGTAGTGTTGAAAAACAGCCAGATAGAGACACTTGCCAGAAACAAGAGCCGCTTTAACAGTTCCGTGGTCAGGCTCGATGCATATTGGCGATGAATGGCAATGAGTGATTCGCTCAGGATGGCAAATACGGCAAGAGCCGGAGTCAGAATCATCGCGAAGTATGATTCGTGAAGAAGTTTTTCAAACTGATAATAGACAAGGAAAAAATCAGCTAGGAGAGAAAAGACGCAGAAACAAAATGATATGATGAGGGTCAGTTTCAGGTAATAGACTATATAGCTTTTTCTCTTTGTATAGTCTTTGTTTTCAAGATATATCGGGAAGAAGCGGCTGAGGCCGGAATCTCCTCCTGGAAGGAATATCACTGAACATATGGCGGCGAGACTGACCACCACGTGGAAATCACCGAGATTGTCGAGATCAAGATTCTCGGTAAGAAATATATGTACTGCGTTTTTGGGTATAAACCAGGCATACAGTATTGACAGCAGGATGATGTTTGCCATCTCGGCTTCGGATTTTTAGGGCACTTCTATTAATGTGCTACGCACCATGATTACTTTGTTGATCGGTGCTCGAAATCTTCATGTGCTCTATGTACACTCCGGTTTCTGTGTTCCGTCCGCTTCGTACTCAAGGCGCTCGCGACAATGTATAGAGATGCCCTTTATCAGCAGGTCACGACATTATACGGCTGACGGATGTTCAGCGTGTATTTCGCGTGCTGATCGTCATCCTTCTTTTTGCTCGATCGGGTGAAAATCAGTCCAGTCGGGAGGTATTGCAGCGTCTCGGTCATATAGTTGGAACTGCTTTCCGTATCGATGATGATCGAGTCGTTTTTTCGCACGTCATCCAGGATATGGGTATACAGCAGCATCTCCCGCAGGGCGGCCGAAACAATGGGTTCGGTGAATTCTATAATGACGTTTTGCCGATAGATTTTTTCCTGTTTCACGAAAGAATGAATGAGTGGGCCGCATTTGCAGACATCATTCAGCCACGACTCCACATACTTCGGGTTTGTGATTTTTCCCAACTGGTCGGGAAATGTTGTTGAAAAGGCGTCCCGGATTTCGCGAATGACTGCTCCGAATTTCAGGTCCAGGGAGCAGGTAGAGGCAGTAATGTTACAACGGTGCATTTCTTCCTGAAGCTGCTCGTTCATATCCTGTGCAGCCCTGCTCAGAGTGTCAAATAACAGCTGCGGATCATCCCGGTAATGCTGGTGTACGAAACGAGCCATATCGATCAGGTGTTCCGGATCGCCTGTTTCGCCTGTGTAGCCCCAGAACTCCCAGTCAATTTCAACAGCGTGCTCCGTAAGGGGTGAGAAAACCCGGGCCAAGGTAGCGGCTACCCTTCTGAAACGCGCTCCTGTCGTGGGCAGTAACTCACCCGAGGAGTGCCAGAGCCTGCCTTTGGAATCACGTCGGTACTGGTAGCTGGGGCAAACAAGGCTTACCAGCCGCACCGACCCTTTCCCTGCTTGTTCCGCGAGCCGGCCTAAGGCAAGGCTGACAAGCAAGGGGTCATTGTCCCGCTTGTGCATGGAGGTGATGCCCAGTAAGGCAGGGATAACCTCTCTGAGCAGGGTGTCTGCGAGGGAGTCGTTCCAGCTTTTCCAACGGCTCATGGCCTCGAACGCCGACAGAAACACCCGCTCGGACAGGGCCAGGGCCTTGAGCTGGGTGCCGAAAATAGTAGGAGAGACAATCTGGCTGAGGAAGCTGTTTCCCAGGAGTGACGGAACAGCCTGGAAATATCCTCTCAAGCTGCCTTTGAGTGTGGAAGACGGTTTGCCCGTAATTTGGCCCAGCAGTCCGAGGAGCGATTCACTCTGGTCAACTCCGTTTTTCGCAAGGCTGGAAATCGATGTATTCATACTTTTTGTTTTCGAAATTTCGAAACGTGTATTTTCCGTCTTGTTTATCGATTATGTGGTCGGGTGACAACGCTACCTTACCGCCGCCGTTTTCCAGGTCTATGACCAGTTGTGGCGTTGCCATGCCGCTCATCCGGCCCTGGATGGCATCGATGATCTCAAGCCCGGTTTCCAGGCTGGTTCGAAAATGGCCGGTTCCTTTTACCATGTCGGGAATAAACAAATAGTAGGGTTTTACTCTCATAGCCAGAAGCTTTCGTACCAGTTCCTTCATCACCTCGGGGGAGTCGTTCACTCCTCTGAGCAGTACCGACTGGTTGCCGAGCTGAATGCCAGCGTCGGCCAGCATGGTACAAGCCTGTTGCGACTGAGGGGTTATTTCAGCCGGGTTGTTGAACTGCACATTGATATAGAGAGGGTGGTACTTTTTCAACATACTGCAGAGTTCTTCGGTAACCTGTTTCGGATCGATGCAAGGTATGCGGGTGCCGATCCTGATAATGTCGATATGGGGAATGGTTCTTACGGACTTGATAATTTTCTCCAACTTTTTCTGGGGCAGGGTTAACGGGTCACCGCCTGAAATAAGCACATCGCAAACCTCTTCATGATCGCTCAGGTATTCCACTGCATTTGCAAGCTCTTCGGCGGTGATTGCCGTGGTCCTGTCGCCGATATTGCGTTTTCTGGTACAAAAACGGCAGTACATGGCACAATTGTTGGTCGCCATCAGGAGAACCCTGTCCGGGTACCGATGATGCAGACGCGGGACAGGGGAGTGGGCATCCTCTTTCAGGGGATCAGGCTGGCCTGAGGCATTGGTCAATTCCTCTTCCGAGGGGATACACTGCCTGTAAATCGCGTCACCAGGTTCCCTGATCAGCCCCAGATAATAATCCGTAACCCGCATAGGGTATTTCCGGGTGACCCTTGTAATTGCTTCACGTTGTTTTGCCGTGAATAGCGGTATGTCGTCAAGGGCCGTTTGACTGCACATTGTGTTCATCTTAAAACGCTGCCTCCATGAAAGCGGGATCGAAATTCGGGAATCGATGCCCGAGTTGTTCCGTTACCTGTTCTCTGGTACCGATGGTGTCTTCCATAACCGAGCAATATTCATCCATAGCCCGGTGGAAGAGGTATTCCAGATCACGGCTTGTCAGGTGTGTTGTTTCAAAGGTGGGGCGGTTGCGCCCATCGTAATTACTGAAATCCGGCTCGACCCATGTAATGTCGAAGTGACGCCTGTTCTCGTATAATTCTGTGCCGGGATAACCCACAAGCATGTTGATTTCAGCGGTGCTGGACAGGCCGGAGCGTATCCAGCTGCTCATGGTGGCTATGGTTTGACGGGCCGTCTCATAGGTTTCGAATGGTGATCCGATGAGCCAGTAGGTATGGGTTTCTATCCCTTCTTCCCTAGCGTATTCCAGCATGCGCATGACCTCGGGAATCCGGATGTTTTTGCCCATGATTCCGAGAAGATCCTGGTTGGCGCTTTCGACGCCTACATGCAGACAGCGGCAATCGGCCTCGCGCAGTTTGCGGAAATGATCCCTGGTAGCTTTTGGGTTGGCTCTGGTCTGGGCTTCCCAGTGCATTTCCGATTGTAACGAACCCATCTGCTCGGCAATTTCCATGGCTCGGCCGATTTGATGAAGAAAATCATGGGTGCCCAGGTAGAAGAAACGGCTGTTGCGGTTTTCCATCAGGTAACGAACCTCTTCCTTGAACCGATCGAGGTTTTGGCCGGTAACCTCCGGTTTCCAGAAATCAGCACACCAGACGCAGTCGTTGGTGCAGCCGGTCAGAGGCGTCACCCTGGATATCGGTATGGATAGCCGGTCGTCTCCGCCAAGTTCTTCGCCGGCAAAATTGTCTTCCAGGTGTTCATAGCCGATCAGGGGCAATGCAGAGCGATCCATGCGAGGACGATCGGGGGTCTTGAAGAGTTTACCGTTCTCTATAAAACTGATTCCCGCTATGCCGTGAAGCGGTTCTTTTCGTTCCATGGTCCGGAGCAGCTCCAGGGTGGTTGCTTCGCCCTCCTTGTGCACCAGGATGTCGAAAGCCGACTCCCGCAGGACTTCACCGTATCGTACCCATGCATGGTTGCCGCCCAGGAGCAGGGGGATGCCAGGGTGTTCCTGCCTGATGCGCCCTGCCATGCGTGCAGCGGTTCTGTAGCTGGCGGTAATCGAGCTGAAGCCTATGGCGTCGAACTCATCTGCCCGTTTGAGGATTTTCTGCAGAAGAATTTCTTCCCGGTCCACATGCTTGCCTTCCGGGCTTATCGGACCGAAAAAAGAGCACTCGATGCCGTGCTGCTCGAGGTAGGAAATAAGTTGCAGCAATCCCAGGTGGACGGGTTCGAGCATCCAGAAGCGGTAGAAATCCTGTTGCGTTAAATGATTGAATACCGTGAAGGCGCGGGACGAGAACAGGTAAAAATAATAGAGCCGTTGCATCTGGCTCAGAGGAACCGCAGGGACAGGCGGGGCGACAAATGCTACTTTCACTCTGTTTCTCCTTGTTGAGCGTTGAATTGTGCATCTCCACTAAACCTGAAGCAGCCCGGATCGGGAGCGGTCAGGGATCCCCAGGTTGCATAAGCTACAGCCCGGCAGCCGTAGCAGCGGCTGCGTTCCGGGCAGGTTCCACAGGAGCCTTCGAGATGGTCGTCAATGGTGCGGCATCGCTCGAGGATTTCTGATTCCCGCCATATCGTGGTGATGGACTCCTTGCAGAGGTCGCCCACCTCGATGTCAATGGATGAGCAGGGGCGAACTTTTGCGTCGGAGCCGATATAGCAGCCTGCCTTGAGGCGGTTGCAGGGAGTGTCTCCGGAAAAGGGCACCGACGCAGGATAATCGCTGGACTCGTTGTCCAGAAACAGTCTCAGATCATTCGCTGACGGCACATTGTCCGCCTGCAGACCGCCGACCGGGATGGCCCGGTTCAACACAAACCCGCAGCCTTTTTGCGCTGCAAACGTGCGCAAGCGTTCCAGTTCGCTGAAATTTTTCCTGGAGCCCAGGGAATGTATGGCAAACATGGGATAGGTATCCGCACGGTAACCGGAGACTTTGAGGTGTTCCAGCGTTTCGACGATCGTTCGGTGTTCACCCTGGCCGCCGGTCAGAGAGAAGAATTCTTCCGGGTCAAGGGTGGTGAGGCTGATAGCCACATTTATTCGGGCAGCCGCCAGTTTTCCGGCAAGCTCCCTGTCGATAAGGGAACCGTTGGTGACAAGCTGCACCATCACATCGTTTTCTCTCAGGTAAGCGACGACATCCCAGAAATGCGGATAGAGCAGTGCTTCGCCTCCGGTCAGCTCGACTTTCCGCAAACCCAGAAGCAGCGATTCGGAAAGGGCTTTTTTAAGTATGCCGTAATCGAGGTCGGTTACCGCATGGTCTTTTTTTGAACAGAAGACGCATTTGAAATTGCACCGGGTTGTGCAGGAAACGGTGAGGTAGGCGAGCTGCCCGGAAAACTCCAGCTCGGTATATTCCCACGGATTGAGGTTGTTCATAACGGTCTTCTGTTTGCGGCATCGGTAATTGCCTTGCATGTAAGGTCATAGGCAAAGGATGTGAACGAGCCGGTACTGCGGTGGACAATCGAGAAGCAGGTGTTGTGGCAGCGGTCGGGACCTTCCCAGTGTTGACAGCCCTCACAGTTTTCAGGAATTTCGGTCATGGCCCGTCGGCGCAGTTCGCTTTTCTCCCAGATTTCCCTCAGGGATGCATCGTTCAGGTTGCCGATGGTCCTGGTATGATCCCAGAACCCGCAGAGCAGCACGTCACCTGTAGCATTCACATGGACGTAATCGAAGCCGCAACTGCATTCTACCCAAATGATGTTCGGGTGCGGTTCGTAGAGCGCGGGAGATTTGCAGCGAACCATCGGCGAGCAGCAGATACGCAGGGGAATCCTGCCGTTTTTCGCTTTTTCGGTCAGCCGGATGAACGCTTCGTTCATCTCGTCCATCTTCGGGTATAACCCGAAAGCTTCGTCGTAAGTCGCAACAAGGCATTGTGCGCCCATGATAATGTTTCGGCCGTTCGTTGCCACGCTTTCAGCGTAGTCATATAACGCTTCGAGCTCGTGGATGTTGTGCCGGGTCACCGTTGCCTCCAGATCGACGGTTACCCCCCGGTCTGCCAGACAGAGTGCGTTTGCCTTGAGTTGCTCCAGGTTTTCTGCCCCTGTTCCTTCCGCAAAGCCGCGCAGAAGCTCTAATCGTTCAGGATCCAGTGTGTCGAAGGAGACGCAGGCAAACTGCAGGCCTCCATCGGCAAGCCGTCCGGCCCATTGCGGATCGATGTTCCTGCAGTTTGTGTTGATACGATTTTTGACGCCATATTTATTGCCTATTTCCATTGCCCGAAGCAGGTATTCTTTCGACTTGTCCGATATGGTGACCTCGCCACCCTCGAACCAGACCCACTCGGGCTTTTCTTCCGCCAGGGTTTTTTCCACGATTTCGAGAGGGAGCCACTTGTTAAACTTCGGAAGATTTTGATTGTATGCACAGTACATGCAACTGGCATTGCAAGCCTGAAGCAACTGGAATTCTATAACCCTGAACCTGCTCATGGTTTTTGCCTCCTTCCGACGGGTATTTGTTGTATATATTTTTTGGCGGAAAAGATATATCGGATAAAAAAGTTTTTACCCGTAGTTTGAAAAAAGGTACTCTATAAAAACACGAGACGCTTGGAGCATACTGCGTATTATGCTTTATCGAAAGCAAAGTAGAACCCGTATGGGAATAAAAACCGGCGAGACGTTTTTTGAGAAAAAGCGGTTTTGAGCTGTATGATTTTACAGGGATACATGAAACAGTCATTGTATAGTCGCTATTGCTGGGGGAAACGATTTGATTCACTCTCTGTTTTCAATAAAAAGTACGTAATTTTTGAGAAAAAGATAAGTTATTTTATTGTCGAAGCATTCTTATATGCAAAAGCTGCGGGCATTTACAGGCTTCTCTATTAATTTGTTCCGCGTCGTGATTGCTTCGTTCACCGGTGCACCACATAAGGGGGATCTACCTTTGTCAAAACAGTTGTCAGTCGAGCAAGTGTTTAATGTCGGGCGTTCTGGCAATGCAGGGTTTGGCGAAAATATTCGGTGCAATCGCCTTCCCGCCATAGTGCGGACGGTGGGGGCAGATAAGGCTTTTTTCTTTTGAGCCGGGCGCATACGGAAAAGAGACGAAGAAAAACGTAAGAGATAGGAAGTGGTCGTTTCATGAGGGTAATTCGGGCTACTGACAGTTCCTTGAATACCGGCACCGAGAATACAATATTTACAAGGCTGTCAGAGTCCCTTTTCCGTTACGATCCTTCCATACAACTCGTACGCTGAACTCTCATCGATACGTGCGATATGGAACGCTCCAGGTTCGATGTCGCTGCCGCCGGTCTCGATAATACATTCGTTATCCACTTCGGGGGCGTCGTATTGTGTTCTGGCATAGGCGGTCGAGCCGTCAACTTCATCAATCAGAACTTCTGTCGTTTTTCCTTCGAACATAAAGTTTTTCTCTGCAGAGATGCCTTCCTGCAGTTCCATCAGTTCGCGTACACGATCCTGCTTTTCCTCTCCTGGTACGTCGTCTTCGAGAGTTGCATAGGCTGTGGTATGCTCTTCATGGCTGTAGGGGAAGCAGCCGAGCCGGTCGAAGCGGAACTCCCGGACGAAGTCAAGCAGTTCCTCGAACTCCTCCCTTGTTTCGCCGGGGTAGCCGGTGATCATCGTGGTGCGTAAGCTGATGTCGGGGTTGTGTTCCCGGATCGATTCCAGCAGGTGAATAGTGTCGTCCCTGCCGATACCCCGTTTCATCGAGGTGAGGATGCGGTCGTTGATATGCTGAACCGGCATGTCGAGATAATTACAGATGTTTTTACGCTCACGCATGATATCGACAACCTCGATCGGGAAGTTCTGCGGATAGGCATAGAGAAGCCTGATCCAGGGGAAGTCAAGGTCTGAGAGTTCAAGCAAAAGGTCGTTCAGTCGGAATGAACCGTAGCGGTCGTAACCATAGACGCTGATGTCTTGAGCAATCAGGTTGATTTCCTTTACCCCTTTGTCTCTGAGCAGTACGGCTTCTTCGAGCAGGTTTTCGACAGATTCACTGCTATACCTACCACGCATCTTCGGGATTGCACAGAATGAACAGGTACGGTTACACCCTTCTGCAATTTTCAGCCAGGCGTAGTGAGGAGGTGTGAGCAAGGTTCGTTCGTGCAGATGCTGTGGGGAAAAGGTGCCACCGAGAATTGTAATGATTTTCTCCAAATCGGAAGTACCGAAGAAGTGATCGACTTCAGGCAGCTCGGCTCTGAGTTCCAGTGCATACAATGCACTGAGGCAGCCCATGACATAAAGTGCCGCTATTTCGCCTTGCTTGCGTTTTTGCGCAGCAGCAAGTATTTCGTCTATCGATTCGGTTTTTGCATCGGCGATGAACCCGCAAGTGTTGATGATGACAATATCGGCATCGTCAGCATTTTCCACGAAGCGTAACCCGTTTTTTTCTGCCTGATTAATCAGCTTTTCGGAATCGACAGTGTTCTTGGAGCAACCGAGGCTCAGGAGAAAGATCGATCTGTTGTTGCGGAGCATGGTATCAGGATTGTTTGCCGGTGTTGAATGTCTGAAGGAAACTGTCTTTCCACTCTCTGAAACTTCCCTGGATAATCTGTTCCCTTGCAGTACGGGTGAGCCACATGAAAAAGGAGATGTTGTGCAGGGTGCAGAGCTTGAGCCCGAGTATCTCTCCGACGTTGAGCAGATGGCGTATGTAGGCTCTCGAATAGTTTCTGCAGACGTGGTTGTCGAATCCCTCGTCGATTGGCGTGAAATCCTCGGCAAACCGCGCGGAACGCAAATTGATATGGCCGTTTCTTGTATAAACGCGTCCGTTTCGAGCTTCACGGGTGGGAATGACGCAGTCGAACATGTCGACACCCCGTTCGATGGCGTTGAGGATATTCTCTGGTGTACCGACCCCCATCAGGTAGCGGGGCTTGTTTTCAGGTAGAATCGAATGGGAAAGATCGAGTATACGGTACATCTCTTCGGCGGGCTCGCCAACGGCAAGACCACCGATGGAGTAGCCGTCGAAATCCAGGTCGACGAGTTCTTCGCTCACCTGTGTTCGCAAGTCAGCATAGGTGCCGCCCTGGGTGATGCCGAAAAGAGCCTGACTATGTCCATAGCGGGGTTGTGTCGATATAAAATGCTTTTTTGCCCGCTCTGCCCATCGCACCGTCATGTCACCCGATTCCTGCACATATGTTTTTTCTGCCGGCCACGGCGGACACTCGTCAAGAGGCATCATGATGTCACTACCGATAGTTCTCTGTGTATCGATGACGTTTTCAGGTGTAAAGTACAGCATGGAGCCGTCGATATGCGACTTGAAGCGGACGCCCTCTTCATCGATGGTTCTGAGTTCGGAGAGAGAATAAACCTGGTATCCTCCGCTGTCGGTCAAAAGGGGCTTCTGCCAGTTCATGAATCGATGTACACCGCCAGCCTTGCCGATGATATCGTTACCGGGCCTGAGATAAAGGTGATACGTGTTGGCGAGGATGATACGAACCTGCTGAGCTTCGAGCTCTTCAGGTTCAACCGATTTTACACTTGCCCGTGTCCCGACCGGCATAAAGACCGGAGTCGGTATCTCTCCATGATCGGTTTGCAGGAGCCCGCTGCGAGCCGAGGTGCGGGAATCTTTGTGGAAAACGCTAAAATTCATTATATGTGAATAGAATGATGCAGTTTTACCTTTTGAAATCTACGATATGCAGCACAGTGTATCGAATTCGGTTGAGAAGTAAAAATTATTAGTTCTTACGCTATGAATGGTCAAGAGGGCCAATACTGGTATGCTGTCTACGTACGCTCGCGATTTGAAAAAAAAGTTCACCAGTTTTTTCTTGAAAAAGGAATAACCAGTTATTTGCCGCTTGTCGAGACATGGCGACAGTGGAGTGACCGGAAGAAAAAAGTGAGCTTACCACTTTTCAAAGGTTATGTTTTTGTGAGAATTGCCTATAAAAGTGATCATTACAAGGTTCTCGATACCGATGGTGTCGTGAAGTTCGTCGGTATACGAAACGTTCCTTCGGTTATTATCGACAGGGATATTGAATGGATTAAGATTCTTGCAGGCGAGCCCGATGCTCTCAAGGATGTTTTTCCGGGGATGCCTTACGGTCAGAAAGTCAAGGTGATTACCGGTCCATTTCTCGGTCTTGAAGGTGTTGTCCGAAAAGAGGGAAGAGGGGCGAAACTTGTCGTATATTTCGACAGCATTATGCAGGGGATCGAAGTACTCATCAACCCGGAGTTCCTTCAGCCCATACAAAATCACTGACGTCCTAATTCCATCAACCCCATTTGACATTTATGAAACTATTGGTAACCGGAGCTGCCGGTTTTATTGGCTTTCATGTGAGCCGTAGCCTTGTCGAACGCGGAGACGAGGTCGTAGGTATCGACAACATGAACAGTTATTATGATCCTGCATTGAAAAACGCTCGTCTCGAACTGTTACAGGAATCGGAAAACTTCCGTTTCATCAAGCTCGATCTTGCCGACAGAGAGGGGATGGAGGAGCTTTTTGCCGTTGAGAAATTCAACAGGGTCGTGAACTTGGCGGCACAGGCCGGTGTCCGCTATTCGCTTGAAAATCCTCACTCCTATATCGACAGCAATATTGTCGGCTTCACACATATCCTCGAAGGGTGCAGGAATCATCACGTCGAGCATCTTGTCTATGCCTCGTCGAGTTCAGTGTACGGAGCGAACGAGACTATGCCGTTCTCCGTTCACGATAATGTCGACCATCCTCTTTCATTGTATGCAGCCACTAAGAAATCAAATGAACTCATGGCACATACATATAGCTACCTTTACGGAATCCCGACGACAGGTTTGCGTTTTTTTACAGTATATGGGCCATGGGGAAGGCCCGATATGGCGCTTTTCCTTTTTACCAAAGCTATTCTTGACGGCAAGCCGATCAAGGTGTTCAACTATGGAAAGCACCGCAGGGATTTTACCTATATCGATGATATTACCGAAGGAGTGATTCGTACCCTCGATCATGTAGCCGTTGCGAACCCTGACTGGTCTGGGCTGAAACCGGATCCTGGATCGAGCAAGGCTCCCTGGCGGGTATACAATATAGGCAACAGTGAGCCTGTTGAGCTTATGGATTACATAGCGGCTCTCGAGAAGGCTTTGGGGAAGACAGCGGAAAAGGAATTTCTTCCTTTACAGCCGGGTGACGTACCGGATACGTACGCCGATGTTGCACAACTGATTCAGGATGTGAGCTATCATCCTCAGACTCCTGTCGAGGAAGGGATACAAAAGTTTGTTGACTGGTATCGGGAGTATTATGGGATTAGTGACAAGTGACCAGAGAAGAAAGTGATTCGGAAAACCGTTTATTTCTTTTTTTCGCTCCAGCAAAAGCCAAAGGTCTAATGGAGATTACCCTCTCTCTTTTCTCGTTACTTGTTATTCGTCACGAACATCACGCATCCTGCAGGCAATAGTAGCTCTCCTGTCCGTCAGTGCAGAGTTTGATGGCCCCCGACCGTACCAAGGCAACGAGTGTCTGCATGGCTTTCTGAAAAGAAATTTCCGCAAGTGAACTGAATTCCTGGGCTGTGATTGTTGCGTTTTTCGTCAGGTAACCCAGCAACATTTTTTCATGTGTACCAAAAGACAGTTTCAAGGGATCGCCTGCAGATTCCATGAGAAATACCCTGTCGGGAGACGCAACTTTGTTATGACTTTCTTCTCGCAGGTACACTTTCTTTGTTTGTACTTTACTTAATGTATGGTTGTCATCGTGTTCGGTTGAAATGTGGTAGTGGGGTTTATCACTGCTTTCGGGAACGATGACCATGAGCACCAGCCGCTTTTTGTACTCGACCACTTCCGTTTCAATTCGAAGTACCGGTTCGACATGCCACTTTACCGCATCATGTACGATCTCGAGCATCTCCTTTTCGCTGTGAATACCCGTAATCCTTTTATCATCGTCCACACCGATAAGAATAATGCCACCCTCGGTGTTGGCGAAAGCGACGATGGATTTGGCGATTTTTTTCGGGGAGTGTACCAGCCGTTTGAATTCGATGTGTCTCGTTTCCCCCTGCCCGACGATGTCGAGCAGAGGCATATCTTCAAGCTGAGACCAGGTGAGTGACATGGTGCTTGAATCTTAAAGTTAAAAGAGCACAAAAGTTTCCCGGAACAGGCTTTTCCGGAGTACTTCTGAAAAACGAAATAAGCCGACTCATTCCGGTTTCATGTGGGGGAAAAATATCAAATACCTGTAATAGAAAATGCCAAGTGCCGTTTATATTATATAAAACAATAAGTTACAGGTATTGAGTTCTTGCAGAAATGTCTTCATGGATCGTATATTTTGTATGTTTCGATCCATAGACGGTCCATGAATTAACATTTCGCGTATGAAAGTTTCCATTTTGAAGCGTCCGCATGCTGATAACAAGATCGGTCTTTACCTGCAATATTCAAAACCTGTGCTGTTGCCGTCCGGCAAAACAACCAGGCGGGAACCTCTTGGACTGTTTTTGTACGGCAAAAAACGGCTTAACCCGAACGAGAGGCAGCACAACCGGGAGACGGAGAAAGTTGCGGAAACCGTCAGGGCACAGCGTCAGATCGAGGTGCAGGCCGGTACGTTTGGCCTGTTGAAAGAGGGTTCCGGCATAATGCTCTCGGGTTACCTGACAAAAGCTTCCGGAATGGACGGCAGGGCATACTCGACCAAAATGGCGTGGAAAATGATGATTGATTGCGTCAAAGAAGCCGGGATCGATATGCCGATCGGTAACCTCGAAGCAGGTCACTGCTCGGAATTCAAACGGTGGATGCTGGCGCGGGTCAAGTCCGGCAAGTGGAAACAATCGACAGCATCGCACGAAATGAGCTATTTTCGCGCCGGTTTGCGCCGGGCCTATCGTGAAGGGTTGATACAGGTTAATCTTGTCGAGCGGTTCGACACGATACCCATGGGTCCCCGGGCAAAAATCGAGTTTTTGACCATTGAGGAGCTTACCCGACTCATGCAGACCCCGACGAAGTACCAGGGTACGCGGAAAGTTGCGTTTTTTGCTGCACTGACGGGGCTCCGCACTTCCGAAATCAGGGATCTTGAATGGAGCGATATCAAAGACTTTGCTGACGGATCGGCGGTAATGACCTACTATCAGCGCAAGACGAAAAAGACGAAAACAAGATATATGCCCTCTCAGGCACGCGAACTCATCGGGAACCGCTGCACCGGCAAAGTCTTTCCGCACATTATCCCGCAGCACCACCTCAACACACAGTTGAGGCGTTGGGCTCTTGATGCTCGTATCGACAAGCACTTGACCATGCACTGTATGCGCCACACGTTCGCAACCTTGCAGCTTGCTGCGGGCACTCCGCTGCATGTTGTTTCCGACATGCTGGATCACAGCTCGATCAAAATGACCGAGGTATACGCCAAGATTCTCGATGAGGCCGTTGCCGAGGCAACCGAGCGAATCAGGATCGATGCTCCAATTGAGCAGCCTGCTCCGTTGAGGCTGGTCAAGTCTTGATATACAGAGGTAATGCGTTTATTTAAAATGTTTGTTTAAATGCTTTTCTTTAAGAGAAATAGTTTAAATGAAATTTTTTCCTTTGCTGACGTCTCTTAATTTTTTGGCCTATATTTATTTGTTTATCTTTTTTTGTAAATGAATATATGATGCAAGGTTATAGAATTAATGTTCCTCTTTATGACTTTATTTCATATCTAAAAGAGGTTGATGATAAAAAACAGGAGCTCATAGAAAGAGATATGGGATTGTATTTTCCAAAAGGTTTTTATGAGGCTTTTGCTATAGATGATGATTTTTTTTCAACTTATCCGATAAAAAATCTATCTATATTGTGTCGTGGGCAAAATGAATTTTATGAAAAGTCTTTCGCTTCTATATATAGGAATAATGTTTCAGCACTTGAATGTTTTATAGAAAGGATGAAAGTGGAGGAGTTTATTAATCTATTAAAAGAGCATCCTGTTGTGCTGGATTTGAAAAAACCAATAGAAGGAACTTTGCCACCAAAGAAGTTTTATATTGATTTCGAGGGTTTAGCGCAACACTATGAATTAAAAACAGAATTGATGGATTTTTCAGGCGATCCATTTGTTGCTGCTTTTTTTGCTGTCACAAAATATGATAAAAAATTAAATAAATATCTTCCTATAATAAGACCAAGTTCTAAGCCAGGAATTATTTACATTTATAAAATAGGGCAAAGTATAGAGGAATTTACACAGCCCTATATGTTGCAAAAAATAAAGCCAATTAGTTTGCAGCCATTTTCTAGGCCGGGTGAGCAGGCGGCTTATTTATATAGATTAGGTGGTAAGAATTTAAATGAGGTGAGTTGCATAGAAAAATATTTTTTTTACCATCGTAAAGAAGATTCTTTAAAAATATATGACATGTTTGATGGTGGGGATAAACTTTTTCCTTATGATTCCATTCAGAAGAAAGTTTCTTTTATAAAGAAACAATTTTGTTTCAGTGAAGAGGTTTTTTTTTCCACATATAGGAAGTATGGAAATAATAATGTTAAGAAAATAAAGAAATATTTAAACAAAATTGGTGTGGTGATAAAAAAAGATAAAAAAAGATATTTTACAGAAGACGAAATAATCCATTTGAAAAAGCAATGGAAAATGGAGAAAAAAGAATTTATATCAAAAATAAGGATACGCTTGCAAGATTGTGATAGCAATATTCGTTAAAGGCCAAAACCTGATCACTGAGCTTTCGCTCATGGACCCGTTCGAGCTGGCCGTCTTGGAATTGTGGTCTAAAGGATTTTGGGAACAGGAAGCCGGCGGGAAGTCGCTCGAGGAGTACGCTGGTGAATTGGCGAAACGTAACAAAAAATAAGTATATTTGAGGTGTTTCATCAATCATTTATTTTTTGATCATGAAAATTGTATCCGCTTTGCGTTTTTCCTTGTTGGTGTGCTTGCTTGTTGTTGCGACCGCACCGCATGCATTTGCACAATCGGCCAAGTCTGAGGTTGTTATTCCAGAGGGTTACACCAATGACGACATTGTTGCCGTGTACAACGATTTGAAGAAAAACTACGGTCCGAAAGGCGAGTTTGAAACTCAAGCTGCTTACAAAAAACGTATTCAATCCGGTTACAAGGGCCAGGTAAAATTCTTTTTCACGAAAGAGATTTATGCAGTCATGCCTCCTGCAGGTATCGGATATATCTACTCAGAATATGATGCTGATAAACAGATTGTCACGTTCAAACGTATTTTGAAAATGTTTGACAACAAGGTAAAAATAAGACGTACACAATACAGTAATAAAGAATATACGGCTTCAAACGCTTACGGGGGAAAGGCTCTTGTTACCTCACACGAGGGGACTGACTACGGAATTCTCATTGAAAACGGATCGAAGTTCAATGGGAAAATTGAAATACAGTTACCACCTCGTGACGCTGAGGCTTTGAAAAATAACTTCGGGATTATGTTTGTTTGTGAGCTTAAACCTGATTCCAAAAAGGGCTATCTCAAAGATGATAGGACTTCTTTCGAAGCCAGCTTCAGCTTTCCGGAAAGTTATTATTTTTCAGAACATTACATCCGGGTGAATGTTACTGAGGTTGTTTTCTTCAACAGCCAAACAGGTGTCGTTTACTCGACACAAAAAATCAAGACATAAGAGATCTTTATTATGAAAAAAATACTATGTCTATCGGTTATTTTTGTGGCTTTTGCTGTTCCTCTGTTTGCCGGGCCGATCAGTGATGTTTTTTCTGATTCGGTTTTTGGTGTGAAATGGACTGATGATTTAGAGACGGTCAAGCGCAAGTTTCCCGGCGGTAAGGTTGATACCGACCATGGTTATTTAACCTACGAGGCCCGGGACGGCCGGGAAATATTGAAAACAGCAAGAACCGATAAAAATAAAATCATTTTTACCTTTAATGCAATTGGAACATTTAGAGGCGTTGGTGTAGAGTTTCCTTATGACGGTCCCGAAAGTTTTGCCCAGTTGTTAAATACAATGAATACATATTTTGGCGCACACACCAATAACGAAAGCGATGTTGCTACTGTTGATGTCTTTTGGCCAACTGACAACGGAATAAATGTTAAGCTTATTGTTATACCAGAAGTATTTGGGCTTGGCTTCAATATTCTTATGAGCATTGATAGAGTTGTGCCGGTCGAAGCTTCAAAAGAGGAGTTGGGATTTTGATTTTTTGTTTGTCAACTGAAATACAAAATTGAATTGCCTTGTTTTGTCTCAGACTTTATTCTTTCTCCCCATGAATTTCATTATTAACATATTCAATTAAAAAATTTCTTTTATCTCTTTTGAACGCTTCAAACTCCGCATTAAATTTTTTAAGATCTTTTGTGTACATCTCAATTTCTTCTTTAACAAGTTCAATTTCGGCTTTGATTTCCTCTTGTTCCCATTCTTCTTTAACTATTTTGGCTTTATTTTCTAATCTTTTTATTTCTTTTTTATGATCAGATATAGATTTTTTACATTCGTTACATTCATTTTTAGAGCCATTTTCATATGCTTTCATCGCTTCAGCAAAATATCCAACATAGCTTGATATTTCAAGCTTATCGGATTTGTCTAAATAGCCTATTTGAACCATAAAAGACTTATACGCTTTTTTTGCATCGGTTGCTGTTAATAGCGCATCTGTTGGCTCGATCATACCAGACGTCAACACTGGATATTTCGGTTTTTTTTTGAAAAAGTTAAACATGTTTTTTCCCGTTTTTTATTCCCTATTCAATTAGTTTTTCTAATTACCCACGTTACGACCCCCTGCGTCCGAAAGTCTATATCTTTACCTATTTCTATCGGCTCATAATTGTGATTTTCCGGCATAAGCTTGATATTTTCCCCGTCGATCAGTAAGCGCTTTACTGTTTGCTCACCATTTATCGAGGCAATTACAATATTTTTGCTTATTGGCTCGATTGCTCGGTCAACAATCAAAATGTCTCCTTCCTCGATTCCAGCCAATATCATGCTATTACCTTGCGCTTTAACAGCGTAAGTCTGTTTCGGGTGCGGTATCATGTGTCGTGGTAATTCAAGGTATTGTTCAACTTGGCATGTCGAGTCTGCAGGTTGACCTGCCGCTATTGCATGCCCATACAAAGGAATGCTTTTTGTGTTTGACTTATAGATTTCAGGTGATTCGGCCACTTTATGCTCAGGATATTTTTCTTTTTCCTTTTGTACTACTTCAGATAAAAGCTCCTGTACTGCTTTACCTAATTTTTCATGATAAGACTCTTCTTTCGTTTTTGTTTTCACATTTGATACAAGCATTTCACCATTTCCGGTAAGGTACCAGTCAGATGAAAACCCTAAGTCAACCAATTTTGGTGTTATTCTTGATGGGGTTCTTTTGCCTGATATATATTCCATTAAATGTTGTTTTTGTAAGCCGATAGCAGCTGCAAAAGATTTTTCATCCATTGCAGAAGCTTTAATGGCTTTAACAAGATTCCTTGAAATTTCTGATTCAGGCAAAACTTTTTTCATAAAAAGTCCATTTTTGGTTTGGTTTTTCACCATTATTGGTTATTATGCAGTTGACGACACTATAACAAGAATATAACACTCTAAAATGACCGAACGCACTCGTGACATTGATTGCTCAAAGTACCCGTACCGAAACGTTTGGTCATCGGTACATCAAGAACTATGCCAGAGAGGTCGGGTAATAAAGCGGGAGGCTGTTTACCGTGCTTTTGAAAGAGGAGATAAAGAGGTACAAGAGCTTTACTGGAAACACGTTAGGATTGCCGAGGCTGAGGCCGAAGAGAGGCAACACCGCCTCGACGTATTAAAAAAGCAGATAGCCAGTTCGTCTCAAAATCGACATCTCATAATTAAGTAACACGTTTTTACAAAACGATTTATACGTCAAAACAACAGCAAGCGGAGGTTATCATGACAGATTTAAACGGATGTTCAACATGCCAGACCGGGCAGGAGCAAATAGAGTATTTCACTGTTGATCTTGGGCGAAAAGGAGTGAAAGAAAAGGTCCAATACGATTACCGCCATACTGACGGGGAGCTTTTTTCCTGCATTGCGGACAACATCGCTCTCGCCAGGTCTCGCCGTGACGTTTGGCTACAGAAAAAAGCAGGATAAGGGAGTGGAGAGATGAGTTTAACATGCGGATGGCCGACAGGTGATTATGATAGCTGGTTTTTCGAGCCTGCAGAAGAGTACTCTTTTATGCCGTACAGGACGAGACGAACACGATGTTGTTCTTGCGGTTCGATGCTTAATTCTGGCGACATCGTGACGGAGCATATCTGTTATCGGAACGCGAGGACAGCATTCGAAGAGAGGATATGGGGGGATCAAGTTTTCTTGGCAAACAAATATCTGTGTGAGTCGTGCAGTGACATTTATTTCAGCCTTGTCGAGCTTGGGTACGGGTTTAACCTTGGTGACGACATGCGCGATTTGCTCAGAGACTTTCAGGATATAGAAAACGCAAGAAAGGTAGAAACATGAAGAACTGGCTGAAGATTATCGACAGAGAAAGATGGGTTGATCCTAAAATTTTGGCGACAAGATACCCGAAGGGTAAGGGGATGGCAATTTTTGCTATGCCGTGCAAGGAAAATGAGCAAGTGCGAAAACTGCACAACGATTCCCTCGACCGCCTTGAAAAGGCTGTGCGTGAATACCTGCGTGATCTCGAAGTTGATAACAGCTATTTGAAGAAAATCATACAACGCAGAAACGGGGAGTCAGCAGGATGATTGATGAATCAGCATACATGATTATTCAGGAGATCCGACACCTGAAAGACGAGGTGGCGAGGCTTGGTAACCAGGTGGTGTATACCACTTCCGAGGCCGCTGCGTACATGCGGTGCACGGAAGACTGGCTTCGCCGGGCTGCTCATGCCGGCAAGATCGAGCATTTCCTTGTTGGTCGTGATATGCGGTTTCGAAAGGTTGATCTCGATGCCTTCCGGGTAACGCCGGTCGGCGAAAAGGCGATGGAGAAGTTACGACAGATGGCGGCTGCACGAATAGGGTTATAACGATTGGGAGGCTTTTATGGCTGTGGAATTCGCAAGAGTAAACGAAGCGTTTGATGCCTGGACCGGTTACGACCACCGATCAGGCTCGTTCTGGGCGGTTATGCCGACTGCCTGGTTTTACAACCGCGAACGGCATTCGATGATGCCGGCTGAGTGGACGCTGTATCATAACGGCGAGGCTTGCTTCACCGACGGTCAGCCTCTTGCGCTGCTGGAGCGCGCCGCGCAGTTTCGCTTTTCTCACAATAGTTCTTTTGTAGTACCGCGTCCGGCGGTTCCGGGCAAAAAACAACACTAACCTAAACACTTGAATTATGAAAAAGCTCTTTGCAATCATGTTTCTTGCCGCTGCGATTTTAGGCGGCGATCCTACTTATCTCCAAGCCGGTAACCCTTACGTCAAGGGCGGTATTGGCTATTTCGGGTCTGACGACACCGTTGACGCTGTATGGAACAGCGGTCAGGAGGTTTACAATTTCGAGGCCGGTTATGATTTTGGCCGTCTCGGGGTCGGGCTCGAGTATCTCTACAGCCCGAACGATGTTGTTGACCTGCATGCTCTGATGATCAACGGGTATTACTACTTCCCGAAATCTGATCTCTTTGTGTCTGCCGGGTTCGGCGGTGTGCATCCGAAAAACGACATGATCGATTTCGATACGTCGAACATCACGACCGCGTACCAGGTTGGTGCCGGCGCCGAGATTCAGTTGTACAAAAACATCGAGATTTGCCCGACTGTGGGGTATTTCAACACGATCACGGATATCCACGAGGGCGATGTGCCGGTTGATATCGAGACTTTTTACGCCAAGCTTGGCCTCAAAATCAATCTGTAAAGCACGTAAAAGCCTCTGAACGTTTTGGCGTTGCCCGGATCGTTACCGGCAGGGGCTCTCTATCGATAACCAAACGGGAGACTTGACATGCTGTTTATCAACACTATTGCACGGTTCGTCAAGAAGCACGTTTTCGGGCAGCCGACGACACTCGATGTTATCAAAAAAGCCGAGGACGCGACGAGATGGAACAAGGATTTGTTTGTGACGTATCCCGGCGGGTTGCCAAGAACGGGAGGTGAACTATGAGAGGGCTGACGTTGATCGCTTTCGGGTTGTTCTGGGCTCTGTGCCGGTTTTCACGGATTCCGGATTTTGAAGATGTCGCGCTGAACGAAGCTTTACATGTGATTTTTGCTGCGTTCTGCGCGGTCGGGATGGTTTCCATTGCGGAGATGTTCCGCTCGAAGACGTTTCCGAGGGATTATAAACGCTGACGCACCAGGAATGCCAGCGAAGCCCGCCGAGTGGCAAGGCGACACGCCCGGCTCATAACCGGGAGAGCGGTTCGATTCCGCAGGCGGGCCCAAAGTTCGACAACAATAAAACCACACAATCATGGAAAAATGGTGGGCGCATAACCGGGAGGTGTATAAGGAGTCTGATAAACAGTTCATCGAGAAAGGCGATATCCTCGAACCGTTGTTTATCGCACACTCGAGAACCATGGCGCTGAAAGCCGTGCTCGTGCATAATGTCGATGTGCACACCGCGCATATGTCTATCATGTCTTTGACGGATGACGTGATAGTGCATGAGCCGCACATGGAGGACCGGATTGATTTTTTGGATGAACTTGACGGAGGTGATGCATGACGCACAAAAAACGCAAAAACATTTTTGCACGCGTACATCAGGCGGTCAAGGATTGGATCGACACCCTCAAAGCTATGAGCAATTGGGATTCTGGGGGGTGGATATGACGGATCATGATTTTCTTAAGCTAATGCTGCAAGAATACAAGCAACTATTTCACGAGGTGCAAGATCTCAACAAGGAGATTATAGCGCTGAACAAAATGCTTATACGGGAAAACGCAGCTTTGAGAGCGCAGGGGCTGGAAGTGGAAGAACCAGACGCAAACAAGGAGCAGGGATGATATGGGTTCAAATAGCAAAATAGAGTGGACGGATGCGACGTGGAACCCGATAATCGGGTGCAGTAAGGTCAGTTCGGGGTGTGATAACTGCTATGCTGAACGCATGGCGGGCAGGTTTTGCAAGACTGGTGGGTATTACAACGGTGTTGTCATTCCGATGACGATACCCCGCAAACCCATGTGGACAGGCAAGCCGGAATTCAAAGCGCACAAGCTTTATGAGCCGCTCAGGTGGCGAAAGCCTCGGACAGTATTTGTCTGCAGCATGGGGGATTTGTTCCACGAGTCTGTTCCGGCCGAGTGGATCGATAAGGTGATGGCTGTGATTGCTATGGCGGAACAACACCGGTTTATGATTCTTACAAAGAGACCGAAAAGGATGCTTGAGTACTTTGAGTACAGCAACCTGCCGGCCCATATCATGACACAACTAGACATGTGGCATGAGCATGATCCAAAACATGACGATTTGGCAATTGAGGCAGCCGCCAAGATTGGCTGTTATAAAAATTGGCCACTTGATAACCTCGCCATCGGCGTGTCGGTTGAGGACCAGCAGACCGCCGATGAGCGCATTCATTCGTTGCTGCGGACGCCAGCGTCACATTACCGGTTTGTGAGTTATGAACCGGCTTTGGGGCTGGTTGATTTTACGACGTTCTGTTACATGCTCGAACAACAGTCGTATGACTTAAATACGTTGACCGGAAAAGTGGTTACCAATGGTGGGTATTTTGCCATTCCCGGTATCGACCTCGTCATCATGGGCGGAGAGTCCGGCCCGAACGCTCGACCGATGCACCTCGATTGGGCGCGGTCGGTCCGGGATCAGTGCAGTCAAGCGGGTGTGCCGTTTTTCTTCAAGCAGTGGGGCGAATGGCTGCCTTTTGATCAGCGGGGAGACGAGATGTTTGCTAATAGTACGGGACAGAAAAGATGCGATTTTGCCTGGAAAACCGGCAAAATACCCGCCGGCCGTCTCCTCGACGGGCAAGAGCACACAGGAACGATCAACTGGAAAATTTAAGATTGTAGAGCATGAATAAAACGCTTTGTAAACGCTGTTTGCAATACACCAATCAACCGATTACGCACATACAGCGCGGGAATATTGTTATCGATGGTCCGTTGTGTGCCGATTGCTGGAGAGATATAAGCGCAAGCTATGAAAGTAGTGAATTCACAACACGAAATAATGATTACAAACGCGGTCACAAAAATGGCCATCAAGGCGGCAGGCAATACATCAGTAAAGGTTGGTTTTGCCTGAAAGACAAGCAATACTTTTCCGGATCTGTTTCGAAAAACGGTAAACGGGATCACGTTATCCGTCATCGCGACAGAATAGAGGTGATACGAATAACTATAAAAGCAGCCAAACAAGCCGGCACATACAACCACACCGCATCGGTCCGGTGGTTGAGTAAGCACGGTATACGGTTAGGCGAAGTGGTTGGATAAAACAACAGAGCATGTATGCAGTTGAGACTTGACATAGACGATGAGATCATCGTCGATAACTTTGCCGGCGGAGGTGGCGCGTCATTGGGTATCGAAATGGCTCTTGGTCGACGGGTC
>JADMLA020000011.1 GCA_015482705.2 Prosthecochloris sp. | reverse complement strand
CCACTCCTGGGGACATAGATTGAATTCATAGAGGTTTTTCCAAACACCGTTGTCAAGCAACTGCAGAAGATAGTCTTGCCTCGGATTCCGTGACAGCCTGAACGTATCGAAATCCTGCTTGATGTCTTGGTCAAGCCAGTCGAGATTGACCGGTTCACGTATAGAGTAGCTTCCGAAGCCAAGATCACACAGCCATTTTTCACCGTCAACGCTTGCCACAATCACCATATGTGTCTTCGGACGACGAGAAGGATAAGTCATCGGACGAGCGGCGACAAACTGATGCGGTATGCCCAACTTACCGAGGGCCATGGCAAACAATCCGTTTATCTCATAACAGTACCCGCCACGCTTCTGATCGACGATTTTTGTATAAATCTCTTCCGGTATGAGTGAAACAACTTTCCCGAATTGCACATCAAGATTCTCGAATGGTACAGAAAACAACTGGCACCGCATAATGTTTTTCAATGTTGAAAAATCTGCTGAAGCGGTGCCCCGAAAGTTTATTCTGGAAAAATATGCCTGAAGATTAAAATTATCGGCCTTCATACGGGAAGCTTGATATAGATATTTAGCGGAATGTTGTTCTACCCCATGGTGGTAATATACTTAACATTATTGAACGCATTGTTCCAGGGCATGAGTTATCTTTCTGTTACGCAAGTTCACGACCAATAGCATGCATGCGCGGTGTATAGTTACACTATAGGAGCTACCGGAGCGTTGGCTAAAAGCAGGTTCATAATGTCTTTCTCATGGGACAAGTTTGCTTTCTTTACCGATTTCAGACCGTTTTACGGCCATCAAATGGTGTCGAAAAAATAGTTTTTCAGGATAAGCAGAAATTTTTCTTGGATAATAAACTCACGTCTCGACGGCTTTTTTTGAGACATGGCGACAAGGGAACAAAAAAGCACCTTTTTTCTGGTGGTTAGTGCCATGAGTTGACACAATCACCCCAGGCGTGAAACTTTTGTTCTTGGTGTCGATGGCAAGGAGAACATTGCAATATTGCGGGATATTATGAAAATGGTGAAGCCGATAAAGGAGTGCTCTGCGGAAAAACCGATTCTGTTGTCGGTACAGAGGGGGGAATGTGAGCTGGGGGTGGTTTATCGGTTTTTTGGAGAGCATACTTGCTGCTATGGATTAAACTTTAATTAATTGTGAACGTCCCCTGAGCACTTTCGGTTGCATCAGCAGGCCTGGTTTTCAGGAAGATGAGGTAGAGCAAGGTTCCGAAGACTATGGTTGCCAGCCCGGAGAATCCGGCAAGAGGACGACTGGTCAGCGTGAAGACAATGATCCAGAAATTGCCTGCGATGAAGAGTAATGGAGTGAAGGGGTATCCGAAGGTTTTATAGGGCCGAACCAGCTCCGGTTCTTTCTTCCGCAGGTACATCATGCCTGCCACGGTCAGCATTGCTGAAACGGAAAGGGTGATGCCCATGTAGATCAGTAGTATTTCGAACGTTGTGGTCAAGATCATCACGATGGCCAATAACGCTTGGAAGAGGACGGAGTGCGCCGGTGTATGATGGATTCTATCAACTTTTCCGAAAACCTTGAAGAAGAGGCTGTCGCGTGCCATTGCGTAGTAGACACGGGGGCCGACCATGATCATCGCGCTGATGACGGAAAGCAGCCCTAGCGAGATTGCCAGCCCGACGAGCCTTCCAACGTTCGGACCGAAGAGCGATGTGGCGGCACTGAGGCCGACCTCGAGCATGCCTGACATGGTTTCAACCGGTAGGGCATAGAGGTAAAGCAGGTTCAGAAGAAGATAGAGCACACTGACTATTACAGTGCCGATCAAGAGGGAGCGTGGAAGGTTTTGATCGGGGTTCCGGATCTCTCCGCCGATGTATGCTGCAGCATTCCAGCCGCTGTAGGCAAAGCTCACAAAAATGAGTGTTACGGCGAATGTACTCCATTCAACCCCTTCAAAGCCTGATCGGGTAGCCTCTTTGAGAAAGGATGGGTTGCCGTTGCCGAAGGCAAAGCCAGTGACGATCAGTGCTATAATGAAAGTGATCTTGAAGGCTGTCAGCAGGTTCTGGATTCCTTTCCCCAGCTTCAGGCTGTGGAAATGGACGAACGACAAGAGAATTACAGCGGCGATCGCAAGAAGCGAGATGCCTGAGACGCTAACCACCGTGATACCCCTCAGTTCCAGGACAAAAAGTGGCGTTGCACTACCGCCGAGAAAATAGGTGCTGAAGGCAATCGCCGCAGCAGCGATTGGCGCCGAAAAGCCCACAACAAGTGATATCCAGCCGGAAACGAAGCCGGCCAGGGGACCAAAGCTGCGGCGAAGGTAGACGTATTCCCCCCCGGCATGTGGCAACATGGCTCCCAGTTCACCGTAACAGAGTGCCCCCGAAAGAGCGAACAGGCCACCGACCAACCATGCCAGGAAAAGTGCAAGTGGGCTGCCAAGCTCGCCTATGATGAAGCCCGAGGTGGTGAACACGCCAGTGCCGACCATGTTGGCGATCACCAGGATCGTCGCTGCTGGCAGATCTATCTCGCGCTTCAGGTTTTCGTTGAAAGCAGTCTTCATTTCAGCAAAACTCCGATATATCCCAGTGAACAAATACCATATTCTTTTCCGAGCAGTGCACTCGGTCCGAGAAACCCTCGCGTTGCCACCATAAGCATGCAGGCAATGAAACAATATTGCAGCCTTCATGCAGCATTTGGGACTCTACCCTGTCAAGAGGCCATATAACCAGTAACCAGGTCATGCCATAGCTTCTCTTTTCAATGGCTGAAACAATCATAAGCGAGCGCGCTCCAGAACCATTCGGAAACGACCATGAACCCTGCCGGGTTAAGGTCAATAGAACATCTTTTTGCCTGAACGTGAATGTTGTACGGTGATGCTCTGCTATGCCCTTGACCTTCGGTGCGGCGGTCAGGGGCGGGTGTATAGCGGGAAACGACATGCAGTGGGTTTCGTAAAGCTCCTGTCCGGAGGGAGTAGGGAAAAAGTCTTTTGGAGGCATTTCCTGTTTCAGTGAGCTGTTTTACTTTTTGAATGGTTTCCCACAGTCTTTTTCTGCAGAGCATTCCGATACAGAGAGTAATCCAGTCGGTGTATCGGCTATCACTTTTGCAACGATCTGCTGAACCGAGTTGGCAAACTGTTGTTTTTCGGCATCTGTTGCGGATCCACTCATCACTTTGCTTTTCAAGGCTCGAGCGACCCCCGTCATGTTATTGCAGGCAAGCTTTGTCTCATCCAGAACAGCCTTGACCATTCTGCCATTATCCATTCTCTTGAAAATCACGACAAATGATTGTGGCAATGAGGCGGCAAGACCCGGGTCGATGATAAGCGCATTATTTTCTTTTTCATCTCCCTCATCCGTTCGGGCTCTTATAACGTATGCGGCAACTTCCGCCTGATCGTTAAATCGCGATACTGCCATACTTATCTGACCTCGAACAGGCATTTCATCTCCGGGATAAAGCAGATCCAGAGCCTTGGCCGTGAGCAGAAATCCAGAAGCGACACCGGCACAAACATGTCCGGTATATTTCCCGACATCATCGAGTGACAAGGTAAATACGGCATCTTCGGGATTCCGATAACCAACAATCACTGCTTTTGGATCGATAACGCTGATTGTTCCTGCTTTTTGATAAACAGATTGACGTGAGGTTTTGCTCTCACCATTTGTCCGTACAGGCAACATCAGGACAGCTAAAAGAGCTACAACAACCACATTGATTTTCATGATGATAGTGTTTTTACTTTTAATCAAAACAAAGGACCTTATAATGAGATGTGAGTGCCGCCGTAAAAGAATACCGGATTGCTTTCAGACTCATCGAAAATGTTGTCAACACCTGCAAAAACGTCGATTTTTTCAGTAATCTCTTTTGATACGTAGGCATGAAAAAGGGAGTAACCTGAACTGCTACCGGCAGAATAGAACCTTTTACCGATGTAAGATGCTCTTAGGTTGGCGTGCAAGCCATGCCTGCTGCTGTCGTACCCAAGCTTGAGATTCGCTGTAATATCCGGTTTACCCTCAAGATCCTTACCGGTTTCCTTGTTTTCTGTTTCCATCCAGGTGGCGTTGCCTGTTATTGAAAAGCCTTTTGGCAACAAAATGCTTGATTCCAGCTCTAAGCCGCTTATGGCTGCGTTTGATATGTTTTCCCAGGTATAGTAGTCCTTTTTCATCGGGCCTGTACCGGCTGACCGTATATAGGTGGCATCGATCATATCCGTAAGCTCATTTCTGAAAAACGTCAACGATCCTCTATAGTTTTTGTACTCACCTTCAATACCAACTTCATAGCTTTCTGACTTTTCAGGGTTGAGATTTGGGTTCGGCTCATATACCTGCTTGCCACGTTTTTTCCAGGATTCGACAAAAAGCTCTGCAATACTTGGAGCACGAAACCCTTGTCCGTAGGAGCCCTTGATCCTTACGTTTTGCAATACATCGTAAATAAATGAGATTCTCGGTGTTAACCGGTTTCCATACATGGAGTTGTCATCATAACGGGCCCCGGCGACAAAGTAGAGCGAGTTCAGAAGCAGGAACTCATCCTGTATAAATACACTTGAGTTACTATGGTCCATATCTTCGTCAGGTTCATTATTCCTATCTTCCTTTCTGAATTCGGTTCCCAGTGTTACAAGATGATTTTTGAATGGTTCACCGCTGATGCGTGCCTCAGCCTGACTCAACGCATCTTCCTTCGCTCCTCCTTTTGCCGCCGAAGAAGTGGGGGGATCAACTGTGACTTCACTTGTTGATTCAGCCCGATTCAAACGAATCATGGCCTGATAATTGTCGGCAAGTTTTGCGTCATATTGCAGGTAGTAACTGAGCCTTTTATCCTCAGTATCCCTATCCCTTGTAAGGCCCTCGATGTACCGGAGGCCATCCATGTTTCTGTTGCTGTAATCAAATCCTGCCGATAAATGGTGCCCTTCCGTGAGATCCAGGATAAAACGACCAGCGCCTGTCCCCATTCTCATATGATCGCCATCATCCACTCCGTCATCGATTGTACGATTCCACTTGTTGCTACCTCGATAATCACCAGCAATGATGTAGCTTAAACGGCCATTGTAGCCGCTTGCCAGTCCACTGCCAAGAAAGGTGCTGCCTTCGCCATCTTCATTGATGCCTGCTTGTGCAGTAACTGTTCCTCCTGTTTTTTTGCCTGGTTTTTTTGTAATGATATTCACTACACCGCCAATCGCATCACTGCCATACAGTGACGATGATGGACCTCTGACAATTTCGATTCTCTCGACAATAGTGACCGGTATCTGGTTAATATCCACCAGATCGCCAAAACCGACCGGCATCCGTCTGCCGTCAATCAAAATGAGCGACTGCTTGCTGCGTGTTCCACGTATACTCGGAGTTTTTACGCGACCACTTGAACCCTCGACAATCAAGCCGACCGAATTCTCGAGAGCTTGAGCAACAGTTGAAGCATTCATTTCTTTCATCTCTTTTGCAGTAATGACTTCAACAGAACCAGGCACATCTTCAAGGCTTTTCTCTGTCATCGTCGCTGTGACTATGACTTCATCCATGACCAGCCGCGTTTCGGTTGCCGAGGTGCCTGAGGCATCAGCCCGCGCTGTACCGAAAGCTGCTATGCATGTCATAATGCCTGCGAGCTGGATAAACCGCTGCATTCGTTTTACTACTAATCCGTTTTTTCTCTTCATCGAGCTGCGCTGTTTTACTTATTTTATACGACGTACTTTTCTGAGAATGTGAATTAACTATTGCTTTGTTGTGCACGTACACATTTCGAAACCCTGTATGAAGCATGGTACACCGGCCTGTTTTTCGGCCGGCGTGAACCTGAGATCGGTTAACCGTATTGATCACAAGCTTTGAGTCGTTACTTGATATTGTAGCGCCTGGTAAGAAAGTCGCCGACATAGACGAGATAAACGGTCAGTTTCTCATTTTTGGTTTGCTCAAGAATAGTACCGAGAGTTCCCCTGATGATTCTTTCACTCTTGCGGTAACCGGCATTTGCGACTACTGCAACGGGAGTTTCTGCCGGATAGTGTGGTTTCAGATCCTTGACAATCTGTTCAAGATCGGTACGCATGGTAAAGAACACCATGCTTGTTTTTGCTTGAGCTAATTTGTTGACATCCATACCATTGGTGAGAATAACTGATTTGGTCGTTTCGCCAGAAGTGACTCCTTTTTTCAGGGCAGCATTGGCAGCATTAAAGCAACTCACCCCTGGAACGATTTCAGGATCGAGATCCTCAAAAAACTCGATAAACCACATATTGGGGCCGTAAATAGTGGGGTCTCCTGAATCAAGCACAGCAACAATCTTGCCTTCAGCTACAGCTTGGCGGACAATCCCCTCAATCCTCCATGCATCCTTGCGGGCCTTCTCAAAATCGCCTTCTTTTCGCATGAACACCCTATGAACGTTGATGGCTGTGTTATGCAATTCTTTGCCGGAGAGATAAGAAGCATAGTTTTTCCTGATGTCGTTCGAACAGAATACGACTTGCGCCTTACTGATGGTGTTGATTGCCCGCAGGGTAATGTTGTCGGGGTCACCATTGCCGACACTTACGAGGTAGAGCTTGGGCGTTGTGGGTATAGCTGCCGCCCTTGCTGGGCTGAAAGGTGTTGCCATAATGACGGCGGCAAGCAAGAGCATGGTGAATATCGATTTCAACCCTGAATGATTCATGGACGTTTGGATGTTTTTGGTTGTTCTGCTAGGATATAATGCGTACAGCAGAGGCATACTTATGCCTTTAAAGTTATAATTTCTAAATGCTTACTGCATACAATATTTATTTGGACCAATTATAAATAACTTTCATTGAAATCCAAAATTTTCTAAAGGATAAAACTGTTTCGTAGAACTTGGCTGGTAACCTTCCGGACAATTTGGCCTGTGAGTTCTGTTGAAAGGTTGATTTAACTGTAAGATGAATTTGGCGTAGCGTTAACCGTGCTCAATGACAGTGATGGAGAAATCAACACTGTGACCGCATCAGGCTAAATGGTATTCAATATCTCTGCAACCTTGATGCAGTTTGAACTCCGGTTGATTCAGGAACAAAAACAGGCCGGATTGAAGGCAGTGAAGGCAAGAGTGAAGAACGGTGGCCGGCCAATGAGCTCACCGGATGATGAGAGTGTGCAGATGGCAAAGAAGATGAGCGAGAACAACATAATAGGGAGTGCTTCAGGAAACGGATTTTACAGTGCGTTAAGCAATATTGATTGGTTGCAAGGGCAGGAAACGCTTCTCTTTTGCTTGTACGGTTTGCCACACATCATATCAATATGATGTAATCCGACTGATTCATGTGCTTCTTGAAAGGGCATTCATGGAATTGTTTGCATTCTTTAAATGTTGTCCAAGTAAAAATTCTGATAAACGTAAAGAATGGAGGAGCTGTCATGAAATCGTGGGAAAGCAAGAAAGATACATTTGAGGTGAACGATGTGCGGAAGCTTACCGGAAATTTTCTTCCGGGGCTGTTGAAAAAGGCAAGAGGCCTGGATGCTAACAAGGGTCTCTGTGTCGTACAGAGTTTTGAGCCTGTTCCTTTGTATTCAGCTATGAAAGAGCTGGGTTATGATTACCAGACAGATGTGGTGTCTGATACGGAATATCGGGTTTATTTCTATCGAACTGAAATTCCTGATTCAGGGTCTGAAGCCGATGAATCGATGCCGTTCAAACCTACGGCGATTGTCAATTTCAACACCATTGACCCCCAGCTTTCCAATCAGGTTCTCAATTTCTGGAAGATGATCTGGGGGAGCGAATCTCCGGCTATAGACATGAAAACGCGTCTGTTGCTTTCACTTGCGAACGGTGTAGGGGCAGGAAGGATGAGACAGGCTGCCAGGGAGTTTATCAAGGCGTATTCAGTTGGTGTCACCATCGCAGAGTTTGATGAACTGTTTACCATGTTCGCCTGGAACCAGGGTGTTGGGTATTTTGCTTCAGAAATAGGTCCGTCGGCCCTGTTTGAAGCTTACAGATATGCTAAAACCCAGGAGGGTGCCGGAAAAAAACGAAAAGAAATCGTCAGAAAGCTGATGGAAAAATTTGGAGAAAACAATCCTGATATCAGCCCATTCTACAAAAGGAGCAATGATCATGATCACGAAAACTGATAAAATTGCCGAGATTATTACGCGCTACCCCTTCATCAAGGAACGTTTGATAGAACGCAACAGGATGTTTGAGAAGCTCAATAATCCTGCCGTTTTCAACACGGTGGGAAAGTTTGCCCGTATTTCAGATGTGGCAAGAGTTTCTGGAGAGAATCTCGATGTGCTGCTCGAGTTCCTGAACCGGGAAGTCAAGCGGCAGTGTAGCGGATAATCAGTACAGGATAAGTTTTCTTGGCTATGGTCTTGTTTCGTTATAACATATTGTATGACAAAATCGAGGTGATTATTATACGTGCAACAGTAACGAAGATTGGTAATTAGACTGGCGTTATCCTGCCAAAGGTTGTGGCTGAGCGCTTGAAGATCAAGCAAGGGGACATCGTGTGTTTGACGGAAACCTCTTCAGGGTATATTACGGTGGCGAACCGTCTGTCTTTGATTTGGCTGCTGCCTATGTGTTTTTGCATAGTAACGGATGGCAACTGAAGTCGTCACAAGCCGAAGCTGTTGATGCGGTTTTGGGTTTGGCGGCAGGTGAAATCGATGAACCAGGCTTTTCGAACAGGATGAAAAACAAGTCTGTTATTTTCTGAGATGCACAAGAAAAATAATTAGTGTCAGTACTAAAAAACATTCAGGAGAATCAAGAAAATGGAATTTGAAATTTTAGAATATGGAAATTCGAAAATAGCTAAAGTGTCTGCTGAAACAAAAATCAATTCTGTTCAGGATGCAACAGATTTGCTGGGGAATGCAGATTATCAGGGAGCAAGCAGGATTGTTATAAACGAAACGAGTTTTGATCCACAATTTTTCAACCTGAGAACTGGTATTGCAGGGGAGATACTTCAGAAGGTATCGAATTATCATAAGCAACTCGCTATTGTAGGTGAATATGAAAAATACAATAGTAATGCATTGAATGCATTCATCATTGAGTGTAATAGAGGCAGCCACATATTCTTTGTTTCTGATTTCGATTCGGCATTAAAGAAGCTTGCATAAGCTCCATTGTTCTAACAATGGCATTCAGTTGACCGGCCTTGCGGCCAGCAACTGATCCTTGGTGTTAGAGTGCTGTTTTTTCGGCATCGTGAGGTGCTCCGTTAAAGGTCGAGGAATAGGATTCCGCTCGATCAGCGGCTGCAGCATCGACATGACAACTGCATCAGGTGAAATGGCTTTTGACAATGCTGTTACTGAAACGTCACCGTTCCTCATAACAGGTATCACCTTCCTTTTGATCAAATGTCCATTCATAATTTATTCTCCAACGCCGCTTTTAGTGCGCTGTCACGGGTGGCGAGAAAGTTTTGTGCAATCCGCGTTTCAGGATTTATATCTTCAAAACCATGAACACCGCCTGGATAGAGGTGCAACTCTGTTGGAATGCCTGCCACTGAGAGTTTGGCAGCATAGGCAATACATTCCTGGGAGAATAGATCAATATCCCCAACCATGATGGTGGCGGGTGGTAAATTGGTGAGGTCGTGATTGTAAAGCGCAGAGGCGTATTTTGGAATCGTGCTTTCTTCGGGCTTTTGCCCCAAATAGGATGTCCAGCCAAACAAATTATTGGCACGTGTCCAGATGTAGGTGTCGTCAATATCATCGCCAGCCTGTGTGATGTTTATCGGATCAAGCATCGGGTATAACAGCAGTTGGTGTGCCAAAGGGATTTTACCACGATCACAGGTGATTTGCGTCAGAGCTGCTGCTAAACCACCACCCGCACTTGCGCCGCCAACAACAATATGACTGGTGTCAATGTTCAGCTTATCGGTACGATCAAATACATATTCCAGCCCTGCATAACAATCGTCTAATGGCGTGGGAAATGGATATTCTGGTGCAAGTCTGTAATCCACCGCGACAGTGATACAGTTCATATTCTTGGAGAAGTTTTTCAGCAAAAATTCATCTTGTTCAGCTTGTCCCAAAACCAGACCGCCACCATGCATCCAATAGAAAACTGGTAGGGCTTCGTTTTGATTTTCGGGGCGGTAGATAAACAGTGGTATATCATGATTGTCATCAGGGTTCTTAACTTGCACGACCTTTTTGGTAACACCCTCAATTGTTTTTGACATTTCAAGGGCTTGTTCTGCTGCTTGTGCGAACGTTCTTCGAACAGATGCCAGTTCTTTTGTGAAATCAAACGGGAAGCCCATGGCTTCGCACATATCTGCGATAGGTTGTGCAAATTCCTGTGGTAAACGGTTTTTAATGCTTTTGACGATCATCGTTCTATTCCTTTTTCTAAATCCTTATTATTCAGGTGCATAGCGGCTTCCATGTTCTTCAACGGCAGACATGTATTGCGTGTTACTGAGGCCGCGTTCCAGGCCTATAATCTGTCCGGTCATCAGCGGTGAATCGTTGGACATCAACGTGGCAAGCTCGGCAGCGACGATATCCGGATGATCGGCATAGGGCGGCATTTCATTGACATCAAAATGCGCCAGCGCAGACCGAAGACCTTCGGTATTCACCATGCCCAAACAGGCGGTATTGACCTTGATACCGAAAGGCAACAAATCCACCGCGGCTACTTTTGCAATGCCAATCAACCCATGTTTTGATGAGGCATATGCAAATGTCCCTGGGGTAGCCTTGATGCTGGCTCCCGAACCAATGACGAGAATATTGCCCTGAATATTGTGTTCTTTCATGGCTATCGCAGCATGTTTGATCCCAAGAAAACTGCCGAAATAATTCACTTCGGTTGTTTTACGCATTTCGTCCAGTGTGCAGGTGGTTACATCCTTTCCGAATGCAAAATCAACTGCGGCATTAATGCCAACCATATGTAAAGCCCCCCATTCATCAAAAGCACGTTTAACGGCAGCTGCGTTATCCTCTTCCTTGGTTATATCGACCTGCATTCCAATACAGACACCACCTGATGCACGAATGTTCGAAGCAACCCGTTCAGCGGCTTCCAGATCGATATCGGTACACAGGACATTTGCGCCACGCTCAGCGAGAATTTTGCAAAGAGATGCACCTACGCCTGCGCCGCCACCGGTGATCCAGCCAGTTTTATTTTTGCAATTGTTCATAGTTTTTTCCCCTTAGACAAGTACGTTATTTCTTTTATTATCAATGACGGCCTGTGTGCCTTTCTCTATGACATCTTGATCAAAAACCCCTCTTTCTGAATTGACCATCCGTGACCATTGAGGATAAACATAGGCCGGCTGGCTCACTTTATTCAAAATGTCCAGATCGTCATCATTCAGCTTTATGTTTGCCGATTTCAGATTATCCGTAAGCTGCTCTATGTTTGATGCACCAGTCAGAACGGAACTGATGCCGTTTTGATGCAATAACCAGGCGGTTGATATTTGTGCAGGAGTTGCATCATGCTTTTTGGCAATCTCCTTGACCGTATCCAGTATTTCAAAGCCGTACCGACTATCGACAGGGGGCATCGGGAAAGAGGCTCTACGATTTTCTGCCGCTGTGCCGGCAAGAAAACCTCCTGCAAGAGGACTCCACACCAAAATCCCGAGCCCTAAATCTTTACATGCAGGCAGTATTTCGTATTCCAGATCCCGGCCAACCAAAGAATAATAATTTTGACTTGAAATGAATTTTTCAAAACCCAGTCGTTCGGCTACTCCTTGTGCTTTAGCGATTTGCCAGGCTGCAAAATTGGACAAACCGATGTAACGGACTTTGCCCGAATGCACCAGATCATTCAAGGTGCTTAACGTTTCTTCAATGGGCGTATAACCATCGAAGGCATGGAGTTGATACAGATCGATATAATCGGTGTTCAGCCTTTTGAGGCTCTTTTCCACCTCGAGAATAATGCCTTTTCTGCTCGATCCCAGAGCTTCATGCGGCTTGACGTCATTGGTGAAGTAGACTTTGGTGGCAATAACATGCTTGTCACGTTTACCCTGCAAAGCCTTGCCAAGCATCTCCTCAGAAGATCCGTTAGTGTAAATATTGGCAGTATCAAAAAAATTAACACCAGCATCAATGGCTTTATCTACCATTTTTTGAGCGTCGGCATCGGTTGCTACATCGCCACCAAAGGTCATGACTCCAAAACATAGGCGGGAGATGTATAAGCCTGAATTTCCTAAATTCGTATACTGCATAATTTCAATTCCTCCTTATCCAAATTTTGTGAAATGCTTTTTTTTCCTGTTGCCATGAGGGCAAGAGGGGTTACAACTGCGTTAGTATCCCTTCCGCAGATAAAAAATCTGGGAACATCAGGAGCTGCGGCATATCAATATGACATCGCAGCGTTTTTTAAGCTCATGATGGCTGATTACCGTATTTCCCGAAGAAGTCAGTTATTCTATCAACGGCCTGATCGACATATTCTTCCACGTCGTACAGGTCCACATGCGATGCACCTGGCACTTCAAAGAGTTCTTTCGGGTCACTGCACTTTTCATAATATGCCACAGTTAGCGGTCCGGTATCCGCCAAGGCTTTTTCCCCATAAATGCCGAGATATGGAGTGTAGAGGTATTGTGCCCAGGTGGTAGCATCTGTCAGGGCATTGGTTTCAGCAATGTTGGCAAGACTCCGATTTGAGTAATTCGGATAAGTTTCAGCACCAGCCCTTGCTGTCATGTAGTAGTCATAGCCCTCTCTTCGCGCACCTTCGGAAAGATCTTCAGGGTCAACCCCTTCATAGTCCAGCGCATCAGCATATACCGGCTTGCCTGTTTCATAGTGTTTTTGGCGAGCTGCGTTTGCTGCAGTGAACATGGAAATCACGGCTTCCCGGTCAATCCCCGCAAGAAAAGTGGAACGGTTATCCATCATTCCACTAACAGTTGCAATAGCTTTCATTCGTTTATCAGTCACAGCGGCGAGAGCCATATAGCCGCCACTGGCGCAAGCACCAATACCATACAACTTGTCCTTGTCCACGTAGGGTAGTGTACAGGCGAAACTCACTGCATCATGGATGCTTTCAATTTTAATGAAAGCGTTTTCATAGTTACGGATTTCACCTTCACTGTCGCCATAGCCAATGTGGTCGAAAACAATGAACAAGAAACCTTTTTCAGCCATTTTCTTCCCGTATAGCGCACCCATTTGTTCCTTGACCTGGTTGAACGGCGGTGAGAAAACAATGGTGGGATAGGACTGTGACTTTGTAAAGTCTTTAGGTGTGTAAAGTATTGCAGCCAATTTATAGCCTTGGCTTGTGAAAGTAATCTTATTTTCTCCAACTCCAATTGTCGATGTATTCATCTTTTCTCCCCATAGTTTTTCGGGACAGTTCACTTTAAATACAGATCTGTTTCTTTGTAGAAGTGCTTTTGCTGTAAACTGTTTAATTGTTCTTTTCGTTCACGATTTTTTACTGATGGTAATATATATTGCTCATATGGCTAAATGTATATCAATACTATGTTTTTTTTGCACAAAACTACAATTTGGCCCTTGATTGAAGAGCTTATCATTAACCAAATGAAGTGATAGGAAATGGATTTAAAATCGATGATGCAAAGGTTGGCCACCGCAGAAGGTTTGACCCGTACAGGTATTGAGGGATTTGATCTATACAGAATGGACAAGCCGTACGAGAGGACTTCAACGATGCTGGTTCCAGCCGTCTGTTTCATATTACAAGGGAGGAAAACAGTCTATTTAGGCAACCTTGAAATCGTGTATGATGAAAGAAATTATTTAATCGGTTCCACAAAAATACCTGTCGAATCAGAGTTGAAAGAAGCCTCCCCTGAAAAACCCTACCTGGGAATGGTTATCCATATCGATCCTGCACTTATCAGCGAATTGCTTGTAGATATGGATGAATTCAATAATTGGCCTGATCAAACCACTTCAGATCGAATAATAACCGATGCTCCGATAGATCAGGAGCTTGAAGAGAACTTGCTGCGGCTGTTGAAAATTGTTGGAAATCCTTTGAAGGTGAAAATATTGGGCAAGGCTTTGATTCGAGAAGTCTTTTTTAATATCCTGAGCGGAGAACGTGGTTATGTTTTGCGAAATTGCGTACTTCATCATGCAAAGGCGCATAAAATTGTGCCTATAATACAATATCTCGAGAATAATTTTACACAACCAATAGAGATCAATGATGTTGCTAAATATGCTGGAATGAGTGCGTCGTCATTGTACAGCCAGTTTAAATCAGCGACATCTTTATCTCCCATTCAGTTTATAAAAAGAATAAGGCTTCATCACGCTCACAGTCTTCTGATGGAAGGTGCCAGCCCAGGAGAAGCCTCGGAAGAAAGCGGCTATGGAAGTCAGTCTCAGTTTAGCCGTGAATTCAAACGCCAATTCGGCTATTCCCCGAGCAGAGTGAAAGAGCAGCGATGAATTATGCCATCTTTTTAAAAACAGGGATAGAAGTCATACTTTTCGTCAAAATGAGATATGAATGTATGGAAGAAAAAGCATACCCCCTGTAAAATGGCTGGAAATTTTGGCGTTCGTGCTTAACTCTTGTATCGGCGGCAAACAGATTGCCAAACAAAGCAATAATCTCCCCCCTCACTCGATCTCGATTCCATAAACATCCAGCAGCCCCGTCACTTCCGGGAGGGAAAAACGGGCTTTGCGGATTCGGTTTGTTTCCGGGTTTATTGAGAAATTATAGGCTGAGCG
>JADMLA020000009.1 GCA_015482705.2 Prosthecochloris sp. | reverse complement strand
TTACTACAGGACGATAACGATCGGCGTTGCTTTGGAAGTCTTCAAAGTGGGTGAGCAGATTGTTTACACGCCGAAACTCAAGCAGTACAGAGTCAATTTTACACGTGAAAATTCAGGGTTCGCTACTCGATGTGCAAGTCATAAAATCGTAGAAATTCATTTCGATTACGAATTTGCAGCGAATGCTTTCGATTACGAGGCTCTCGAGGATCCGGAGATCAGAAAATATCTGGATGATTTCATTCAAGCGCAGCGAAAAGCGCAGATTGACGAAGCGTCAACTTTTTTTGACGATGTTTTCCCTGTCAAGGATCCGGAAGTGTAAGGAATCCGTGTATTGTGTCAGCAGGCATGAATCATCGTGAATTCATGCTGCTGACAACAGTCGAAAAAAGAACGGCTCAGAAAACGAAAATGTCTGTTCAAACAACGGGGAATGTTCAATGAACCTGCAAAAGGCTTGTTTCTGTTATCACGGCAATCTGCCGTAATAACATTTGACAGTATCCACCTCGATCATCAACGCACAATAGTTGCACATAATACAGCGGGAGGCTGTTTGCGCGCCATCCTGAAACTTTCTGACGATATTCGGTTCTATAATGAACGGGCGGGACATGGAGACATAGTCGGTTGAGCCGTTTTCGAGTGCCGCTGAGATATCGGAAAGGTCATGGAGCCCGCCGACAGTGATAACCGGGATCGATACAGCTTTTTTTATCGATTGTGCCGCTTCGAGATTATAACCGTGTAAAGGTTTGGGGGAGCGCATGGCGAAATGAATAAACGGGGAGGCAACGGTTTTCATGAGTGTCGGCATGTTGTTGAACCTGAAGCTGCTTTTGAAGAGCGCCTCCATCGGAGGGTGTGAGCCTCTCATGATGGCGAGTCCATCTTCAACCACTCCGGACGATATTTCTATGGCGTCACAGCCATGGTGCTCAAGCAGACGAGCGATCTCGACAGCTTCTTCGACGCGCATACCGCCTTTTCTGTTATCGAAAGCATTGATTTTTGCCAGAACGGGATAGTTGCCGATTGTTTGCCGAATACGGTTTATTATTTCCGATACGATTCTGAGTTTGTTAACTGTTGATCCTCCCCATTTATCTCTGCGGCGATTGGTGTGATCCGAGAGAAACTGTGATAACAGGTAGCCATGTGCCAAATGAAGCTGAATGCCGTCGAAACCGGCTTTTTTCGCTCGTTCCGCAGCGGATACAAAGCTTTCGATAATGGCTTCGATTCCCCGGTTATCGAGTTCATGCGGCGTTTCTTCATGAAAGATGAAATCGTCGATAGGAGACGGGGCTACAGTAGGATGACCGGTTACCGCTCGTCTTGTCTGTCGCCCGCAGTGGGCGATCTGAAGAATGACAGGTGTTCCATATTCATGAATCCTATCGGTGAGGTTACGGTAAGCGGGTATCAATTCATCAGTATCGATCATCAGCATGCGTAACAAGCTGCTTTTGCCATCCTGCTGCACTCCGGCATATCCTGTGATGATTGCTCCCACACCTCCTTCAGCCAATCGTATATATAGTTTTTCAAGAGCATCTGTCGGTGTACCATGTTCATCAGCCATGCTTTCATGAGTGGCGGATCGGATGAAACGGTTTTTTAGTGTCATTCCTGCAATGGAGGAAGGCTCGAAAATGGAGGGTTTCATCTCATGCCAACTTTGCTATTGTTTGACTGCAAGAATCTGACGGGCATCGTACTGAAAAATCGATTCGGGATCGATGCTGAGTTTTTCGAACTCGTCGGATACTTTTTCAGGGATGTCCTGTTCGATCTTTCCGCGTTCGAGCAGGACAGATGCTCCGCTCAACAGGCATCGTTTCCACATATGAAGAAAATGTTTCCGCTCTCCACTGTCCGTCATTCGTTTGTCCATCATAACCGGTACCGGTCTGAAAGATCTGATGTTCAGACCGGCATCGATGCATGCCGACGCGAGATGGAGTCCGATATCTGGATTTCCTCCGAGTTCGCTTTGTAACCTGTTGAACGCTGCCCAATAATCGTTGATGGAAGGGCTGTGAGGATAAACATAGACGCCTTGATTGACCACTTCGGTGCAATAGAACTTACCACCCGGTTTGAGCACCCGCTTTATTTCCCGGATGACCGGTACGGGATCTGAAAGATGTTCGAAGACAAAGAATATATATGCACCATCAAAGGTATTGTCATTAAAGGGTAAATGGTCTCCAGCAGCGGTAAACAGTTCGACCGTTCCTCTCTGCACTTCGTCCGGCAGGTTTGCGAGTGCCTGCTCCACCTGCGAATATTCTTTGTCGACTCCGGTTATCTTTGCTGACTTGAAGCGTCCGAGCATGCAACGGATTTGCGCGCCGACCCCGCATCCTATCTCGAGGAGAGAGTCACACGGATCGAATGAAATTGTCGGATAGAGATACTTTTCAAGAAAATCTGCCTGTTCGAGTAGCCGCTGCCGTTCGGTATCGTTGTAAGAATGAATGTAGGACATAAAAGATTCATGACAAGAGACAAGAAACGAATAAAGAGAAATTCCGAAAAGCTTCTCAAATAAAAAAATTTACAGGAACCGAAGCTGTATCAGATCGATGATAAAAGAAGGAAAAAAGAGAACAAACACCGGTAAAGAAATGAGGGGAAGCAGAGCAGTTCGAGTCTGAAAATCAACAGTATCAGTGCAAGTATACACTCGGCCTGGTTTATAGGTAAATCTCAGGTTTCAGTTTCTTCGTGAAACGGTGCATCATGTAATTGACGAACCATACCCAGTTGACTGGTTTCCCTTTCATGCGTTTCATGATAGCACGACCCTTGTATACTTCACGTTGAAGTTTTACAAAATTTTCGAGCAGTTTTTCTCCTGACATCTTGGTAGGTTCGAACATATAGTGATATGTGTCATACTTGTCCCAGTCGAAATGCCGTAATCTCGTTTTCATTTCGTCGAAATAAGGTGTTCCGGGAAAAGGAGTTACAAGAGAGAAGACCGGAAACTCGATCTGGTTCTTCATGATGAAGTCATAGGTCATCTGAAAACTTTCGTCGCTTTCATTATCGAAACCGAACATAAAATAACCCTGAATGGCCACTCCGTTTTTATGAAGGTTCCGTACAACAGCTTCGTAGTTGCCGAGTTTATTGGACCCTTTGTGGACGCTTTTGAGAGTTTCGGGATTGAGAGATTCAAAACCGATGCTCATCAAATCGCAGCCCGAGCGCCCTGCAAGCTCAGCCACTTCCGGTTTGTGAAGGAAGTTCATGGAGATATTGGCATTCCACCGTATTTCAAGTTTTTCCATCTCTTCAAGCAGTTCCATAAAATACTTGGGTCTGAAACTGATGTTATCATCCATAAACGAGAAGCTCACTTTTTGCTTGCCGAGACGTTCTTGGTGGTAGCGCATTTCATCGAGCACGAAGTCGATTTCCCTGTATCGGTAGTTTTTACCGTAGATTGTCGGTGTGGTGCAGAAGTTGCAGCCTACAGGGCAGCCTTTTGTTGCCAATATGGGGATCAACGAGCTGTATTTCTTGGCACTTTTCGAGCGGAGTGCATAGCTGAAATCCGGATGACGCATCGATTCCATAGGTTTCAGCGCACAGGCGCGGTAAACCTCTTTCATTTTTCCAAGAATGACATCGGTCGCAAGTTCAGTCCAAACGGATTCTATCTCTCCATAGACGACGCTGGTACAGTGTGACCTTGCTTCGTCATGCAGCATGGTCGGGTGGACACCACCGAGAATGACGATTTTACCCTGTTTCCTCGCTGATTCTCCTATAGCGTATGCTTTTGAAGCATTCAAGGTACGGGATGTGATCGCAACGACATCAAAGCCGGAAAAATCTTCCGGTACTTCTTCACCGAGACGTTCATCGATAAATGCGACATCAAAAAGCTCGCCGACCAGCGTTGCAACCATCAACAGGTTGAGGGGCATGCTGACCGTTCCGGAATCAACCATCATGCTGGTGTTACTTGTTGGCTGGACAAGCAACCACTTTTTTCGGGATTTCTGTTCTGAGACGAGCTGTTTGAGATGCTCTTCCGAGTATATCGTGGAATCGGGTGAAAGGACAGTCTCAGGCTGATCGATCTGCATACCTACTGACATTACTGATGGTGTGAATTACAGCTGATTATGAACTACTAAGGTATGAAAAAAATCAAGAAAAACATGTATCCTAAAATTGGGCAAATGCTCATTTGTCGATATGACTAGATCCTTTTTTTCAGTACTGCTACCGTAAACCTGCTTACACAGACCAGCTTGTTTTCATCGTTGGTGATGCGGATATCCCAGACCTGGGAACGTTTGCCAAGGTGAAGCGGGGTTGCTTTGGCGTGAACATGACCTTCTCTGACAGAGCGTATGTGGTTTGCGTTGATTTCCTGCCCTACAATGAAAAAGTTTTCCCGGTCTATGCAGTACGACGCAGCAATACTGCCGATAGTTTCTGCCAGAGCGAGCGAAGCACCACCGTGCATGATGCCGATACGCTGGATCGTGCGGTGATCGACAGGCATTTTCGCTACCATGTAATCCTGGCCGATTTCTGTCATTTCAATGCCGATATGTTTCGCCATCTGGCCATCGATGATCTGGGTTGTATTGATATCTTCAACGGTTACCGGGACAGTGAAAATCGAAGGCTCGCTCATAGATGAAAAATGGTTTTGCGGAGAAATGTTCTTGTGGACGGCATCTGTGGTTGAGCGGGTGACGAGACTCGAACTCGCGACATTTTGCTTGGGAAGCAAACACTCTACCAACTGAGTTACACCCGCATAAGAAGAAAAGGCAAAAGGCAAAGGTGAAAAAGGTGGGCATGCCTAATGCTCGCCGATGTGATTCCAACAATTCAACAATGGTGGTGAGGGAGGGAGTTGAACCCTCGACCTCAGGGTTATGAATCCTGCGCTCTTACCAACTGAGCTACCTCACCTTCACAGGGCTGCTAATATACGAACAGTTAATCTATAACACAATGTTTTTTTGTCGTTTCAATTATTTTCGGGTGATTGAGTTTTCTGCTGTATCCGTAGCTTCGTGTGGATGGCTTCAGCAAGGTGTACATCTTCCGGAGTGGTGATTTTGATGTTATGATATCCCATTTCATAGATTTTTATATTCTGCTCAGGGAAAAATTTTTCCACCAGGGCGGCATCATCGGTTGCATAACATTGCTCTAATCTGGCGTGTTTATGGGCCTGGATCAGAGTTTTCGAAGCGAATCCTTGCGGTGTCTGTACCTGAAGCAAGCGGCTTCGGTCAAGCGTTTCGCCGAAAAAATCAGGATTGTCGGCAATGTACTTGATTGTATCTTTTGGTTTCGTGGCTGGTACGCAAGCTCCGTATTGTGTTGCGAGAGATACAATATCATCGATTTCCCAGGATTGAATGAACGGTCTTGCTCCGTCATGAACCAGGATGGCTTCAGGTGACTCGCCGGTTGAGGCTATCTGTTTTTCTATAAGGTCGATGCAGTTGAAAATAGAGTCCTGACGTTCTTTGCCGCCGGGTATGATGGACTCTATTTTGGAGAAGCCATACCGTTGTTTCATGCTTTCCAGTATTCCGATACTTTCAGGCTTTGTTGCAATAAAAACAGTATCGATGGAGTCCGCCTGCTCGAATGCGGAGAGTGTATGATAAATGACTGGATATCCTCCGATTTCGAGTAACTGCTTACTTTGACCTTTTTGCAGTTTCATGCGTTTTCCGATGCCGCTCGCTGCAATTATGGCATATGAACTCATGGTGCCTTGGTTTGTTTGAGACGCTTGCTGGATCAATTAATGAATAAACATCGCATCGCCATATGCCAGGAAGCGATAATCGCTTTTCAGGGCTTTTTTATAAGCATCCATCAGCAGTCGGTATTCGGCAAATGCACTGACCATCATGAGCAGCGTTGTTTCAGGCTGTTGAAAATTGGTGACGAGCGCATCGGTGACCTTGAACTGGTAGGGCGGATAGATGAACTTGTCTGTCCAGCCCTGGCCGAACTTGATTTTTCCCTCGACTGTCGCGTTGGCTTCAAGTACCCTGCAGGTTGTTGTTCCTACAGCGATAACCCTTCCGGACTTATTCAGCTTGGTTTCATTGATTTCCATTGCTGTCTGGTAGGGAATGTTGAAGTACTCGGAGTCCATCTTATGCTTGGAGACATCCTCCACCTCGATGGCATTGAACGAACTGAGGCTTGGATGAAGTGTCAACGGGAGTATTTTAACCCCTTTTTTCTTTATTGCTTCAAGCAGCGGCATTGTAAAGTGGAGACCGGCCATCGGAGCAACCACGGCACCTGTTTGAGATGCATAAACCGTTTGATAGTCTTTTCGATCGGAGTCATCCGGTTTTCTTGTGAAATAGGGCGGGAGCGGAACAGTGCCGATTTTTTCTACAAGATCGAAAACATCTATTTCTGGATTGAGAAACCGTATGGTACGGCCTCTTGATGTTGTATTGTCAACGACTTCGGCCACAACATCGTCTTGAAAATATATCTTGTTCCCGACACGTACTTTTCTGGCCGGGTCTACAAGAACATCCCACAAACCGGCCTCCTTGTTCAGCTCGCGTAAGAGAAAGACTTCGATTTTCGCATCGGTTTTTTCTTTCTGGCCGAAAATTTTTGCTGGAAAGACCCTGCTGTTGTTCAGAACGAGGAGATCGCCTTTTTTGAAATAAGAAACGATATCGGAAAAAACTTTATTATCGATTTCTTTTTTTCTACGGTTCAACACCATAAGCTTGCAGGTGTCACGGTCGTCGACCGGACGGTCAGCGATTCGGGTCTTCGGTAAGCTGTATCGAAAATTTGAAAGCCGCATAACGTAAGGGACAATAGGTCAAGAATATGGAAAAATAATGTGTTACTATATACCGTTTCCCGGCAAAAAAACAAACTGTAGAGATCGACAGAAGATTCTCGACTCTGAAAGAGAATCGTCGAGAATCCTTGTTTCTTTACTGGAGGGAGTCAGCAATTGCAGGATGCTTTTTCTCCTTTGGCTATCGTTACCTTATGGCCGGCAATAGTTGCCGAAACACTTTCTTCCTGGCTTTCCATAAGCTGTACGGTAATGGTTTGGGGGGTTATGTCCAAATGATACCAGTTGTTACGGAAACAGATCGTAAAGTCCAGCGATCTCCAATGCTCGGGAAGATTGGGGTGAACATTGAGCATGTCGTTGGTAAAGGAAATACCGGCAAAATAGCGGGTAACCGTGTCAAGGGTGCCTCCCATTACACCACAATGTATCCCTTCCTGGGTTGTTCCTCCTTGTGTATCCTCGATATCGCTTTTCAATGATTCGCTAAACCAGCGCCAGGCTGTTTCGTGCCCGTCATGGAGATAGCTCGAGATGATCGCATGAACTACCTTGCTGAGTGTCGAGCCATGACTGGTACGAGGTTCGTAATAGGTATAGTTGTCTCTTACCATTTTGACGGCATCATTGATACGATGTCCGTTGTTTTCAAGGATGTGCTTGACTTCCAACGGGGAAAGTGTATAGAACGTCATCAGTACGTCGGCTTGTTTTGCGACTTTATAATTGTCCGGTGAGTCACCTTCGGCTTTGAGGATTCTGTCCATACGGTGGATATTGCCGTACTTTTTCCTGTATTGAGCCCAGTCGAGTTCTTTGAGCCCCATATATCCATCGAATTGCTCGAGTATTCCGTCCTTCGTAAGAATGATATGCATGCTACTGCAGATCTTTTTCCACTCCTCGATTTCGTCATACCCGAGATTGATGTTGGTAACGAGCTTGTCCATCACCGACGGGTCGAGTGTTTCGGAAATTTCAACGGCTTTTTCTAGAAGCCAGGCAGTCATAATGTTCGTGTAGGCATTGTCTTTCAGACCTTCCTTATGGCTTTCCGGGAGTTTTTCATGAAACTCATCCGGTCCCATGACACCTTCGATATGATACTGATCGGTATCGGGTAGGTGTCTTGCGATGCCGGCCCAGAATCGGGCGATTTCAAACAGTATTTCAGCACCGTATTCTTCCAGGAAAACGGTGTCTTTTGTTTCATGAACATAGCGCCATGTATTGTAAAACACTGCAATTGAAACGTGTCTCTGGTTTCGGCTCAGGTCCGGGCCCCATGTGCCGCTTTGAGGGTTGTAATGGACAATCTGGGTTTCCTCGCTGCCGTCATCGGCTGTTTGCCAGGGGAACATGGCGCCGTTGAATCCATTTTCTCTCGCATATGCTCTTGCCGCATCGAGCCTGTTGTAACGATACATCAAGAGGGCCTTGGCTATATCAGGGAAATGGTGGATGAAGAACGGAAGGATGTAGATTTCGTCCCAGAAGATGTGGCCTCGATACGCTTCTCCATTCAGGCCTCTTGCCGGCATACCGGCATCGATGGACGGATTGTGCGGTGAAGCGGTTCCCAGAAGATGGTAGGTGTGAAAACGAAGTGCTTTCTGGCTGAAACGGTCGCCATCGATGGAAATGTTGCTTTTATCCCATATTTTTTCCCACGCTGAAGAATGGGCATCGAGCAGTTCGATGAAACTTCGAGCTTCACATATGGTTTTATCACCTGCTGCTTTAGGGTCGTCATGGTCGTTATCGAGGGAGGAATGATAGGTTACGAATTTTTCTATCGTACACTCCTGACCGCTTTCGAGCGGTACTTTGAAAAGTTCTGCGATATATCGAGGAGAAGATTCAATGTTTTTTTCAGCTGTTACCGGTGATCCGGATACCGTTATACGGCTTTTTGCGTGTGTCACTATCTGGTATTGGGAGCTGTTTGTCTGGACATGCAGGAATATTCCGTCGTCCGAAGTTCCGCTGTCGACATGTTCGAGATGATCGGATGCAAGAGCGCTATATCTTGCAACACCCTTGTTTTCGATGGTTCCGTCGATGGCGGCCCTGAATTCAATATCGCCGGTGTAATTGATCGGGAGAAACGAGAATTGCAGGGCACAGAGATGAGGATTAGCCATGCTTGCAAGCCGTCTGCTCGATATTCGGGTTATCCTGCCGAGATTGTCCTGAAAAACAATTTCACGGTTCATGACGGCGTTTTTGATATCGAGGTCCTGCCGGTAACTCAGAATTTTCTGATCGAAAGGATCTATGAAATCACCGCAGCATATTCTGAATTCTATGGGAAGCCAGTTGGGGCAGTTGACGAAATCGTTATTATAAATGGTTTCTCCATGAACTTCAGAAGGTATTTTGTTGAATATGCCCGCAAGATACGTTCCCGGGTAGTGGTGGAGAGATGCTCTGGATCCTTCGTATGCACCTCTTGTTCCAAGATAGCCGTTGCCAATGGCCGTCAGCGTTTCCCGTAACTTTTCCTCTTCAGGTTTGAAAGTGGCGTAACGAAGATTCCATCCGTCTTCGATCAGATCTTTTTCAAACCATTCAAAAACTTTTTCGACACGTATTTCGCCAAGATCTCTGACGACGATATCAGCTCCTTCTTCCTGAAGCTTCATTCCTTCGATTTCACGGGCAATACCGAGTACCAGGCCAAAATTTCCTGCAGACCCAGCCTGAACTCCGGAAATGGCGTCTTCCACGACAACACAGTCGTGGGGATGAAGGCCGAGATTGTCGGCAGCGGTTGTGAAAATATCGGGATTGGGTTTGCCTTTGAGTTTTAGTTCAAGAGAAACTTCACCATCCACTCTGGTTTCAAAAAGGTGTTCGAGTTTTGCAAGTTCGAGAATGAGTTTGCAGTTTCTGCTGGAAGATGCAATTCCGATCCGTACACCTCTCGATTTCAGTTCCTGTATGAAGTCGACGGTACTTTGAAATACCTCAGGGCCTTCTTTGATGAGGATTTCCGTGAAAACCTGGTTTTTTCGATTTCCGAGACCGCAAACCGTGGGCATTTCCGGTACATCGTCGATTTCGCCAAAAGGGAGTTCGATCTCTCGGGATTCAAGGAAACTTCTGACACCTTCCATACGAGGTTTGCCGTCGACATAATTCAAGTAGTCAAGACCGGGGTTGAACGGTACGAAGGGTTCATTGTTCGCTTCTGCGTATTCTTTGAGAAATTCGTTGAACATCGATTCCCAGGCGAGGCTGTGGATTTTTGCGGTTCCTGTCACAACTCCGTCCAGATCGAAAATGACACCTTTAAGCATAGTATAGTATTAGTATGAAGCCAGTTATTGAGATTTTATGAAAATAGAAACAGCTATTACAAGGAAAGCAGCCCCAGAATGGTAAGAAGAATGTCGGGCGATGGTACGATCATGCTCTTGGGGCAGATCTGCTGTACTTCTTTTGCCAGATTTTCGTCCCTGGTGACAAAAATGCTCCATACATCATCGCATAACTCAACGGCTTTTTTCAGCATGGGAATGTCTGAAGCGGTGTCCCCGCAAACGAGGTTCGGGCCGCATTCCGAGTCGATAGCAATTGTATTGCAGATAAACTCCAACCCGTCACCCTTGTCAAAATCTTTGACGGAATTATCCTCTTTCTGATCGATAGTGAGAATTATCTCGATATCGAGACCGGTATCCTCGATCCTGAAATTTCTGCATTCGGGATCGATCTCTTTAACTATGCTTTCGACCTTTTCAAGAAGAGCCGTTGATTCTTCAGGATTGATCGAGCAGGTGATGTCTTGCCGGGCGATAGTTGTTTGTCCGAACTTGAACTGCAGGGCCGAACCGATAAAATTGAATTTTTCCAAACACGGGTCCTCGAGCAACTGACGCATCCTCTCATTGAGCAGGTGTATGAGTTCCTGCTTGTGTTCGTCGATAGGGTAACTATGGAATTCTCCCTCAGGGTCGATGAACTCTCTGCCTTTCGATCCAGCATAGAAAAAAATGTCGCTGGGATTTATCGATACATTGAGGATCCCGAAATCTTTAAGCGGTGCCGAGGTGATGAAGATCGGATAGCGGCAACAATTTTTTGCGAATCTCGACAGGAATACGGAGTTATAAATCGGCTGAACGGATGAGCGGTACCTGCCGCAGTAATTGTTTGTCGTTCCGTCACGATCTGTAATGAATGCATTGAATGATTTGCCTCGAAGCATCCTGATGCCTTCATTCACATATTTTCGAAAATCGGGTATGAATTTCGCTAAATAATTGATGAAGTGATCTTCACCATATTCAAGGTAGTATATGTCTTTTTTCAACTCTCTGATCTCGTAGGTCAGGTCGACCTCGATCTGTTTCCTGCCGTCAAGCCGCAAGACTCTCTGTCCCGTATAGTCGTCTATATGAATCGTTTCGAGTGAGTAAAGGGCATTTTTCAGAGACTCGATACATTGCTGGCCAACGACCCTTTGCTTCATGATGTTACGCACTATGGGCTGGCGAAGATCACGGGTTTCGGATTTGAGCTGGTAAAGTTCTTTAAGCGTTCGGATGTCCTGAAGAGTGATGGGTGACGTACATGTCTCGAGTTTCTTTTCTTTCAGAATCAGTGTTTGCATGAGTTCCGGCTGCCTAAACAATGTTTTTTACAAAAATAAGACTAACAATCTAATAAAAGATCTGTTTAAAGGGTTTAGTTTTTGCGAAAAAGTAACGTTCGGCCGAAAACCCGATTTCTAATCTTATATCCGGCAGTTACAGATTGCTCAACACTTTTCGTGTTTTTCGGACTGTATCGGCTCATTCTGTTCGTTACTGCAAAAGGGAGCCAGCTTCTGAATTATTTTCGAGTGAATTTTCTGAGGCTCGTCACCGGCGTCCAGTAGTATGAAACGTTCATTGGTCTCGACAAGTTTCATGTAGCCTTCCCTTACCCGTTGATAAAAAGCGAGCCCCGAACTTTCCATTCGGTCGAGTTCACTTTCTTCGAAGGCGAGGGGGATCGACTTTTCGGAAAACTTTCTGATGAGGGCGTCTTCAGGAGAAATATCCAGGAAGAACGTAAAGTCGGGTGTTAAGCCGAAAGAAGATATGGCGTTGATCTGATGAAGCGTCTCGAGATCCAAGCCTCGGCCGTAACCTTGATATGCTGTTGTTGAATCGTAGAAACGGTCCAGAATAACAATTCTGTTTTGTCGCAGTTCAGGTACTATGATGTTCTGTACCAGTTCTGCACGGCTTGCGGAAAAGAGCAGGAGTTCGCCGATCGGTGTGATGTCATGTTTGCTTGCAAGCAGAAGGTCCCGGATTTTTTCGGCAACGGCAGTACCGCCAGGTTCCCGCAGGGTAAGCACTTCATGACCCTTTTCCGTTAGGAATTTTTTGAGCTTTTTTACTTGCGTTGACTTTCCAGCGCCATCGATGCCTTCGAAAGTAATGAGCATTGTCGAGGATTATTGTTCGTCGTTGAGAAGAAAGCGGACAACTTTGTTGCTGAATGATTCAGGACATTCAAGCATGGGAGAATGACCGCAGTTTTTGAAAATATACAGTTCCGAACCGGGAATTTCGTTGTGTACTATCCCGGCGACCGATGGTGAAATATACAGATCATGATCCCCCCATAAAATCAGAACCGGGATAGTCAGCTGGTCGAGCTGCTGGCGAAGTCCTGTTCTTGAAAAGTCAAGGTGTTTATAATTTCTGTTCAGAGCCATAATAGTTTCCATTGCATCTTTATCTCTTGAAATAGCGAGGTTTTTTTTGTAGGAAACATTGTTTACCTGTTCCGGGTTGTGAAATGCTGTTTTGAAGGCTTTCGATGAAACCGGTTCACTGGTAAATACCTTTTTCAGAACTTGTTTTATGCCCGGCAGGCTTATGCCTCTGACCCAACGGGGCGGTTCGGTAAAACCGTCGGTATTGCTCAGTACCAGTTTGTCGAAACTGCCAGGATAAAGAAGGGCGGTTGACAGCAAGTATTTACCGCCCATTGAATGGCCGACGGCAAAGATTTTTTCATTCTCGTTGTTACGGGTTTTATCCAGAAACTCTTTGATCAGTGAAGAGTAAAGTTCGAGTGAGTAAGCGATTTTTCTCGGCTTGTCCGATCCGCCGAATCCAAGCAGATCGAGTGCGAGAACTCTGAACGATCGTGAAAACAACGGGATTGTCTCTTCGAAAAAGTTCAAAGAACATGATATACCATGGAGTAAAAGTAATGTTGGTTTGGAACTGCCGGTGTCTATGAAACGATGTTTGTGACCGTCAAGGATGATAGTGCTGCTGTTGAATGGCATAGTGAAAAAGAGTTGTCAAACTGGTTTCAGGAGAAAGGGGTATTCGGCAACCCGAACGCTTTGAAAAACAAACAACAAGGCGGGTGGTGAAAAAGATTCCAGTACGTCAGAGGCTGGTGAATGAGCGACAGTTGCTCAGCCGGGTATTCGACGGTTTTAATGGGGTTGTCCCGTGGGACGTATCAAAACCTGATTCACATCAACATGCGGAGGCTGGCCAATGGCATACATCACCGCGCGAGCGATGTCATCAGGTTCCAGCTCTGGAGTGCCTGGCTTCGGTACGGCTCCCCAGAAAGGAGTATCGACGACTCCGGGCTCCAAAAGGGTCACACGGATACCTGTTCCGACCATTTCATTACGGACGGCTTGTGCAATGGCGCTAACAGCCCACTTGGTGGCAGAGTAAAGGTTGCGTATCGAAGTGATATGGCCGACGACCGAACCGGTAATGAGAAAGTGGCCTTTGGTTTTTACCAGTTCGGGTAAACATAACCGTGCGGTGACGGCAGCACCGAAAACATTGGTGAGCACCATTTCTCTCCACTCTTCGAATTTGTTTTCACCGCCGTAAAATGGTGAGCCTTTCGAAAATCCTGCATTGGCAAACACAGCATCGACCTGTCCATAGTATTCAAGAGTGGTCTCGAGCATATGTTGCTGAGCTTTCCAGTCCGAAACATCGCATGAGACGGCAATTGCATTGTCCGCACCCAGCTCATCACGCAAGGCTTCGAGTTTACCTGTCGATCGGGCGGTGAGTACAACCCGGTAACCTGAAGCTACTGCATGTCTTGCTGCAGCTTCCCCTATTCCGGTGGAAGCTCCCGTAACAAGAAGAACTTTCCGATTCTGCATGGCTCTTTATTTAAGAGATGTTTCGCTGATTATAACAACAGGCTTGATGGTTCGTATGAAGAAGGTAATCAGTTATCGTTGTTTTGCAAAAGGATCTTTCCTGAGGTAGCCGTTGGGGTGTACCATGTTCTGACATAATGGTGCTTTCTGATTTTTTTCGTGAAATGTACTTCTGTATTGAGGTATGTTTCGGTAAAAAACGTAATTTTATTTCCAGAGGCAAACAGCTATGTGACAACCCCAAACGGCACCCCTATGAAACGGTATAGTTATTTGCGGTTAGCACTCGACAAGGTTTTTATCTTCCTGCTGCTCTGTGTTCCGGTTTTATTGTCTGCGCAGCCGGCGATGTGCGAACATTCACCATCGTTACAATCCAAACTGAAATTCATGTATCCTCTTTCGGCCGAAAGAAACGGTATTGAAGGAGTCTTGCTCGGGAGGGTTCTTGTCGCTGAAAACGGTCATCCCGTCAAGGCGGAAATTATCAAGCGCAGTTCACCTGAATGTTGGGTGTTCGACAACGCTGTAATTTCTGCGTTGACGAAAGCGTCTTACAAGGCAGCGACAAAAGATGGTATTCCGGTGAGGCGCTGGCTCGATGTACCGGTTTGGTTTCGTCTGAAAGACAGTTCTTTGCAACCCTGGACGGCTTCAACATCCCCTGATGTTAGAAACGAAAAGCCTTTTGTGAGGATTCCGAAAAAACAGGCTCGTATTTTGCCTCTCGAGGACAGGAAGAGCTATGAAAGGACATATGTCAAGGTGCTGGACCGTGAAAAATTCGGTTTAGTCAAGGAGAAGAGGACTCATGGTCCGGTGCTGAAAATGCTTGAAAAGCCTTATTATCCGAAAGGTGCGAGACTTTCGGGTGCAGAAGGGGTTGTTTTTGTAAAAGTATCGGTCAGCAGAAACGGTACTCCGAAAAAGGCGGTTATAGTAAAGCATGATCCTTTCAATTGCAAGGTGTTTGATAAATCGGCGCACAAGGCGGCTATGGAATCGGAATTTTATCCTGCTCGCAGCAACGGTGTGGCGGTCGATGGGACGGTGACAATCGCAGTGCCGTATTTTTACGTGCAAAAATTTTCCGAACCTGTTTACTGTGAGATAAAAACCCTTGGTAATGCATCACTTTGAAAACGATATTTCCATTGTGTTCGGCGGGGCCGCGGGGCAGGGCGTACAGACAATAGCAGAAGCGCTCGTGAGGGTGCTGAAAAGAAACGGGTATTATGTGTTTGCCTGTACTGAATTCATGTCCCGTATCAGGGGCGGGAGCAATTCCACGGAAGTAAGGGTTACTGCTCGAAAACGCGGAGCGTATGTGAGCAAAATAGATTTTCTGGTTGCACTCAATGCAGATGCAATCGATCATCTTCAAGACCGCATCGGTGAAACGACTCTTGTTTTTGCCGAGAAAAAGCATCTCGAAGGTAAAGATATTAGCGGTTTTATCGATACACCCATTGCTGAATTCGCTGAAAAAGCGGGAAGCAAGATATTTTCGAACACCGTTGCGGTCGGAATTGTACTTGGCCTGCTTGGGATTTCAATCGATGCATTTTCAGTATACCTCTCAGAGCAGTTTGCCACAAAAGGAGAGGATGTTGTCGCAAAAAATATTACGGCAGCGAAACTCGGATACACTTTTGGCAAGGAGACGGCGGCTGAAAAACGGATCGAGGTAACGATCGATCCGGTTGAAGAACAGCCTGGTGAATTACTGATCGATGGAAATACGGCAGTAGGAATCGGAACGGTTGCTGCGGGATGCAGTTTTATTTCTTCCTATCCCATGTCCCCGGGAACCGGCCTTTTGACGTACCTTGCCCATAATGCGGAGGACTTCAATATTGTCGTCGATCAGGCAGAAGATGAAATTGCCGCTATCAATGCTGCGCTTGGGGCATCGTATGCAGGAGCACGATCAATCGTTACCACTTCGGGTGGTGGCTTTGCTCTCATGGAAGAAGGGGTGAGCCTTGCCGGTGTTACCGAAGTACCTGTTGTTGTTCACCTTGGCCAGCGGCCTGGCCCTGCGACAGGACTGCCGACACGCACCGAGCAGGCTGATCTCAATCTGACATTATATGCAGGTCATGGAGAGTTTTCGCGAGTTATCCTCGCTCCCGGCACGTTTGCCCAGGCAATTGAGCTGATGCAGAGGGCTTTTCATCTTGCCGAGAAATACCAGACAGCTGTCTTTGTGCTGACCGATCAATTTTTTCTTGATTCCATTGCCGCAGTGGATGAGTCGGATATTGTCAGGCTGCCGTTAGAACGTTATATCGTCAGAACCGATGAAAAGTACAAAAGATATTCTTTGACGGGAGATGGCCTTTCGCCCAGGGGGGTGCCTGGCTATGGTGACGGCATCGTCAAGGTCGACTCTCATGAACATAATGAAAGTGGTCATCTGACCGAAAACTTTGAGTTACGACGAAAAATGGTGGAAAAAAGGTTGAAGCGTCTCGAGTATCTTGCCGAAGAGGCGTTGATGCCGGAACTGTTCGGGGCTGCGGAAGCGAAAAATGTCGTCGTTGCCTGGGGCTCGAATAGGGGAGTTCTCGAGGAAGTGATCGATAATTTTCAGCGGAAAGATCTTTCCGGTTTACACTTTTCACAACTTTTTCCATTGAACATGGCGGTAAAAAAACAGCTCGAGGGTAAGCATATCATTGTACTTGAAAACAATGCAACAGGTCAGTTTGCAGATTTGCTGATCCGTGAATTCGGTGTGCCTGTTTCAAAGAGGATTCTGAAAGTGACAGGTGAACCGTTCTCGGTTGAAGAGGTTGTCGAGGTACTACAGGAGGTGTGACATGATCGTCAATCCATTCGATATGCAGGTCAAGACTATGGGCTGGTGCCCCGGTTGCGGTAACTATAAGTTGCTCGATGCACTCAAGGAGGCGCTTCATCATCTTGCTCTCGATCGCAGGAATCTCGTAATCGTATCCGGTATCGGACAAGGGGCAAAAACGCCGCAGTACGTCAATGCGCATATGTTCAACGGACTGCACGGCCGTGCATTACCGGTCGCTATGGGTGTGAAGCTTTCAAACAGGAACCTTGTCGTTATTGCTGAATCGGGTGACGGGTGCATGTACGGAGAAGGAGGTAACCATTTTCTGCATGCTATTCGCCGTAACTGCGATATAACGGTTATTGTTCATGACAATATGGTATACGGTCTGACAAAAGGGCAGGCCTCTCCGACATCACGTTTGGGTATGAAGACTTCACTTCAACTCAACGGTGTTCTGCTTGAACCGTTCAATCCTATTGCAGTTGCGATTGCTCTCGATGCGCCGTTTGTTGCACGGGCAAATGTCGGCGACGGCAATCAAACCAGGGAGATTATAAAACAGGCAATCGCATTCAAAGGGTTGTCTGTCGTTGATATTTTCCAACCCTGCGTGATATTCAACAAGGAGAACACCTATCAGTGGTTTAAGGAAAATACCTACTATCTGTCTGACGATTACGATCCGTCTGATCGTCGGCTTGCTTTCGAAAAAGCCATCGAAACGCCCAAATTTCCTTTGGGGATTATCTATCGCCGGGACGGGCGTGAACTATACGAGGATATGCTCGGCATAACCCATACTCCTGCTTATGAGCATACAGTTGCAGACGCAGCGTTTGCAAAGATGCTGAAGGATTATACGTAAACGTACTTTCCTGCGGGCTTTTTCTCTTTCCTGCCTTTTCTTCTTGCTGTCACGACCTCTTTGCCACGGCATATTTCTTCAACCGACAACCTATACGGTTCGACAGAGGTTTCCTGCAAACTTTCTTCTTTGCGTCGTATGCCGGTTTCCTTGAAAAGCAAATTTGCTTTTCAAACGTCATCGAATAAAGGGGAAAAGATGCTTTTTGAGAAAAAAAATAAAAAAGATGTTGATTGTACGTCAAAAAGTACTTTGCTTTGTGAAGTGTTTGGTTAAAATTCGAAATGTTTTCATTAATTTATATGACGAAAAACGTTATGAGAATGTCCCCTTATGCTGTTCAATAGAATTATCTCATGACTTAATGGCAATGATATCAATAACATATCATGAGGGACGAAAAACAAGCTCTTTCCCTGCAGTTTGCTGAACTGGAAGCTCTTCGGTTGAAGGTCGCTCAACTTGAGAGTGTCGGCTCCATTTGTAAAGCGACTACCCAGAAAATCAGGGAGAGTGAAGAGCGGTTCCGGCAACTTTTCGAAAATATTAGCAGCGGTGTCGCTGTTTACGAGGTGCTGGATAACGGTAATGATTTCGTTTTCCGGGATTTCAACAAATCGGCCGAGAAAATCGAAACTATCGCAAGGAAGGATGTTATCGGGAAAAGTGTTCTGCAGCTGTTTCCGGGGGTGAAGGAGTTCGGGCTTTTTGACGTTTTTCAGCGTGTATGGAGAACGGGACAGCCTGAGCATCATCCTGTTTCGATGTATGAGGATGAGAGGGTCGTCGGTTGGAGAGAAAACTACATTTTCAAGTTGCCAGATGGGGATATCGTCGCGGTTTACGATGATGTGACTCGCGAAAAGCAGTTCGAGGAAAAACTGAAGACCATCAACAAGGCTATCGAGCAGAGTCCTGCAGCGGTTGTAATAACCGACCGTGAAGGTAATATCGAATATGTGAATCCGAAGTTTACCGCTTTAACGGGTTACACTCTTGAAGAGGTTTCGGGGAAAAATCCGCGTATCCTGCAGTCGGGTGAAATGCTTCAGGATTTCTATCAGCGTTTGTGGCAAGCCATTCTTTCAGGCAAGGAATGGCGTGGCGAGTTTCTCAATAGAAAGAAAAACGGTGAACTTTACTGGGAAGATGCGAGCATATCACCCGTGATCAATGAGCAGGGACGCATAACCAATTTTGTGGCGGTAAAGGAGGATATTACCGAAAAGAAAAAATTATGGGGTCAACTGATCGATGCGAAAGAGAAAGCCGAGGAGAGCGACCGTCTGAAATCATGTTTTCTTGCGAATATAAGTCATGAAATACGTACCCCGATGAACGGTATCCTTGGTTTTTCCAAGTTGTTGAGAGAACCTCTCTTGTCCGGAAAAGAAAAAGAGCAGTATATAGAGCTCATTCATGAAAGCGGAAAACGTATGCTTTCAATAATCAATAATCTCATCGATATTTCGAGAATCGAAACCGGTGAATTATCGCTCTATCCGGATAAGACCAGCGTCAATAAAATCATTGAAAAAATACATGCTGATTTTTTTGAACAGGCACAGGAGAAAAACCTCACTTTTTCCGCTGAAGCCGGTCTTTCTGCAAAAGAGAGTCTTATCGTGACAGATAAGGTCAGACTCAGCCAGGTATTGTCGCACCTTGTCGGCAACGCCTTGAAGTATACACGTGAAGGGGAGGTGGTTTTCGGTTACAGGAAAGAGGGTGAGATGCTGGAGTTTTATGTCAGGGATACAGGCATTGGTATACCTGATGATCAGCAAGGGAAAATTTTCGAACATTTCAGACAGGTTTCGCTCGATGCAACACGTGAATATGAAGGCGCAGGATTAGGGCTCAGTCTCAGTAAAAAACTTGTAGAAATGCTTGGTGGAACGATACGGGTTGACTCGATTCCCGGAAAGGGAAGCTCGTTTTATTTTACGATTCCCTACGACAGCCATTTGGTTTCGAACCCCCTTTTGAAGCAGGATATGCAAGAAGACGCTAACGGTATGTTTTTTTCAGGGCTTCCTGTTTTGGTTGTCGACGACGATTCTATAAGCCGCTTACTGTTGAAAGGCATATTATCGAATCAAAAGGTGAATGTGATTCTTGCGAAAAACGGCAAGGAAGCTGTTGAAAAGGTTCAGAAAGTACCTGATATCCGTATTGTGCTCATGGATATGAAGATGCCCGTGATGAACGGGTATGAGGCGACAAGCCGAATAAAAGAGATTCGCCCGGAATTACCGGTCATTGCACAGACTGCTTTTGCCGATCCGGAGGAAAAAGCAGCGGCAAAAAAAGCTGGATGCGACGTTGTTCTTGCAAAACCGATCAACTCATCCGAGCTGTTGGCTGAAATACAACGTTACGTCTAATGTTTGCCTTTTCTACGAAACATCCATGGTGGTATGGCATGTGGGTCGGACCATATACCTGCTTTTACCGTTCGGGCACTGTCTTCGAGGCGGGCAAGAGACGTATCGCTTGAATGGTATTTATAATGCCATGCGAGTCCGTGGCGGACAAGTTCTTCGTTCAGGCACACTGAATCAATGTAGACCCAGGCAACCCTTCTGCCGTATCTGTCCTTATCGACTTCAACAAGCCTTATCTCTCCTCTCTGAAGCATTGTGCTGGTAAACCTTTCCGCTTTTCGATACAATGGTTGTTTTTGCTCAGGGCAGTCTATGCCGTAGAGTCTGATTTCAAGTTCTTCATTGTTTCTTGTCAGGGTGAAGCTGTCACCGTCGGCAATGCGTAATACTTTGTAATTTCCGCTATCTCTATCTACTCTCGGTAGAAACGAGATAACAGCGGCAATGAGTAAAAACAACAACGTCAAGAGAGTTTTTTTTTGTTTCATCTTTTGGTGTAAGTATTGCTGGAAAAGGCGAAAATTATTGTTATGGTATATGTTTTCAAGCTAATTGAAATTTTACGAAAGTAGCATATGGTTCTCCTGACAGTAGAGTCGATAAGTAAACAATACGGTTTAAAGAAGCTTTTCGGTGATGTCTCTTTCGGTATAGATGATAAAGACAAGGTTGGTATTATCGGAACAAACGGCAGCGGTAAAAGTACGCTTCTGAAAATACTTGCCGGAAAAGAACTGCCCGATTCAGGTACCATGATGATGGGAAGGCAAAGCCGTATAGCCTGGTTGCCCCAGGATTCTCCCTACAGTCCCGATGATACGGTACTGGAGGCGATATTGAAATCGGATGAAAAGGAGCTGCGGCTGGTTTATGAGTACGAGAAGGTTTGCAAAGCGCTTGAAGAGAGAGGCGGCCAGGGGGAAAAGTTGATTGAAAAGATGACCAATCTCTCGCATCAGCTCGATATTAACAATGCGTGGGATTTGGAAGCACATGTGAAAGGAGTGCTTGGAAAACTTGGCCTGCATGATGTATCGGCAAAAATGGGCACGCTATCGGGCGGACAGCGTAAACGTGTTGCCTTGGCGCATGCGCTTGTCATACCTAGCGACGCCCTTATTCTCGATGAACCTACCAACCATCTCGATGCTGACAGCGTCGAGTGGTTGGAGAACTATCTCAAGAGATACCAAGGTGCATTGGTTCTGGTTACCCATGACCGGTATTTTCTTGATCGGGTGGTCAATCGTATGATCGAGCTGGATGGAATATCGGCAAATGTTTTTACCGGAGGATATGCAAGCTATTTGCAGCAGAAAGCCGAGCAGGAGGAGCAGGTCGCTCGGGCTGATCGAAAACGAAGAGCTCTTGTCAAACAAGAGCTTGCATGGCTTCGAACAGGTTGCAAGGCTCGAACGACGAAGCAGAAAGCACGAATCCAGCGCGCTCAATCACTTGTTACAGAACGGGGCGTTACCGAAAAGGAGACGCTGGATATTGGTTTTGGTTCTGAACGTCTCGGAAATAAAATTATCGAACTCCATGGAGTTTCGAAATCCTGGGACGGCAAGCCGTTGATTTCATCATTTGAGTACCTGTTACAAAAAAGGGATAGAATAGGCATCATCGGACCCAATGGCTCTGGTAAAACAACGCTTCTCGATCTTATTACGGGTAGAGTATCTCCTGAAAAAGGCCGGATCGAAACAGGGCAGACAGTAAAGATAGCGTACTACGATCAAATGAGCAGCGGCCTCGATGATGCCATGCGGGTGATTGACTATATCAAGGAAGAAGCTGAGCACATAACGCTCAGTGATGGAAGCGTACTTTCCGCATCGAAAATGCTGGAGAAATTTCTTTTCGATCCATCTGTTCAGTACAATCTGATCGGGAATCTTTCCGGGGGAGAACGGCGGAGGCTTTATCTGCTCAGAAAGCTCATGATGTCTCCCAATGTGCTGCTGCTCGATGAGCCGACAAATGACCTCGACATTCCGACATTGCAAATACTTGAAGATTTTCTCGATCTTTGGCCGGGTTGCGTCATAACGGTCAGTCATGACCGGTATTTTCTCGACAGGGTGGTCGAGCACATTTTTGCTATTGAGGAAAATGGACGGATTAGAGAGTATCCCGGAAACTACAGCGTTTATCTGGAGATGAAAGCGGTACAGGATGTGGTGAAAGAAGAAACGACAATCGATGTTCCTGGTAGGGTATCGAGAGAAAAAAGCAACGATACCGGTCCTCGAAAGCTCACCTACAAAGAGCGGCGTGAACTTGGTTTACTGGAGAAGAAGATCGCTGAAGCCGAGGAACGTCAGGCCTTGATTTCTCTGCAATTGAATGATGCCGGATCGGATTTCGATCAGGTCAGACAACTGAGCGACGAACTCCAATCCTTACAGAATCAGCTCGAGGAAGATATGGTTCGGTGGGAGGAGCTGGCTGCACGAGAATAAGGGATGTAACAGGCAATGAAATTGTAGAGTTTATGGAAATGACTATATTATAAGAGGATAAGGGACCCTGATTTTTTCCGATCTCGATAGTCAGTCAAGGAGGAGCTATGTCACTCGATCAGGCTAAAGCGGCAATCAACAAAATCAAGACAGACAGTTCATTTCGTGATCAGGTCATGTCCATTGTCGACGTGAGTAAGCGGATTGAGCATTTGAACAAGGCAGGATTTCAGTGTACTCTGGAGGAACTCGATCAACTCATTGCTCTTGATCTGGATGTCGCTGATCTGAAATGTGACAAGGTTGTGACTTCATGGTGTCCAACTGTGAAAAAATAGCTGAACCACAAGGTCGTTATGCTGCCGGATGGGGAGTACTTCCGGTGTTATGTGCAATGACACGGTAACCATTGTTTTCGAGCGGCATGACAGGTTTGTTCAAGAGCATTTTGCTTGTTTCAGAAGTGAGATAGATATCGTAAAATACTTCAAGGCATTGACTGAGGTGATTTTTGTAATGGGTGCAGGATTCTTCGATACTGTGCAGATTGCCATTTCTAGCATCCAACCATGTTTTCGGGCATATCTCCGAACAGACAGGCAAAAGTGAGCAATCACGGCACTCTTCATGGATATAGGGATCTGTCGCTATGGAATACATCGCCTGTATATGGGGATTTTCAACAGTTTTTTTCTGGTTGACGTTGCCGATTGTCATCGCAGGTATTCCTACATCTTCCCAGCATTTATATAACTCTCCGTAAGGTCCGCAGACGTACATATTGTTAAAATGCGCTACGCATAAACCTGTTTCGTTGTTGTGCGGAAAGAATAATGATTTGGTTGTTATATCGTGTTCGAAGTAGAGCTGGGTACAATAGTCGGTCCACTCCGATTGACGTAACCCCCATGGTTCAGGGGTTTTGAGTTTCGATGCGTGAACGCTTATTTTTTTTCCGGAATAGCGTTTGAGAATATCCTTTCTAAAAGGAACGAAGGCGTCCATGTTTGTTTTATCGATATTCACTCGGATATCGCAAGAGCCGGTAAATGATGAGTTCACGAGACGATCGATATTGCTGATGATCTTCTCATAGGTCGGTTTGCCGTTAAGCAGTTTCCTTCTCCTGTCATGCGTTTCCTGTGGTCCATCGAGGGTTATCTGAATGTTGGTGATTTTCAGGTCGTCGAGTGCATCGAGGCGTTTCTCATCGAGTAGAAAACCATTGCTGACGAGTTGTGCATTTTCGAGTTTCACCCCGGATGCGGAGATTTTTCTGGTAATCGTGTCTATGGTATCGAATGCAAGAGTAGGCTCTCCACCATACCAGATAATGCTTGTTTTGCCTGATACCGCTTTTTCCCTGATGAATGCTGTAAGGTTTTCTATAGTTTCATAACTCATAACCGCTTTGTCGAGCTGACTGTGCTCGAAGCAGTAGCTGCAATCGAAATTGCAAGCAAGCGTCGGGCAGATGGTGAGTGAAAGATCTCTCTGCCCATAGCAGTTGCAGTTCTTTTTGTACTGTTTGAGCATCAACAGTTTTTCATTTTCACCTTGTTCAACGAGGATATGTTTTTCCGTTAAGAGAGAGATGAACGGTGTGTCGAAACCGTTACCGGCTGAAGACGGTTCGCTTTCGAGCAGTTGCAGAAAACGGTAATGTGCCTCGTCAACCTGGATCAGGCAGTTAGACATGGCATTGTAGAGAAAGTATCCGAAACGTTCGGAATGGAACAAGGTGTTGTATTTTGACCAGGTCGGCATTGTCGAAAGAGGCTTGGCGTTGAGAGCTACGTTCTGTCACTTTTCCGGAGCAGCATGCCCGGGCTGAAATTCGGAATGGCCGGTTTGCCAAAAGGCAAAACTCAGTACATCAGCAAGTGTTTCGAATTGTTTGGTTTTTGTATTACCGATACCATGTCCCGACTGGAAATCAGTGTAAAACAACACAGGTTTACCTGAAACGCTCGATGCCTGCAGATGGGCGGCGAATTTCGCGGGTTGCCATGCAATCACTCTCGGATCATTGATGCCAGCTGTAACGAGAGCCGCAGGGTATGTAACCCTTTTACGAATACTCAGGTAAGGATCCATTGCTATCAACGCTTTGCACTCGACTGGATCGTTGACGGTGCCGAACTCCGGTGTGTTGACCGGTCCATTGGGTGTTTCTTCTCCTCGAAAAGGATTCATGGCTCCGACCTGAGGAATGACTGCGGCAAAAAGGTCGGGGCGCTCGGTCATGGCCTTGCCGACAAGAATGCCGCCAGCGCTTGCACTGTTGATCGCTATGTGGGAAGGGGCGGTGTATTTTTTGTCGATAACATATTCTGCGCAGCTGATCAGGTCCTGCCACGTGTTGAACTTTGTCGTTTTCATTCCTGCCTTGTGCCAAGCGTCTCCCATTTCTCCTCCTCCACGGACGTGGGCGATAGCGAGGATTCCTCCCTTGTGGGTCCACAGGAGAAACGATGGGTTGAAAAATGGTCGTAACGACTTTCCATAAGCGCCATATCCATAGAAAAGCAGAGGATTTCGGCTGTTTTTATTCAAACCTTTTTTATGAATCAGGGAAAGCGGGACTTTCACACCGTCATGTGACGGTACCATGATTTCCTGGACGACAAGATCATCGTATTCCGGATATTCAGCCGCTGAAGAAAGCGTTTCATAAACAAAGGAATTCGAGTCTTCATCGTAACGGTACCGTTTGTAATCACTACTCCATCCGGAGATGACAATCCATACATCGGGAAACCTGAAGCCTTTGGTGCTCAGATGTATGGTCCCTGCAGGAAACGGCAATGGTAATTTTTTGGCTTTTTTCCCGTCGAACTCTTTATGGAAAAACTCCACTTCGACGCCGTTTTTCGAAAGTGTGTAATATATCCCGTTACTGGTAAGGTTGAACGATGAGAGTACCGCATCGGGATGTTCCGGAATGACCGTTTCTGCTTGGCCGATGTCAGGTTGTAACAGCGAGGTTTTCAGAACTCTGAAGTTCGGGGCTTTTTCCGGAGTGTAGAGGTAAAGATCCTTTTCGGTGACAGCGAAATCGTGGATGTTGTCTTCGGGTTTGAGAAGCGGTTTCCAGGAAATTTTTCCCCTCCCAAGTTCCCATACGGGGGCATAATACACCGTAAGGCGGCGATCGACATTATGAACAAAGGCGTAAAGATGTTTGCTGTCCTTATCGTAATGAACGGAAGGTATATCCTCGGGCTTGATGTTCATTACAGGATTGGTGTCACGGGAAAAAACTTCCCTGTCAAGAGACGGATCGCTGCCGACTTCATGAAGATAGACTTTACTGTTTTTTTGTATATCGCTCTGATGCCTTCCGCTTTTCTGGAGACGATTGTAAAGAAACGCACTTCCGTCAGGCAGCCATGATGGTGATGCAAAGCGGCAGCGGTCGATTTTTTCAGGGTAAAGCCTGCCTGCTTGTACATCCATGATCAGCACGATATCGTCTTCGGAACCATCGGCTGCTACTGAAACAGCCACTTTCGAGCCGTCATCGCTGGGAGAGATGTTGCTGACGACATATTTTTTCTGACTGTTTACCGAAAAACCGGAAGGATCGAAAAGCAGGGATTCATCACCCTGGATACCTTTTCTATAATAAAGTTTTCCAGTTTCGTCCGCGGGTGTTCTTTTCAGATAAAAGTACCAGTCGTTATCCGTTATGACAAGGTTATAGACTTTTGCAGATTTTCGACTGTCGAAATCCTGCATTTTCTCAATGAGTGACGTTCTTCCGGGGATTTTTTCGATAACCGATCTTGCATATTCTGCCTGCGCTGTCAGCCATTGCCGGACAAAAGGATCCTCGAGATTTTCCATATACCGGTAAGGATCGATAACTTTTTGGCCGCAATACGATTCTTCAACTATTTTTTCAGGAGCGTTGATCGGCTTTATTGGAGTCGGTGTATCATCAGCTCTTGTTATTTGCGGGTATGCGATCCAAAAAAAAGAAAGGATAAGGAAGCGAGAGACTGCTTTTTTCATGGTCACGTAATCTCATTCGTATTTGCCTGTTGCCGGATCATGTAGGGTATAATATGCCTAAAGCAGACTGTAATCTCCTAATGAAACCCTGAAATGAGAGAATACCGCGGATCGTTCTTTTTGAAAAGAAAACTCGAAATTATCGATCAGCAGGTACAATGATGCTGTCGCTGTGGTTGAGCGGTAAGTTATCACATTTATTTTCCTTATAAGGGACTGTTTTCACTTCGAGATAAAAAGAAAACGGCCCTGATGCAAAATTGTGCCAGGGCCGTTTATTGCCGATAGGATCTTATTGGATAGGATCTTATTGTTTAATCGTTGGTTCGCCTCCATCGTTTCGTACTGCGTTCCGCTTTTCTTTCGCTGATCTTTCTTTTCAGTTCGTTTTTGAGTCGATTTGTTTTTTTGAACTGGCTTTTTTCCTTGGTGTTATTTCTGTTTTCTGCAAAGCGCTTTTCTTTACGGTCGTTGTTTTGTTTTGTCCAGCGCTTTGTTTTCACTGTTTTTTCTTTGACGACAATCTTTTTATCCGGATTCTTGCGCCATGTTTTTGTTTTTCCGGGTTCTTTGCGGATAAAGCGTTTTTCAGAATCTGTTCTGATTTTGTACGCTTTATTTCTTTCACGTTCGGACCTTATCTTGTAGACAGTTCTCTTTTCATTCTTTGACCTTACCTTATAGATCTTTTTGTTGTTATGGTCCGCGTTTCCGTCAGGTGCTTTTTTCCAGCGGTTGACAGCAGGCCGATCAGAACGGTAGTAAGCGCTGTTTCTGATACTTTTTTTCTTTTCCTTATGGATAAAATGACGATGCTTCAGCCAACGGTGCTTGTTGGACTTGCGGTATTCATGATTGCAGTATTCCCTGATTTTATGCCAACGGTGCTTTCTGATCTTGTACGGCAGTCTGTTGTGTTTGACAACGGTCCATGGTCCGTAGTAATAGTGTGAGTGGTACCAGTGTCCACTGTGGTAGACATAGTAGAAATTGTTGAAAAAGAGCAAGTCGTAGGGTGAACCTACAGAAGCGTAAAAGCCAAGTTGCGGGATGTACAACAGGTTTGGTGCATATGCCGCGTTGTAATAATAATCTCCATAGTATACCGGGTGGTATGCGATAGCACGGGGGCTTCCGAATCCGATGTGTACATTGACGTCAGCCTGGGCAGGCGCGGCTGTCTGGCAACCCATCATTGTTGCAAGAACTGCAACAAGAAACAGCTTTCCATTTTTCATAATTCGATACTCCTCTCATGTATTCATGGGTGGCAAATCTCATAGCGTTGTCGTGTGAAGCAGATTTTTCAAGTGCCTTTTACAATTGGACGATAATCGAAGGAAAACCTTGCAGACCAGGTGATCAGCTTTTGAGCTTCTGAAGGAGGAATGCCATCGACCGGCCCAGATCGAGCATGTTTTCCATCCCCTCCTTGTCATTGGTGACTTCAGCTTCGGTTCTGCCTCCGAAACCAAGGTTCCAGTAGGTTGAACCGACGATAAACATGCCGCAGATCTGGTAGAGGTGATTGATGCTGTCGTAGGCGTGTACACCACCTCCTCGTCGGAGTGAGATGACCGCAGCTCCTGCTTTGTGCCGGAAAAGTTGGCCGTTGACTCTCGAAACGAAACCGGCACGGTCGATGACCGCTTTGAGCTCCGGGGTAATATCGGCGAAATAGGTTGGCGAGGCGAGAATGATGCCGTCTGCTTCGAGCATTTTTTCAAAAAGATCGTTGAAAAGGTCGTTTTTTGTCGCACACTTCTTATCCTTGCGCTCGATACATTTGTAGCATGACAGACAACCCCGGACGATTTTCCCACCGACCTGAACAAGCTCGGTCTCGATACCTTCAGATTCAAGAGTTTCGAAAACTTTCAGGATCATTTTATGCGTGTTGCCTTCCCTGCGCGGGCTTCCGTTGATTGCGAGTACTTTCATAATTGGCGATCGATTAACGGTTAACAGTGATTATTGAATGTGGTTCATAGAGATAAAACAGTTTCGATTTTTTCCAAAGCAGCCTGCATATCGGATGGTAGGGGTGCTCTCAGAGATAATCGTTCATGAGTGGTCGGCTGGAAAAAAGTTAGACTTTCTGCATGCAGCGCTTGACGGGGGATGAGTTCCAGTAAATTTTTCACGAAAAGTTCACTTTTACTGAACGGTAGTTTGAAGATGGCTGTGCCTCCGTAGGTTTCGTCTCCGAGAATGGGTGTACGGATATGCTGCAGATGGACCCGAATCTGATGCGTTCTTCCGGTATGGAGCGTCAGTTCGACAAGAGAGAAGTAATGGAGGTTTTTCTGAACAGCGTATTCCGTGATCGCTGTTTTTCCTTCTTTTCCCTGAAACTCGTAACAGGTCATCACCTTCCTGTCTCGTATCGAGCGCCCGATATTCGTCTTGACGATTCCTTCAGGAGGATTCGGGACACCACGAACTATTGCCTGATATTTTTTTTCTACCTGCCGGTTTGCGAACTGTCTTGCGAGCCTGTTCAGGGCAGTACTGTTTTTCGCGACGATAATCAATCCCGAGGTGTTTTTATCCAGCCGGTGGACAATGCCCGGCCGGAGTTCGGATGCATCGAGCTTTTCGGCGTCGGTACCAAGATGGTAAAGGATTGCGTTTGCAAGTGTTCCTGTCCAGTTGCCGAAAGCGGGGTGAACCACCATGCCGGGAGCCTTGTTGATGACCATCAGATCTTCATCCTCATAGACGATGTCGACCGGAATGTTCTCCGGAGCAAGTTCCGGTGCCGGGGGACGGAGAAAAGTGATCTCTATGCTGTCGAGAGATTTTATTTTGTAATTGGCTTTGACTGTTTTTCCGTTTACCAGCACCCGGTGTTCCGAAATGGCCTCCTGAACCTTGTTGCGTGTGGCATTTTCAACCTGTTGCGCAAGATAGACATCGATACGCATCGGCTTCTGGGTTTGGGCGACCTGCAACGTCATTTTTTTTGGCTCCTGGCGCTCCGTGTCCTGTTCTTCCTGTTCGCTTTTTACCGGTTGATTTTGCATCTTGGGTGAGTACTGTGAAATTCTATATGGCATTATAATAATACATAACAGCGTAATTCTCATGTCAGGTAAAGGAGAAGGTAAGTCTTTTGATTTTGATGTGGTCGTTATCGGGTCAGGACCGGGAGGGTTCGAAGCGGCGATTAAGGCGGCACGTTGTGGTTTGAAGGTATGTGTTGTCGAAAAAGGTGCGATTGGTGGCGTTTGTTTGAACTGGGGGTGTATTCCAACCAAGGCGCTGCTGAGAAGTGCCGAAATTTTCCGTTTGGCCGGTGATGCCGGACCTTTTGGCCTCGAGTGTCATGATTCAACCGTCGATATGGCCCAGGCTGTGAAAAGAAGTCGAAGGGTCGTGCTGACGATGTCCAAGGGCGTTGAATATGCTATGAAGCGGAACGATATCACGGTGAAGCGAGGTGAAGGTTCATTTGCTGATGCTCATACACTTGCAATAACCCGCAACGGTGCGGTTGCCGAAACGGTGACGGCGGAAAACATCATCATTGCTGCCGGTGGTTCTGCAAGAGAGCTTCCGGGATTGGAGTTCGACGGCAAAACCATCGTCTCGAGCCGTGAAGCACTTGCAATGCAGACTGCGCCGGAAAACATGCTTATCGTAGGCGGTGGTGCGATAGGGGTGGAGATGGCATGGTATTTCAGTGCAGCGGGAAGTAAGGTTACGCTGGTGGAGCTTATGCCGGAGATTCTTCCTCTCGAAGATATAGAGGTGGGAGAGGGGCTAAGGCGTTCACTTGCCAAGGCAGGGATCGAAATTATTACTGAAGCTGCCGTGAAAAGAAGTGAAGCGACGGAAGGAGGCGTTCGTGCTGTGGTACGTCTGAGGGACGGCAGTGAACGGGTGGTGGAAGCGGAAAGTATGCTTGTCGCGGTTGGTGTTGTTCCCAACACGCGTGACCTTGCCCTTGAAAAAGTCGGAGTTGCTACAGAAAAGGGTTTTATCGAAACCGATCGGTTCTGTCGTACCAATGTAGGGAACATCTTTGCTATAGGTGATGTCAGAGGAGGGATGCTGCTTGCACACAAGGCTTCGGCTGAAGCCGGAGTTGCAGTGAAGGCTATAACGGGGAAGAGGGGTGAGCCGGTTGACGAGAGCAGAGTGCCCCGTTGTGTCTACGTTGAGCCGTCGGTGGCATGTGTGGGATATACCGAAAAAACGGCCATTGATGCAGGTTTTCGGGTAAAGGTCGGACATGCTTTTTTTGCAGCCTCGGGAAAAGCAAGTGCATACGGAGTGAGGGAGGGTTTTGTGAAACTGGTTTTCAATGCGGACAACGGAGAACTGCTTGGCGGTCATGTGCTGGGCCATGGAGCGGTGGAGCTGATAGGAGAGTTGTCACTTGCCCGAAGCCTGGGTGTGACGGCGGGACAGCTTGCTGATGTGATTCATGCTCATCCGACACTTTCAGAATCTATAAAAGAAGCGGCTGAAAATGCCTTGGAGCAATAAATCCTGAAGCCGGAATCCTGGATTTCGGGAGTCTTTTTTTGTCATTTGACCTTTGCTGTTTGACTTAACATGCGCCTTTTTTTTAAAGCATTTTCTATTCTCTTGTTAAAACCATAAATTCATGGTTTAATTGTAAACGTCTTCAATTAAGTAAGCCTTTTCCCGCAGTGGTAAACGCAAAGGGTTGGGGTGTTTAACCAAATCATCAATTATGACTCAGACTGCTTCAGCTGCAAACAACACAGCAAGTACGAAAGCAAAGGAAGGTTCGGTTGCCAAAAAAGCTTCCGGCCCAAAGAAAGCGAGAACCAAAAAGAAGCAAGGACAGGCTTATCCTTTTACGGCGATCGTCGGTCAGGAAGAAATGAAACTCAGCTTGATTCTGAATATCATCGATCCGAGGATTGGTGGAGTGCTTGTCATGGGCCACAGGGGGACTGGAAAAAGTACGACTGTTCGGGCGCTTGCAGAGGTGTTGCCGATGATTGAACGGGTCAAGGATGATGTTTACAACCGCAATGTTAACGAGTATATCGAAGCTGAAAAGCCTCAGAAAGGAAGAAAAACTCTTGCTCCGGAAGATCTGACTATCGAGGACATCCCGGTTCCGGTCGTCGATCTTCCGCTTGGTGCCACTGAAGACCGTGTTTGTGGTACCATCGATATAGAACAGGCTCTGACCAGCGGTGTAAAAGCTTTCGAGCCAGGCCTGCTTGCCCAGTCCAACCGGGGCTTTCTCTACATTGACGAGGTAAACCTGCTCGATGATCATCTTGTCGATGTTCTGCTTGACGTGGCAGCAAGCGGAAGAAACGTGGTCGAACGTGAAGGTATCAGTATCCGGCACCCTGCACGTTTCGTGCTTGTAGGTTCCGGTAACCCTGAAGAAGGTGAGCTGAGGCCTCAGCTCCTCGATCGCTTCGGTCTCCATGCAAGGATTATCACCATTACCGATGTCGCAAAAAGGGTGGATATTGTCAAAAGGCGTCATGAATATGATGAAGATCCCCAGGCATTCCTGAAAAAATGGACACGTGAGCAGAAAAAACTGCAGAAGAAAATTCTCGGTGCAAAAGATCTGCTGCCTGAAGTCACCATGTCCGACGAGGTGTTGACGGATGTCGCAAAACTGTGTATGCAGCTTGGTATCGACGGCCATCGCGGTGAATTGACTATTACAAGAACCGCTCATGCTTTTGCGGCATTCAGCGGTGACAAAGAGGTGACTATGGACCATGTTCGCGCAATAGCCGGACTTGCGTTGCGTCACCGTCTGCGTAAAGATCCGCTTGAAACGATGGATCCGGGTGAAAAAATCGAACGTGAACTTGCAAAAGTGCTTGGAGAAGTAGAAGAAGTATAATGATAGCTTTTACCGATATTGTAGGTATGGATATGGCCAAACAGGCGCTGATGCTCCTTGCGGTCGATCCATCTCTCGGCGGGGTAGTGGTCCCTGCAGCTGTAGGGTCGGGCAAGTCGACGCTTGCAAGGTCTTTTGCAGATATTCTTCCCGAAGAAACTCCCTTTGTAGAACTTCCTCTTAACGTCACGGAAGATCGTTTGATCGGCGGTGTCGATCTCGAAGCGACACTGGCCCAGGGCGAACGAGTCGTGCAACACGGTGTGTTGTCGAAAGCTCACGGTGGAGTGCTTTATGTCGATTCTCTGAGCCTTCTCGACAGTTCCGCCATATCGCATATCATGGATGCGATGTCAAGAGGCGCAGTGCTTGTCGAGCGAGAAGGGCTCAGTGAGGTACACCCATCGAAATTCATGTTGATCGGCACATACGACCCTTCAGACGGAGAGGTTCGTATGGGTCTGCTCGACCGGATCGGCATGATTGTGCCATTCAATACGCAAAACGATTACAGGGCGCGAAAGCTGATCGTCAAATGTGTTCTCGGGGAAAACGGCAACGAGGATACTGAAGATGAGCTGAAAATGCTCATGGGTCTTATTCAGGCGGCAAAAGAACAGTTACCGCTCGTTTCTATGACACGTGAGCAGATGCAGGGGCTTATTCAGTCGGCAGTTAGCTTGGGAGTCGAAGGTAATCGTGCGGATATTTTTGCTATCAGGGCTGCAAAAGCGAGCGCTGCTCTCGCCCAGCGCACCGACGTTGACGAGGATGACCTGAAACTTGCCTTGAAACTGGTGCTGGTGCCCCGTGCAACGCGTATGCCTGAACCGGAGGAGGAAGTTATGGACGAAATGCCTCCTGATGAAGAGATGCCGCCTGACACACCTGAGTCTGAAGAGCAGGATGCTCCTGAAGACAGTTCCGAGCCTGATTCCAATGAAGAAGAGGAGCAGGAGGAAACTCCAGATATGATCGAAGAGCTCATGATGGAGGCTGTCGAGACCGAGCTTCCAGACAACATCATGAATATTTCCCTCGCTGCGAAAAGGAAGAGCAAGTCCGGCAGCCGCGGTGAAGCGTTGAACAATCGGCGAGGCCGTTTTGTACGTTCTCAGGAAGGTGAAATGCGCAGCGGCAAGGTTGCGATTATACCAACCTTGATTTCTGCTGCACCCTGGCAGGAGAGTCGTAAGCAGGAGCGGAAAAAGAAGTACGGCAAAGTCAATACCGCATTGGTGATCAACAAGGAAGATGTCAGGATAAAAAAGTTTCGTGACAAGTCCGGCACTCTTTATGTTTTCATGGTCGATGCGTCCGGTTCGATGGCATTGAACCGCATGCGGCAGGCAAAAGGCGCGGTATCCCATCTCTTGCAGAATGCCTATGTGCATCGTGACCAGGTTTCATTGATTTCTTTCAGAGGAAAAGAGGCGCAGCTTCTGCTTCCACCGTCACAGAGCGTAGACCGGGCAAAACGTGAGCTCGATGTTCTTCCAACAGGCGGAGGAACGCCATTGGCTTCGGCGCTCTTTCTCGGTTTGGAGACCGCGAAACAGGCTCGCACCAAAGGTGTCTCTCAAATCATGTTTGTATTGATCACGGATGGAAGAGGCAATATCAGTCTTCAGTCTTTGTATGATCAGGATGCTCCCAAAGCAACGAAGGAAGAAGTTGAGAACGAGATCGAAGGTCTTGCAGCGACGGTTTTCGCTGAAGGTATCGCTTCGGTGGTGATCGATACTCAGATGAATTATCTCTCGAGAGGTGAAGCACCAAAACTGGCAGAAAAACTTGGAGGCCGATATTTCTATTTACCGAATGCAAAGGCTGAAGAGATTGCTATGGCAGCACTCAGCTGAACGATGCTCTTGACGGTTTCAGAAGCCTCCTCGCTCGATGTGAGCAGGGGAGGTTTTTTTATTTTCTACCATATTTTTACGTATTATCATATACTTTCTATGATCTGATCGATCCGGGTCGATACAGTGGTTTGAAAGTATCCGTAATATTATTATCCGCTTAAGCAGTTGCAGTTATGGCACAGCTTCGTAAAATCGCCGCTATTGTCGGGCTCGAGCAATACAACACCAACCTCTGGAAAAAAATTATCGGTCTACTCGGTGGTGAAGCCGAGCTTACCCAATGGACCGACGTCGATCTTGAGAAACAGAACCCGGAAGCAGCAAAAGCTATTTCGGAGGCGGACTGTGTTTTCATGAGCATGATCCAGTTCAAGGAACAGGTGGACTGGTTCAAAGAACAGCTCGTCGGGGCTTTGAATCAGGAGAAGACGATCTTTGTCTTTGAATCGATGCCGGAGGCGATGGCTTTGACGAAGGTAGGTAATTACGCTGTGGAGGAAGGTAAGGGAGGGATGCCTGAATCGGTCAAGAAAGTCGCCAAAATGCTCGTGAAAGGACGTGATGAAGATGCCCTTTACGGCTATATGAAGCTGATGAAAATCATGCGTACGATACTGCCTCTCGTACCGAAAAAGGCAAAAGACTTCAAAAACTGGTTACTTGTCTACTCCTATTGGATGCAGCCGACGCCGGAGAACATCGCAAACATGTTTCGGTTGATTCTCAGGGAGTATTGCGGTGAACCTCTCACTGTCGGAGCTATTGTCGACGTTCCGAACATGGGCCTCTACCATCCTGATGCGCCTGCATATTTCAAGGATGTAAAATCTTTCAAAAGCTGGTCTAAAAAACAGGGAAGAAACTTCAACAAAGGCCAGAAGGTCGGTCTTCTTTTTTTCCGCAAACATCTCCTGCAGGAGAAAACCTATATCGACGACACAATCCGCGGTTTTGAAGAAAAGGGGATCAATGCGCTGCCGGCATTTGTCATGGGAGTTGAAGGCCATGTACTCGTCAGGGATTGGTTCGTGAAGGAAAAGATCGATCTTCTGGTGAACATGATGGGGTTCGGTCTTGTAGGAGGACCGGCAGGATCGACGAAACCGGGGATTGCTGCAGAAGCCCGCGACGAGATCATGGGAAAACTCGATACTCCGTATATTGTTTCTCAGCCTTTATTGGTACAGGACTTCGAATCATGGCATGAACTCGGGGTTTCTCCCATGCAGGTTACCTTTACCTACTCCATTCCCGAGATGGACGGAGCGGTTTGCCCTATAGTGCTCGGAGCGTTGAAAGACGGAAAAATAGAGACGGTGCCCGAAAGGATAGACCGCTTGACGGGGCTTTCCAAACAGTGGCTTCGCCTGAGAGAGGCTTCCAACAGAGAAAAGAACGTTGCGTTCGTCGTCTATGATTATCCTCCTGGACTGGGGAAAAAAGCCAGTGCGGCGCTGCTTGACGTTCCGAAATCACTGCTTGCTATTCTGAACCGGCTCAAAAAAGAAGGGTACACAACCGGCGAATTACCAAAAAATCCTGAGGAACTTTTCAAAGCGCTCGACAAGGCGACCGATTATCAGTATCAAAACGGTAAACCAGATGCCTTGAAGATTGATTTGGAGCGGTACCGGGAAATCACTTCTTCCCGGGAGCGTGAGCGAATCGAGGAGCGGTGGCAGAGTTTCCCCGGAGAAATAGTTCCGATCGGAACCGAAGAGGTGTTTGTCGGGGGGATACGGTACGGAAACATTTTTATCGGTGTTCAGCCACGCCTCGGGGTTCAGGGTGACCCGATGAGGTTGCTTTTCGATAAATCCAATACACCGCATCATCAGTATATCTCTTTCTACCGATGGATAAGCCGTGAATTCAACGCCCATGCACTTGTTCATGTCGGCATGCATGGTTCGGTCGAATGGATGCCCGGGCTTCAGACCGGTTTGACAGGCGATTGTTGGCCAGACGCTCTTTTGGGAGAGGTACCCCATTGTTACATCTACCCTATCAACAACCCGAGCGAATCTTCCATTGCGAAGCGGAGAGGTCTGGCTACGATGGTCTCACATGTGGTGCCGCCGCTTTCACGGGCAGGTCTGTACAAGGAGCTGCCAGCGCTCAAGGATATGCTTGCCGATTGCCGGGAAAAGGGACTCGACAGGTTGCATGAGGATGAAGAGCTCGAAGAGGCAGTCATGCAGAAAGCCGAGCTGCTCAATCTGACAGACGATTGCCCACGCAGGGAAGCCGAGACGTTTATAGACTATGTCAGCCGACTCTACGGTTATGTGCTCGAGCTTGAAAACCGTCTGATTACCAACTCTCTCCATGTGTTCGGCGAGTCGAGTCCACTCGACTCACAACTCGTCACAATTGCTGAAACGCTGAAAAACAGGGGGAAAAACGGAAAAAGTTTGCCTGGAATGTTCATGGAGTATTCCGGTACAAACGGTCATTACACAAGCTATGAGGACCTCGCAAAACGTTCGAGAGCCGGAGAAAGTGATGCGATAGCGTTACGTGAAACGGTCGATAATGCATGTAGGGACTTTATACAACAGGTGCTTTTCGACCGTCAGGCTCCGGCGGACGTTTTCAAAGAAATCTGCAGTGGGCGAAATCTTCCTGTGGAGTATATGGAGATGGTTGACGGCCTTACTCGAGAAGGAGCGCAACTCTTGCATGCATTGGGTGACAATCATGGGGAGATGGATGCTCTCGTCAAAGTTCTTGATGGAGGATACATTTCTTCAGGACCGGGAGGCGACCTCGTAAGAGACGGGGTTAATGTTCTTCCTTCGGGGCGGAACATTCATTCGATAGATCCCTGGCGGATTCCTTCCGAATTGGCTTTCAAGCGGGGAACCAGAATCGCCGATATGCTTGTCCAGAAGCATGTCGAGGAGAATAACGGTCAGTACCCTGAAACAATTGCTCAAGTGCTCTGGGGTCTGGATACCATCAAAACAAAAGGAGAAGCGGTTGCGGTTGTCATACGGCTGATGGGAGCTGAACCGGCGTACGATAACTTCGGCAAGATCAGTCACTATCAGCTTGTTTCGCTCGAAAAACTCGGTCGTCCAAGGATCGATGTGCTCATGCAGCTGAGCCCCATTTTCAGAGATGCTTTCGGAAATCTCATGGACCAGCTCGACCGCTTGATACAGGATGCGGCGAAAGCGGACGAACCTCATCACATGAATTATATCAAAAAACATGTCGATGAAGCTCTTGCGGAGGGAGCCGATTTTGAAAGCGCTACCTCGCGTCAGTTCACCCAGGCTCCCGGTTCATACGGTACCTATGTGGACGACATGGTTGAAGATTCCGCATGGGAAAATGACGACGATCTCGATGAGTTGTTCATCCGTCGCAACAGCAGTGCTTACGGCGGCAATAGAAAAGGTGAAAAGCAGACGGAGATCCTGAAAGGACTTTTTAAAACCGTCGATCGTGTCGTCCATCAGGTAGATTCAACCGAGTTCGGCATCTCTGACATCGATCACTATTTTTCATCATCCGGCTCACTACAGCTCGCGGCTCGCAAACGTAACAGCCGTATGAACGATGTGAAGCTGAATTATGTAGAATCCTTTACTTCGGATATCAAGGTAGACGATGCAAGCAAGTCGCTCAGGCTCGAGTACCGTTCGAAGCTGCTCAACCCGAAATGGTTTGAAGGTATGCTCAAGCACGGGCACAGCGGTGCTACGGAAATTAGCAACAGGGTTACTTATATGCTTGGTTGGGATGCTGTAACCAAAAGTGTTGACGACTGGGTGTATAAGAAAACCGCCGAAACCTATGCCCTCGATCCTGAAATGCGGGAACGGCTGGCCAAGGTTAATCCCCAGGCAATCAAGAACATTGTCGGACGAATGCTCGAAGCGCATGGCAGGGGAATGTGGACTGCGGATCAGGAAACCATCGAAGAGCTTCAGGAGATATATGCCGATCTTGAAGACCGTCTCGAAGGAATGCATGAAGAGGAGTAAAGGGAAATGTTGAACTGTTGATGTGTTGAATTGTAGAGGCGGACCTTTGTGTCCGCCTTATTTTATGGCTGGATGGCAAGAGACAGGAATGGAGTAACGCACTTCGTGCACAGAAGTAGGGAAAGAGGGTTGGCAGTCTTCAGTAGGCAGAGATTTATAGGGGCGAAAAATTTTTCGCCCTTACTGAAACAACTCAACGATTCAACACATCAACAAGCGGTCTTGATTTACGATACCGAATAATTCGGGGCTTCCTTGGTGATCATGACATCATGTGGGTGGCTTTCCCTCAGTCCAGCCTGAGTTATACGTATGAAGGTGGTGTTGTGCTTCATTTCATCCGTAGAATTGACACCGCAGTATCCCATAGACGACTTCAATCCTCCGATAAGCTGATAAATAACCTCTTCGAGTGCACCTTTGGCCGGTATTCTGCCTTCGATGCCTTCCGGAACATATTTTTTGCTTTCACTTGAAGCATCCTGGAAATACCGGTCACTACTGCCTTCCGGTTCAGACATCGCTCCGAGGGAGCCCATTCCCCTGTAAGCCTTGAAACGTCTTCCTTCATAGAGAATCGTTTCTCCCGGGCTCTCGTCTGTTCCGGCAAAAATGCTGCCTATCATGACCGAGTCGGCACCTGCTGCAATGGCCTTTGCAATGTCACCGCTATATTTGATACCGCCATCAGCGATGATCGGGGTACCGGTTTTGGAGGCTTCAGCGGTGCAGTTCATGATTGCTGTGAGTTGAGGCATGCCGACACCGGCAACGACTCTGGTCGTGCAGATGCTTCCTGGGCCGATACCTACTTTGACTGCGTCGGCACCTGCCGAAACAAGATCCCGGACTGCTTCGGCAGTTGCAACGTTCCCGGCAACAACCTGAAGATCGGGATAGCTTTTCTTAATGGTTTTTACCATATCGCCAACAGCTTTGCTGTGGCCGTGCGCCGTGTCGACCGCAACGACATCGACGCCGGCCTCGATGAGCGCGGAAACACGATCGATCGTGTTGGAGCGTATACCTACCGCTGCGCCGACACGAAGTCTGCCATGCTTGTCTTTGCTGGCATCCGGGTAGAGTTTTCTTTTTTGAATATCCTTGAATGTTATCAAACCTTTCAGGTTCCCTTTCCGGTCGGTAATCAGGAGTTTTTCAATCTTGTTCGACAACAGTATTTCTTCTGCATCTTCAAGATTTATATCCTCTTCGGCAGTGATGAGGTTTTCGCTGGTCATGATGCTTGAAATCGGCTGCTCCGGTGAAGGCCTGAATCTCAAGTCGCGGTTCGTGATGATTCCCTTGAGTTTCATTGATGCGTCATCCGAGCTGACAGGTTCTTCGATAATCGGAATGCCGGAAATCGAATGCTTTTTCATCAAGTCGAGAGCATCCTGTACAGAGGCGTTTTCATACAGGGTGAACGGATCACGAATAATTCCGCTTTCATAACGCTTTACCCTTGCAACCTCACGTGCTTGCTCCTCGATCGTAAGGTTCTTGTGGATAAAACCTATACCTCCGGACCTGGCGAGAGCGATAGCGAGTTCCGATTCCGTAACGGTATCCATTGCTGCGCTGACCAGGGGAATATTCAGTTGAATCTCTTTCGTAAGAGAAGTTTTTACACTTGTTTCCTTGGGAAGAACTTCCGAATAAGCCGGTACGAGCAAAACATCATCGAACGTGAGCGCTTCGTAGAGTATTTTTGTCATGCAATAAACGGGTTATGTCATTTGGGTTAAAGCAAGTTTTGCCAATTTACGAAAGTGACTGCTCAAAGACAATTGGAAGAAGGCGTCGAGAAGGAAATATTTGCTTTAACGTCTTCTCTTGCTTTTAAAAAAGTAAAATACATTGTACATTACTTGCCCTAAAAATTGGAGAGGTCGCATAGTGGTCTAGTGCGCTCGCCTGGAAAGCGGGTAAGGTTAACAGCCTTCGAGGGTTCGAATCCCTCCCTCTCCGCATAAAATAGAATGACCCGGCTTGACCGGGTCATTCTATTTTACACTGAGGGAGGGATCGAGCCCGATCAGAGGGTTCGACCAGCGGCCCATGCCGCTGGGATTGACCTTTAGGTCAACCCGAAGGGGGAAACGCAAAGCGTTTCATCAATCCCTCCCTCTCCGCTAAGGCAATTAATTTTGCTAAAGCAACGCATTTTTAGAAAGCGCTAGAGTTGGGAATACCTCATGGGAGGGAAGATTAGCCGTTTACGGCTAACCTGAAAGGTGAGAAGCGTAAGCTACGAATCAATCCCTCCCTCTCCGCTAAGGCAATTGATTTTGCTGAAGCAACGTGTTTTTTGAAAGCAACTGATACTGTTTACGTTACGGTTTTTAGAAGGCATTGTGTGGGCTTAGTCAATTGAATGAAAGGTGAGAAGTGAAGCATCGAATCAACCCCGACCGTTGTCGCCGACTTGCTGAAAAATTTAGTGCCGTGAACTGCCGTTTTTTGATTCTTCTACTTTTTTCGATTTCAAACTATTGTTTTTGACTTTTTCCACTCATTGATTATCTTATGTGCCCTGCGGAACAGTTCTTTACATATTATGAGGAGGATTAGCATAATTGGTAATGCAGCAGTCTTGAAAACTGCCGGCTTCACGGCCTTGGGGGTTCGAGTCCCT
>JADMLA020000008.1 GCA_015482705.2 Prosthecochloris sp. | reverse complement strand
GTTGATTGTGTTAATTGAGATTGTTCCATCCTTTACGGCTTAGATCGATATAGATGAATGTTCCGGCAAGCAAGGCGATTGCATAATAAACGATGGCTTGCTGATGTTCGCCGAAAATAAATTTTCCTGTTGCGAACAGGGTGGAATAAACCAGTACCACTCCTCCTGCCCAGTCTGCAAACAGCCTGAAAAAACCTTTATCCGATTCTATATGCGGCAGTTTTTCGGATACTTTTTTCCAGAGCACTCCTCCGACTCTTGTTTTCGAATAGAACGCCAGAAGTTGCTTTTCTTCGGTAGCTTGAGTCGCATAGGTGGCGATGAGGGTTGCGGCAATCGTGAACATCACGATAATGTAAATAGAGCTCGGAAACTCGATGTCGGTAAACAGCAGGATCCAGGTATACACCACAAACGGAGCGATCATGGAAACTATCTCCGACCAGGCATTCAGTCTCCACCAGTACCACCGAAGAATCAGCACGAATCCGGTTCCGGCCCCACACTGGATGATGAATTCCCAGGCTCCGGTTATGGTTTTCAGTACGAAAAACGTTATGAATAGCGCGAAAATAGCGACACCTGCGGTAAAAATTCTCGCAATGAAGACATAATGCTTCGACGATGCGCTGGTGTTGATGAAACGTTTATAGAAATCGTTGACCAAGTAGCTTGTTCCCCAGTTGAGATGCGTTGAAAGGGTAGACATGTAAGCAGCAAGAAAAGTGGCTATCAGCAATCCCTTCAGCCCTGGAGGAAGAATGGACTGCATGACATAGACAAAACCATCTTCTTTTTGCTCAAGAGGCAGGTCGGGGAACAGCACAAGACTTGCAAGTCCGACAATAATCCAGGGCCAGGGCCTGAGGCAGTAGTGTGCGATGATGAACCACAGGGTGGCGAGAAGTGAATGTTTTTCATCCTTGGCGCTCATCATTCTCTGGGCGATGTAACCGCCGCCTCCCGGTTCGGCACCGGGATACCACGAGGCCCACCATTGGACAAATGCCATGGCTGCAAATGACGCGAAAGTGAGTTCATATGCGGAGCCGAAACTGCCGGATGAGGTTTTGTCGGTTATCACAGGGAAAAAGTCGAACATCCATTCCGGAAGTGCTTTTGTCAGGCCTCCGGCTTGCGTGATTTCCGGCGCATCGAGGACCAATACCGCAAGGACAATGCATCCAGCCATCGAAATGACGAACTGTAACGTGTCGGTAATGGTGACCCCCCAGAGACCCGAAAGGCCGGAATACAGTGTGGTCAACAGGACACAGGCTACGATCACCATTTCGGGATTGAGTTCCGGCAGCATTATCTTGATGATTTTGTACATCGCGAGATTAACCCAGCCGATAATCACTGCATTGATGAACAAGCCGAAATAAACAGCCTTGAAACCGCGGAGAAATTGTGCGGGTTTACCGCTGTAGCGAAGTTCGATGAATTCGAGGTCGGTGAGGATGTTTGCTCGTCTCCATAGCCTTGCGAAGAAAAAAACGGTGAGCATACCTCCGGATACGAATGTCCACCAAAGCCAATTACCGGCAATGCCGTGCTTGGCTACCAGTCCTGTTACGGCAAGCGGCGTATCGGCAGCGAAGGTGGTTGCAACCATTCCGGTTCCGGCTATCCACCAGGGAAGCCGTCGACCGGAGAGAAAAAACTCGTTGACATTTTGAGACGCCCTTTTCGAGAAATAAAGGCCTATAAGCAAAGTGAGTGCCAAATATCCGGCAATGATGCTGAAGTCGAGGTTGGTGAGCTGCTCCATGTCTTTTCAGGGCTGGGTTGCAGTTAGGCAGGATAACCGTGTTTATGAGCCGGTTATCCTGCTGCAGATTTTCTTATTCCTCGATTTTAGAGAGGTCGAGGAAGCTCTGGTAACGGTCTTCTATTTCGAGCAGTTCGAGGTTGGCTAATTTCTCTGTTCCGAACTTTTCAACACAGAAGCTTGCCATGGCGCTTCCGTAAAGGACTGCTTTACGGAGTTCCGTATCGTTGATTTCTCCTGCTCTTGCCAGGTGTCCGAGGAACCCTCCGGCGAATGTGTCTCCTGCACCGGTTGGATCGTAGATTGATTCCAGAGGATATGCAGGTGCTGCGAAGATGCCGTTGTCGGTAAAGAGAAGTGCACCATGCTCTCCTTTTTTTATGATCAATGTTTTCGGTCCCATATTTCTGATGATTCTTGCCGATTTGACAAGGTTCGGATTGCCGCTGAGGAGTCGGGCTTCACTGTCGTTGAGAATGAAAATATCAACCCTTTCGAGCGTTTTTTTCAATTCTTCGGGTTTTCCTTCTATCCAGAAATTCATGGTATCGAGGATCACGAGGTCGGGGTTCGAAACCTGGTCGAGTACCTTCATTTGCAGTTCCGGATCGATGTTGCCGAGGCAGACGTATTTCGCTTCGCGGTACTGCGAAGGGATATGCGGGTTGAAATCTGCGAATACGTTGAGTTGTGTATCGAGGGTGTCCCGCGTGTTCATGTCATAATGGTACCGGCCGCTCCAGCGGAAAGTTTTGCCGTTGTCAATGACCTGAATTCCTTTGGTGTCGATACCGTTGTTGTGTAGAAGGCGGAAATGATCATCTTCAAAATCATTGCCAACGACACCGACGAGTTTGATTTCGTCAGAGAAGTAGCTGCTCGAAAGGGCGATATAGGTTGAAGAGCCTCCAAGGGTGTTGTCCGATCGGCCGAAAGGAGTTTCGATATCATCAAAAGCGAGGGAACCAACGACAAGTATAGACATAATGTGTAGTGATTAAAGATTTACGAGTAACGAAACAATTCTGTGTCTAAAATTAAACGGGAATTTCGAAAACCAAACACTGCCCTGGCTCGGTTTCGAGCTCCAGCCTGTGATTGGTTACCTGGTAAACAGTTCCTGAAACCATATCGGTTATCGTAAAACTCTTTCGGTGAAATTCCATATAGCCTGCGGCTTTATTTTCCGCATTGCTGTTTCCGATGAAAAGAAGATTAATATCGGTACCTTTACGCATGAGCGCAAAGAGGTCCGGGGAAGAGATGAATGGCAGCGAAAGGAACCCCGGTTTACCGTTTTGAATAATGTCGGCATATCTTTTGTGTAAAGATAACATGGTTGAGATAAAATCCGTGAGAGGTTCCTGCCCGTTGCAGTCTGACCAGTCGTAGCAGCCTGTGCTGAAAAGAGGGAGTTTTTCAGCGGGCCACTGTTTTCTGTCTGCATCGGTAAAATTCAGCCCGAGGTTTACCGGTTTCGACTCACAGATTTCCATCCCGGAATGAATGAACGGTACGGCAGGGAGAACCGCAGCGAGGCCGAATATGAATCTGGATCGGTTCCTGCAGGTTTCTTTTTCAGCAAGATTATGGCAAACCCTCGGTGTGTTGTGATTTTCACCGGTTCCAAAAAATGGAACGACAACACCTATTTTGTTCAGGTAGTTGAGTAGCCCTCTGATGTAAATCGGATCCTGAATCACAAACGGTAAGGAGCCGAAGACGGCATTGAACCCCTGATCCTTGATAGATGGGGACGGGTCGAAGTTTTCGTCCCAGAAGGCGAAATCAGGATCGTTCTTTCGTGCTTTTTCAACGACGGTGGTTTTCAGTGCGGAGGGAAGAGCGTGTCCCATATCGATCATTGCACCGTTGATCAAAAAGTGCTTCTGAAAATAGGGAATGATATCCGCAATGGTATTCCAGAGTTCTTCATTGAGATATTCCTGACGGTCGAGCGCAGTATCGTACATTCGTATCGTATTGTACGCGATATAGTTGAATGACTCGTGCCGATGCAATTTCAGGTAGGCGACATCTGTCCAGGGGGGCTGTTTGTCATCAGGGGGCCAGTCACAGAACCCGCTTGCCACGACACAGGAAGTTCCGTCGGCAGTCCGGCCTTGAGCTCCTTTTTCAGAGAGTGTTACGGTTTCGGGCGTTTGGGTGAATTGTCGCTTGAACGATTCAGAGGGTTCCGGTAGTTTGGAAAGGTCGTTTTTATCGACTTTTTCATAGATGGTATTGAGTGTTTCAGGATCAAAAACAGGAGGGGCATATGATTCCGGGGCAAAACCGTTTTCCGGATTCACTTCGAGCCAGTAATACCAATCGGGATGTTCCCTTACCCAGTCACTGTCAACGGAAGATGTTCTGAATACGAATTCGAGTACGACCCGCATTCCCATGTGGTGTGCTGCTTGTGTGAAGGCGGCGAACTCTGTGTCGGCAGAAAGGTCGAGTGCAGGTTCAGCAAGCAGGGGGTCTATTCGGTACGGGTTTTTTACGGCATACGGGGATCCAAGGTTGCCTTTTTTATATGCATTGCCCGGTATTGTTACCGGAAGGAGGTAAATCGTATTGATCCCGAGGCGTTCAAGGTAAGGTAATAAGGCTATCGATTTGAGGAACGTACCGGTTTCACGAAAACCGCAAGGAAGTGGATCGGCTGCTATAGCTCCGTTACTGTCGTGATCGAATGCTGTGGTGAGACGTACGAACAGGTTGTAAACAAAGCTGTTGCATGTCCATTCGCTCGCAGTTGAGCCAGGATTCGTAAACGCAGTGGGTTTGTGCGATAAAAGATTTTCAAGGATTTTTCCGTAATGATCTGCAGGATTGACCTGCTGTTTCCCTTTACGGTTGTTCTCCCAAATAGTAGGAACACAATACGATGAAGAAACACCGTTTTTCCTTACACGGTCAAGTGCGTTGACGACTGTTTCGAGGTGATGTAAGCTCAAATTTTCCGTATTACCGATGTTGAATTGGATCTGCAATATTGCTTCGCCTGACAAGAGAACAGGTGCTGGTTACAACCGAAAAATGGCTGCGGAGCGGAACTCTGAAGCGATCTAGTCAGGTACACTTAGGTAACTAATGTACATAAAGCTATTTTACTCCCCAATGAGGAATATTCGTATGACCATAGAGTACGACGGTACGGATTATGCCGGCTGGCAGAAGCAGCCTGGAAGAGTGAGTACTGTTCAGGGAGTGCTTGAAGAAACTTTGGGACGCATTGTTCAGGAGCGCGTTTCGATGACAGCGTCCGGAAGAACGGACAAGGGCGTTCACGCGAAAGGACAGGTGGCGAATTTCAGGACTTCGTCAAACTTGAGCCTCTATCGTTTATCTTATGCCATGAATTCTCTTTTACCTCCTGCGGTCCGTGTAATGGACATGGAGGCGGTTCCCGATGATTTTCATGCTCGCTACAGTGCGCTAGTAAGGGAATACCGGTATTTTCTGCTTGAAAAACCTTCGGCAATCAATCGAAGATACGCCGGTTACATTTCAAAACCGCTGAATCTCGATCAATTGAACCTCTGTGCAGGAGAACTTGTCGGTAAACACGATTTTTCGGTCTATTCCAGAAATAACGGTGCAGCAGACAATACTTTCTGTACGGTCTACAGTGCAGAGTGGCAACGCCATGGTGATATGGTGGTATTCAGGATTTCGGCAAGCAGGTTTCTCAGAACAATGGTTCGTTATCTGGTTTCAGCGCAACTCGAAGCCTCTACCGGTGAACTTGAAGATGTGCTTCGAACAGGTAAGCGTGTAAAAAAACTGGCGCCGGCTGACCCGGCCGGTCTTTTTCTCTGGCGTGTGGTGTATTAGTCGGAAAAAATTTTACGATGGAGAGCGCCTGCATGATATTGAAGAACGATCAACGTTCCGGCTACAGATCGCAATGCTTCGAACAAGCCGGTTGTAATAATGAAGAGGGGTGTTTATGTTTAAAACGTATGTTTCCGTTGTGCTGTGTCAGGAATTGTTGCAAACCTACTTAACGAGACGGTGTTTGTGAGAGTCGCTCATTGCTATATTATTTCAGCTATCCTCCTGTTTCTGCAGACTGCTGTTTTTTCCGACAGTTACGCAGGCAAGAAAAAAGTTGGAGCTGATGACTCGGCGGTGGCTGAAATACTGGACAGCTATGTGACGGCAACATATTTCAGCGACAGGAACTTCAAAAAGTGGAAAGACGGTGACAGTGAGGGGTACCCACTTACGTTTATTCCGCAGTTTGACGATGAAACCTATTCGGAAAGAATTGCCCGGTTAAACAGTCAAACACCGCTCAAGCTCACCTATAATAGCCATGTTAAAAGCTTTATCAAGCTGTATTCAGTTGATAAACGCAAGCTGACCGCAAAGATTCTCGGTCTGACCGAGATGTATTTTCCTCTTTTCGAAAAGAAGCTTCAGCAGTACAAAATTCCTCTCGAGCTGAAGTATCTGGCAATTGTAGAGTCGGCACTCAACCCGACTGCAGTTTCATGGGCGAATGCGAAAGGACTCTGGCAATTTATATATGGGACCGGAAAGATTTACGGTCTCGAATCGTCGGCATTTGTCGAAGACCGTTTCGATCCCGAGAAAGCAACCATTGCCGCCTGCAGGCACATGCGAGATCTCTATAATATATATGGGGACTGGTTTCTGGTGCTTGCCGCTTATAACTCTGGAGCCGGAAATGTTAACAAGGCTATTCGACGATCGGGCGGGGCCAGGGATTACTGGTCTATCTGGCCGCATCTTCCTTCGGAAACCAGGGGATATGTGCCTGCTTTTATTGCTGTTACCTATATCATGAACTATTACCGTGAACACAACATCAGTTCTATTGAACCGGTGTATTCGTATGACGATATCGGTACGGTTCGTGTTTCGGATGTTGTCGCTTTCGATCAGGTTAGCGAGGTTATCGGTGTTTCTGTCGAGGATCTACAGCTTCTCAATCCTCAATTCAAGCTGAACCTTGTGCCTGCAGGTGCCGGTAATCCTTACTATTTGAAACTCCCTAAGGAGTATCTCGGCAAGTTCAACCGAAAGGAAAAGAAAATATATGCTCACAAGACACGGCATGGACTTGACGGAGCGGCTTTGCTGGCAAAAGCTCGAGAAGTGAAGGCAGTTTCTCCCAAAGCTGTTTCTCCCAAAAAGCAGAAAAAAAACATACATGTCGTAAGGCGCGGTCAGACGCTGGCCTCGATAGCCAGAACATACCGCTGCTATGTCAGTGAGCTTATACGATGGAACAACCTGAAAAGTTCGAAGATATATCCCGGTCAGAAACTCAAGGTATTCGGAACACCAGCAACCGGGAGTTCAGGAAAACCTTCACTCGTGTATCACAAGGTGAAACGAGGTGAGAGTCTTGGTCTGATTGCCGGAAAGTATGGGGTCAGTGTGAGCAAGCTCGCTTCCTGGAACAATCTTGGACGGAAACGCACGATATACCCCGGTCAGAAGCTCAAGATTTATGGTGCGTCCGCCCGTACATCATCGAAAAAACCAAGTTACCACAAGGTGAAACGAGGTGAGAGTCTTGGTCTGATTGCCGGAAAGTATGGGTTCAGCGTGAGTAAGCTCGCTTCCTGGAACAATCTTGGACGGAAACGCACGATATATCCCGGTCAGAAACTGAAGCTTTCTGCACCGATCAAAATCCACAAAGTCAGAAGGGGAGAGAGCCTCGGCCTCATAGCAAGAAAATATGGGGTAAGTGTCAGTCAGCTCGTGTCGTGGAACAAGTTGGGCAGGAAACGTACGATATATCCTGGACAACGGCTTACGATCAAAGCAAAATAATGACTGTCGGGGCTACGCCTGGCCTGTGATTTCGTGAATGATCCTGTTTTTCGCAGAATCGTCGTTCGAGTACTTCAGTTTGTATGTAAAAAGGATAATTTTGTTATCTTTAGCCTTTTTGAAACAGTTTGCTCGGAATATGATGGGACAGGTGGCTTTTGGTGTAAGGGAAACTGCTTTTTAATTTCCATTAAAAGAGAATAATAACGTATGCGAAATATTATTTTTACGGGTAAGGGAGGAGTAGGTAAAACTTCTGTTGCCGCTGCAACGGCATTAAAAGCTGCTGATTTGGGTTTCAAAACGTTGATTATGTCAACGGACCCGGCACACAGCCTCGGTGATTCGCTCGATGTGAAACTTGGGCCTTCACCGGTCAAGGTGGCTGAAAATCTTTGGGGACAGGAAGTCAGTGTTTTCGGCGATCTCAATCTTAACTGGGATGTTGTCCGTGAGCACTTCGCACAGCTTATGGAGTCAAGGGGAGTTGAAGGTATATATGCTGAAGAAATGGGTGTGTTGCCTGGCATGGAGGAGCTTTTTTCTCTGTCGTACATCAAGCGGTATAACGAAGAGCAATTAGATTTCGATCTGCTCGTCGTCGACTGTGCACCGACGGGCGAAACACTTCGCCTTTTATCCTTGCCTGAAACATTCGGCTGGTTTATAAAGTTTATCCGCAATGTTGAAAAATACATGGTGAGCCCGGTAATCAGACCGTTGTCTAAAAAAGTGAAGAAAATAGACAGCATGGTTGCCCCTAAAGAAGTGTACGAGAAGGTGGATAACCTGTTTTCTTCTACAGAGGGGATTATCGATCTTCTTGCAGATGGCACGAAATCGACGGTTCGTCTTGTGATGAACCCTGAAAAGATGGTTATCAAGGAGTCCATGAGAGCTCTTACCTATCTCAACCTGTATGGAATTACTGTTGACAGCATCACCATCAACAGGGTGATGCCAGACCATACTCAAGATCCTTATTTCAAGAAATGGAGAAATATTCAGCAGAATTACATTCAGCAGATTAAAAACGCATTTTCTCCGATTCCGATCGGTCAGGTTCCGTTGTTTGATCAGGAAGTCGTAGGTCTCGATATGCTGCGGCAGGTTGGTGAAAAAGTTTACGGTGATAAGAATCCGACTGAAATTTTCTTCAAGGAAGACCCGATCGACATTCAGAAAGTGCATGATGGCCACTACAAGGTCAGGGTGAAACTTCCGTTTATGGAGGATATGGGCTTTGAGCCGAAGATTCTTAAAATGGGTGACGATCTCACTATCAGGATCGGGGATTATCAAAAGATCGTTGCGCTGCCGATTTTCATTGCCGGCCTGGAGTCAACCGGAGCAAGTTTCGAAGATGGATGGCTTACTGTCGATTTTGCCAAAGAAGAAGAACAGGCAGAAGTATAGTTTTTCCATACACCATATGGTTTATTATCAAAACCTGCCTTCCAAGGCAGGTTTTGATATTTATGGGGGGAGACAGCAAAAGACCTGGGACTAGATTGTGGCTTGACTTTCTCTCGTAAAAAGCAATGAACATACCCTGTATGGAGCGTTTTTTCCATCTCTGTAAGCATTTCTGTGACATACAATGGATAAAAGGTTTTTTCGAGTTCTTATTGACATAGAGTACTGTTGAAAAGGATTTGTCATCCCCTATGTTAACGACAGTCCAAAGAGCGGAAGGCCTGGAATTTATTATTCTTGCAGATGATTATTTATTACTGAGTTTTTTTATCTTCCTTGCTATTACAGGCAGTTTCATAACATTGTTGTTGCGAGCCCTGCTTCGAGATGGCAGGTTGCTTTCATGACACACGCTAGATTTTTTTGTATAGCCAATGCACAGGTTACAAGATATACGAGTTTCCAATATTACGCGGTTAACGACTCCACGTAACCTCAAGGATAAGCTCTTGGTGACAGGAGAGGTTGCCGATACGGTTGTTCAGGGGCGCCAAGAGGTGGAGCGCATTTTGTCCGGTGAAGATTCAAGGCTTCTGGTGATCGTAGGGCCTTGTTCTATTCATGACATCAATGCGGCTATGGAATATGCCCGCAGATTGAAGGGATTACGTGAAGAGCTGAAGGATGATCTCTGCATTATCATGCGTGTATATTTTGAAAAACCGAGAACAACAATCGGTTGGAAAGGTTTCATCAACGATCCACACCTTGACGGGTCTTTCGACATAGAGCATGGGTTGTATTATGCCCGCAAACTTTTGCTCGATATCAATGCGCTCGGTTTACCGGCTGCAACAGAATTTCTCGATCCTTTTACACCCCAGTATGTTGCCGATCTCGTGAGTTGGGCGGCGATCGGTGCAAGGACAATCGAGTCCCAGACGCATCGTCAGATGGCGAGCGGGCTTTCTATGCCCGTCGGCTTCAAAAACTCAACCGACGGACGGGTTCAGGTTGCAATAGATGCCATACGCTCGGCAATGCACTCACACAGTTTTCTGGGAATTGATCCTGACGGATACAGCAGCGTTATCACGACAACCGGTAACCCGTTTGGTCACATGGTTCTGCGAGGTGGTTCAGGGCGCCCGAATTACGATGCCGACAATATAGCGGACGCCGAAAGGCGTCTCGAAAAGGCCGGACTGTCAAAAAATCTTTTGGTTGATTGCAGTCATGCAAATTCAGGTAAACGGCACGAGCAGCAGTCAATAGTGTGGAACAGTATAGTCGAGCAGCGAGTGAGCGGGACCTTGAGCATTCTGGGGGTAATGATGGAAAGCAACCTCTTCTGTGGTAACCAGCCGTTCCCTGACAATCCGGCCGACTTACAGTACGGAGTTTCAATCACCGATGCCTGTATTTCCTGGGAAGAGACGGTGAAGCTTTTGCGGGAAGGCGCAATGAAGCTTCATGCGGTTTCTTCAAAAGCAGAAGCCTGATTTCATTTTGTACAATTGCATAACATATAACTTCAAGACAGCTACCATTATGAATATAGATCGCCTTGTTTTTGCCGTAGCGGGTTTTCTTATCGTGGCAAGTGTGCTTTTGTCGGTTTATCACAGCCAGTACTGGTTATGGTTTACAGGGTTCGTAGGGTTGAACCTGTTTCAAGCTTCTTTTACCGGCTTTTGTCCCTTGGCTAAAATACTCAAGGCTGCCGGTGTTGAACCCGGTAACGCTTTTAAATAAGTATAGTCGAATAGCAAGTTCGAAAGCCCCCTCTTTACAGGGGGTTTTTATTTCGTTACTCTCTCTGTCAAATCCAATTTAACAGTATTATGTCGGTTGAGATAAGGCGTGTTCAAAGTAAAAAAGAAACGAAGAGTTTCATAAAATTTGCCTGGAAAGTCTACAGGAAAGACCCGGAGCTCAAAAAATACTGGGTTCCTCCTGTTGTTGCAGATTATATGAAAACTCTTGACAAAGAGAATTACCCCCTCTATGATCATGCCGACATCGCTTTGTTCACCGCCTGGAAGAACGGACGTATGGCAGGAACGATCGCTGCAGTTGAAAACAGAAGGCATAACGAGATTCATAAGGACAAGACGGGATTCTGGGGTTTTTTTGAATGCATCAATGATCAGGACGTTGCCAACGCGCTCTTTGACTCGGCTTCACAGTGGCTGAGAGCAAAAGGTCTCGATTCAATGAGGGGGCCGGTCAGTCCTTCAATGAACGATCAGTGCGGTATGCTGGTAAAGGGTTTCGACAGTTCACCGGTGTTTTTAATGTTATACAATCCACCCTACTACAACAACCTTGTCACCAATGCCGGCCATAAGATCGGCCAGGAACTGCTCGCGTGGTATATCGATCAGGATCTTATCGACATCAAACGTCTCAGCAGGATAGCCAAGCATGTCATGAAGCGGGAACAGCTTTCGATCAGAACCATAAACATGAAGGATTTTGACAACGAGGCTGCAAAGATAAGGGATATATACAACAGGTCATGGGAAAAAAACTGGGGTTTTGTCCCCATGACCGATAAGGAGTTCGATTTCATGGCTAAAAGCATGAAACAAGTTGCAAAGGAGCACTTCATTTACTTTGTAGAAGATAAAGAAGGTAGGCCCATCGGTTTTTCATTGACGTTACCCGATATGAACATACCTCTCAAACATGTAAACGGTAATCCTTTTACACCGTGGGGGCTTCTGAAATTTTGGTGGTATGGGAGGAACATTGCTGCGTTCAGGACAATTGTTATGGGGGTTTTGCCTGAGTACAGGAACAAAGGGATAGATAGTATCCTCAATGCCCAGATCTCCGAATATGGAGGAAAACATGGGCTTTATTCGAGTGAAATGAGCTGGGTGCTTAAATCCAATGAAGCGATGAGCAAGCTTGCGAAGGTTATCGGCGGAATTCCGTACAAAGAGTATGTTATTTACGAGAAGGAATTGTAAAGAAAGTCAAAGGTCAAATAAAGCAGAAGCCGATTTTCTGTCTCAGCATTTTTCAAGCTGATTGTTTGTCAGGAGGTATTGGCTTGAGCATACTCGGTCGAGAATATTTCTATCGTGAGATGAGATGAGCAAGGTGCCCCTGAAACTGTCGAGATAGTCGAGTATTGTTTCGATTACCGTATCATCTATGCCGGCGGTTGGCTCATCGAGCATCAAAAGGTCCGGTTCAGTTACCAGTGTGCCGGCAAGTGAGACAAGCCGTTTCTGCCCCCAGGAAAGGTGAAAGGGGACTCTTTTTTTTAGATGTGCTATCTGAAATGTATCACAAAGTGCGTCGACTTTTTGGCGGGCATTTTCTCGTGATGTTCCCCGGTTCAGAAGTGCAAAGGCTATGTCTTCTTCGACGGTAGGGAGGAAAAGCTGATCATCAGGATCTTGAAAAAGAAGCCCGATTTTCAACCGTGTTTTTCTGAACTCATCGGGTGTTTTCATTACTTTTCCCCAGAGCGAAATACTGCCGGATGCCGGCTTTAGCAAGCCTGCTAACAGAAGGAACAAGGTACTTTTTCCTGAGCCGTTCGGAGCGCGTATTCCCGCTTTTTCACCTTTGACAATGGAAAGGTTCAGGTCGTTGAAGACTTCTACATGACCAGGGTAGGAGAAACTCAGGTTTTCGACGGTGATGCAATTCATAGCAACACAATGAGCATGAACAGACAGCTCATGGCAGCCATGAAAATCAGTTCACGCCGTTTCAGCGTAAAGTGGGTGAGAAGTGGAAACTCTCCGCGAAAGTTTCTCATCACAAGAGCGTTATATACCCTTTCGGAACGCTCATGGCTTTTAATGAAAAGCATGCCGGTAAAGAAAGCGTAAACTTTAATGGTATGGATATTCGTCGATGCGCGGAATCCTCGAGCCTCGAGCATACGAAGCATTTTTGAAAATTCATCGGCAAAGACACCAATGTAACGGTAAAAAAAGTAAAACATCGTAACAAGTTTGCCCGGAACCCGAAGATGAAGCATGGCGTGGGAGAGAGCGATGATAGTACTGGTGCCGGGAAGTGCTATGGTATAGAGGGCTATCGCATTGGTTTTGAGGGTTACCAGTAACGGTAGTGTTATGCCTTCCCGTGATATGCTCAAGGGCCCACTATTCCAGAAATGTTCGCCGGAAATGGTAAAAGGCATGGTGGCCCAAAGAAAAATCATGAACACGTTCACGGTGGCAAGTCTTTGGAACAGCAGACGGCTGTAAATTCCTGCAACGGCTGCGAGAATGATGCCGCCGGCAAGAGATGCTGTAACCTGGAGGATGTCTTGACTCAATGCAGTCAGCATAATCAGCGGTAGACAAGCAAGAAGCTTCATCCTTGGGTCGGTACTGTGAAGCGGGCTCCTGCCTTTTGAAAATGATTCAATCTGCATGTTGCTGTTTCCAGAGATACAAAAAGCTGAAAAAAGCCACTATGGCTACGAGCCCTGCTGCCATGGTCATCGTCTTGTTTAATACACCGGGAGTTTGGAGTTTTTCCATCGAGGTAGTCTGTTCATTGTTTTCGTTCATGGTCCAGCTTGCCCGGTGTCCCTGTCCGGCATCGAGAACAACCTTTATCGGTACGTTTTTTTCGAGAGAAACCGTAAATGTTCCTTTGCGGGATGTGATACCTGAAGCGAGAAGGTTGCCGTTTTCAAGGTCATAAACCCTTATCGAGCTGTTTTGTGCAGGATTGCCTCCTGAAAAATACCCTTCGCCATGAAGTTCAGTACCTTCATACCAGCAGAAAAGATTGACTTTATGGGCAAGAGCATTGGGTGAGGTAAGCAAAAATATTGCCAGAAAGAAAAAAAATAGAGCGCTTCCCGGCAAAATTTGCACAGAGGGTTGCAGTATATTTTTCATGAAGTAAGTATTTCCGGTTTGACCCTTTCAATGAACCGAAGAGCAAGGGCTGTGATCATGCCGTCAACGATCATGAGGGGGAGGTTTGCTGCAAAAACAAGCTTTGCTGCAGGTATGAACGGTTCCCCGGCAGTCACGAGAGAAAAACTTAAAAGCAGCGTGCTCAAAAAAACAGAAATAAATCCGCTGAAAAAGCCGGTTAGAAGCACAGAGATTTTTTTGCCCGACAGAAAAGGGGAAAAAATAAGAAAACAGGCAAGGGCTGGTAGTGCCATATTGAACGTATTGATGCCGAGAGTTGTAATGCCGCCGAACTGAAACAGCAGCGCCTGCAACAGCAGTGCTATCCCGACTGCGATGAAGCATGACCATCCGGTAAGAAGTCCGATAAATCCATTCATGACCAGATGGATGTTTGTCGGTCCCAACGGTATGTGGATGAATGAGACGATGAAGAAGGTTGATGAGAGCATGGCGGTTTTAACCATCTGCCGATCTTCTATTTTTTTCAAGCCAATCGCAACTCCCAATGCGCTTGCAGCATAGCCTCCGGCGAGAGTCGTCCATGGTAAAATTCCTTCTGAAATGTGCATGCTGCTTTTGCTTGATGGCTTGAAAGCCCAGTAGGCGCTTAGTGAGGAATTTTATTTGAAATCATCTGCTTTGACCCACAATACCGCACCGATCTCAACAGGTTTGGGTTCGCCATCATGCATGATGGTTCTGCTGTCTGTAGAGAGGGCGGCAAATCCCCACCAGCCCGATTTCGGGATGGCGTAGGTAAAGACCCCGTTTTTATCGGTTTTGACTACCTGTGTTATAAAGGGAGGTTTCGGTGCGGAGTTTTCACCGCTCCGATTGAAATATTCCACTTCAACTTCGCTGAAAGGAGAAGGTTTTCCATCGACCTTGACAATGCCCTGGAAGACATTGCCGGTATAAAGCCCGTAGGGCCGTGTAAGGGGAATTATTTCGGTCTTCAGGCCAAGCTCCGAATCCCAGCCATCCTCTTTGCCGAAAGCGTTTACGATAACTTTCGTGTAATGAACGATATAGCTGTCTTCAGCCGGTTCCCAGTAGGGTTTGGGTTCCATAAAAAATATGTGATCTCCGGGGTGTTTCACCGTATAATAAGCCCGCCATGCACGATTGGGAGAGGAATCGGCATACATAGTCAGGTTATGAGTCTTGAGCAGAGGGCTGAGCTGTTGTTTTCTGCCTTCACTGAAGACCCCGAACAGTTCCGGTTTTTCCATGTTCATCGATTGCCCTTCAAAAGGATGAGCGAACATGATGTTGACCGTCAGCGATGATTGACTCTGTTTTTCAACAATGTCTTCGGATGGAATAACCATGCCGAAATGCGCGTAAGCGTTTATCGGAACGAATGCTATCGTAAAAAGGGTTATTGCCGCCAGTGATTTCCAAAATGAGGTTGTACTTTTCATACCTTGTTTATTTCTACAGTTTAAAAAAGCCTGAGCCTGCCGTTTCCAAGTCAAAAAATCATGTTGCTTCTGTTGTAGCTTCATGGCTTTTTAATCTTGATTTTTGACTTATACGTGAGTTTCTTTCTCCGATAACGCTCATCACGAGTTCTCCATGAATTATACCCTTGACGGCAATCAGCTTGTCGGCAATTTCCTGCAATTCTCTCGCTTTACCTTTAAGCGTTATGGTTTCCATGCAGTGGCTGTGATCGAGATGAACGTGTTGGCAGCAGAGCACAAGATGATGATAATCGTGTTGTATCGTTGTCAGGTTGTTTTGCAGATTGGGTTTGTGATGGTCGTAGACAACGACAAGGCAGCCACTTACCTCCTGGTTACTTTTCCATTGTTCCTCTGTAAGATGCTTGTGGATAAGAAAACGTATTGCCCGAGACCGGTTGGGAAAAGCATGCGTTTCAACCAGCTTATCCAGCTCGTCCAGAAGCTCATCTTCGAGTGAGACGCCAAATCGTTTCATCGGTCAACATGACTATAGCGTTGTTGAGGAGGCACTGTTGATTCGGCAGGTGGGTCCGAAAATGACCAAAGAAAAAACTCAGAGTCCTGCATCACTTTTCAAACCTTGAATGTTTCTTGAATTCTTAATCCGGATAACAGTTTCTTTGCATCGTGTAGCAAAATGTCACTTGCTTTTCGGTTACAAGATAAGGTAACACATTTTTGAAAAAGGTGCTACCCTGTAGGGCGGTGTTGTTATGTGCAGAAAAAGAGAAAACGGACTTCTGCCCGTCTTCTCTTGTGGGGGAAACTATGCCTGCCGGGAGCGGGTACTGTTACTGGTGCAGCACTAACGGAGAAATTTTGCTCACGACAGGCAGATGTTTCCGATTGTCATGGCTGTAAGGTTACGCCGACAACAAGCCAGGATGTTTCCAGATCCGGGTTGACGATATAGGATGCCGAAAAGATATCTTTCGACACACTCAGTCCTACATTGACAATATCGAAATCCCCAGAGGCATCGCTGTCGTTTGTGTACATGCCGTCACCACCCCCTACAAAGAGGGAGGCACTGTAGTCATCTTTGTCATAAAAATTGTAGCCTGCTTCGAAGTACATCGAATTGTCATCGTCGCCGCTTACGTTGACAGCGCCGAACAGGTTGAATTTATCGGCATCGAATCCGGCTGCGAGTTCGACTGTGTGACTTCCGTCGTCACCCCAGTTGAAATAGTCGTCAAAGCCTCCGGTCGGAAAAAAGTAGTCGGTTATGGTGAAGCTGAAAGAATCGCCAATCGGAACGGTGACATAAAGGTCCGCTTCACTCGCATCGTCATCACTGATATCATATGAACCCCATGCACCGACCTCGATTCCGATACCGGGAAACGTATAGCTTAGCCATGGCTGCGCAGCGATGCCATCCCCGAACTGGGTGCCCCTCCACACATATCTGCTCACGACATCGGCACCAATGTCAAAGCCTTCGGCTTTAACGGTTCCGGTAAACAAAAGTACAAGACCGACAACGAGGGTAAAGAATTTGGATGTTTTTTTCATGATTGAACTTCCTTTTCGAGTATTGATTGTGTGTTGCTGTTGTTGATTCCCCGGAAAACACTTTTCCAAAAGGTTTTCCGGGTTTTTGTGATTAACCGATAGCATCGTTGCCTGTCTCTTCTGTGCGTATCCTGATGCATTTCGGCAGATCGAAGACGAAGATCTTTCCATCTCCGATTTCTCCTGTTTTGGCTCCCTTGATAATGGCGTTTATTGTTTTCTGCTCGAACTCTTCATTGACGCCGATTTCGAGTTTTATTTTTTTCAGGAGATTGATCTCGCTGGGAACTCCGCGGTAAACCTCTGTATATCCGCCCTGAGCTCCGCAACCCAGAACATTTGTTACGGTCATTTTATAGATTCCTGCTTCAGCAAGAGCGGCTTTGACGTCCGGCAGCTTGTGAGGCTGGATCATTGCTACAATGTATTTCATGCTATTGGCTCCTGTTTAGGCGTTACTGGTTTGAAAATATTTGGAAACCGTGGTAGGCTTCTTCCTCATGTTCGGAAATATCGAGGCCTTTCATTTCTTCGTCTCTGGATACTCTCAAAATGCCGGCAGCCTTGAGAATCAGGAAGAGCACGAACATGGTTGCAAATCCCCAAAGCGGAATGGCGATTGAACCGATAATCTGGGCTACAATCGGGTGTCCGCCGAAAATGCCGGTGGCAATTCCGCCCCAGATTCCATTGAGGCCGTGTACCGGCCATGCACCGACAGGATCATCGATTTTCAGCATGTCGAGCAGCTTGACACCTGCAACTATCAGGATACCGGCAACTGCACCTATAATGATCGCCTCATTGTAGGTGACCGAGTCACAGTTCGCAGTGATACCGACAAGTCCCCCGAGTACCCCGTTCATTGCCATGGTGAGGTCGGGTTTTTTAAACACGGTCCATGCGGCAAGCATCGCAAACACAGCACCGGCCGCCGCTGCAAGGAGTGTGTTTGTTGCAATAATCATCACGATATTCGTGTTATCCGCACCTGCAATCGCAAGCTGGCTTCCCGGGTTGAATCCAAACCACCCGATAAGCAGTATGAAGACTCCTAATGTGCTCATGGCAAGGTTATGGCCCGGAAGAGCATTCGGCGAGCCGTCTGGGTTGAAACGTCCAATACGCGGTCCGAGAACGATTGCAGCGGCAAGACCCGCAAAACCACCCAGGGCGTGAACCACCAGTGAGCCTGCAAAATCATAGAACCCGAGTTCGTTCAACCATCCGCCTCCCCATTTCCAGAAACCGCTTATCGGATAGATGATAGCGGTGATGACGGCGGAATAGATCAGGTATGCTTCAAACTTCATTCTCCCTGCAACCGCACCTGACACAATTGTAGCTGCAGTTGCTGCAAAAGCTACCTGAAAGAGAAAGTCTACAGCAGGATGTAGGTTTCCTCCTACTGCTTCAGGTGCTTCCATACTGACGCCGAAACCGCCGAATCCAAACCAGCCTCCTGTGAAAGCGTCGCCTGGATACATGAGTCCGTAGCCGATGATAAAGAACAACAATGCTCCGACCGATAGGTCCATCATGTTTTTGAACAGGATGTTGACCGTGTTTTTCGCCGAGTTCAATCCGGCCTCGACCATGGCGAATCCTGCCTGCATAAACAGGACGAGAACCGCTGCGATGAAAAGGAACATATTGTCAATGGCGTAGGCATTGATGCTTCCTGCATCAACGTTCTCGGCGGCAAGCAACGGTGGTCCGGGAATGATTCCAGCCACCAGAAGGCCGCATGAGATCAGGCCGAGTGATGTTACTGATGATTTCATGCGTGTTTTTTTTGAGTTGTTTAAATGATTCAGGTTTTTTGTCCTCTTTCTATAAATTTCTTAGAAGAAATCCTGTCATCAATATAATTTTTTAATAAAAAAATACAAATGTGTAATATTTTTTTATGATAAAGTGAGTTTTGAGTTTAATAAATAAGGCCTTTGTTGTACGTGTACAAATTGGCGGTTGTGTTCAAGCCTCTTTCGTCGTAACTTTTCTGCGGTAAGAATCCCGAAGAGAAAGAAGGTTACGTGCTGCTGTTATGGAGGTATCCAAGGCATACAAGCTATTGCTTTCAAGCAGTTATGATGAATTTCGAAAGCTTCATGATTTTCTTGAGGCGATGTCAGAACGTGAAGGTTTCAGTGAGGCGTTTCTTCAGGAACTTACGTTTGTTGTCAAGGAAGCGTTTGTGAATGCTGTAAAGCATGGCAACACCGGGAATGAGGCTTCAGTCGTGGGTTTGGGATTCGAGTCTCTTCGTGATGGAAATACCAGAACCCTTTTAATTGAAGTTGCAGATGCCGGAAATGGATTTGCGGTGCACGAAATTCATGACCCGACAAGCCCTGGCTTACTTATGGAGCCATCGGGGAGAGGGATTTTTCTCATGCGTGCGTTTGCCGAAATAATTGGACAGGAGAAATTCGAAAACGGTTGGAAGTTGCACCTGAGGATGAGGCCATATTAAAAAAAGAAGAAACAAACCGGGGGAGAAAAAGAGAGCGTTTTTTTTCTTGGAACATCCTTTTACATGATAAAGGCCGATCATCCCTATGCGATCGAGATGGTTATCGCACAGGAAGGATGCTTCAGGCCAGAAAGCTGTTCAAATCAGCATTTCAACAACTCAACAGATTATTATTCTATGACGTTACAAAACAGTCGGGCCTGGAAAGCATTGGAGCTTCATAATAGGGAAACAGAAGAGCTGCATATGAAAGATCTCTTTGCAGAGGATGCAGAGCGGTTCGAGCGTTTCTCGATTCGTACCGGTGATCTGCTTCTCGATTACTCGAAAAACAGAATCAACGAAAAAACCGTAGAGCTTTTGATTTCTCTGGCAGAAGAAGCCGATGTCGAGGGTTACCGTGAAAAAATGTTTGAGGGTAGTAAAATAAATTTTACCGAACAGAGGGCTGTTTTACATACCGCGCTACGACAGCCGGAAAGTTTTCGGATGCAGCTCGATGGGCAGACCATTGGTTGTGATGTGAGGGAGGTGCTCGCCCAGATAAGGAGTTTCTGTGGGCTTATCCTTTCGGGTGAATGGAAAGGATACAGTGGGAAGGCAATCACCGATGTAGTCAACATCGGAATCGGTGGATCAGATCTCGGGCCTTACATGGTGACAGAAGCTCTTAAACCTTTCGCCAATGGAGCGGTCAAAGTTCATTTCGTTTCCAATATCGACGGGACACATATTATTGAAACATTGCGGGAGCTCGATGCTGATACAACACTGTTCATCATTGCTTCAAAAACATTTACCACACAGGAAACCCTCACCAACGCGCATACAGCAAGACAATGGTTTCTCGGTGAAGCTGTCGATGAATCATTCATCGCCCGGCATTTCGTTGCAGTTTCAACCAATCGGGAAAAAGTAGAGGAGTTCGGCATCGATGCCCATAATATGTTCCGTTTCTGGGATTGGGTTGGTGGACGTTATTCCCTCTGGTCATCCATAGGCCTTTCCATTGCGCTCTATATCGGGTTCGAAAGATTCATTGAACTGCTTGCAGGTGCGCATGCGATGGACGAGCATTTTCTTTCAGCTCCGTATGAAAAGAATGTCCCCGTTCTTTTGGCCCTTCTTGGGATCTGGTACAATAACTTTTTCGATGTTCACTCCCATGCAGTGATTCCATACGATCAGTATCTGCACCGTCTCCCTGCATATCTTCAGCAGCTCGATATGGAAAGTAACGGCAAAAGAATCGATCGGGATGGTAATGAAGTCGGATATGCTACGGGTCCGGTTATCTGGGGCGAGCCAGGAACCAACTCTCAGCATGCCTTTTTCCAACTGCTGCATCAGGGGTCGAATTTCATACCAGTAGATTTTATCGTTCCCCTTAAAAGCCAGAACCAGGCAGGGAAACATCATGATATTCTGCTTGCCAACTGCTTTGCCCAGACTGAAGCGCTAATGCGTGGCAAGACAGCAGAAGAGGCGGAAAAGGAGATGCGTGATGCTGGTATGCCGGAAGAGCGAATCGAATTGCTATTGCCTCATAAACTGTTTCCCGGCAATCGCCCGACCAATACCCTCGTTTTTTCGGAAATCAACCCATACAACCTCGGCAGCCTGATCGCGATGTATGAGCATAAGGTATTCGTGCAGGGCGTGCTATGGAGGATCAACTCGTTCGACCAATGGGGTGTTGAACTCGGCAAGCAGCTTGCTAAAGCTATCTTGCCTGAAATTCAGGGAGAGCAAGATGCCAAAACGCATGACTCATCGACCAACGGGTTGATCAACCTCTACCGTAAGTCCAGAGGTTCATAAACCTGCTTCGCTATTCAGGAGCTTCGTTGATCCCGATTTTTCTGTCGGGATCGGGATTCGGGAGAGTATGTCTCTCAAAAGCAGTGATCTCTCTTTTTCAGTCATCCCCGGACCTGACCTGTGAAATTCAAAACCACTATTTCACAGGTCTTACCCGGTGATCGATCTTTTTCCCAACCGCAATATGGATGCCGGATCGAGTCCGGCAAGACTGCCTGTAAGGCATTTGGCTTTTCCTTTTCAGTCATTCCCGTGCTTGACACGGGAATCCATCGTTTACTTTTTTCTTATTTCCTCGATAAACTCACCGATATTCGGGCTTTTGAAAATCCCGTCTTTGGCGTCGATCAAAATGAAGGCAAGTGAAGGGTCCTGCTCCACAATACGCAAGGCCTTTTTCTGTCCGAGAATGAAGAACGCCGTGGCGTAAGCATCGGCTTTTGCCGGATCCTCCGAAAACACCGTAACGCTTTTGACTCCTCGGGCAGGGTAGCCTGTTTTCAGGTCGATGATGTGGTGGTAACGGATGCCTTCGTGCACAAAATAGCTTTCATAATCACCGCTTGTCGCGATGCCGCAGGCTTTGACGACACCGAATGCAATCAGTGGCGTCTTTTGTTTCGTATCGGGATTTTTGATGCCTGACATCCATTGCCGCTCACCCTTTTTTCCCTTGACATAGAGATCACCTCCAGCATTGATGATATAGTTATCGATACCGTACCTTTCCAGTACTTCGCCGGCACGCAAAGCGGCATACCCTTTTGCGATTCCCCCGAAACCTATTTCCATGCCCATCTTTTTCAGGAGAAGGGTTTTTTGCAGAGTATCGAGATCGATCTGCTTGTAATCGATCAGGGTCAGCACTTTTCGAATGCTGTCAAGAGGAGGCGGAGAGGTTTTTTCCTTGACATTCCAGAGCCTGCCGATCGGTTTGAATGTCACATCGAATGCTCCATCCGTTATGCGGGCTATTTCCAGTGCTTTCTTCGTTACCGTTATAACGGACTGAGGAACCCCAACGGATCCAATCCCGGCTTGCCGGTTGACTTCGGAAACCGGACTTGCCGGCTGCCACTCGCTCAGCTCCGACTCCAGCTCCGCAATTTCACGGAATGCGGTGTCAAACGCTTCCTGTGCTTTCTCCTCCGCATCACCTTCCGCAACCGCCTTGATCTTCATCACCGTTCCCATCATTACTTTTTCCTGCTCGTAGATGCGGAGGGTGTCCGCTGGTTGTGCGCAGGAAAAGAGCGTGAAGAGGAGAATTAGAACATTCAGGTGTCGTATTTGGTGTGGTTGCATTCTTTGTGCTTGGCGCTTGCTTATTGAGAGGACTGTTGATGCTAAATATACTAAGAAGGAAGATGCGCTGAAATGGATGTAGTGACTTATTAGAGCTAAAGTTGTTCTCCATTTTTGGGAATGCTGTTCTTCGAATTGGAATAAAAAGGGGAATAAGGGACGTTGTTTATTAGCTTTAAAAGTGAGTGATTAATTTATATATTTCGGGCATAAAAGAATTTTCATTAACAAGAAGAAAAATATGCCGAGAGGAGCAAGGCTGGATGCACCGGGGACATTGCATCATGTGATTATCCGGGGTATTGAGAAAGGGGATATAGTAAAAGACGATGAAGACAGAAAAGAGTTTCTCCGTCGAATGGGTGAATTGGCTAAAGGGACCGGTACAAGTATTTATGCTTTTGCAGTGATGACAAACCATGCTCATATCCTACTCAAAAGCGGAGAACAGGGACTGTCGACGTTCATGCGCCGGTTCTTATCAGGTTACGCGCAATACTACAATCGTCGCCATCATCGAGTCGGTCATCTCTTTCAAAACAGATACAAATCGATCATCTGTGAAGAAGATGCATACTTTGACAAGCTGGTTGCTTACATCCATCTCAATCCGCTTCGAGCAGGACTTGTCACTACATTTGAAGAACTGGCTCTGTATCCATGGGGCGGCCATGCGGTCATGATGCAAAAAGTGTTATACCCGTGGCTGGATCGTGATTATGTGTTAAGTTTTTTCGATGATACAGGGGGAAAGGCCAGAAAAGCATATCTGGAATATCTGGAAGATGAAAAAGTGATAAATCGGGAGAAAGAGCTATCAGGTGGTGGGCTCCTTCGCTCTCATGGTGGCTGGTCAAAGGTTCAGTCGATGAGGAAGCAGGGGATGAAAGCGCTCAGCGATGATCGGATACTCGGAGGAGACGCGTTTGTCAGGGAAGTTCTTCGGGAAGCGGAAGATCAGGAAAAAGAGTTGTTATCAGCAAAAGACCGGTCAAACCAGATAAACAACGATATAGAAGATGCATGCAGCAAAGCGGGGATAACTGTGGCAGTACTACGCTCAGGAAGTAGAAGAGGAAAGTTGCCAACAGTAAGAAAACAGCTTGCTGAGAAGTTTGTCAAAGAGTATGGTTTATCTTTGGCTGAGACGGCAAGGCAGTTATGGGTGACAACTGCGGCGGTCAGCCATATGGTTCGCTGATGAAATAATCTTTTATCGCTAATAAACAACGTCCCCTAAGATGTACTTAAAGTTCACAATGCAATAGAAGGAGTGTCGTTGATGTTGGAGTTAACGCAGCAAGAGGCAGAAGAGATGGTTTTCTCGAATTGGATAGAATCTACAACTGATTTTGATGAAGAAGAGATTACTCCACGGTATTATCGGACTGAAGAAGATCTTACTGCTAAGGCTGTTTGCGGAGGTGATGAACGAATCAAGGTGATAACCACCACCACGATGCCTTATAAGGCCATATGTAAGCTTTATATGAAATCTCCATCCGGGAAGAAGAATTACATAGGCACAGGTTGGTTAACTCATACCAACAAACTGTATACAGCAGGCCACTGTGTATATGACCGAAAAGAAAAGGGATGGATGAAATCGATCATCGTAGTCACTGGTAAATCCGGAAAGGCCGAACCTTACGGGCGTTACTATGCAAGTGCTTTTACAACAACACGTGGTTGGAAAGAAAAAGGTATTCCGCGTTACGATATGGGGGCGATAAAGATCAGTTCTGATGTGAGTCATTCTGATGTCTTAACCCCAATGCTTGAAGATCCTGTTCGTGGTGAAATATGTGGTTATCCCGCTGATAGGGATACCGGAACATTTCAATATCGCATGGAGGACTCACTAAGGAAAGCCGGGGGGCAGTTCAAGTACATGCTCGATACTTACGGTGGGCAGAGTGGCTCTCCGCTTCTTAAAGACCGAAGCGTAGCAGTTGGTATACATAATTACGGTGGATGTCCGAATAGTGCTTCGGATTTGTATCAGCTATTTGTTAACACTGTTGATCAGTGGTAAAACAGCAAAGCGGGAATCACAGTGGCTTTGTTACGTTCAGGGTCTGACAAGAAAGGAGAATTACCTGCAATACGAAGAGCATTGGCTGAGAAATTCGTTGATGAGTTTGGTTTGCTTTATGGGTATGGATGACGATGGGCATGAATTGATTAAACGACAATTCTTTTTGGGGAGGGCGAATTGAAAGTAGCAATAACCGCTGCGAGCGGAAAACTTGGAACGGAAATCGTTGAAGCTACTGCAGCTTTGCTGTCGAATGAAAACGTTATTGGATTAGCGCGGAGTCCGGAGAAAGCCAAGCACCTGAACATCGAAATCCGTCCCGGAAACTACAATGACAAAGAAGTCTTGGTTAGGTCATTGCAATCTGTTGATGTGGTTTTGTTGGTTTCCGGCATTGATGCTCCTGATAAGCGCATCGAACAACACAGAAATGTGATTCAAGCTGCAAAAGAAAACGGAGTCAGAAAAATAGTCTACACCAGCATTCAAGGAGCTGAGGAAAACACAGCTTTCTCGCCCATTGTTCAATCCAATCGACAAACCGAACAAGATATTCGAAACAGCGGAATGGATTGGGTTATCGGACGCAACGGGATCTATATCGAGCCTGATATTGAATATGTCGACGTCTACGAAGAAAAGGGAAGAATCGTAAACTGCGCCGGTTCCGGTAAGTGCGGCTACACGACACGACCAGAACTCGCGTATGCCTATGCGCGAATGATAACCGATGACGAGCATAACGGTAGAACCTACAATTTGCATGGCGAAGCTATCACTCAGCGGCAGCTTGCCGAGTACCTCAACTATGCCTTTGGTACTACGTTGACCTACACATCAACTTCGGTGGAAGAGTTCCGGCAGGACCGAATAGATGAACTAGGTGAGTTTTTAGGTTCGATCATCGCCGGCATATACCAAGGTATTCGAGAGGGAGCTTTCGAGAATCCAAGTCAATATGCAGAAGCTGCCGGTAAGGGCCATGCAAGCTGGCAGGAGTTTTTTGATGCCATCAGAGCGAACGAGTCCTCGGTGTAGTACAAAGCGTTGAGTTCCGGAGGTATACTAATCATCCGTTCTGCACAACACTTGATTTCAGATCGATAAAATGTCGTGTTTTTTTGAAAATGTCAGCTGATTTTCATGTTTGTCAACAATAACTCCATTACTCCTGCAGTCAGGATTGGTATCGTCAGGCGTTTCATCCAAATTCTGGTTTTGTTCGGTATCCTTTCAGCAGTTCTCCTTTTCTCGTCCGGACACACTGATTGGCTATGGGCCTGGGTTTTCATCGGTATATACATTGGTAGCACGGTTTTTAACTCGATAGCTCTTCTCAAGCGGAGACCGGAGATCATTGCTGAACGCAGTATGACCCAAATAGAGCATGGCTGGGAGAAATTGATCGGTGGACTTTGGGCGCTATTGTATTTTCTTGCTGTTCAATTGATAGCAGGTCTTGATATGCGTTATGGGTGGAGTGCTGATATACCCTTAAACGTTCATATTGTCGGGGTAATCTGCTTTTTTACCGGCACTGGATTATTCAGTTGGGCCCTTCTCGAAAATGCTTTCTTTACAACAGCGTCTCGTATTCAGAAAGAGCGGGGGCAAACGGTGTGCATGTCCGGTCCTTATCAGTACATTCGTCATCCCGGCTATCTTGGTGCTATCATCCAGAGTTTCGCTGCTCCAATGCTTTTAGGCTCGTTCTGGGCGCTCATACCCGGATTTCTGTCCGCCCTCCTGATGATTGTAAGGACGAAAATGGAAGACAAGATGTTACGGCAGGAACTCATTGGTTACGAAGCTTACGCAGAACGAACGAAGTATCGAGTATTTCCCGGTATCTGGTGAAATAGGAAGTATCCTGTAGTGGAGCCATCAGATACAAACTTCTAGCGTGTTAAAAGTAATCCTGTTAAGTGCTATTAAAAAAATGGTCTATAGCGGTGGATTGCGAGCTGTTGCAGAATCTCTTACTTTTTCCTCTGGTATGCAGCGTGCTGATAAACGGTTGTCAAGCATCCTTTATCCGGATGCCTGGATACGGTTGAGAGGTCCAAATTGTCCTAAAAAAGATTGTAGTCTCAAAGTCGTTACACGGATTATTCCCGCCGAAATAATGCAGGTACTGCCGTTTATCCTTCTTATACGCCAGCAAAATTGATCACACAGACATAGTCGTAGACGGGGTGGGATTCGATGGCGACGCCGACGATGCTGAACTCCGGGTCCAGGATGATGCTTCGGTGTTTTCTGTTGGGTACTCCGTCATCGACGAGAAGGGATGCGACGATTTCAATGGCTGTGTTAAAGCCGTAGGAGATGTTTTCTCCGGTAATCCTCCAATTGCCGAATTGCCTGAGACGGGTTCCGGGTTTTGATCCGTCCGGTCCTCTGTGCCCGGTTTTGCCAGTGCGGGACATGTAGCTGGCATGTGATTGAGCAACAATTGATATTCTTTCAGATGGAAAAAGGACTCCCGCCGGACTTACTCTCTTCATGGCATTGACGCATTCCCGAACTGCTGTTAAACCTTCGCGGGTCCGGTACCCGTTTTCGAATTGCGGATTTCGGGGATCATGATAGATGTTTCCTGTGAAATAGCGTGTCCTCGGCAAAATATATTGCCGTGCGTATTTTTCCGGATCGGTGCGTGCCATGTTCAAGTGAAGGATGACCTCTTTTTCCAATGCATTGAGATAACTTGCCTTTTCATTCTCCTGTAACGATGTGAACTGCAAAGAAAGCTGTTTTTTCGATGCATCCGCTCTCTTGTTTGCTGGAATCAGTAAGCAAGAAATACAAAGGATAAGCACTGAGGCTATTCTCATAAAAGTAAAAGGGGACGTAATTTATTGGCTTTAAAAGCAGGTTGTTGGTTAATATATAAAAGCCATAACAAAAACTTGGATATATAAAAAGAAAGTTATTACAAAGGAGCAAGGCTGGGTACGCCAGGGACATTACGTCATGTCATTATTCCGGGGAATTGAGAAATGGAATATCGTTCGGGACGAGCAAGACAGAAAAGAGTATCACCGTCGAATGGGTGAACAGGCTCAGGGGATAGGCACGAGTATTTATGCTTTCACTCTGATATCAATGAGGAAACATGCAGCAAAGGGGTGATCAAAGTTGTTTTGTTACGTTCAGGCAGCAGAAAAGGAGAATTACCTGCAATACGAAGAGTATTGGTGGAGAAGTTTGTCAAAGAGTGTGGTTTATCATTGGCAGAGACAGCGCGGCAGTTATGGGTTACAACCGCAGCAGTCAGTCATATGGTTCGGTAGATAGGTGAACTTTTATAGCTAATAAACAACGTCCCCTAAGTTCACTAAGTTTCCTGAGAGGATCAGAGGGGAAAAAATAGTGATTATAATGTGAGCCCATGAAAAATTTATAGTGCAGATAACAAGTAATGTTAGATTTTATGCTGTATGAACAGCTCAGTGCCCATTGAAATCTCGAAGCAGGTATCACTGGCTTGTAATGTCATAGAATGCCATCTGGGATCGACACTACAGGCAATACATTTGTACGGTTCGGCGCTTGATGGTCGTTTGGGACCGTATAGCGATATTGACTTGCTGGTTACTATAGAGGCAAAGCCTGAAGAAACTTCCCGACAGGCTCTTTTGCTTGATTTGCTGAAGATCTCAGCGCCACCCGGCAAAAGCGAGATACTTCGAGCTCTGGAGGTCACCGTTGTTGTAAAGACTGAGGTAGTCCCTTGGCGTTATCCGGCCAGACGAGAACTGCAGTTTGGAGAATGGCTGCGGAAAGATATTCTTTCAGGTATCTTCGAGCCAGCTGTCATTGATTCTGATCTGGCGCTCCTCTTGATGAAAGCAAGGCAGCACAGTCTTCCCTTGACGGGTCCGGCGGCCGAAGATTTTTTCGATCCGGTGCCTAAAGGTGATTTTTTTAGTGTGCTCGTCGATACCCTGGATCAGTATGTGTCACCCCCGGACCGGGCAGGTGATGAGCGGAATGTGGTGCTCACATTGGCCCGCATATGGTACAGCGCTGTAACTGGAAAGATTGCATCTAAGGACATCGCTGCCGGGTGGTTGATAGCGCGTTTGCCCGTCGAACATCAATCCATATTATTTGAGGCTTGGCAAGCCTATCTTGGTTACGGTGAAGACCATCTTGCCTCACGTGCGGACCAGACAGCAAAGTTTATTCTTTTTGTGAAGTCTGAAATTGTTGACTTGCTTAATGACAAAGTATAAAGGATTAAAAAATGGCAAGTGTTAAAGAACATTATGATGAAGTGCTTTCTGATGTCTATTCATGGATGTTTGGTGGGTTCGAGGCCGGAATCCAGCGTAATATTGAATTTATCAATAAACACAAGCTTGCTCCCAGAGGTTCTGGGATTGCTGTTGATTTAGGTGCAGGCTGTGGCTTTCAATCGATCCCTTTGGCTGAAGCGGGATATTCTGTTACATCATTCGATATAGATGCCAAACTTTTACAAGAGCTAAGGGATAATTCGGAAAAGCTTGATATAAGAACGATAGAAGGGGATTTAATTGATTTCGATAACGTTGTAAAATCAAACGCCGAACTAATCGTTTGCATGACAGATACAATTGTTCACTTGGAATCAAAAGAAAAAGTGACGTCTCTTTTTGCTAAAGTTTTTAAAGTTTTAGAGCCTGGTGGAAAATTTATTATAACTTTTCGAGACTTAACTCATGAATTGAAAGATTTAGATAGATTTCTGCCAGTCAAAAGTGATGATACTATTATTTTCACATGCTTTCTTGAGTATGAGCTTGAAAAAGTGAAGGTTCATGATCTCGTATATAAAAAATCATCCGGAGTATGGGAGCTTTTTAAGAGTTTCTACCGAAAATTACGTTTGTCGGAAGATTGGGTAAACGCTCAATTTTCGCAATGCGGCTTTGAAAAAATAGATTCAACGGTTGAAAATGGTTTAATAACTGTTATTGGAAATAAGTAATAGATGACATCACGCTACGGGGTTTGCAAAAAGCTGAGTTCGTTCCTTGCTTCGCACTTCGAAAACCCTGGGTTGAGCGTTCGACTTCGAACTGAAGGAGTTAAAATTCATGGAAGATATTTTGGAGACGGCAAAACAAATAGAAGAAGATGCTTGGTCTGTCATTGATGAGACCGGTGTAATCAATCATTGGTCTTCTATCGGAGCAACCATTAATCTTGTGGGCTCACTTAAAACAGGCTTACTGATAAATAATCGAGACATCGATTTTCATATTTATACAAACCCATTCAATCTTTCCGATAGCTTTTTAGCGATATCCGGACTTGCAGAAAACAAGCGTATTAAAACCGTTAGTTATTCAAACTTACTGGATGCCGAAGATAAGTGCATCGAGTGGCATGCTTTTTATGATGATCAAAACGGAAATTCATGGCAGATAGACATGATTCATCTATTAAACGAGTCACCCTATACCGGTTATTTTGAGAGAGTGGCTGAACGTATTTCTAAAGTTTTAACAAAAGAGACTCGTGAGGCAATTCTTCGAATAAAAAAAGCAATTCCAACCGATAAAAAGGTTATGTCTATTCAAATATACAAAGCTGTAATCGAGGATGGTGTTCGCAGTTTAGAGGGATTTTGGCGATGGGAGAAGCAAAACCAAAATGAGGGTATTATCACATGGGTGCCATAAATGGAAACAATAAACAACATTGAGCTTACCGACAAATCTCTTTACCCGGATGAACGACTATTGAGAACCGTACTGGGGAAGTCTTATGCCGCCTATTGTGCGTTGCTGGGCCTCTATGACCGGCACCAGATGCAGTATGAATGGAGATACTATAACGATGCCAGGGCTTGGCTATGTAAAGTTCAGAAAAAGAAAAAAACAAATGTATGGATGTCTGCCTGGAAAGGTTACATGCAGGCGACGGTCTACTTCCCGGAAAGACTTATAGAACAGATATATACGCTTCCCATCGATAAAGAGATGAAAGAACGGATAAAGAAAACCAGGAATGTAGGTAAATCAAAGCCATGTATCTTTGAGATACGAGATCATCATATTCTCAAGGATATGGACATTGTAATGCAATTCAAAATCAAGGCCAAGTAATAGAGATATCAATGCATAATATCGAGGGGGCTCTTTTCCTTCACGGTGTAATCCGTTCGTGATAGATTTTTCATTGTCCAATATTATCCTATCGAAAGGCAGAAAATACATAACAAGACATCCGTATTTTATCCATCCGGACCCTTTGTATAATAGTAGCTTCCAATGAGCAGTAGTCATGTCAAGGTTTAATTTCAAAACTTGCGCATTGTTATTTATAGTTGCAGTAACGATGCATAATATCGAAGAAGCTCTTTTCCTTCCTTCATGGTCTAATCCAGTAGGTATAGAAGTTTCATCGTCGGAGTTCACCTTTGCTGTTGTGTTCCTTACCGTACTTGCTTACCTATCTTTTTACCTTTCAATTCGGAGTGGAAAAAAAGGGCTTTGGACATATTTCTTCACGGGATACGCTCTTGCAATGTTCCTTAATGTATTCTTTCCCCATATATTGACTTCTATCCTGGTACAAGAATACGCTCCGGGTACAGGAACCGCTGTTTTGATGGTGCTACCGACCGCATCGCTGGTGTTATATAAATCGATTCAGGGTGGGTTTGTTGACAGAAGAAAGTTCTATGTCATCGGACCTATTGTTGTGTTAACCATGGCTGCAAGTGTCCCGTTATTGTTCGCGATGTGGCGATCGTTCGGAAGCTGACAAAACAATAAGGCAGATGCGGGATGCAGGGTTAACAGCTTGTGAAGGGCCAAAAGTACTTTTTAGCAAGACTGTAAGCTGTTTCACGGTTTTCTGTACATTCGGACAGCTTCACAGAAGGCATTAGCGCACCGATCGAGCATCTATTGTGTTTCAATCCAACCAGTTGAGGACATACATAGTTTCTGTTTGTTGCCGGCAAGTTCTCGAGCAGAAAACGATACATTCTATAACTTTGCGTTGATTTTGAGGTTCTCGGCTTTGGTCCGATTGCTTCAAATCCCATCCCAGTAAAGGCATCTGTTACTTTAAATAGTGACTTTACAGCCTTTGTCCTTCATCAGCTATTCCCACCTACAGGAGACTCCTTAATAGGGTTTGTTCATTACCGTTCATCAATCATGCGCATCAATACTCTGTTCAGCTTTATTGTCAGTCCTCACCGATGGATTGATAGGATGTGACAAAATCGTTTTCAATCTGTAACTGACCGATTTTTTTGATAGAGCAGCGTTGTATCCTCTTCGTTTTGCTGCTGTTTCGGCTGACCAGAACGTTCAAACACTTCTTTAACATGGTCTATAAGCTCACGTTTCTACTGTGCTATCTGGTTGGGGTAAATAAAGTGTGTATGAGAAAATGCCTGTAATTACGCATTTTTTGCTTTTGGTGTGGGAAATGTATAGATTTTATATGTAAAATATGCGAAAATTTTTTATCGGTACCCGGATTTCAAGGGACAGATGTTTCGGTAAGAACTATCTAAGCTTTATGCACTGCTTTATTGAAATATCGATTTGGTGCTTTTCAGAATTTGATGGGTGAGCTCGACAGAAAACCACGGCATCGACAGATTGCTGTGTTGAGTTTTCCGTAATGAAGCGGGAGTCTGGCTCGGTAGTTTTCGATGCAAGAGAATCAAGCGAATTGATGCCTTGATTAACAGGGTTTCCCTATTCAGTCCTTGATATACAGCATTTATGACATGATGCTGGAGTAGTTCAAGCTGTTCTTTCTATCTCGCACCATCAGGCCTTTGACCTTGATTAGTGGCTGCAGTTTCAAATAGTCAACAACTTTCACCTGTATTTGAAAAAACTGCTCGCGATCTCTCTCAAGGCCAATTGCCGGAATGCTGTGAACATAACATGTTCTTTTAATAGCCAAGCAGTGCAGGTTTTCAGCTCAAGTTCCAGCTATGTGTCGAAGCTGGCTCACTGAGGAACCTTCATATTTTTCGTGCTCCTGATGGCAGACTTTGTTGATGGTCTCGGGTAAACATTGATAATATGGCACAACTCCTTTTCACAAACATGGGCTTGGCAGTCACAGGTTGCCGCATACCGGGGTGAGTTCCCTGGACACTCGATAGTTTTTCGGGTGTTGTATCTGCTTTTCCAATAAGTCTTTCAAATGATCGAGAAATCAAAGGAGGTGATTATTACATGCACAGTATGATGTATTGATGATTTTTGGAGTCAATAAAAAATAAGGAGAGTAAAATGGCTACAGCAAAGAAAAATGGTGGAGCTAAATCAAAATTTAATTTCAAGGAATCAATTCGAAAAGATGATTTTCTTGTACTGGAACTGCTTCAAAGTCCGATCAAAACATTAAGAGAAAGAGACATAATCTGTGATCAGACAATGATTAACAACTTTGAAAAAGTACGAGAAGATGTTCTAAAAAGAGCTAGAGCCGCTTTTATCGAATTGGGACTTGTTCGTGATGGAACACAGGGTTGTCAGGGTTGTCAAGGCTGTCAGGGGTGTCAAGGGTGCAGTTCGAATATAATGTGACTGTTGAAATGAAGGCTGTTTTATTAATATGGCAAGATGAAGACTGCTGCTTCGGTATTCATCTTGCCTGAAAAATATCCACGATTATGCATCAGGAAATAACGCCGATACTTGCCCAGTGGGATATAACCGAAGGCTGTAATTTCTCTTGTTCATTTTGCCTCACCAATAGTGGGAAAAGAGCGAAAAACGAGTTGCGTTTTGAGGAAGCTAAGATTATTGTTGATAAGCTTTACTCAGATGGCGTTCTATTTCTTCGTGTTCTTGGTGGGGAGCCATTTTTTCGAGATGACATTGTCAATGTTTTGCACTATGCCGCCCAAAAAGGTATGCTCATTTCTTTTAGTACCAATGCATCGTTAATTAGTTATGAGACAGCACGGAGTCTCAAGAAAATAGAGGAAAGCCTGAATTATTTCCAAATAAGCTTATATGGAATCGATAGCGAGAGTTATGAGAAGAGCACAAAGAGCCGAAATGGATTTGATCTTGTAAAACAGGGGGTGGAGAATTTGAGAAAAGCAGGTTTGAAGCCGTATGTTTTTTGGGTTTTAAATCAAGATAACCTCAAACATGTAGAAAAAGCATATCAATTGGTTAAAAATTGGGAGCTGCCTGCTTTAAGGATTTCTCCCGAATTGAGCTTAGGCAGGGCATCAAAAGATACTGATGAACATATTGAGAGTGATATTTTTTATTGGCGTGATGTAATACATAAGCTCCAAGAGATACGTGCCTTGGCTGAAAAAGACAAGAAAACAAGTATTCAGCTTCATGCAAGACCTTTGCTCGGAGAGTATTTATTTCAAAAAACAGGGATGCAGTATTTTTACATAACATGTAAGGCTGCTTCTACCATGGTGTATGTGGATTGCAAGGGAAATGCGAGCCCCTGTCCTTTTGCTGAATTCATGCCGGATAGCTACAGATCGTCGTTGGAGGTGAAAGAAAAGATTAGCTTACTCGATAACTCATTAAAAGAAATATGGAATACTGAAATTTTTGAAGAATATCGAGCTTTACAGGAACCTGAAATAAACCCAAAGAAAATTAATACCCGTTGTCCACATTATAAATCAGGAATGTGTGAGCCGTGTATATTTACTCCATGTACATGTGCAGATACCATTGCAATGATGAATTCATCACTTTGTGCTGCAAATGAAAAGCATGACATTGCTGATTCTCGTGCTCACTGAATGGAGTGAAAAAGTATAACTCTCACTAATGAAAGCAATTGGTTTGCTTGGCTGAATGAGTTGGGAGATAATCAAGGTCTTCGGGTACGAGTGCCGGATGAAAAGGACAGAGATATTGTCCACAAGGTGATTTATCAAGAACTTTGTCTGGGAAAGACCGAATCAGGTTCGAAGAAAGAATATCAGCATATTTCGATGCTTTAGTCGCAGAAGTGGCTGAGGCCGTCATTCTCGGCTGTAAGGAAATTGGAATGTTGGTCAATCAGGTTGACACCGATGTAAAGCTATTTGATACAACTGCCATTCATGCAGAAAAAGCCGTTGAATATGCAATAGGGGACATCACCTCCTGAATCAACCGTTCATCCGAAATATTTCATGTAAGGTGTTTTTTTTGATTCGAATAACATCTCCCGATGGTATTCATGTGTGATGCCTTGGCAAACGTTAGTATTATCCCTGTGTTTTACAAAGGTTATCTTCACAGGTTTATGCTTGATTCGACGAGGCTGCGGGGATCTATCGGAGCAGCAGGAGCGGTATATCGCTGGAGCTCACCATTTTTGTTGTGTTACTGCCGACAAGAAATTGACGGATTCGGGAATGACCGTAAGCTCCCATTACCATCAGATCGACTCCGTGTTCTTTCTGGTAGTCGCGCAAGGTCTGCACTATTTCTCCTGAAAGCATTGTGCTTATAACATTGAAGTCTTTTTCGGCAAGATAGTTGCAAGCTGCATCAAGTTCCGATTCAGTGTCCGCGGTGGAGTTACATACCATGACTATATGGCAATCCAGTCCTTGCAGCAAAGGGCTGCTTCCGACCATTTCCAAGGCTTTTTTTGCGGTAGAACTGCCGTCAAAAGCAATCATGAATCTTCTGGGTTCGGTGAAACCCGGCAGTACCACAAGAATAGGGCGGTGGAGTGTTCGTACCACACTCTCAAGATGGCTTCCGATTGAATGCGCACTGTTTTCATGAGCTTCCCCTCGTCTGCCCATGACCAGTAAGCGTGAGTCAGGCTCCATCTCCTGCAAGGTTTCGATCAGATTGCCATGACGTTGAAGTCTGTTGATTCTTTCTGCACCGTTTTCTTCTGCGCGGATTTTTGCTGACTCGAGCTGGTGTTTTCCATGCTCGAGGGCGAGCCGTCCTCTTTTTTCGTCCAGGGAGACAAGTTCATCGAGAAGGTGCTCACGGCTACCGAGTCCTATATTTCCTGACAAGTCACCTTTTACCGGATATTCCGAACGGTCGAGCACATGAAGGAATGTCAAGGGGGCATCGAGACGCAAGCTGGCCCAAGTTGCAGCGTCACATACTGCGGGTGCCGCCGCTGAACCATCGATACAGGCTAATATTTTTGTCATGGAGCGTTGCTATTTAATGGCTTGCAAGAATTTTTTCGACCTCTTCAGGTTTGTCGTGTACTCCAAAACGGTCGACGATGGTGGCACTGGCTTCGTTCATCCCGATAATTTCTACATGGGTTCCTTCACGCCGGAATTTAATGACAACCTTGTCGAAGGCCGAAACCGCGCTGATATCCCAGAAATGTGCATGTGATAGATCAATAATAACTTTCTCCAGAGCTTCTTTAAAGTCGAAAGCTTCCGCAAATTTATCGGCTGAGGCGAAAAAGACCTGACCGGTTACCTTGTATGTTCTCGATGCGGTCGCTTCGTTTACAAGGCTTTTAACGACCATGAAATGCCCTACCTTGTTGGCAAAAAACAGGGAAGCGAGTAATACTCCGACAAAGACTCCGATAGCCAGATTGTGGGTTGTGACGACGACGATGACGGTTGCCGCCATTACGATATTGGTGGAAAGCGGATGTTTTTTCAGCTTTACGAGTGAGTCCCAGGAAAACGTGCCTACGGATACCATGATCATGACGGCAACGAGGGCAGCCATCGGTATTTGTTTTATCCAATCACTGAGAAAGACTACCATGATGAGCAGGAAAAATCCCGCAATGAACGATGACAGGCGTCCTCTACCTCCTGATTTGACATTGATAACCGATTGGCCGATCATTCCGCATCCTGCCATGCCCCCAAGTAATCCTGCTGTGATGTTGGCTATTCCCTGACCTTTGCATTCACGATTCTTGTCGCTGGAGGTATCGGTCAGGTCATCGACTATGGTTGCAGTCATCATGGATTCCAGGAGGCCGACAACAGCAAGTGCCGCTGAGTAAGGGAATATTATCGAAAGGGTATCGATATTCAACGGAATTTGAGGAAGAAGAAAAACGGGCAGGGTGTCGGGCAATGCTCCCATATCTCCTACGGTACGAATATCGAGGTTCAGAAGTATCGACATTCCGGTAAGCACGACAATGCAAACCAATGGTGATGGAACTGATTTCCCGATTGACGGAATGAGCGGGAAAAGATAAATAATGCCGAGGCCTGCAACGGTTAGTGCATAGACTTGCCAGCCGACATTGGTCAGTTCTGGCAATTGTGCCATGAAAATCAAAATTGCAAGAGCATTGACGAAACCGGTTACAACGGAGCGCGAGACAAATCGCATAAGGCTGCCGAGTCTGAGATAACCCGCGATGACTTGCAGAGCCCCGGTCAGTATTGTCGCGGCAAAAAGATACTGAAGGCCATGTTCTTTGACCAGTGTTATCATCAAAAGGGCCATGGCACCGGTTGCAGCGGATATCATTGCCGGTCTTCCCCCGGTGAATGCTACTACTACGGAAATACAGAACGATGCATAGAGCCCTACTTTAGGATCTACACCTGCAATGATCGAGAAGGCGATCGCTTCGGGTATAAGTGCAAGGGCGACAACAAGACCTGCGAGAAGGTCGCCTCGAATATTTGAAAACCATTCTTTTTTCCATGTTTGCAGCATTGAAAACTCTCTCTGATATGTAGTCGTGAGACAAAAAAAATCCAGGCATGTTCAGATGCGCATGCCGCTCATGTCATTTGATTCGGAAGATTTCGCCTATCGGCAAGGGTGATTGAAAAACGACCGGAATATAGAGGTTTTTTTTGAATAGGGGCAACAAGATCGATTTCTTTTTCACCTCTTTCGACATTACACTGGATTACAGACATGGAATCTCTCTATTGCCTTCTTCTTCCTTTGCCATCTGAGAAGCGCGTTGTAACCGGATTGGTAATTCTGCTTTTGCAAAACAAGGGTTTTCGGTGGTGAATGTTTTTGATTGAAACGGTTAGTAATTGTAATCTTGTACGGATACCGAATGCGATGAGAAAATGGCCATTTTGCGTCAGGTATCGATGATGGAGTGATATTCATTTTGTTGTTGAATGACTAACGGTTCCTATTTCTTGCCATGTCTCCAAAGATCGAGCAGTTTGAAAAATACAGCGATGCTTATGACAGGTGGTTTGAAGAAAACCCTGATTTCTATGAAGCAGAACTTGAAACCATCCGCCAGATGCTCCCTGAAAATTTTGCAGAGGGAACTGAGGTTGGAGTGGGTTCCGGAATGTTTGCAGAGCCTCTTGGAATAACCGTAGGTGTCGAGCCGTCGGATACGATGGCTGCAAAAGCCATAAGTCGAGGCATCGATGTCTATCGGGGTGTGGCTGAAGTGTTGCCTTTTGCCGATAACAGATTTGATTTTGTACTGATGGTAACGACGATCTGTTTTGTCGATGATATTCTCAAATCTTTCATGGAGGCATTCAGGGTTTTGAAGCCATCAGGTTTCCTTATCGTTGGTTTTGTGGATAAACAGAGTACGCTTGGCAAAGAGTATGTCCGAAAAAAAAATCAGAGCAAATTTTATGGCAACGCCGATTTTTTCTCGGCTGAAGAGGTGGTGAAATATCTCGAAACGGCAGGTTTTAGAAACTTGAAAATCAAACAAGTTCTTATTCCGGGAGAATTACCGGAAGTAATTCAGGATGGATTTGGCTCAGGTGCGTTTGTCGTAATCAAAGGTCAAAAAGTTACAAAAACCCCTTGAACAGTTTTCTGTTTGATGATTGCGCTGTTTCCTATATGAGATGAGCTCTCTTCAATCGTATCGAATTCAACCCATTTGCTCTCTCTTTACTGCAAGATGCTCTTGTTTATGCGGTCGCAAGTGAGTGCTTACTGTTGATTAACGTTTGTTTGTTTTTTGTCAATGCTTCATAGTTACATCCTATGAAAAAGACTGTTGGTTATCGTGGTGTGCTGTTGTTTCTGCTTCTTTCTTTTTCAGGAGCCTGGCTGGTAAGCTTGCCGTTGTGGATCAGTCAGAAAGGACTCCAGCATCCCTTTACCGGCCTTGTTTTGCTCGTCATGATGGTCGTTCCCGCTCTTGCTGTGTTTGTCGTTTCAATGATGAATGGCGGAAAAGAAAAAACAAGGCTTCTTGGCCTGGGGCTCGGTTCGAAAGGCTGGTGGAGGTACTGGATTTTCGGCTGGTTCATTGTGCCATTGTTTGCAATATTCGCCCCGTTTATGAGTGCCGCTTTCGGATTGTATACGTTGGATGTTCATGATTTTTCTGGCTTTAAGGTGCTTTTGGCTTCTGGAAAGGGAGGGTCTGATCCCGATGCGGTTCCTGTCAAGCTTCTGGTTTTCGGGCAAATCTTCAGCATTTTTCTCGCTCCTGCACTCAATGCTGTTTTTGTTTTTGGGGAGGAGATAGGGTGGAGGGGCTATCTTTTGCCGAGGCTTTTGCCGCTGGGGCAATGGCCGGCTTTATTGATCAGCGGAACTCTATGGGGGCTTTGGCATGCCCCCATTGTGTTACTGGGGTACAACTACCCTCAGCATCCGGTTTACGGGATCTTCTTTATGACGATATTATGCGTTATTTTCGGCGTTCTTTTCGGGTGGACCCGGCTTGCAACAGGGAGTATCTGGCCAGCGGTTATCGCTCATGGTGCCTTGAATGGCTCTGCCGGAGTCATGTATCTTTTTTCAAAAGCAGGGACAACGTTCGATACTGCTCATGCTGGCATAACGGGCTGGTCCGGTTGGATACTGCCGATTCTATGGATTCTGATTCTTTTGGTAACACGGCGCTTACCGGTTTCCGAACCTCCTGACGAGATGCTTTTGCCGGTGGAAAGCGAAACGGAAAACGTGTAGGCTTTGGAACGCTTCTATTCCAAACAGGGGCCATTGTAAACAGGTTCCCAGTTTTTGAAGACCGGCTCGATGTTTTTTTTCTGGAGAGCTGCACAAAACTCCTCCACATTGCGGTCGTCATGTACCTCGAACTGACCTTTTTCGTCTTTGTTCGGTTCGACGTATCCGCCAACTGTCGTCCTGCTTGCAATACTCATGCGGGTGATGGCAAGTGCCGACATACCGTCACGAAACCTGGGACTCTCGCGTGTTGAAAGAGCCAGCTCGACATCGGGAAGGCCAATCCGGAAAGCGAATATCATTCTTGCAAGAAAGTGGTCGGTTACCTGAAATGGTGGCTGATAGCCTCCGGTTTGCGGACGCATTCGTGGAAATGAAACCGAGACGCCGGCTTTCCAGTAGGTTTTGCAAAGATGGCGGACATGGCGTAACAGCTTCAATGCCTCTTCTTCAGGTTGGTAAAGGCCGAGCAGTGCTCCGACTCCCACAGATTTTATCCCTGCCTGAAGTGCGCGTTCAGGTGTTTCAAGGCGGTCGAGAAAGTTTTTCTTCGGACCCCAGCGGTGAAGCATATTGTATTGATCGGGGTCATAGGTTTCCTGGTAGATAGTGATACCGGTACAGCCGCTGTCTGCCAGTGAACGGTATTCATTGATATCCATTGGAAACGCCTCTACCGATACTTTCGGCATCAAGGCGGCTGCGATATCGACACAGCGTCTCAGGTAATCGAAACTTGCATCACTGGTTCGTTCGCCGGTAAGAAGCAGTACATCGTTGATGCCCATGGTTTTCATGCACGCCAGTTCACGTTCAACTTCTTCGAAATCAAGACGTCGGCGGAGTGTTTTTCGGTCTGAAGCATAGCCGCAGTACACACAGCCGCTTGAACAATAGTTCGAAAGGTAAAGTGGTGCGTAGAGTGACATGGTACGCCCGAAACGACGAAGGGTTATCGCTTTTGCCTCTGCAGCGAGGGATTCGAGTGAAAAAGAGGAATCCGGGGCGAGCAGGGGGGCTATGTCAGCAGATCCTTTTTCATCTGTTAACCATTGTGGAAGTCCATTCATGATGTTTTTCCAAGAAAAGAGGTTAACGGACTTGATGCAACTGCGGATCCTGATTTTGGCATGATCCCGGCATGCCTTGCTTTTCGACCGGCTTCCACAGCTTCTTTGAAAGCGGTTGCCATTCCAGCAGGATTTTCCGCTACAGCTATTGCACTGTTGACCAATACGGCTTCACATCCCATTTCCATTGCAGCACAGGCTTCTGAAGGGGAGCGCAGCCCGGCATCGACAATGACCGGTATGCTGCTTTCACGAATGATAAGCTTTATCATTTCAGCTGTTGCAAGACCCTGTCCGCTGCCAATTGCCGAGCCAAGCGGCATAACCGATGCGCATCCGGCATCTTCGAGCCTTTTTGCCAGTACAGGATCCGCAGGAATGTAAGGCATAACTGTGAACCCTTCCGAGGCCAGAATACGGGAGGCTTCAAAAGTTTCTATAGGATCGGGCATCAGGTGTTGCGGATTGGGATGGATCTCTACCTTGATGAACGGACTGCCGGAAAGTTCACGGGAAATATGTGCTGCTCTAACTGCTTCCTGTGCATTCGATGCACCTGATGTGTTCGGCATGAGCGTCAGGCCTTCAATGGTCGAGAGTGCGGCAAATAGATCATGTTCGACCTGCTCGCGGTTGAACCTGCGAAGGGCTACAGTGACCAGTTCCGCTTCTGAAGCCCGAACCGCATCGAGCATTGACTCTACGTTGCCGAATTTTCCTGTGCCAAGAATAAGGCGGGAAGAAAAAGTATGGGTTCCTATCTGTAATTCATTCATAACGTATTTGTTCAACAAACCGGCTGATCAACCTCCTTCTACGAAAGCAAGTACTTCAACCTGATCATTTTCTTGCAGCATCAGACCACTGCGTTTTTCTGGATATACGATGTTTTCATTGACAACAACAGCAACGCGCTGCTTTTCGGCACCGATGATGCCGAGTAGGTCGTCGATACTCGTGCCATCCTGGACGTTTCGTTCTTCGCCGTTCAAGGTAATTGTTATCATCTCAAAAAACTACAATTCATTTTCATGCTCTTCACTGAGAGAACAATAAGTTTACGGATTTCTTTCCGGCTTGCAAATTCTCTTTTTACACCACAGTGTGAACAGTCTCGAGCGCCTCTTGAAGTTATTTCCAGACGCCTGAACCGGTAGTTTGGCTTTATGCCTGTAAAGCGGGACCCGAGGTGGGCGCTAAGGGATGAAGAATACAGTACGGCAAACAAAATACAACATGTTGCCGATCTTTTCAGTTCCGAAAGGTTGTATGTTTCTGTTTTTTTTGATGGTCAGCCGATTTCCTTACCTGCCATAACCAGGGTTGGGGGCATGCCGAGGTGGCGTCCTGCGAGCAGGACGTTCCAGTACAGCCATTCAAAGCCGAGTTTCCCATACCAGTTCGCCCTGGTTTCAGTGAGGAGTGAAAATGGGCCCATATGGGGGAGCGGGAACTTACCTGGCAAGGGTTCGATCTTGTAGTTGAAGTCGATGAGGGAAGACGTTCCTTTTTCGTAGACAATGAAACAGGTTGAATGGCCATCGTAGATTTCTTCCGGTTTTATCCCGTGAATTTCAGCCATGATATTGAAAACAACGACATCGGCCTCATAATGCGCCACCGACCCTGCTTTCGATGTTGGGACGTTCGTTGCATCACCGATCACATACACTCTTTCGTGTTTGAGCGCCTGTAGGGTGTTGAGGTGAGTCGGGACGAATCCTATTCCATCATCCAGTCCTGAATTGCTTATGACTTCGTCGCCGATGGTGGTTGGAATGATGACAAGCATGTCATAGGGGATCCGGTTACCCTGTATGGATTCAATGTATTTTTCTTTTCCATTGACCTCGTTCAGCTCGAACATTGAAGTTATTTTGATGTTCTTCTCTTTAGCGGATTCTCCAAAAACAGCTGAAGCTTTGGGTTTGGTAAAAGCACCGGTCAACGGGGTGACAAGTTCGATCTCTACTTTATTTCTTATACCTTTTTTTCTGAAGTACCAGTCTGCCATGAAGACGAATTCGATCGGGGCCACGGGGCATTTGAACGGAACTTCCGCTATATTGAGCACCAGTTTTCCACCATCAAATTCCTTGAGTTTCTGACGAAGAAGATCGGCTCCTTCGATCGAGTAAAAGGTGAATGCATTTATACCCCATGCCTCCATCAGGCCATCGTTTTCTTCCGGTGCAATTTTGCAGCCGGTACTGATTACCAGAAAGTCATAGGAAAAACTATGATTCTTGGTTTTTACCGTTCTCTTATCGGTGTCGATATTGGTGATGTCGTCGATGACGAAATCGATGCCGGGCAGAATGTACCTTTTTCGCGACCGTGTCAATGTACTGGATTTTTGAAGGTCGAAAGGAACAAAAAGCATTCCCGGCTGATAGACATGCTTGTCGTCACGGTCTATCACCGTTATTTCCCATTCTTCGGGCAAGTGCCTTCTAAGGTTGTTGGAGATAATCGTTCCACCGGTTCCGGCGCCAAGGACAACTATCTTTTTTGACATGGTCTACTGACTCCTTTTCTTGATCATTTTTGAGGAAGATGAGTGATGATCTTTTGGGGAAAGAATGTAACGATCGTTAAATATAGGTAACAGCTTTTCGAAATGCAAGCACTTGTAATTACTGTCATTAGATGTTGAGAATCATGATTTACGGCTGGTGTATGGTTGGGTGTCGTCATGAAAATCATGAAAAAACATCAGTTTCTGAATCGGTTTCAGGTCACGGACAGGCAGCGGATCACAAGCATGCGCTTGACGGCCAAAAATATGGTGTGATGAAGTATGGGCAAGCCCTATCGTCGTCACAATGGTTTAGTGACTGAGGATATCTTTCAAGGAGTAGTAGTGATAGGTTTTATCGTCTGACATAACAACAATGATACCGCAAGGGTAGTCGGCTGTTACGAGATCGGCGGCAGCGGCTATCCCATCGGTTTCCTTTGCCTGTGTTCTGACAACAGCGAGGAGTTCGTGCTCATGCGGTTTGTTCATGCTCTTGCCGTTTCTCGGGTAAAACCTCAGTTTTCCGGCAGCCTGATCCGAGACGATGATAAAGCCTTCGGTCTCAGCGATATTCCAGATAGTTATCCCTTCGTGATCTTCCTTGAAACCACTTGTCGCAAACAAGGCAAGTTCGTTGTTTGCATCACGGGCTTCCGGGTCGGCATGATATTTTCTCACCCCGACGCCTTCATCGGAATAATAAAGGTAACCCAGTTCATGATCGACGGCAACCGCTTCGATTTCCTGATGGCCGCTCCATTTTCCGAATTCCCTTACTTTTCGACCGGTAATACATCCGCCGGTACTCTCTTCGAGAAGGTACTGCCAGAGATATGTTCCGTCGGTCGGTCCTTCTTTGCGGCTGACTACGGCATACATTTTTCCGTCCGAAGGTCTTTTGTAGAGTGCGATGCCCATCGGAGCGTTTTGTTCTTCCCCTTCGAAAACAGGGAGGCCTCCGTTATCTATTGGGGTCATGTCGGGTAAAAGGAATATCCGTATCCGGTTCTCGAGACGTTCAGTGACAACAGCGATATCGATACTGTTTCCGTTCAGAGAGAAGCCGTAGCCGACATCGACATTGTTCGGTCTTGCAAGCCCTGTGATGTTTTTTTCTTGAATCATCTTGCCTGTAAGATCAAATACACACAAGGCACCGTCTTTGTCCTTGTCCGTCGCGAGCACAAGGCTTTCTGCGGGGTTTTTCCTGTTGACCCATATGGCGGGGTCTTCACTGTCATGGCGAACAGGATCGGTAACGGCCAAAGGTTCGATCATTTGTTCTGAGTTGCTGTGGCAGGAGACGAGCATGCTGCCAAATACCGTCAGTGGTGTAAGGGCAAGTGCCACCCTCTTCATCATCGCTGTTTCCTCTCTTGTCGGTTGATGAAAGAAAAGGGCTGAACCTTGTCAGAACGTTCAGCCCTTTTCGGGAAAAAACACTTTTGCTTAGAAATCAGCCTTGAGGCCAACCAGGAATCTTCTGTCATACCACTCTTCCTGTGCGACATACTGTTTTTCCCCCTGGTAGAAGCGCAGTGGCTGATTTGTCAGGTTACTGACCTCGAAGTAGAGCTGTACGATGTCGCTCACTCGATAGCCGCCATTGAGGTCGAGGGTGAAGGAACTGTCGTAGTAACGATCCTCCCACTTGTTTTCACCGATCGATCCTTCTTCCGCGTCAATGAAGTCGCTATGATAATTTCCCGAGAGGCGGATATTGAACGGACCGTTCTCATAAGCGATCGATGCGTTTGCCGTGTGCTCAGGGCTGCCCGGCAAGGGCAGGTCATCGTTTTCACGTCTCTCGATGTCGAAGTTGTCGATTTCGGAGTAGGTGTAGGTATAGTTCAGATACAGTCCGAGACCGGGGATGAAAGGTAGCTGGAATTGTGCAGCGGTTTCTATGCCCATGAGTGATCCGTCTCCTGCATTGACGGGCTGGAACTGCTCGAACGTGTCTCCCGAATAGTCGACATTTTCTTTTTTGGTTATGATAAAGTCGCTGATCGACTTGTAGAAAACACCGGCGGATAGAATACCGACATCGCTCAGATAGTGCTCTATCATCAGGTCGATGTTTTTCGAGAGGGTCGGTTCAAGCGCCGGATTACCTATTTTAATTTCCTCATCTTCCGCAACGATTTCCTGGTACGGCGCAAGGTCAAAATAGTTTGGCCTTGCAAGGCTGTGCGTATAGGCGAGCTTGATATTGGTTAGGTCATCGATTTTGTGACGCAGGTGGATATAAGGCAAAACGTTGGTGTAATCAGACGGGTTGCCTTCTACAGTGGCAAGCGAGTCTTCCTCGGCAAAGTATTTGAAGGCGTTGTATTCATTATGGGTGTGCTCGAGCCTTGCGCCTCCAAGCAGCGTTGTTTTATCGCTGATGTCCCAGGTCGCCATCGCATAGACGGCTTTGATCTGTTCCTTTGCGTCGAAGTTTCCGGCAAGCTCTTCTTTTACGAGTTTCTTGTTGAAATCACCGTTTTCCAGGTCAAGATCACCGAGAAACTCATTTGAAACAAAGACGCCAGACTTGTATTTGTCACCCGGCAGGAAATGATCCTTGGTTTCATCTTCCAGGTTGGCAAAAACGTCATCGCGGAAAGCTTCCTCGTCAACCGGCTCGTATTCGTAGAAATCGTTATCGCGCTTTTTTTTCTTGTCCCGGATTTTGCCTCCGAATTTTAACTCGAGCGCGTCGGTGGCGTCATAATGGAAATTCAGTGCGAAATTCTTATCGATATCCTCGGTATACTGATGTTCTTCGGTAAGTTCTTTGAGCTGCCAGTCTTCGCTGTCGGTCATGCCGTCCGATACATCGGGATTCGGGATCGTTACAAATGGATTTTCAGGGTCGCTGATGTCGGTGGTAAACGGTTGGTTCTTGGCTCTGAAGTTGATATATCGTTCATTCGGGCGATCTTCCGAAGCTTTTGAATATGCTGCCTGCCAGTCCAGATCGAGCTTGCCGAAATCATGTTCGCCGCCTAGTGTGAACGACATCGTTCTCTGGTCCTCGAGGCGGGCATCTTTTTCCGTACCGCCTTTCGTCTCTCGTTCTATCGTGGCGAGATCTTCATCGAGATCTTTGTACTTGGTTCGGAAGCGGTTTTCGTAGTCTTCTCTCCAGTTATAAATACCATTGAATGTAAGGACATGGTTTTCGTTGAAGCGATAGTCGAGTGCTCCTGAAAAACTTTTGCGGATACGTTGGACGTCATATTTCCTTTCCTGGAACTCCTTGATGCCTTCCATTCCGTCGTCTCCGGCATCCCATTCCGCTTCGATGTTGTCGGAACCGAAGTCGTTATTATCGTAAGAGAGGCTGAAGAGCACTCCGAGTTTGTCGTTGGCAAAGCGGTTACCATATGTGCCTCCGAACTGGTAGCGTCCACCGCCGGTTTCATCGAGGAAGTTCGAACCTCCTCCTGCTGAAAGAGAGATTCTTTCTTCAGTAGGGACCTTGGTGACAAGATTGATCGAACCGCCGATTGCATCGGCATCCATATCAGGTGTCAATACTTTGGTGACCTCGATGGTCTGGATCATGTCGGCCGGGATGAGATCGAGCTGAATCGTTCTGTTCTCAGCTTCTGCCGAAGGAATCCGTTCGCCGTTGACCGTTACGGAGTTGAAGCGGGGTTCAGTTCCGCGAATATGGCCGAAACGTGCTTCACCCTGGTCGTTGAAAACGCTTATACCCGGAATTCTTTTCAGGGCATCACCCACATTAGAGTCCGGAAATTTACCGATCTGATCGGAAGCAACGACATTGGTGACGTTGATGTCGTTTTTCTGCTGGTTCAACGCCTTTGCCTGGCCCTTAAGAATTTCACCAACAACGGTTATCTCCTCACTCATCACTACGCCGGGGTTCAGTCGTAGATTCTTTGTTACGGCTTTGCCGGGAGCGAGGGTTATCGGATATTCTCCTTTTACGTAACCTATATATGAGGCTTCAACAATTGCAGTAGTGCCTGAAACATTGTCCACTCGGTAACGGCCGTCCTGACCGGTGACAGCTCCTTTTGATGTTCCCCTGATGGAGATGTTCACTCCAGGAAGAGGGAGACCGTCAACGTCGTCAACGACAAGGCCGGTTACTGTCGTGCCGGAAGCCGATCCTGGCGTTTTAGCATGTGTAATGTCGGGGCCTATGAATCCATAGCATGTTACTGCAATCACGCAGGAGAAAAAAAATGTCAATAAATCTTTCATTATGCTGCTTTTTTGAATTGGAGAACCCTGAAGAGAGGAGAGGATTTCTTGACGCAAATAGAATATCTCTTTTGGATATTCCAGCAAATATTCCCTTGTAACAATTATGCAAAGGAAGCGTTAAGGGATTGTGAAATCGTAAAATGAGATTAACTCTTCATATGGGGCCATGTGATTGCCAGCGGCAAATGATGAAAAATTTTCGTTACAAAACCTTTGGTTTCAGAGAGGAATCGTTTTCTTTTTTTGGCATTTTTTATTATTCATTCAGCGTTTCAATCGCTTCGTTGAGCGGTGGTCAAAATACTCATATACTCTGTCTACGTTCCGGTTTTTATCGCCATGCTCTTGAATCTCTCATGGTGATAAATAGACGTTCCATTGAGATGATGTGCCTGTTTTAAACGCTATAACCAAAAAGTGCTGTGAGATTGTGCCGTTTTTTCTTTTCACAGGGTTGGCCAGCTTTTTTGTTGATTTATCTTGTAAGTTGTGGAAATCCTCAACGGCAGGGCCGTGTTCAGGATCATGCCCCAGGTTTGAGCCGGAATGGTCAATACATGCTGGTTGGGGATAAAAATTTTTATTCTGATTACAAACCCGAAACAGAACATGGCGATATACAGGTTGTTGTTGAAATCCCTGCGGGTACCTCTGAGAAATGGGAGGTTGACAAGGAAAGTGGAAATCTCGAGTGGGAATTCAGAGAAGAAAAACCGCGTATTGTGAACTACCTCGGCTATCCGGGTAATTATGGAATGGTACCGCGAACACTGCTCTCTGAAGAACATGGCGGGGATGGTGATCCGTTGGACGTTATCGTTCTCGGGCCTGCAGTGTCAAGAGGTACGGTTGTACAAGCAAGACTCATCGGTATATTGAAAATGCTCGATGGAGGTGAACAGGATGATAAACTGATTGCAGTGATGCAAAATTCTCATTTTGCAGACATCGGGTCGCTTGAGGAAATGGAGGACCGCTATAGGGGGGTTCTTCATATTCTTGATCTCTGGTTTTCAAATTACAAGGGAACCGGAGTTATGGAATCAGGCGGTATCGCTGACGAAGAAGAGGCGAGAAAGGTATTGGAGAAGGCAATTGAAGCTTATTCGGAACAGGAGGTATCGGCTGAAAAATGATCTGTACCATTGAAGCTCACATCGGATTAATTCAAGACAAGGAGGTATCATGAAAAACGAAAAGCCGCAAATCAAGGAATTGGCCGAAAGGGATGTGGCATGTGTATCCTTTACAGGTAACTATGTTGGCAATGCACAGGTTTTTGCGAACCTGTTCGACAAGCTTGGGGAATGGGCAGCTCCGAAAGGATTTATGGGGCCTGAAACGGTTTTTTTATCGGCATACCAGGATGATCCTGAAACAACTCCTCCTGACGAACTGACGCTCCAATGCTGCATGAGCATCCCCGCTGGCGCCGAGGTTGACGGTGATATTCAAAGAAACGTTCTTCCCGGAGGACGTTATGTTGTCATGGATGCTGAACTGGAAGGTCCCGAGGAATATGGTATGGCATGGGAGATGCTGGCAGAGTGGATACAGGAAGACGGTCAGGAGATGGTGGATATGTCGAGACCGAGTTATGAGATCTATCTGAACAACCCTGAAGAGCATCCTGAAAAGCATCACATTATTGAAATCTGCATGAGCGTTAAAAAGCGCTGATCAAGAATGTCTTCTGATGGAAAAGAACGTACAAAATTTTCGGTACGAGATCAGAGAGGCGGCATCTTTAGGATTGGAACTTTATGACTTCTGTAATGCATCTTGACGGATTGATATTTCAGCAGGGATTGCCCGAGGTACATCGTGAATGCGCAGCTACTCTTTATGACGAAGCTTTTGGTCAAAAGTTCAAGGTCGCTGTTCGCTCCAAAAAAATACGACGGTCTCTCCTGAAGCGTTGTTTTCAGCGTGACCATGCTTTCGTTGCCATTGCTGGCGACAAACTTGTGGGAATTGCAGGCTTTCACACCGTAAAAGGTTCGTTTACCGGGGGAATGACGTATGAGGAGCTGATTTCTTTGCTGGGATTTGTCGCGGGTAGTTGGGCTGCTGTGATATTCAGTTTCTATGAGAGAACATCCGAAAAGGGAGTGCTGCTGATGGATGGTATCGCCGTTCATCGTGATTTTCGGGGCGTGGGGATCGGCGGAAAGCTGCTGGATGAATTGGTCGTTTATGCAGAAAAAAACAAGTACGAAAAGGTTCGTCTCGATGTTATCGATACCAATCCAAAAGCCAAGAAATTATATGAACGTGTCGGCTTCGGAGCTGTCGGGACTCAACGGTTTCCTTATTTACGATGGCTTTTGGGGTTTGGTGGCTCTACGACAATGGAACTGAATGTTCAAACCCAAAACAAAAGGACCGCTTCCTGATTTCTGAAAGAGGTCCTTTTATTCATTATTGTTCTGCGTTCCAGTAAACTTTATTTCACCAAGCCCGAGAAACCCATGAAGGCGAGGGAAAGGATCGCTGCTGAAATGAATCCTATCGGGACGTTTTTGAAGGGTTTCGGTACGTCGGCTTCTTCGAGTTTTTCCCTGATACCTGCAAACAGGAGAATGGCGAGGATAAAGCCCATTGCCGAAAAAAAAGCGAATACCACGGAGGTTACGAACGAGTAATCTTCCTGTATGGCAATCAAGGCAACACCGAGGATAGCACAGTTTGTGGTAATCAGCGGCAGGAAAATCCCAAGCGAGTTGTAGAGTGACTTGCTCACTTTCTTCAGAACGATTTCAACAAGCTGAACAAGAGAAGCGATCACGAGGATAAACATGATCGTCTGCATGAACTCTATTTTGAAAGGCACCAGTATCCCGTAATGCAGTACGTACCCGATGGCAGTGGCGATAGTCATTACGAAGGTTACGGCAAAGCCCATGCCGAGGGCGGTATCCAACTTTCTCGAAACTCCGAGGTAAGGACAGATGCCGAGAAAACGGGCAAAAACGACATTATTGACAAATATCGCGCTGACTATGACAAGTAGAAGTCCTGATATTTCATTCATTTCTTATCTCCCATTTTCTTTTCAAGTGAATTGAGCCCGGCAATGATCAGCCCCAGACCGGCAAATGCGCCGGGAGGCAGTGCGAAGACAAGTATCGTACTGGCATCTTCACCGACAAGCGGGATATTGAATATCGTTCCGGAACCGAGGACTTCACGGAATATCGAGAGCAGAAGCAGGGCAAAGGTAAAGCCGAGCCCCATCCCGATAGCATCGATGATCGAGTACCAGAGACCGTTTCGGCTGGCAAACGCTTCAGCTCTGCCGAGAATCATGCAGTTTACCACGATCAGCGGAATAAAGATGCCGAGCGACTGGTTCAGCTCGGGAGAAAACGCCTGAATCAGTAGATCGACAATGGTCACAAAGGTTGCGATAACCAGAATAAACGACGGTATTCTGACAGTGTTGGGTATTGCTTTGGATGCCAGGGCTATGACAACATTCGAGCCGAGAAGGACAAATGTTGTTGCCAGTCCCATGCCCAGACCGTTGACTGCCGAAGTTGTGACGGCAAGCACGGGACAGAGCCCGAGGAGCATCTTTGTAACAGGGTTTTCTCTGACAAACCCTCTGGTGAAAATATTTAACGCTTCGTTCATTCTACTGAAGATTTAGGGTATTGCTCGTTAATGTATTCAAGGCCTTTGACGACAGCATTGGCAACGGCTTTCGAGGAGATCGTTGCGGCAGTGAGTTCGTCGATGTCTCCACCGTCCTTTTTGACCGTCCAGTTGGTGTTTTCAAGTGTGCGCCCCTTGAACTGCTCTTTGAATTTAGGTTTGTCGATCTTATCACCGAGACCGGGAGTTTCGCGGTGATAAAGAACTTTGTAGCCAAGGATTTTCTGCTCGGGAGAGACTCCGAGGAGGATTTCAATAAGTCCGCTGTAGCCTTCCTCTGTAGATGTCTCGACAGCAATACCTTCGAGCGTGTTGTCCTGGTTATATGCTTCGTAAAAGGTCGTTTGCTCGGTTGTAACCGTGTTCAGGCTGTCAAAGGTAAACGGAAAAATCTGTTCGATTGCTTTTCGTTTCATCTGCTCTTTGGCAACCGCTATAGGTTCACGTGTGAGGTCTTCCACGACAGCAAGCAGGGTGGCGCTCAGGATACCGACAATAGTAAGGATAATTATTGGTCTCATTTTGTTTCCGGCTTCTTGTTTTGTTGTGCTTTTCTGTCGTTAAGATCCCAGCGGTCGATAAGCGGGACGAAAGAGTTCATGATAAGTATGGCGAATGAAATTCCTTCAGGGTACCCTCCCCAGAGGCGGATTACGGCCGTCAGGAGTCCACAACCCAGTCCGAAAAGCAGTTGGCCTCGAATGGAAAGCGGAGAAGTAACCATGTCGGTTGCCATGAAAAATGCTCCCAGAATCAATCCACCCGTAACCATATGGAAAACCGGAGATGCATAGGTTGTCGGATCGATCAGATAAAACAGACCGGTAAACAAGAAGACGGAACCGATAATGGTAAGAGGGATGTACATCGTGATGTACTTCTTGTACCATAACCATGCCGCACCTGCAAGCAGGGCGAGGGCTGACGTTTCACCAAGGCTGCCGGTCATCGTTCCATAAAAGCCATCCATGAGTGAAAGTGAGGCGAGCGCGGCTTGAACACCGTCTGTTTTCAGGATGCCGAGAGGTGAGGCTCCGGTTTCCATATCCACCATCATGTCAAGAGAAAAGGGGACAGGCATCGGCCAGCTTGTCATCGCTGCAGGAAACGAAATGAGCAGGAACACCCTGGCGACAAGCGCCGGGTTGAAAACATTGTAGCCCAACCCTCCGAACACATGTTTTGTTGCCACAATGGCGATAAATGAACCGACGATAACCATCCAGAGCGGCAGATTCGCCGGTACGTTCAATGCAAGAAGCAGACCGGTAACAAGAGCGCTGCCGTCGAGGCAGGAGTTGGGTTTGTTTCTCGCCTTGTCCATGAGCCACTCGAAAGCTATACAGCTGAGAATGGAGACTGTCGTGAGGACAAGGGCTTTCATGCCGAAAAGGTATACCGACATGACCGTTGCTGGCGCAAGGGCGATGGCGACATTGTACATGACCGATTCGATCGAGTCTTTCGAACGAACGAATGGTGCATTTGAAACTTTAAGGTTTACTGATTCCATAGATAGTAATACTGAGCCTTTAAGCTGATTTGCGTTTTTGGCGGTTATTGACTAGTGCCTTGGCGTATTTGATCCAGTGAACAAGTTCGCGTTTCGACGGGCAGACGTATGTACAACTGCCGCACTCCGTGCAGTTTGCAAGGCCCAGGAGCTGTATTTCATCAAATTCACGGATTTGAGCAACATTGGCGAGCAGCCATGGCGCGAGACCCTGAGGACAGACATCGACGCATTTCCCGCATCTGATACAGGTGCGCTCGCGTGCTTTTTCAATACCGGCATTGTTGACAAAAAGAATGCCCGATGTGGTTTTTACAACCGGTACATCGAGCGTGAAGAGTGCTTTACCCATCATTGGGCCGCCGGAAATGATCTGATTGGTTTTTTCTTTCGGGTCACCACAGAAATTGGCAATATCTCTGAAACTTGTACCGATAACCGCACGGATGTTTTTGGGGTGTCCTATTTCAAGGCCGGAAACCGTTACAATCCTGTCCACCAAAGGCTTGTTTTTGCATACAGCTTCGTAAATAGCTACGGCCGTCCCGATATTCTGCACGAGGCATCCTTTATCGAACGGGAGTTCCCCTTGTTCTATAGTTCTACCGGTAATTGCATTGATAAGCTGTTTCTCTGCACCCTGGGGGTACTTGGTTTTTAATGAAACAACCTCGATGCCTTTTGGTGATGCAAGCTTCGAAAGGACTGCGATTGCATCTTTTTTATTGGATTCGATGCCGATGTAAGCTTTTGCCTGTCCTGAGAAAAGTGAAGCGATGATTTCCAAGCCCTCGATAACTTCTTCGGGCGATTCGAGCATGAGGCGATGATCTGCAGTCAGAAACGGCTCGCATTCAGCACCATTGAGAATGATGGTATCGATTTGTTTGTCCGGTGGAGGAGAGAGTTTGACATTTGTCGGAAACCCGGCTCCTCCCATGCCTACGATTCCACCCTCTTTTATCTTGTTGATAATTTCTTCTTTCGAAAAACTTCGCCAGTCCACCGGGTCTGTATCGAGTCCTTCTGCCCATTCATCTTTTCCATCGGCTGTGATGAAAACGGTCATAGCGTACTGGCCACCGGGATGAGGATGTGGCTTGACGGCTTTGACCTTGCCGCTTGTGCTTGCATGAACGTTTGCGGAGATAAAACCGTCTGCTTCACCGATCAGTTGTCCTTTTTTCACTTCGCTCCCGACTTTTACCAGAGGTTTCGCCGGTTTTCCGAGATGCTGGTTGAGAGATATGGCCAGTTCTGTTGGAACCGACATCTCTTCTATGGGACTGTTTTCAGTGAACTTTTTTTCAGGAGGGTGTATACCTCCCGTTTTAAATGTCTTCATTTACGAGGCTTTTTTTTGTTTCACTTCATTGAGGTCCTGTTCAAGGACGATACAGTTGACCTTGGTCGGACAGACCTCGATACATTTACCACAGGAAGTGCATTTTTCCTGAATAATCCTGGCCAGGAAATTCTCGATGACAATTGCGTCGTCTTCACAAACCTTGACACATTTCTGGCAGGCGATACAACCAGCGTCGCACGCTTTCTTTGTGGCAGCACCCTTGTCATGTGAATTACAGGCTATAAAGTAGCGTTCCGCTTTCTTTTCCTGCATCACAAGCACGCCGGTCGGGCAAGCTGATATACAGGCGGCGCAGCCGGTGCAAAGGTCTTTATCGATGACCACAAGACCGTTTTCCAGACGCATGGCATCGAAATCGCAGAAAGCGATACAGGAGCCGAGGCCGATACAGGAATAGCGACACTGTTTCGGTCCGACATAGGTCTGGGTTGCTGCCCAGCAGTCCTGTATTCCCAAATATTCTGCGGTTTGTCTTGCTGTATCGTTGTCGCCCTGACAGAGTACGACGGCTGTTATCGGTTTGGGTTCAGCCATAGTGATGCCAAGTGTCGTGCCGAGCTTCGAGGCAAGGTCTGCTCCGCCTACAGGGCAGGACATCGATGAATCCCTGGTTTCGACAAGAACCTCGGCAAACTGCCCGCAACTGGGGTACCCGCAGGCTCCGCAGTTGACACCGGGAAGAATGTCATTGACGATGAGGACCATGGGATCTTCTTCGACGTGGAATTTTTTGGAAACATAGAAGATTATAAGACCGAGCGTCAGTGCTACGGAGCCCAGGCTTGCAACTGCCGGTATGAATGCTTCACTAATCATGCGTTGTTATTTAATTCCTGTGATGTAGTAATACGTTTTATTCTTCAGCGAATATCTCAGAACGATATATGTCACTCCAAGAACCGCTGCGCCGGTAAGAAACGATTGCCAGAGTTCGAGGTTCAAGGCATTTGCTATTCCAAGCGCTATCATAAAGAGTACCAGCGGGCCGATGAGCAGCAGCAATGCTGCTTTGACCTCCGCATGTTCTTTCTGATCACATTCGACCATATCGCCAGGCTTTGCCTCTATCTTGTTCTGGGCAAGAACCGTCTGGGGTTTCGCCGAGGGCTTTTGGCCCATGCTGCATGCTCCACAGTGCACATTTTCTTGAGAGGCTTCGGTACAGAAGATCTCGATTTCCGCTTTTCCTTTATATGTTTTCAACACTTTAGCATACATAGAGCATAATCCTCTCCTATGTTATTATCGGCATAATAATAACCTGCGTTCCATGAATATGTCCGATAGCTGGTGACAGTGAAATGTGAGATGTACTGTGCTACCCCGAACCCTCTTTATTGCCTCCGGTTCGGGGACAAAACGGCACGAAATTTAATAATATTCGCGGATATTACCAAGCTTAACGGCGTTAATTTTCTCAGAGCCCACTTCGGGCAAAGATGATGTCGACGCTTTTTCTAAGCTTGTTGAGTATGCTTTCCGATGAGAAGAGTTTTTCTATTTCTTCAGCAGAAACATGTTCGAGGATATCCTGATCCTGCAGAACGTTTTCTTTAAGCTGGATTTTCTGTTCCCAACTTTTCATGGCATTACGTTGCACGAGCTTATAGGCTTCTTCTCTGCTCATTCCTTTTCCTGTAAGTGCGAGAAGTAATGTTTGCGAAAGAGTGAGGCCGTAGGATGTATCGAAGTTCTCTTTCATTCTGTCCGGGTAGACAAGAAGATCTTCAAGGGTATCGGTAAAGGTCCGAAGCATATAGCACAGGGCTATCGTCGAGTCGGGCATGATGACCCTTTCAACCGATGAGTGTGAGATATCTCTTTCATGCCAGAGTGCTACATTTTCCAGAGCAGCGATGGAGTTCGAACGAACTACCCTTGCAAGACCGGTCAGGCGTTCAAAGGTGATCGGGTTTCGTTTATGCGGCATGGCTGAGCTGCCTTTCTGGCCTTTGCTGAAAAATTCTTCTGTTTCTCTGACTTCCGTACGTTGCAGATGGCGGAACTCAACGGAAAACTTTTCGATTGACGATGCTGTGATCGCAAGTGTCGTAAGAAACTCGGCATGCCGGTCACGTTGCAGAATCTGGGTTGAAATCGGTGATGGTTTCAGGTCGAGTTTTTTGCATACGGCCGCTTCAATAGCCGGTGATAGATGCTGGTAGGTGCCGACCGCACCTGAGATTTTGCCTACGGAGATGTTTTCAACTGCCTTTTCGAGCCGTTCCCGGTTTCGAAGCATCTCCTGGTGCCAGAGCAGCAGTTTCAAACCGAAGGTTGTCGGCTCGGCATGAATGCCATGTGTTCTACCCATTTCCAGGGTATACTTGAATTCGACCGCCCTTTTGCCCAGTACTTCGATGAGTTTTTCGATATCTTTGAGAAGAATCCTTCCGGCATCGCGCATCTGCATGGCAAGGCAGGTATCGCCAACATCAGAAGAGGTCAGCCCCTCATGGATGTAGCGTGACTGAGGTCCTACGTACTGATTGACATTGGTGAGGAACGCTATGACATCGTGTTTCGTCTCTTTTTCGATTTCAAGTATTTCGTCAACGTTGAATTTTGCATTTTCTTTGATGGCGTCCAGGGCTTCCCGAGGAACAACTCCGGATTCAACGCGAGCTTCTACAGCTGCTATTTCCAGTTTTAACCAGCGTTCGAACTTTGCCTCGTCCGTCCAGATGGCTTGCATGTCTTTCGGTGAGTAACGTGGTATCACTGCGCTCTATTTTTGAGGATCCAATTGCAGGATCCGGATTTTCGAAAAGCCTTAATATATCATTTACTTTTTACTTATGGCTGCCTGCTATGAATTCTGCATCTCCCGGTATGCTTTTTTTATGTAGTCGAGAGCAGCCTCACGGTTGTAAGGTATCTCGCCCTCGATGACAGCGGCTTCCATTTTTTTCTTTATCATGCCGACAAGCCTTCCCTCGGAAAGGCCGAGGGTCTCCATGATATCACACCCGTCGATAGGGGGCCTCCATTTTGCGAGCAGATCTTTTTCGGCAACTTCCGCTATTTTTCTTTCCACGATGTTGAAGTTGTTCATGATCCTCTTGACTTTACCAGGATTCTTACTGGTTACGTCAGCTCTGCACAGTTTCATCAGATCGTCAAGATCTTCGCCGGCTTCGTACATGAGCCTTCTAACGGCAGAATCGGTGATTTCTCCTTTTGAAAGAGGGATTGGGCGATGATGCAGGCGTATCATTTTCTGCACATAGGGGAGCGGTTCGAGCGGCCAGCGCATCGAGTTGAATATTTTCCTGGCGAGCTTGGTTCCTACAGCCTCGTGTCCGTGGAAGGTCCAACCGGATGATCTGCTGAAACGTTTGGTAAGGGGTTTTGCAATATCGTGGAGCAGGGCTGCAATTCGGAGCCACAGTTTGTCGCTGCTCTCGGACAGTTTGTCGACAACCTGGAAGGTATGGAACAGAGTATCCTTATGTCCAAGGCCGTCGACCTGTTCAACCCCGGCCATGGCGGTAAGCTCGGGGAAAATTTCCTGCAGAATACCGGTTTTGTAGAGGATCATAAGTCCTATAGAGGGTTTAGGGCTCGCTATGATTTTTAGAAACTCTACACTTATGCGTTCCTTCGAGACAATTCTGATTCGTTTCGCCATGGAAGACATTGCGGTCATTGCCTTCCTGTCAAGCTGAAATTCAAGCTGGCTTGAAAACCTTGCCGCCCTCATCATACGCAAAGGGTCGTCAGAAAAGGTTTTTTCAGGTTCAAGAGGTGTTTTCAAAACCTTTTTCCGAAGATCATCGTAACCGTTGAAAAGATCGATGAGACAGTTTCGATTGTCATGATTCAGCGATACAGCCATTGCATTGATGGAAAAGTCACGTCTTGAAAGATCATCCTCGAGCGATCCGATTTCAGTTATGGGTTTGCGCGAATCGGCATTGTAGCTTTCTTTCCGGGCTCCTACTATTTCGAGCAGCATCGGACCGCTATCATGGGTTTCCAGTTCAAATCGGGCTGTCCTGAATCTCTCGAAAACGACAAAATTCTTGCCGTCCAGTTCTTGCTTGATTCGTTTTGCAAATGATACAGGCTCACCGATAATCATGATATCGATATCCTGGCTTGCTTGACGCATCAATAAATCTCTGACGTAGCCACCGACGAGATAGCAGGGTGTATCGGACCGGTCCGCAATATCTCCGATCCGGTAAAGAATATCTGGAAGAGCGTTGTATGGCAGTTTTTCCTTGCAGGACATAACACTATCTGGATTCTCGAAAAAAAATCTTCCCTTTTTCAGCTATTCAACCGTCTGAGGACTTACCGATGATTCGGGCGCTGCGTCAAACGCTTCAATTTTGTATCTGAACAAACTCAGGGATATGACGGTTCCAATTACCATCAGGACACCTGCTACAATAAACGGCATCGAAGGGTACATGCCGTAGAGTATGCTGCCGCTGACAGGACCGAAAATTCTCGCAAGAGAATTGATGGACTGTCCGTAGCCCATTATTTGTCCCTGCTTTTGCGTATAGCTGTAGAGAGAGAGCATTGAAATATTGATAGGACTGGCTAGACTTGTGCCGATACCGAAGAAAAAAAGGATTCCCAAACCAAGGGTGAACAGCGTTGTCTGTGGTATGAACGGTATAAAAAATACCCCTATGAATGTTGTCAAGTGGCCCCAGAGAAAAAGCTTGTGTTCTCCGAAACGTTTGTTGAGCTGGTTTATCAATCCTCCCTGGACAATAACTGAAATGACCCCTACGTAAGCGAACAAATAGCCTATCTGCTGGTCAGAAGCCAAAAAATATTCCTTCCAGAGGAGAATCGAAGCGATCTGCATATTCACGATGCCGAAGGTGAATATGAAGTTAGCACTCAAAAGCAGGGCTATGGGTGGCGAGCTCACCGCTTGAAAAACACCTTTGAAATAGAGCGCTGACTTTTCTTTCAAGGATGAAAGCCTTGGCTTGCCCGAATGTTTTCTTGTGCCACCAAAGTAACTCGAAATCTTTTTGGCTTCCTTGTTGGATTCGGGAAGAAAGAAAAGCGCGAGGATAAAGTCGAAACCGATAAGCGCCGATGCGACGAAGCCAACCATTTCTATTCCGAAATTGGTCTTGACTACACCGCCGATCAACGGTCCTATGATAAACCCTATTCCAAAAGCCGCACCAAGCATGCCCATTGCCTTGGATCTGTTGTTACTGTCAGTGACATCGGTTATGTAGGCCTGCGCAGCAGCGATGTTTGCGGACCCGATACCCGAAAGAGAGCGGGCGAGGATAAGCAGGGGAATTGTCGATGCTTTTGCAAAAAACAGATAGGAAATAGAGGCGACAAAAATACTGCCAAGCATGACCGGTCTTCGCCCGATGAAATCACTGAGCCTTCCCCAGACAGGAGAAAAAAGAAATTGCATGCTTGCATAAGTAGCGGCAATAATACCGATCATAAAGGGACTTGCCCCAAGATCTTTGGCGTATGTCGGAAGAAGAGGCAGCACAATACCGAACCCTATCAGGTCGAGTAGCACTGTCAAAAACAATATCGCCAAAGGTGACTTCTTCATGCAGGGAGGCTGTTTGTAATAAGTAATAGTAAAGCCGGAAAGATATAAAATTGGCTGCTTTTTTCCTCTTTAAACCTTATTCGTCTTGTTCGGCCTCCGTGTACAAGCGTTATTCCTTACTTGCAGCGACGATAATACGCCTGAGTTGTTCTATACCTTCAAGAACGCGTGGACCAGGACGGAGAAATATGCTGTTGTCGAAATCGTCATAAATTTTTTGTCTTTTTACAGCCTGGATATGATCCCAGCCTGGTCTCGAGGCAATGTCTGCTGCGACATCACTTTCTCTCGACATGTACATGCAGGCTATGATATCCGGGTTTTGTCTGATAACCCATTCGGGAGAAACCTCAAAATATTCCTTTTCAGCGGCATCCCCTATATTCTCACCACCGGCATAGGTGATGAGGGCTGAGACGTAGCTGCTTTTTCCTCCGGTCCAGAGGGGATCATCCCATATTTCCAGATACACTTTCGGAGTTATAGCAGTTGTGTCGATTGTGTTCCTGAAATTTTCCAGACCATCATCGATTAGAAACGCAAGGCTGTCGGCTTGTTCACGGTTGTCCGTCAGTTCGCCAAGCTTACGAAGCGCGGCCGGGATGTCTTCAGGGGAACGAATGTTCAGGCGTTCCCGTCTGATCCCGAGTGCGGTTATTTTCTCTCCCATGTTTTCGTCCGCAAGATCGATATCGATTACAAGGTCGGGCACGAGACTTGTAATGACTTCAAGAGATGGCTGTCCGAAAGCTCCGACAACCTGAACTTTCTTTACATCTGCAGGCCAATCGCATGCGCTTGTTCTGCCTATAAGCTGTCGCTCCGCTCCGATAGCATAGATCATTTCCGTGATACTGGGAGCCAGACTGACAATCGTCGGTTTATCCGAAGAGCTTCTCGTCGCTTCTTTTTTTTGCGTTTTTCCACATCCGATGAGGATTGCGGAAAAGACGATCAAAAAAAGAATCGGAGAATTACGTGGTTTCAAGATGCTTTTCATAGCGGTAGAGGACTTCCTGATGGTTGAATGCAAGGGTAAGCTTACGGGCATGATCGATCGAAAACCAACCTATATTCGACACTTCACCGGGTTGAGGGTTGAGTGTTCCCGTTGCTGTTCCGCAGAACATGAGGACAACAGCATGGAAACTGTATTCGGGAAACACTTCATCACAATAACCGAGGAAAAACGGTGATTGCATTGAAAGTCCGGTTTCTTCCGCGGATTCACGGATAACAGCGGCTAAAGCTGTTTCGCCGTTGTCGATATGCCCGCCAGGGAAACACCAGCAGTTTTTAAATGGATCAACGTTTCTTCGTGTCAGAAGAACCGTCGACCTTTCAGCTTCGGAGGGTGACAGGATTGCTGTAACTGTGGCTTTTACCATTTTCGAGTAGTCCAGTGCTTCACATTGCTTCTGATCCATTCCGGGCAGTGAAAAATAGGGATGAACAGATGTTTCCTGAAAGGGCGAAACAGTATCGATGCCCCGTTTCGAAAGGGATAGTTTTATGTGGTTATGCAGTTATATATGGTATGGTGAATCATTACATAATGATTCGATACACAAGTATCAAATAGTTCAGGTAATCATGAACGTCAACAGGTTGATATATACACAGAAAATATCTGCTGAAATAGAAGAGGTGTGGGATTTTTTTGCCGATCCCATGAATCTCGTATTCATAACGCCTCGGGAAATGCATATGAGGATAACCAATGAGGACACTATCGGTCGTTTACAGAAGGGAATGATTATCAGCTACAAACTTTTTCCTTTTTTCGATTTTCCGGTCAAATGGTCCACAAGGATAACGCATGTTGACCAGCCCCACGGGTTCGAGGATGAGCAGGAAGAAGGACCTTATGAATACTGGCATCACAGGCATCTTTTCAGGGAAATTCACGGAGGAGTCGAAGTGACTGATATCATAGAGTATAAAATTCCCTTTGGCTTTTTCGGTAAAATGCTCGATATGCTTCTTATCCAGAGCAGACTCGAGTATGTTTTCGCCTACCGTCGCAGAAAAATAGGTGAAATCTTTGGAGAGACTCAGGCTGCCTGATGTTTGTGCATTGTCCCTTTAAAATTATTTTGGTATATAACGTTCTATAAACATCGTTCTTTCTTTTTTTTGCTGGTGCCGGTTTAAAAGCCGGAGAATAGGGAAGTACGTGAAAATCGTACACTGTACCCGCAACTGTCCAGCGGTTTTACTGTCTTTTTCAGTGCATGGCCTCGTGCATTGAAGAAAGCAGTTACTGATAATCACTGCATTTTTCCGCCCGGAAAAAGCGGGAAGGTTGTCAGTAGAAATTCCGCCATAGTCAGGAGACCTGCCAGTCAATTGTCGCTTATACATATCGGACTACGGGATATAGTCTGCAGATGGCAATAACTCTTTCTGTTTCATGCATCTTTTTTTGCTCTGCTCGTGCTGAACAAACCGCTCTTTTTCCCTGTATGGATTGAGGGTTCTTTCGGCAAGTTCTTATGAACATACGGCCATACGGCCATACGGCCGGGGAAAAAGTGCTTTGAAGGAAAGGGAATTCAATCGAAAAAAGATTCAACATTGAGAAGTAAGGTTTACGGGGTTTCACTGGGACCGGGAGACCCGGAGCTTGTGACCATCAAAGCGATAAAGGTTCTTGCTCGGGCTGACAAGATCTATTACCCGGCGACCCTGACCCGATCAGGCGAAGTCAACAGCTTTGCACTTGAAATTCTGAAGGTTCACGGTATCTCGGAGACCAGGCTGAAAAGCATGCCTGTTGCCATGACAATGCCCAGAAAAGAGGTTGACAAGGTTTATGACAAGGCTTTTTCCTCTATCATGCAGGACCTTGAAAACAGTTTATGTATCGCGGTTGTATGTATCGGGGACGCAGGGTTGTACAGTACGTTTGGACACTTGCTCGAAAGACTGAAAAAAGCCTCGGTTACTGTGGAGATGGTTGCCGGGGTACCGGCTTTTGTCGCTGCGGGAGCTTCTGCGCATGTACCGTTAGCTCTCGGATCGGATAAAGTTCTTGTTCTCCCCGATTTTGAAAGTACAGATGAGCTCGATAAGTGCCTGGACAGGTATGAAACGGTGGTTGTGATGAAGTTATCCCTTTTTGGTGAAAAGCTTTACTCATACCTCGAGAAGAAAAGAATCGGTTTCGTGTATGCCGAATATCTCGGTACACCGCGTGAGTTTGTGAGTCGTAGCCTCGATGATCTCGAATCACGGCGCATACCATATTTATCTCTGATAATTTTATTCAATAAGGATCGATCTTCTAGAAACCTATGTCCGGAAAAATAACAGTTGTCGGATTGGGACCAGGGAGCCTCGATCTGATTGCGCCGCGCGTACTGACCGCTATACGGGAGGCGGATGCCGTTATCGGCTATAACTATTACATACGACTGATAGAGCATTTCATACCTGAGCATGTTCTTTTGATCGATAGTGGGATGAAAAAAGAGCGTGACCGTGCCAAGAGGGCATTCACTCTCGCTCTCGAGGGCATGAATGTTGTTGTTGTCAGTTCAGGGGATGCGGGGGTTTACGGGATGGCGCCTCTGGTTATGGAAATGTCGCAAAAAAAGGATTATGACAATGTCGCCGTCAGTATTCAGCCGGGAATAAGTGCTTTTCAGGCAGCGGCAGCAAAGCTTGGAGCCCCGACAGGGCATGATTTTTGTGTTATTTCTCTTTCCGATCTTCTCACTCCCTGGAACGTTATCGAACAGCGCATCAGAGCGGCAGCGAGCGCTGATTTTGTGACTGCCGTATACAACCCGAAAAGCAACGGGAGATACTGGCAGATTTACAGGCTCAAGGAGCTTTTTCTGGTAGAGCGTTCGGGTGACACTCCTGTCGGTATCGTGCGTCATGCTGAAAGAGACAACGAGAGTATCGTTATCACTACTCTTTCCGATTTCGATCCGGAAACACTCGACATGTTCAGTGTTATGATAATCGGTAACCGACAGACTTTCGCCGAAGGCTGCAGAATGATCACGCCAAGGGGTTACTTTTCTCCAGGAGCTACCGGGAGTATGAGCGTTGGACAGTCGATCATGAGCGACAGTTTCAGTGCGATTGAAAAGCGATTGAAACGAAGTGGCTATGCTTACGATACCAAGTGGGCGATGATGCACGCCATTCATACGACCGCTGATTTTGATTTCGAAGATATTCTTTATACCACTCCCCGGGCGGTAGAGCGGCTGCATGAAAAACTAACTGCAGGAAGCGCAACCATCATTACCGATGTGACCATGGTCCGGTCGGGTTTTAGAAAAGCAGCGATCGAGAGATATGGCATTGAAGTGATCTGTTATCTGGACGATCCGAGAGTTCAATCTCTTGCCAGCGATCAGGGTATCACCCGCACACAGGCAGGTATGCGACTTGCTGTAGAGGAACACCCTGATGCGCTGTATGTTGTCGGCAATGCACCGACAGCCCTGATCGAGCTTTCGGATCTTTTGTGTCGCAAACGATATAGCCCTATGGGGATTATCGGAGCTCCGGTAGGCTTTGTCAATGTCATTGAATCGAAACTGAGGTTGAAAGCCGTAATAGGAAAAATCCCTGCGGTCATTATCGAAGGAAGAAAAGGCGGAAGTACTGTCGCGGCGACTATCGTAAATGCAGCCTTGAGCCTCGATGATGCCGAAACCATGATGCCCGGAAGAGATGTCTGATCGTATTACAGTTGTTGGATTGACCGATAACCCTGAGCCGGAGCTTACCGAGGATGCAAGATTGGCGGTAAGCCAACACAGGGTTTTTGCAGGTGGTGAACGCCACAGAGGGATCGTCGCTTCCATTTTGCCCCACGATAGTGACTGGATAGCCATCAAACCGCCTATCGGGAAGGTTTTGGTGGCTTTCAAGGAAGAGCCAGGACCGATTCTGGCGTTTACTTCGGGAGATCCTCTGTTTTACGGGTTCGGCGCTACGTTACAGAAGGCTTTTCCGGATGCCGTTTATACGTACTACCCGTCGTTTCACAGTTTGCAGCTTCTGGCTCATCGCTGCAGGATGCCCTATCAGTCGATGCGTTATGCTTCTCTTACGGGTAGAGGCTGGCAAGAGCTTGATTGTGCCCTGATAGAGGGGGCACAACTGATCGGAGTCCTGACCGACCGGAGGAAAACTCCTGCTGTTGTTGCAAAGCGAATGCTCGAGTTTGGTTTTTCAGAATATACCATGATCGTTGGAGAGGCGCTCGGGGGAGCGGAAGAGCGGGTCTGTGAGTATGGTCTGGAAGATGCCGTCCGGCTTTCGTTTCATGGGCTTAACTGCATCATCCTCTCCGCTTTCCAGCCTCATGACAAGCTTTTCGGGATTCCGGACAGTACGTTCGAAGGGATGAAAGGTCGTCCCAACATGATCACCAAGATGCCTGTTCGCCTGGCGACACTTTCCCGGCTCGGTCTTGTCAATGCACGTAATTTCTGGGATATCGGATTTTGTACGGGTTCGGTTTCGGTCGAGGCGAGGCTTCTTTTTCCGGAGATCGACATCACGGCGTTCGAAAAGCGCAGCGAGTGCTCTGTGCTTCTCGAGCGCAACAGTAAAAAATGCAGCGCTCCGGGTATCCGGCAGGTAATGGGAGATTTTTTTTTACAGGAACATAGCGCGTATACCGGCGATCAGGAAACAGTCGATGCCGTGTTTATCGGGGGGCATGGCGGGCGTCTTGAAGAACTGTTCGCCTGTATCGATCCGTTGCTTTCCATTGGTGGGCGAGTTGTGATCAACGCAGTGCAGTCCGAAAGCCTTGAGCAATTTCATCAACAGGCAGGACGATACAACTACAGGATTTTTGAAGATATGAAAATAGCTGTCGATGAGTTCAACGTGATTACGGTTGCGGCGGCGGAAAAAACCAGAGAAACTTGAGTATGCAAACCATTGCGATTCTGGCCTCTTCGGACAACGGGATATTGGTTGCCCGCTGTCTGAAAAAGCATCTTGAAGCAGTTTCCGGTTACAGGGCTGAAATTTTCTCTTCACGCCAATTTGAAGGAGTGACATCGGTTAATGGTGTCGTCGAGTTCACACGTGATAATTTTAGCTATTACGATGCATTTATCTTCATCGGTGCGCTTGGTATATGCGTGCGCGCGATTGCTCCTGTCATCAAGGACAAATATTCAGACCCGGCAGTCATCAATTGTGATGAACGCAGGGTTTTTGTGCAGTCCGTTCTGTCGGGCCATGTCGGTGGTGGAAACGAGCTGGCAGGGCTTGTCGCCCGTTTGATCGGCGCACGCCCGGTCATTACGACATCGAGTGATGTACAGGGATTGTGGAGCCTCGATATTCTCGGTCGTGATCAGGGGTGGTCGGTGGAATTTCATTCGGGAAACAAAGGAAAATCGTTTGCCGCTGCGATGTCGTTGTTCGTCAATCACGAGCCGACGGTACTGCTGCTTGAAACGAGGGATGAGGTGACCGATTATCTCGAGCGAAGCAAAGCACCTTTTGTCTCGGTCGTTTACAACTACGAAGATATTGACTTTAGCGCATGCAGCCTGCTCCTGGCCGTAACACCACGTGTTCTTCCGGTGCAGGTGCCCTCTTTTTTCTATCGTCCGAAGGTTTTGTGTGCCGGAGTCGGCTGTGAAAAAGATATCGATCCTGAGACGTTTGCCGTATCGTTTGCCGGAGAGTTGGAGCAAAAGGGTCTTTCACCTTCTTCACTCAAGGCCTTCGGTTCCGTTGATTTCAAAATACAGGAAAAAGCCTTCAGGTTTGCTGCTGAAAATTTCGGCATTCCTTTGCATGGATTCGCACCGGATCTTCTCGAAGGTGTCGAGGGGGTACCCAATCCATCAGAGGTGGTGTATCGGAAGGTTGGGGTGCATAGTGTTGCTGAGGCTTCGGCAGCTTTGCTGGCAGGCGAAAACAGGTGGGTGGTTGAAAAAAAGAAAGTCGTTCTTCCGGGCTGCAGGGAAAATGAGCCGCGCCACTACACTTTTGCCGTCAGTATCGACAGAACCGCGGTTCGTAAAGGCCGTATCCTCATTGTCGGTGCAGGGCCGGGTGATCCCGGACTGGTAACGGTCAGGGGGAAACATTTGCTGGAAACAGCGGATCTTATTCTTTATGCCGGAAGCCTTGTGCCGGAAAAACTGACCCATTACGCCAAACCCGGAGCAGTCGTGAGGAGTTCAGCTTCGATGACCCTCGAAGAGCAGTTTTTACTTATCAGCGAGTTTTACCGGCAGGGGAAGTGCATTGTCAGGCTGCATACCGGCGACCCTTCGATCTACGGCGCAATTCAGGAGCAGATGGCCTGGTTCGAGTCGAGCGGCATGGAGTACAGCATCGTTCCCGGCGTATCGTCTTTTCAGGCTGCAGCGGCAACGCTGAAATCCCAGTTCACCATTCCTGAAAAAGTGCAGACGATCATACTGACCCGTTTTAACGGGAGAACGGCTGTGCCGGAAAAGGAAGCGCTCGGTGAACTGGCACGTTCCCGGGCTACAATCTGCTTGTTCCTGAGTGCAGAATGGGCGGGGGAGATCCAGCAAGAACTCCTGCTTCATTATGCTCCATCCACGCCGGTAGCGGTTTGCTACCGTTTGACCTGGGATGATGAACAGGTATGGCGGGGATCGCTTGTCGATCTTGCATCTCTGGTTGCGAAAAGTGGAAAAACGCGCACGATGCTTCTTGTTGTCGGTGAAGCCGTGGGTGCCAGGGAAGAGAGATCGAAACTGTACGATCCCGCCTTTTCACATGGTTTCAGACACGCTTCCGGAACCAACGAAGGTGATACATCATGATTGTGGTTTTCGGTGGCACGACAGAAGGCAAACAGGTTGCCCGATTTCTGGAGGAAAAAGAGCTGGCATATCTCTATTCTACGAAAACAGAGGCCGAACCGTTTGTAATGGTTCACGGCAAGTACCGCTTTGGTGCTCTTGACGTGAGGGGGATGGAGCACCTTTTCCGGCAAAGAAACGTCTCTGCCGTTATCGATGCGGCGCATCCTTTTGCATCACTTCTTCATGAAACCGTTTCAGATGTTTGTTTGCGGTTCTCCATACCGGTCATCAGGTTCGAGCGCATCTACGATCTTCCCCGAGAAGCTGCTTACAGCAAGAATATATACTACTCGAGCAGTTTTCCCGAGACTATCGATCTCTTGCGGTTTCTCAAGCCGAAAAGAGTGCTCGCCATGACCGGCGTGCAAACCATAGATGCTTTGCGTTCCTACTGGAAGGAGCATGAGATGAGAGTCAGAATTCTACCTTCAGGCAAATCGGTAATGTTTGCACAAAAGCAGGGATTTCCTCTGGGCAATCTTATCCTCTTGAAGCCGTCCGGACTTATTGAGGAGGAGTCCCGAATCATAAGGGCATACGGTATCGACTGTTTGCTTGTCAAAGAGTCCGGCAATTCAGGGTTTTTACCGGTTAAAATCACGGCGGCCATGCTCTGTGGTATTCCGGTGGTTATTGTGAAGCGTCCCAAACTTCCCGACTCTTTCATTACCGTGACGAAAAGGTCGGAATTAAACCGTGAACTTGAAAGAATCAGCAAGTTGCACCATGCAGGAGAATGAAGCTCAGCGATTGAGATATGGGTATACAACCGGGTCTTGTGCAACTGCGGCAACAGTTGCGGCTCTCAGTGCATTATTGAATCAGGAGGCTCAACAAACCGTGACGATTGTGCTGCCTTCGGAAGATTCGGCCACGTTTACGGTTGAGGAGTGTTTCGTGGATAGTCGAGGTGCCCTGTGTGGTGTGAGGAAGGATGCCGGAGACGATCCGGATGTTACCGACGGGCTGATAATTCGTAGTGAAGTGACGATAAGAAAGGACATTCCCCGGGGAACGGTTTTGTTTCTGCAGGGAGAGGGGGTAGGGCGAGTCACCCTTTCAGGGCTTGGTATTCCGGTTGGTGAGCCGGCTGTCAATCCTGTGCCGAGGCATATGATCATGAGGGCCGTGCGATCACTCCTGAAAAAGTATCGGGTGGACGGAGGAGTTGCGGTCACTTTGTCGATCCCTGGCGGTAAAGAGGTCGCGAAAAGAACCATGAACGAAAAAGTCGGTGTTGTAGACGGCTTGTCCATCATCGGAACGAGCGGGATTGTTGTGCCGTATTCCGAGGAGGCCTATATCGAAAGCATCAGACGATCCCTGCGGGTGGCTTTATACAGCGGATGCCGTGATGTGGCAATCGTTGCCGGAGCAAGAAGCGAAAAACATCTGAAAAAGCTCTTACCGGATTTCCCGGATCAAGCGTTCGTTCACTACGGTAACCGGATAGGTGTGACACTGGAAATAATCAGGGAATGTGCGGGGTTCGAGAGCGTTACGGTAAGTGTCATGCTGGCCAAAGCCACGAAACTGGCTCAGGGTGAACTGGATTTGTCGAGCAGGAACGTAGCGGTAAACCGTGATTTTATTGCAGGTTTAGCCCGCAGTGCCGGATATGATAACGATATCTGTCACAGCTTACTCGACATTTCCCTCGTGAGAAACATCGTAAAGAGTATTCCTTTCAGGAAAGGTGAGCCTTTTTACCGTGAGTTGTCCAGGGAGTGCTACAGGGTGTGCGGCCGGCTTGTACCCGGTATCCGGCTTGCTTTCGTGCTCATGAATTCGGATGGCATCTGCATCGTTCGCAACGCATTGGATGAGAAGTAGTTACAGCGTTTTAACGGCAAGCGTGCCAGTGTCGCGGTCAGGAAATTGTATGATTGAAATAACGTAAAACACATTGTTATCATGGGTGGAAAAAACAAGATACGAAGACAGATCAACAAAAAGGCCATTTTGCTTGCACATTTCGGAACAAGCTATCCTGTCGCTCTTTCGGCTCTCGGTAACATTAAAGAAGAGGTAGAGGAGCAATTTCCGGGGATTGAGACGAGGATTTGTTTTACCTCGAACAGGATCAGAACTATCTGGGCGTCGAGAAGAAGAAAACCTGAAAGCTGGCTTGCCAAGGGAGTGCCAGAAGAAATCATGTACGCTCAAAGCCTGCTCGGGGCAATTGGTAACCTGCAGGATCAGAACTACCGTACCGTCATCGTCCAGCCGACCCACATCTATCATGGGGAGCAATACGAAGATCTGCAGTCCTGTATCAGGGCTTTGCAGTCGATCAGGACGATAAAGAAAGCATGGGCGCCTTTTGATAAAATTGTGTTGTCCCGGCCCACGCTGGGGACATATGGTATAGAGCACGACTACGTCGAGGATATCGGTGAGGTTGTACAGGCCCTTGAAACCGATGTTATACGTGCAAAAGCGTCAGGCGCTTCATTGGTTTACATGGGTCACGGGAATGATTTTTTCTCATCGGGCGCTTTTTTCGAGACACAAAAAGCGATGCGTGCATTTTATCCGGATTCGAGCATTTATATCGGTATGGTCGAGGGGTACCCGGGTATCGATGAGATCCTGCAGGCTCTGGAAAAAGATTCCATAAAACATGTGCTGCTCAAGCCGTTTATGATCACTGCCGGTGATCATGCGCACAACGACATGAACAATCCGGAGCCGGATTCCTGGAAAAGCAGAATCGAATCTCTTGGAATTAAGGTCGATGTCGCTATGGAGGGGTTGGGAGTCAATGATGCTTTTGTCGGTATTTTTGCCAAACGGATTCAGCAAACAGCCGAAGATCATGGTATCGACCTGCATCCGGCAGAAAAGATGACGGTTCTGAAACAGGAAGAAAAAAACGGAGAATGGAAATGAAAACAAGTATAAAAACAAGCTGCCTGACGATTTTTGCCATGCTGAGCCTTATCTCTTTGGAATGTTTTGCCACAGGTGTAGCTGATCGGCCCAGAAAAGAAGGAATTTTGCTGGTTGCTTTCGGGTCGAGCGAAAAGACTGCTCAGGTATCGTTCGATACTATTGAAAAAATGGTAAAGCGGACCTATCACGGTATACCGGTTCGCTGGGCTTTCACATCACACGTGATTCGTGAAAAACTTGCAAAACAAGGTACGTTTCTCGATTCGCCTGAAACGGCGTTGGCCAAAATGCAGGATGAAGCATTTACCCACGTAGCGGTTCAGTCTCTTCATACCATCGGCGGGGCTGAATTTCACGACCTGCACCGAACGGTGGACGCATTCGAGAGAATGGGGGGATTCAGTAAATTGATTCTGGGATATCCTCTTATGAGTACCCAAGAAGATATGAAAAAAGTTGTGGCGGCGGTAAGGGCTTCGATTCCCGAAGAACGTTCGAAGGAAGATGCGGTGCTGCTCATGGGGCACGGTACTCACCATCCATCCAATGCATTGTATGCCGCTTTGATGTTTCAACTGCAACGAGCCGATCCCAATATTTTCGTGGGAACGGTTGAAGGGTACCCGGAAGTGGATCTGCTCAAGGAACTACTGTTTGAAAAGAACATCAAAAAAGCCTATCTGATGCCCTTCATGTCGGTCGCCGGTGATCACGCGAAAAATGATATGGCCGGCGATGGGGACGATTCATGGGTATCGATATTGACTCGTGCCGGAATAGCGTGTGTGCCTGTTTTAAAGGGGACCGCTGAATTCGATGAGTTTGCCGCCATCTGGGTTGATCATGTCGGAGAATCACTGCGCTCGTTGGATAAATGAGCGGATCGTTAAGAGGCTTCAATTAGGACGCTTACACGAAAATCTTTGAAAGTCGGGGGTTTGTAGAATATGTTTTTTTTCGTAACTACAAACCATGTTGTTCTTTCTTATTGTAACTGGTGCCGGTTTGAAAGCCGGAGAATAGGGAAGTACGTGAAATTCGTACACTGTACCCGCAACTGTAAAGCGGTTTACTGTTTTGACAATGCATGGCTTCATGTGTTGAAAAAACGGTTGTTGTCAATCACTGCGATGTTTCCGCCCGGAAAGCGTGGGAAGGTTGCCAACAGTAGTTTACCGCAAAAGTCAGGAGACCTGCCAGTTATGTTTTTGCATAAAAATCAGACTACGGGTTTATAGTCTCAGGCACTGAAGTTCATGATGTATCAAACTGTCAATTCATATTTTTTTCCGGTATTTCTGTTTTTCGCCGGGAAATCCCGGAATCTCGATGTGCTCTTTTTGGGCTGATTCAGGTTTTGGCAGTGTAACGTTCCTCATCCTGTTTGCTTATTGCCGATGGACAACCCTGTGGTTCAGTTGTTTTTTTAAAACTGATAACAGGTCGACAGATGAAGAAAAAAATCGTTGTGTTTCTGATGGCGTGTGTTTTCTCTCAGTACACACTTCAGGCAGAAGATTTCTCGCAAAACGGTATCACTCCATCCTACACGAGTGATGAACTGGTTGTTACCGCTACCCGATTTCCCGTGAAGGAAAAGGAAAGCTCCCGTTTCGTTACGGTTGTCGATAGTGAAGAACTGAAAGAAACCGGTGCGACGAATGTGATGGAAGCGCTCGGACGAATAGGGGGATTGGGCTATAAATCCCTTGCGCCCATTGGGATCAACAAACAGGGGATGAACAGCGCGGTGTATGTTCGGGGCATAGAAGACGGTGAACTCATTCTGATTAACGGATCACCGGTTCAGCAGGCATCTGGCAAGGGATATGATTTAAGCTGCATACCTGTCGAGCAGATCGAGCGTATTGAGGTGCTCAAGGGTGCTGCTTCAACCCTTTACGGTGCCGATGCAATGGCCGGTGTGATCAATATCGTCACCAAGAAACCGGTTTCGGAAAAAAGAGGAACAGCGTCTGTTGAATTCGGGAACGAAGATTGGATGAACCATGGCATAAGTCTCAGTCTTCCGGGAATTACCGCAGGCTTTCGATATCAGCACCTTGGTGAATTGGACGATGTCGGCAGGCAGTTCACGAAAAAATATACGAACGCTCTCGGAGAAACGGATAAGTATATGGTGAATGTCAATGCATCACCCTTCGAGAACATCCATATCGATTACCAATACTCCTGGTATGAAACAGCTTTCATCGATCTGTTCGATTCAGGTAAGGTCGAGCGAACCGATCAGGAAAGTTCCTTTCACTTTCTCAACCTTCGTTACGAGGGTGAGCGGTTTCGGGGAAAGCTCTTCGGTGTACATGACAAACGTATAACAGAAGATTATGTGAATGGAGTATTCGATGAAGAAAAGGAACGTTTGAACTATAACTATGGAGCAGAAAGTGATTACCGATTTACAGTGGCGGAAGGTTTTGAGCTGATAACAGGTGCGGATTATGTTCATCGTTTTGCCGATTACAAAAACAATTACGGCGAAAAAAAACGGGACGATTACGGAATTTTCGCCGAGTTCAAAAAGGATTTCAAGGAGGATGTTCTGCTGACGCTCGGAGTGCGTCAGCAGTTCATAGACAATGAAGAGGGCTCTACCGATTATGACTCGTTTCTTCCAAGCGCGGGGGTTACCTGGAAGGTCAATGAAAACCTGAATCTTTTCGCGAATACAGGCAAGGCTTTCAAGGCTCCAACATTCACACAGCTTTATTATGAAGGTCGTGTGGTCGTTGGCAATCCTGATCTGCAGCCTGAATCAGGCTGGACCTATGAAGCCGGTTTCAAGTGGGATTGCAAATCGGTATCTGCCAGAATTGCCGGATTTTATATGACCTATGACGACAAGATCGAGATCGATCGTTCACAAGGAAGACCGTATCACTATTTCAACGCCGGATCCTATAATTCCCAGGGAGTTGAATGGAAGCTGGGGCTGTATCCTTTCACCGACAGGCACGATTTCCTTTCGGATATCTCGTTTACCTCTGCAGGTTACTGGGCATACCCGGTAGCTGAAAACACAGATGGAGATGAGTACCAGCCAGGACCGAAGTTCCAGAACACGTTTGCGGTTTCCTATGCGACATTGCCTTTCAATCTCGATCTGCAATGCCGGATCCTTGCCGGCAGGGAAGATGATCTCGAAAATTACGCCGCTTTCGATATGACCGGAAAAGTAAAGGCCGGCAAAGGCTATGTTACCTGTGCGGTAGAAAATATTTTCGACACCGAGATTCAGACAACGGGCAATCTCGTCGAAGATGCAAGCAGCCGTTTTGTTTATTACGAGCCCGGACGTCTTGCCAGACTTGGATATTCAATATCGTTCTGATGCTCTGTGTTTGTTCTCCGTCAGTGCTTCCTCCCTGAAAAGGGGGGAGGGCTGACAGAGTTGCTTGATTAGATAAGATGAAAAAATGAAATGATGAGTGATACTGCGAAAAAAAGAAGGCGTGGACGCCTGACTGTTCCCCGCAAGGAGATCGCGTGGTACCCGACTATCGACCCGGATGCTTGCAATAGTTGTTGTTCCTGTTATGATTTCTGTCCCAAAGGGGTCTTTGCATCCGGTGAGGTGGAGGAAGGGCTGCGCCGTCGCCCGAAAATGGAGGTGACTCAGCCGTACAACTGTATCGTTCTTTGTACCGCATGTGAGAAAGTGTGTGCGGCAGGGGCTATCTCCTTCCCGAATCGAGACAATTTCGAGCAGTATGTGGAGTATTATGACTGATATATCAGTGCGATATGCTTTTTTTGTTCAATTAAAAAACATGATTCCTCGACAGTGCCTTTACTATCGTAAAGCATTTGAAACGATGGATTGTTTTCTGTATACTTTGTTCAACGTTATGGTGCCCTGGCGGTTTGGACAGGGTTTAAAAGGGAATCCGGTGAAAGTCCGGAACAGTACCCGCTGCTGTAATCCCGCGTCGGCATATGCCGATGAATGTGTTTCGATAATCAATGGATCTCTCTATTTATTTATTCCGCGTTTCAATTGCTTCGTTGAACGGTGCTCGAAATCCTCATGTATTCAGTGTACACTCCGGTTTCTGTGCTCCGTTCGCCTTGCACTTGAATCGCTCATGACAAAAAATAGAGACACCCTTATGTCACTGTTCCGGGCTACTGGAACGGGAAGGCTGTCGGAACCGGGAAAGTCAGAAGACCTGCCATAATACGCTATCGCTTCGGGTTAAAGCAACTTGACTATACATATGAATATATTTCGTTCTTCTTTTACCGGTTCGGTGCATCATCGTTTTTCCGGTGTTCTGCGATGTGTTATCTCTCTTTTCGCCGTTGTGTTCACCACCGGGTTGAGTGGATGCAGCAATGAAACGGAAGTACACCCGAAACAGGAAGCTGTGTCCGTCGACGTTCCCCTTTCCTACGCCAAAGGTTTTTCCCTCTACGATCATGAGGGGTTCAAGACTTTACGAGTCATCGTCGATCTCGATGGCCGCCAAGACACGTTGCGCTATCTGCTGATTCCCAAGAAGTCTCCTTTACCTGACGGTTTCGATGAGCATGTGGTGATCAGGACTCCCGTTGAGCGTGTGGCTTTGTTTTCGACAACACAGGTTGGTTATATCGATCTGCTTGGATGCGCCGATCGGATCATTGGTATTGCCCGACCCGACTATGTCAATACTCCATCCTTACGTGAGCGGATCGAGAAAGGCGCCGTATCGGAAATCGGTATGCCGTTCAGTCCCAACGTGGAAGAAATTCTCGAACTGAATCCTGAAATGATAGTGACGACAGCGTTTCCCGCTGCTAGGCAGACCGATTACAAGGCATTGGTAATGGCTGGAATTCCTGTTGTCGTCGTTGCTGAATGGCTCGAGGAATCTCCCCTCGGAAGAGCGGAATGGCTGAAGCTGTATGCGGCTCTGCTCGGTCGTGAGGAAGTTGCCGTCGAGAAATTTGCGGATATCGAGCACTCTTATCATGCCCTCAAGGCACTTACCGACACTCTTTCCCACCGTCCGTCGGTTGTTACAGGGATGCCTTTCAAGGACGCGTGGTTCGTGCCTGGAGGAAACAGCTATGTGGCATGTTTTCTCAGGGACGCCGGGGCAGATTATCATTGGAAAAACAGGGCAAAGACCGGCAGCATCAAAATGGATATAGAGGCTGTTTACCCGGTCGCCCTTGAAGCGGAGTTCTGGCTTAATCCGGGAACGGTTCAGTCCCTCGATGAACTGCTTGCCAAAGACATTCGGTTCAGAGATTTTTTCGCGGTGCGATCTGGCAAAGTGTACAACAATAACCGGTTACTGAATCCGGCAGGAGGGAATGCATACTGGGAGCTTGGGGCTGTACGGCCCGACAGGGTATTGGAAGACTTGATCAGGATCCTGCATCCGGACTTGTTCCCGGAGAGGGGCAATGGAGATGATTCGTTAACTTTTTACAGGCATATACAGTAGATGGGCATAAAGGTGGACAGTCAAACAAGCCCGGAACATTCCTGGCCTCTTCTTTCTCCAAAAAACAGTCTGATCGCTCTGCTTTTTGTGGTAATGGCCTTTTTTTTTATGCTCGACCTTGCACTCGGGTCGGTAAAAATACCTCTTGGAAACGTTATTGATATCGTGTTCGGGAAAGGTTCAGAGAACGAAGCCTGGGAAAAGATCGTTACCTATATCCGTATTCCGAAAGCGCTTACCGCCGTCATCGCCGGAGCGGCACTGTCGGCAAGTGGTTTACAGATGCAGACGTTGTTCCGAAATCCTCTGGCAGGACCTTCTGTACTGGGTATTTCGGCAGGTGCCAGCCTTGGAGTGGCCATGGTCATGCTGGCATCCGGCGCGGCAGCAAATGCCTTTGCCATCCGCCAGCTCGGGCTTGGCGGGAGCTGGCTCATCGTTGTCGCTTCAACCCTTGGAGCTGCGTTCGTTCTTCTTATCGTGCTGGGGATAGCGGTGCGGATCAAGGATAATATCGTACTGCTCATTGTCGGTATCATGGTTGGAAATATCACGATATCGATCATCAGTATCTGGCAGTATTTCAGTGAACCTGAACAGATACAGGATTACCTGATCTGGACATTCGGCAGTCTCGGCGGTGTGCTGGGGAGCCAACTGTATGTTCTGGCGATCGTAGTCGGCATAGGGCTCATGATTTCCTTTGCTGCGTCCAAGTCTCTCAATGTCATGCTTCTCGGGGAGAATTACGCGCGCAGCCTCGGGATGAGTACGCTCTATGTCCGGATTACCGTCATTGCCGCTACAAGTCTGCTTGCCGGAAGCGTAACCGGCTTCTGCGGCCCTATAGGCTTTATCGGTATAGCCGTTCCCCACCTGACACGATCGATTCTCAATACTTCCGATCATCGTTTTCTTATGCCCAGTTCCTGCCTTGTCGGGGCGATTCTGATGTTGGTATGCGATATCATCGCCCAGATGCCGGGAAGCCAGACCACCCTTCCGATCAATGCCGTTACCGCTTTGATCGGTTCTCCTGTCGTTATCTGGGTTATCATGAAGAACAGAAACCTCAAGTCGTCGTTTGCATGAAGAACGAAGTGTTACTGACTCACGATCTGGCGATCGGATATCAGAACCGTCGCCTTGCCAAAGAAGCGGAAAAGCATGGTCGCAAGTATCCCGGAAAAGTTGTTGCGGACAATCTGTCTCTCGACCTCGCCAAAGGGGAGCTGGTTTGTCTGCTGGGGCCCAACGGGTCTGGAAAATCGACATTGATGAGAACCATTGCCGGTGTCCAGAAGCCTCTCGGTGGACATGTGACCCTTGATGGCAGATCTCTTGAAAGGCTTTCGACCAAAGAAACGGCAAGACTTCTCAGCCTCGTGCTTACCGACAGGGTCATGACCGGTAATCTTTCGGTGTATGCCCTTGTCGCTCTTGGCCGTTATCCTTATACCGGCTGGATGGGGAAGCTTTCAAAGGATGATGAAACCGTTGTCAGGGAGGCTATAGCCATTACCGGTACACGACGGTTCGCTTGTCGTCACATCAGTGATCTGAGCGACGGTGAACGCCAGAAGGTCATGATTGCGCGTGCACTTGCCCAGGATACACCCGTTATTCTGCTCGATGAGCCTACCGCTCATCTTGATCTTCCCAATCGCATCGAGGTCGTTCGTCTTTTGAAGCAACTGGCGAGAGAGCGGGGGAAATCTATCGTGATGTCTACGCATGAACTCGACCTTGCGCTTCAGGCAGCTGACAGGATCTGGTTGATGAGTCCCGTTCAGGCAGAAGAGAGTGGAAAAAACATCGAGATGATCTCGGGGATGCCTGAAGAGCTTATTCTTGACGGTAGACTCGAAAAAGCCTTCAAGCGTAACGGATTCGAGTTTGATCGGGAGTCAGGTTCGTTCAGGATAAATCAGCACCACGAGGGTTGTATAGGTCTTGTCGGAGAAGGAACCCTTGCTTATTGGACGAAAAGAGCGCTCGAGAGGATCGGTTACAAAGTTGTCATCGATGCATCATTGCCCTGCAGGATAGAGGTTTCGGAGGACAGGGGTAACCGTTGGTGGCGCTATTATAATGGAAAAAGCGGTGAACCGTTCGAGATTCAGGATATCGGCAGCGTCATCAGCTGTATCAAGAAGAACAAGACAGGCTCGGAGATTGTAGCATGAGAGCCGTGATGCAAGGATATGGGGGCTGGATCGTTTTTCTGGCTCTGATGGCCACATTGCTTGGAACGTCGTGTTCTTCAGTATCGGATGAACAGGCTGTGACGGCCGACGGGAAAGCGAAGATGCAAACGGTCAAATATGCCAGTCGATTTTCCATCATGAAGCGCGATGACGGCTGTACTCTGGTAAAGGTACTTTCTCCGGAAGGGACGGATATCGGTATCGATTATGCATATTTGCTTGTGCCGCATGACCGATCGGTCCCTGAAGACAGTGGAACGGCCGCAGTGGTCAGAATTCCCCTGAAGCGGGTGACCTGTGAAAACGGTTTTCATGTATCGCTGATAGAAATGCTCGACTGTTTCGATGCCATAGCCGGGGTTTCCGGAAAGCGCAGAATCGGGCAGGACCGGGTGCACAAAATGATAGACAGCGGAGCGCTTCCGGTGACAGGTTATATGCGTGGGTTGAACATGGAAACCCTGGTCAAGATCGATCCTGACCTCGCTTTTGTCAATGTGACCAGCGTATCCTCCGACATCTTTGAAAAAATGATGGCCTACGGACTCCGTCCGGGCTTTTTCTGTGCATCACTCGAGGAGCATCCTCTCGGTGCACTTGAATGGATCAAGTTCATGGGGGCCTTTTTTGAAAAAGATTCGCTTGCCGCCAGTATATTCGAAAAGCAGGAGCATGCGTACCTCGATGTCCAGAAAACAGCCGAACATTTAACCCGGAAGCCTTCGGTAATAACCGGGTACAGCAGGAAAGGCGCATGGTCGATCATGGGGTCTTCTCGCTGGTTCGTCACCATGCTCGAACATGCCGGGAGTGAATATCTTTTCAGAGGTCAGGAGACCGATAGGGGGCATATTCTGAGCCATGAGGTTGCCATGGATGCCGGTATGAAAGCGGATTTTTGGGTGAACACCCATTTCAGGGTCACCGATCTCGACGGTTTGCTGGAAATCGACGAGCGGTACCGGTTGTTCAGTTCCGTCAAGAAAGGAATGGTATATAACAACAATAACTATCGGTTTGAAAACGGGCGGAACCGTTTCTGGGATAGCGGTATGGTTGAACCGCATGTTTTACTTGCCGATCTTATCACTATTTTTCATCCCGAAGTCTTGCCGGACCATACCCTGAAATATTACAGGCGCCTTGAAAAGCGATGAAAGCCGGGGACGATGAAACAAAAGGAGTATTGTCATATGAAGTTGGGCGAGTACGGTGCAGCAGAGGTTCACAGGGAGCGAAAAATGCTGATTGTGCGATTCAACAGGCCGCACAGGGTGATTTCAACCTGCAGAGTGAACGGCGGGATTCATGAGGATCTCGAATGTCTATTCAATCATCAGTCTTGCGAGCCCGCGGGCCACAGCAGAAAAGAACTCAAAACCGTACTGTCGGCTCCTGAACGTTATTTGCAGGGATTGTGTGAGCGTTTCGAGCTTCCTGAAAAAACAGCTTCTCTCGGTACGGCGGCAAACATGAACTATGCCGCTATCGAAACGAAGTCGTTCAAGAATCTGGAAGTGACCGCGATTTGTACCGGAGGGGTTGAAGGTAACGCCGGAAGGGTCGGGGATCCTGCCTCTGTCTGGGAACAGGACGGTGTGTTCGAACCTCTTGAAAAAGGCGGAAAAGAGCTTCATGGGACCATAAACACCATGCTGCTCATCAATCGGGAGCTGACACGTGGAGCCATGGTTCGGACCATCATGACCGCGACTGAAGCCAAAACCACCGTTTTGCAGGAACTTGCGGTGTCCTCGAGGTATTCCGATGGTCTTGCGACTGGAACCGGTACGGATCAGATCGCTGTGGCCTGTGCGCTGACCGGCGATACGCCGCTGACAAGTGCAGGCAAGCATGCCAAACTCGGGGAACTTATAGGATCAGCTGTTTCTGGAGCTATAAGGAAGACGCTTGCATTGCAGAATTCATTGACTCCCGGCAATCAGCGTTCCATCCTGGAGCATATCAAGCGTTTCGGCGCCGGTCGTGAGCATATGACAGAGTCCATCGCCCGCAGGCTACAGGAAGAAACGGCAGCGGTTTTCAGGCGTAATTTCAACAGCCTCGATCGTGACCCCGTAGCGGTCGGGGCATCATGTTCGCTGGTGCACGCCCGGGATAAGGTGGCCTGGGGCATTCTTCCGCAATCATGCATGAAGGAGATTTTTGTCATGCACGGAGCGCAGCTTGCCACCGGGATCTCTCATCGTGTTGAACGTTATGCCGATTTCTCCCGGATACTGTCATTGGAACCCGTCGGTATGAACAATCATGATTTTCTGGAATTCGTGTACGCTTCGTGTGCGCTTGGCTATAGTGAAAAATGGAAAGACTGAAACTCGCCCTTGTCCATTTCGACGTCGTGCACGGTGAAGCTGGGCGGAACCGTGACGAGTTGGTCCTGTTCAACGAGAGGGCTGCAGAAAACGGTGCCAGGATTATTGTCAATACCGAACTTGCTGTTTCCGGTTATAGCTTCGGTTCACGCGATGAAATAGCATGCCTGGTTGAATCACAAGAGGGGCCCACGGTGACGGCTTTACGACAGGTTGCTTCACGCTACGGCTGTTTCATCGTGCTTGGTTATCCCGAAAAAGATGAGCGGACCGATATCTATTACAATGCTGCCGCCGTTATCGGTCCTGATGGAGCGCTGCTGTTGAATTACCGGAAAGTCACGGCTGAGGTCCGTTGGGCATGTGCCGGAACGTCGTTCCAGCGCAATTCTTTTGAAACCCCTTGGGGGAGGGTTGGCGTTTTGATCTGTTCCGATACCTATTACGGGGCCATTCCAAGGATGTCTTCCCTGAACGGAGTTGATCTTTTGCTTGTACCGGCCAATTGGCCAGGCGGATCTCTTGATCCGAGAGAGCTCTGGCAGGTCAGGGCGAAAGAAAACGGCTTTTTCCTTGCTGCCTGCAACCGGTCGGGGAAGGATAAAACCATGTCGTGTGAGGATGCCTATTCCTGTATTTACGGGCCTGACGGTACGAAAATCCTCGAGTCATGCAGTTGTACGTCGGATATCTTTTTTGCAGATTTGCCCCTTGAAGGTGGAAAACTACCCTCCTTTCGTGAAACGCAACTGCGTTCGAGGGAACCCTCGCTCTATACTCCGATGTATCTCGATATGCGTTATGCCGCTGATTTGACAAGCTATTACAAGCTTCCTGAAGCGGCGAAGATGAGTGTTGCCTCTCGCTCTTTTCCTGCAGAAGAACTTTTCACCGGTGATAGACTTGAAGAAACGGTAGATGCATACAGTGGAGAGAAAACAGCGTTGCTGGTGCTACCTGCCGGTATTGCCGGAGATAATGAAGACGTACTGAATCGTCTGGCTCTTGCAGCCCGAAAAAGTCAGGTAAACGTATGTACGGGCGTTGTTTCTGAAAAAGACGGAAGCACGGTAATTGCATTTGCCGAGAAAAACGGTAATCTCTCTCTCCGATCGAAAAAGTATGGGCAGCATTGTTTCATAGATCTCGACAATGCCAGAATTGCTCTGGCTTTCAAGGATGAACTGTACCATCCGGAGATGGTGATCGCCTGTGCAAAACAAGGGTGTGATCTTATTGTCTGTTCGGCTTCTTGCCTGAATGATCATGATCAACGGGTACTTGGTGCCCGCTCGATCGAGCAGACGGGACTTGCCGTCTCTGGCAATAACCGTGCATTTATCTGCCAGCCGCCTGAAGGGCACTACCGATGGGCAGAGGTATCGGCAAAAAACGGTGAAGGGTGCTCGGTAACGCTCGACATCGAAAGATTGAGACAGAAGACTTTTTATGACAGGCTCGATTATGGTCTCCTGCTCAGAAAACAGTGAAATTCATTATATCTCCAGAGCTATTATGACAGTTCGAATAGACAGCACAGCTCTATGATCGATAAAAAAGGAATTGTAACTATCGCGGGTGCGGGTCCGGGAGATCCTGAACTTCTTACGCTAAAAGTTTTAAAACGGCTGCAGGATGCCAATGTCGTATTGCATGATTCGTTGATTTCAAAGGAAATACTGAAGCTTGTCCCGGATGATGCAGAAACCGTCAATGTCGGTAAGCGCTGTGGTGACGGTCAGGACCAGGAGAAACGACAGGAGCGTATCAATGCAATGATGATCGGCTATGCTCTGGAAGGAAAGTATTGTGTTCGTCTCAAGGCGGGTGATCCCTTTGTTTTTGGCCGGGGTGTCGAAGAGGTACGGGCTCTCATGGAAAAAGGCATCGAGGCAGAGGTTATTCCCGGTATAACCGCAGGTCTTGCTGCTGCGAATATGTTGCAGATTCCCGTTACCGAACGAAACAGAACAAGCTCCCTGTTGTTCTGTACCGGTCATACGGCGAGCTATTCTTTCGAGCAGTTCCAGGGTGTTCTCGCTCTGCTCAGGGAAGGCAGTCCGGTTGTGATGTACATGGGAATGAAAAATTTTGAGACAATTGTCAACCGTTTGCTCGATGCTCATTTGCCCGTGTCTCTTCAGGTGAGCATTGTATCGAAAGTTTCGCTTTGTGATCAGAAAGTGATTACGGGAATGCTCGAGACCATTGGTGATGTCATCAGGGAACAGGATATCGAGACGCCGGTAGTTTTTTTTATCGGTGAGCATACACTTCCCGTTAAAGAGCTTTTTTCAACATCAACAGGTTTTCTGAACACATCCGAAAAGGAAGAATTACAATGAAGAAATGTCCCGGCAGGAATTGTGAAAAAAAACAGGACTGGATGCATCACTGGAAAGGTATGCAGTGTCGGCGTGAGGGGCCGTACTCATGATTAAACCGGCTTTTCTGCTGGCGGCTCCTTCCAGCAATACCGGCAAGACTACTCTGACGCTTGCACTGTTGCGCATTCTTGCGCAGAAGGGGATGGACGTCCAGCCATTCAAGTGCGGCCCCGATTATCTCGATACCTATCTCCATACACTGGCCTCGAGGTTTGACGGGAGAGGCAGGCAGGGAAGAAATCTCGATATCTTCATGGCTTCCGAAGATCATGTGAAGGGAGTATTCCTTCAGCACTGTGCTGAAGCCGATGCCGCTGTCGTCGAAGGAGTTATGGGGTTGTTTGACGGTTCGGTCAAGTCCGAAGGAAGCAGTGCCGCGATTGCCGGTATGCTCGGTATCCCGGTTGTTCTCATTGTCGATGCAAAAGGGGTTGCCTATTCTGTGGCTCCGCTTCTTTACGGATTCAAACACTTCGATCCTTCGCTTCGTCTTGCCGGAGTGATTTTCAACCGGGTCAACAGGTTGTCACACTATGAGTTTTTGAAAGAGGCTTGCCATGATGTCGGGGTTGAGCCTCTCGGTTATGTCCCGAGGGATGAAACGATGGCTGTTTCAGACCGCTATCTCGGCCTGAATATCGCGCCGGACGTGGATCAGGAATCGGCTATTGCCGCTATGGCTGATCATGTGAGTAAAACAGTTGACGTGGAAAAGATAGTGCAACTCTGCAGCGTAGAAATTCCCCGACCTTTTCCGCGCTTTTCCTGCACCGGTCGTGGCAATGCCGTCATCGCTGTGGCACGTGATGCAGCTTTTAATTTTGTCTATGCCGAAAATCTCGATATTCTCGGTCAATATGGAAAACTCGAGTTTTTCAGCCCACTCGATGACGCGATACTGCCCCATGCCGATATGCTCTATCTGTCCGGGGGGTATCCGGAGCTCTATGCGAAAAGGCTTGCTGAAAACGCCGGGATGCGAAAGCTGGTGAAAGCGTTCGCTCTCCGGGGAGGCGTGACATATGCCGAATGCGGTGGAATGATGTATCTCGGGAACTCGATAACCGGGAGAGACGGAGTGAACCATGAAATGTGCGGTGCTCTTGATCTCGAGACCACCATGCGGGATGCGCGTTTACATCTCGGGTACAGAAAAGTCGATCTTTCCGCAGCAGGATATGCGAGGGAGCTCAAAGGGCATGAGTTTCACTATTCAAGTCTTGGCGGAATCGGGCATCTCGACAATGTGGCTGAAATAAAGACCGCACGTGGCAGGGTTGTCGATACCGCTGTTTTCAGAGTAAGGAACACCTTTGCATCCTATGTACATCTCTACTGGGGAGAAACACCCGACTTCCCGGGGTTTCTGCTCGATCAGGCGCATGTTACCGGATCGTCACCGGAAAACGCCAGGGATTGAAAATGTTTCGAAAGTTTCATGTTTGATGTTACTACAGATATCCAATGATAGACAGATGTTGTTGCGTTCGATTCCGGCTGTGCCCGCCTTTCCTGTTCGGAGTCGGATGTTCTGCGCTGAACTTTCTGCACTTGAACACAGGAGAAACAGAGCATGATAGAAGTTTCGGAACTCAGGAAATCTTACGGAGAGAAAGGACGCTCGATCATCGCCGTCGACGGTCTCTCGTTCCGGATTCGGCCGGGTACGGTTTTCGGGCTCCTGGGACCGAACGGGGCTGGGAAAACAACGACGATCCGGGTGATGACCACGCTGAGCGATCCATCCGGTGGAGCCTGCTCCGTCGCGGGATTCGACGTGACACGCGATCCTGCTTCGATCAAGGAGCGAATCGGCGTCGTACCTCAGGAAAACAATCTTGACAGGGAGCTCAGTGCGTATGAAAATCTGTTGATTTACGGGCTTCTGCATCGTGTGACCGGACTACGGAAGAAAATTTCTGAAGTGCTCTCGGTTGTTGAGCTCGATGAAAGCAGGGAGAGAGTTGTTCAGGATTTTTCCGGGGGCATGAAGCGCAGATTGCTTCTTGCAAGGGCACTCCTGACCGATCCGGAAGTGTTGTTTCTCGATGAACCCACGATCGGTCTCGATCCGCAGATAAGGCGTCATTTCTGGAATGTCATCCGAAAAATCGGTATGGACGGGCGCACCGTTGTCATGACGACGCATTACATCGAGGAAGCCGAAGCACTGTGTGACATGGTCGGTATCATGTCGAAAGGGAAAATGGTTGCTTTCGATACGGTTAAAGGCTTGAAAAAGCTTGTCGGAGAATATGTTGTCGATACCATAACCGAAGACGGGAGACTTGAGCAGTTTATGTGTTGCGACCGTCGGGAAGCTGACAGTGTCGCTTCCGGCCTTCAGGGCCGTTTGACCATACGCCGGTCGAGTCTCGAGGATGTTTTTGTCAAGTTGACGGGAGCGAGGATATAATGAACACCATGAGCTGGTACCCAGTGTTTCTTCGTGAAATGCTGTTGTTCCGCAGAAAACTGTTTCGCGTCGGTTATCTTTTTTCCGCGATGGTCGTGCCTATGATCTATCTCGTGACGTTCGGGCTTGGCCTGGGGAGAACTATCGATGTCGGGGGTATGAGTTACGTCGCATACCTGTTGCCCGGGCTTGTAGCCATGAGTTCCATGAACAACTCCTATTCCTGGGTTTCGAGTGCCCTGACGCTCAACAGGCATTATTTCAAGACCTTTCAGGTTTTCGTTCTGGCGCCGGTTTCTCCTTCGGCGATCATGCTTGGGGAGGTCTTTGCCGGGATGGTCAAGGGATTGTTCGCCTCTCTCCTGATCATCTGCACGGGCTTTCTTTTTACCGGTATGTTTGTGACGACGCTTTTTTTCCTTGTGGCCCTTCTCTTAAACTGTTTTCTTTTTGCCTCTCTCGGCGTGATTACGGGGATGCTGGCCAAATCGCATGAGGATACCTCGACGTACAACAATTTTTTCATTCTGCCGATGGCGTTTTTCTGCGGTACGTTCATTCCCGTCGACCGTCTGCCCGCGATGCTCGGAACCGTAGTGGCCATGCTGCCGCTTACCCATACCAATATCCTCATCCGCAAGACTGCCTTGGACAACGAAGGCGTCGTTTCCCTCTCCGTACTCGTCTGTTATGCCGTTGTTTTTTTCTCCATCGGTTCCAGGCTTATCCGGAAGTACAGCGAATAGAGGTTTCCTAAAGTAATCCGTTCACCTGCTGTTGATTTCGGTGATTTTCAGCAGGTCGCTGGCTTGAGTGCTTGAAAGATCATAGTGATAAAATGTCTTGAAGTACTCCCGCACGATCTCCTCGATATCGATGCCGTACACTTCAGGGTAGAGCTGATTTGCAAGCCAGGGGATGCCGAGCAGCCGGTTGATGCTTGCCGGGCGGTCGAACCAGCCGTAGGGAAGATAGGGGGTTTGGTAGATACGGTTGTTTTTTGCCGCCTTCAGCCTTGCCCAGAGCGGATCCTTTTGAATATGCTGCATGGTTGGGGTTATTTTTCCCAGGCCCGCCCAGACGATTACTACGTCGGGGTCCCACATCAGTAGCTGTTCCATCGAGACTTCACTCATGCCCTTGCGGCTGATAATGTCGATATCGGCGGCGTTGATCCCTCCGACCATCTCGATAAGCCTGCTATGGATCGAGCCTGCCGGATCCGTATGTAGTCCGTATTCACCTTCCGCATAATAAACGCTAAGCTTTTCGTTTCTTTCGATTTCAGACGCTTTCTCTCTCACCGGATTGACATGACGTTCGATGAAGCGGTTCATGGCGGAAGTTTGTGTTGTACGGTCGAAGAGCCTGCCGAGCCGCTCGAAGACTTCGGGATAATCATCGAGGTTGAGTGAAGCCAGATAGACCGGAATACCGGTTTTGGCTGCAAGTTTATCCGCTTCGTCAACCGAACCGGGATTGATATCGAAAAACGTGAGAATCATGTCCGGTTGAAGTTTCAGGATCTCTTCAGCCGAACCTTCGGTGTAAGGGAGCGCGAGGTATGATTTGGAAAGAAATTGCGAGGCTTCCGGTGTAAAGTTGAACGACCGGTTCACGATCAGCCCGGGATCGATCGCATACATGAGAATACTTCCTGGCCGATTGACATATACCCTTGTCATTGTTTCCGGTACGGCCATGGTTCTGCCGCCCATATCGGTGACGGTTTGTGTTCCCTCATGATCTGAAGGTTGTGGAAGGCTGCACGAAATGAAAAAGAGCAACAAGAGAAAGTGTGGTATGCGTTTCATGGTCATCTTGTTTTATTATTCAGCTGTCGATAAGCGGTCTGCAGACCTTCAACGGATTCTTGCCGGGTGTGCCGGCTTCGATCACTTCTACGTTCACACCATAGATCTTTTTGAGAATGTCCGGCTGCAAAGCTTCCGAAGCATCATCGTAATGGAGAACAGAACCGTTGGAGAGCATCAGTACTTTTGCATCGAGAAGAAACGCCTGGTCTGGCTGGTGCGTCGTCATCAGAATTCCGGTTTTCGCTTCTGCAAGTGCACGTATTTTTTTCAAGAGACGCGCCTGGTTGCCGTAATCAAGATTGGATGCCGGTTCATCGAGAATAAGCAGGCCCGCTTCCTGTGCAAGTGCACGAGCGATAACCACCATCTGGCGTTCTCCTCCGCTCAGTTCGGTATAGATACAATCGGCCAGGTGGCTGATCTCGAGCATGTCGAGGATGCTGTCTACAACGAGGAGATCTTTTCTGCCGGGGCTTCCGAAAAAGTTCATATGTGCGGTCCGGCCGAAAAGAATGACATCGTTGACCTTGTAAGGAAAAGGGGTATGGTGCGCCTGGGGAACATAAGCGATGAGCTTGGCGAGCTCTTTTCTGCTGAAACTGCCGAGAGGTTTTCCATTCAGTGTGATGGAGCCCGACAAGGGGGGGAGTATGCCTAGGAGTGACTTGAAGAACGTGGTTTTGCCCGTACCGTTTTGTCCCAGGATGCAGAATGTTTCGTCCGATGAAATGGAGAGGTTGATGCTTTTTAGCAAAGGCTTCCGGAGCCGGTAGCCGAGGCTGGTATCCCGTATATGTAGCCGCAGTTTCTTTTGATCTACCATGTTTCGCGGGAGATGATCTTCAGTAAAATGATAAAGAACGGCGCTCCTGCAAGGGCGGTGATGATTCCGATAGGGATTTCAACAGCGAGGAGTGACCGGGCGAGGTTGTCGAAAAAGAGCAGTGCGATACCTCCGGAAAGAAAGGAGAGTGGTAGCTGGATACGGTGATCGGGACCTGTAATCATTCTTGCAACGTGAGGGATGACCAGGCCTATCCAGCCTACGAGTCCGCTGAGCGCTATGACGCTTGCCGTTACGAGCGTGGCGGAACCGATGATGATCATACGCAGACGATCTGTGTGGATACCCAGTGCCCTGGCTTCGTCTTCGCCGAACGAGAGCACGTTCAGGCGCCAACCCGAAAGAAGTATCGGCAGGCTGCCGGCCGTTACGAGCGCAAGAACATAGGGGAGTTCCTGCATGCGGATATCAGCCAGACTGCCCATCAGCCAGAACGTGATGGCCGGCAGCCTGTTTTCGGGATCGGCTGAATACTTGACGAGCGAGATCAGCGCCGTGAACAGTGCCGAAATGACGATGCCGGAGAGAACAAGCACAAGAATTGCATTGTGATTTTTGCCGATGCTTCTGCTGACCCAGACCGCCAGAAAAACTGCGATAGCGCCTCCGGCAAACGCCGATGCCTGAACCGCTATCGCGGGCAGTGAGAGCAGGATAGCCAGAGCGGCACCGAATCCCGCTCCTGAACTGACACCGAGAATATCCGGGCTGACCATCGGGTTGCGGAACATGCCCTGATAGGCCGCACCGGCAAGAGAAAGGGCTCCGCCGACAGCTACAGCTCCGATGATTCTCGGCAGCCTGATGTGAAACAGTACGGCATGCAGGTGGGGATCTGTGCTCTGGCGGTCGATAAGGAATGAGAAAAGCTGATCCGGGGAAACCGGATAGCGCCCTATCCAGAGGGAAACCATGGCCTCGAGAAGGAGCAAAAGGGTGCATGAGAGGAGGATAAGACTTTGTTTCATCATGCGGAAAAGGATTCGAAACTGTTTTTTTCCTGTTTCTTCATCAGGTGTCCGGCTTTTGAGACTGTATCATGTTGTTATTAGAGTGTGACCTTGAGGGATGTTTTCAGGTTGATTCCCGGTTCATAAAGAAAATCCGCATAATTGAGATGGCTGCGGTAAGCTCTGTCAAAGATGTTGTCGACTGCCACGGAGAGGGCGATGTTCCGGTTGAATCGGATGCCGCTTCTTACGTTGAAAACCGCATACCCGGGTGTTGCCTTTTCATTCGGAGCCGGATTTTCCTGATTGTCGAAGATTTCGCTGTTCAGCTCTATCCACCAGTTCGAGGTGCTGTTGATCGAGTCTTCCCAGCGGAAGCCGACCAGTCCGTTGAGCGGCGGGATGGTGTTGAGCCTCTGGCCGTCAGTTGTATTTTCACCGATCACCGACGCTATGTTGCCAAACAGGGAAAGATGTTCGGCTGGCCTCCAGGTGACACCGCCGTCGAAGCCGTACACTTCGGCTTCCGGAACGTTGACGTAGGTTTTTGTTTCCATACCGTTGAAGGTGACATCCGGGTTGCTCTTAAGGTCGATATAGTTCTCGACCCAGGAATAAAAGATGGAGAATGAACCGGTAAGGGTTTCTGATTTGATTTTAATACCCGAATCGATATTCCAGGAGTATTCCGCATCGAGATCGGGATCGCCGAGAATGATGTAACTGCCTCCTCTTGTGGAGAAGCGTTCGAACATGTCAGGCGAGCGGAATCCGGTCGCGATGTTTGCTGTCAGGTTCACCGTTTTGTTCAACGGATGTACATAGCCGAGTGAGGCTGTAAGCGCCTGATCGCTCTTTTCTTTGAAAACGTTCACTTCTTCCACCACTTTTTTGACGGTCTGTCCGTCAGGTTCATACACTACTGTCCTGAAACGTGCGTCCTCTGCATCGGCGCTGAAATAGTCGTAGCGGAGACCGCCCATCAGGACGGAACCGTTATGGAAAACATGTTTATCCTGGGCGAAAAAACCGATATGATCGCGATGGGCGTCGGAGACGGGTGGGAAGGTGATTTCTTTTGCGGTTTTCCCGTTCGAAGTTTTTTTCTTGATCTGTTTTTCAGCGGATTCCGCGTTTTCGTGCACATAGTCGAGCCCGGTAACAAGCGTGTTTTGCCGTGTAGGTGCAAAGGTGAGCTGTAGCGATGCTCCTTTTGCTCCGGTGTCGATCCGGTTGTTCTTGAGAGTATACATCGGTTGCGTCGAACTGTTTATTCTGCCGTCATATACACGTTCCTGGTCGACAAGCCAACCTTTCAGGAGCAGTTCCTCAATGGCTCCGAGTTGCCGGGCTGTATACGCTGCTTTCCAGGTATCGGTGTCAAATTTGGTGAAGTGAGACCATGGCGCGTTATTTTTCTGGGGGACTCCCTTGTCAACGATGCCGGTATGGCGATATGAAAGTGACACTTCGTGCTGATCATCGATCATATAGCGGCCCTGAGCTCCCAGACTCATGGCCTCGAACTGGCTGTTTGCGATCTTGTTGCCATTTCCATCCGTATAGTCACCATGGTCCCGGCTTGAAGCATCGATGCGGAAATCGAAACCGTTACCTCCTCCGCCAAGTGCCACGTTTCCTTGCCAGCCTTCGTCGACCGAACTGTAAGTGCCTGATGCTTCCGGTGCAAAACTCCAGCCATCGTTCAGTGCGAAATCAGGTTTTTTCGTGATGAAGTTTATGACACCACCAAGAGCATCACTTCCATAGAGCACCGAAGAAGGGCCCTTGAGTATTTCGATTCGCTCGATATCTGCAACACCGATAAACGGTGTGAGTGGATCGCGCCCCGCCCAGAGATTGTTTTCGCGATCTCCATCTATCAGCACGAGCGTCCTGGTACCGCTAAAACCCCTGATCACGGGGGCGGCTTCCCACATTCCGCTGCCTTCGATGCTGACTCCCGGTACCTTTTCGATAAGTTCTGAGCTGTTTTCAGCGACCTCACGTTCGATATCGGAGGAGGAGACGGTTTCTATGGATACAGGGAGTGAAAACGGAGTTTCCTCTGTTTTCGTGGCGGTAATCACGATCTCCGGTACGGTAATTTCTCCGGAAGCGTTTTCCCCGGAAAATGCGGAAGAGGGGAGAAGAAGCAATGCGAAAAAAGTTTTCAGAAGCCCTTTCGTCAATGATGGGTGCTGCATGGTTTCGTCAGGTAAAAGTTACTGTTTTCGATGAAAGCATGTTCTTCACCGTTTCAGCAGGAGTTCTGCAAAATGGTCGTTTAAGCACGACATGACGTACCGGTGGCTTACTATGCGGATCACCAGACTGCATTGATAGATGCTGAAACAGGTCGAACTGAATTTCATTCCGGGGTATCGGCTTATTGCCGGGCTATGGTCCCGTAGCCGTTTGAGCCGCAGGAAAATCGCTGCTTGTTTTCGTAAACAACAGTGTTTTGCCTGTTAACTCTGGCAATAATCAACCGGCAGGTTTCCTGACTCTCACTGAAAAACATTATCGAGGCTGTGCCTTCCCACGCCGTCCGGGATGGACGATAAGGTTGACGCAGTGACGCAGACTCACGCAGATGAGCTGATGAGATCAGCTCCAGTAATGACAGTTGCGGGAACAGTTCGTGATTTTCACACGATTCCCTTTTACCCCATGGCTTGTCGCCACAGGCACCGGTTGAGAAAGAACATTCCAGAAAAGTGATGGATTATAATGAAAAAATACGGCGTTGCAAAGTTGCTGTACTATTTGTCGGGAACACATCATCCCTATAGGCACCTCTAAAAACGTATTGCACGCCCCGATCGCTACGCTCCATCAGCCTTGCTCTCGAACCGCTCATGGCACTTTTTAGGGGTGTCCATAGAAGAGAGGGCTGATAAAAAACGAAAGAGTCGGGAATTTGTATTTCAGCGGGTTTTACAGTATATACAAACACTACGGTGTCGGCTGGCTTCTGCCAACCGGCTTAAAAGGGAATCCGGTGGAAATCCGGAACAGTACCCGCTGCTGTAATCCTGTACCGGCTTCATGCCGGAGATATTGATCTGCCAAGATGCCACTGAACCGGGCTCCCGGATCGGGAAGGCGGCAGATTCAGGAGAGTCAGAAGACCTGCCGTGATGTTTATCGCTTCGGGTTAAAGCAATCGATCTCAATATGTTGTGCATTACTCTTCCGCGAAACAGGTGTAGGGATATTCTCTGTCCACAGCCTGTTGTCTTTTCTATCGACAGGTCTGAATGTTCTTGCCGATTCGATCAGCATGCACGCTGTTTTCATGCTTTCCCGGTTGCGGTAAACGATGTTTTTACCGAACCAGTGAAGTAATGGGCCATGCGTTTCTTACTCAATATCAGCACTCATGCAAACGATCTTTCCATTGCCGGTGAGCGTTGGGAGCATGCTGTTTCTCTGCTCGATGAGACAGATTTCGACGGTTATGAGCTCTATCCGGTAGGTGATTACGAGTACGATTCAATCCCCGGAGAGATCATCGGTGGCATTCACCTGCGTTTTTTCGTGATGCTCAAACAGATATGGTACAACGACAGGCGGCAACTCCTGGCGATGTTCGACAACGAGAGGAACATCGAGATGTACTATGGTGGGACCAGCCGGGAGACGATCGTCGCCTGTTACCGTAAACAGCTCGAGCTTGCAAGGCGTTTCAACTGCCCTTATGTGGTTTTTCATCCTGTCCATTACGAGCTCGACTACATTTTCAACTGGAATCCGCCATGGAGTTGGGAGGAGATGGTCGATCTGTCTGCCGATGTGATCAACGAGGTAGTACGTGATACAGCGTATGATGGCTGGATTCTGTTCGAAAATCTCTGGTGGCCGGGCAATTTCCGGCTCGACAGCGTGCGGGAAATCGACCGGTTGTTCGATCGCCTCGAGTACTCCAAGCCGGGTCTGGTGCTCGATACCGGCCATATTCTCAACAAGAATCGCTTACTCGTGAACGAAAAGGAGGCGGTGGCGTATCTGCTCGGTGAAGTCGATCGTCTCGGCAGCTATCGTGACCTTGTAAAGGCGGTACACCTCTGCAAGAGCCTGTCGGGTGACTATGTTCGTGCAAGCATGGAGATGCACGAGCCGTTCGATGGTGCGGAGACCTTCTGGGAGCGGTTTACGGTTGCTGTGCGTCATGTGCGCCGGATCGATGAGCATGATGCGTTCAGCCATGCGTCGATTGCCGGACTGTTTGAAAGGATCGCGCCGGATACGACAGTTTTTGAATTTTCTTTCCGTTCGAAAGAGGAGTGGGTCGATAAAATCCATCGTCAGAAACAGTCGTTGGGAGAAAGGTTTTTCACCCGGAAAGAGAGATCATGATTGCAAATCCCCCTTCATATCTGATGCTCATGGTGACGACAGCCTGCAACCTTTCCTGTGCCTACTGTTACGAAGGAGAAACTCATGCAGGGAAGGTGATGCATCTCGATACGGCGATGAAGGCTCTCCATATGGCTGCGGCATCAGGCCGGGCTTTTCATGTACAGATTACAGGAGGGGAACCGTTGCTTGCCGCCGAACAGGTCTTTACGATTCTCGAACAGATTCAACGTGAACGTTTGCCGGCTACGACGGCACTGCAGACCAATGGTGTACTGCTCGACAGAGAGACGGCAAGAGAGCTGAAGCGTTACGGAACAGGAATCGGTATCAGCATCGACGGGTCGCCGTACGTGCAGGAGGTGTTACGCGGTGGAAGCCGGGAGACCTACCGTGCGCTGACAATGCTCGAAGAAGAGCGTATCCCGTTCAGGGTAACGGCGGTGCTGGCAGACCGGAATGTCAGGGAACTCAGAGGGCTTCTGATGGCGCTGTATCCTTTTTCATCGGCATGCGGTTTCGGGCTCGATCTTCTGGTGCAGAAAGGTGCTGCAGCTGAAAAAAGATGTCATTTGCCTCGAAAGCAGGTTCTCGCTGCAGAGACATTCCGTTTACTCGAAACACTCGACCTGTTCAACCGGCGGCGCGAACGGCCGCTGGAATTTCGGGAGAGAGCGCTTGTTCTTCGTTCATGGCGTCAGGGCTCGAGTCGCGCCTACTGCTCCGCATGTTCCGGTGCGAGTCTTGCCGTGACTCCTGATGGGAAGCTCTATCCCTGCACTCAGGCTGTCGGTGATCCGGCCCTGTTTCTCGGAACGGTCGATGCCCCTTCGTCGGCATATCCTGCGTTGTCGGAAAGCACTCTTTTTTCCGAAGCATGCACGGATTGTCCTCTCGAAGGCAGGTGTCCCGGTGAATGTCCTACACGCCTTCTCTATAACGGAGATGTCGGCAGAGAACTGATCTGTGAGTTGTATCGTACGATTTTTCAATACTGTGTTCAACAGGGAGACATAGCGGTATGAAGCATTTTACCTTGTGTTATTTCAGTACCAGTCCATCGGAGATTCCGTCTTTGAGCGCAGGTGTGCGCCGTTATATCGACGATGGTGGATCGGTGAGCGTGAAGGCTCGTCTTCGTTCCCAATTGTCGACGCCGGCTCAGGCTGCGGAGTTTGTGCGCCAAGCGGTCGAGTCGGACGTGCTTATCGTTCGGCTCATGGGCGGAAAAGCGTCGTTTCCTCCGTTCGACGATTTTCTCGAAGCTTACCGGCTGCGAAAAAGTGAAGGCCGGAAAGCCCCGCTTCTGTTCATTCATTCAGCAGGCGGGGATGAAGAAGCTCTTGAATTGGCACATGAGCACAGTGAGTTGTTCGGAACTGAAAAAGGGGATGCCGTCAGCCGTTATCTCATGAACGGAGGGATGGAAAATTTCAGGAATATGTTACGGTATCTTCACAATATCCTCTTTTCTGCCGATATCCCGGTCGAGGCTCCCCGAAGAATGCCGCACCAAGGGATCTACCATCCTGATTTTCCGGCGTTCGACGATATCGACGGTTATCTTGAAAAGCACGTCGATCCCGCGAAGCCAACCGTCGGCGTGTGGTTTTACCAAAGTTATTTCATCGACGGCGACCTGGCCGCATTCGACTATCTGATCAGAGAGATCGAGCGTCAAGGGGCCAACGTTATCGCGGTCTTTCATCTGCGTTACAAAGATGCGATACGGGGCAACAGGGGATCGGACTACGTTGCGGACGCCTTTTTCAAGGATCACAATGGAAGAAGCAGGATCGATGTGCTCATCAATCCGCTCCTCTTTTCACTTACGCTCAATTCGAAGGATTACGACGATATTCTGCCCGGGCTGGACGTACCGTTCCTGCAGGCTCTCATGACATTTCAGCCCTATGAGCAGTGGAAAGCGAGCCTGCAGGGGCTCGGGACAATGGAGGTTTCGTTTTCCGCAGCACAGCCCGAGTTCGATGGCGCATTGGTTACCGTGCCGTTCGCAACGAGAGAAAACGTCGGTACGGATACCTTGACCGGTGCAGAGCTTGTCAGGATCATGCCGGTCGAGGAAAGGGTTCGAAAACTTGTTTCCATCGCGTTCAGGTGGGCGGCGTTGCGTCACAAGCCCAATGCTGAAAAGCGCATCGCCGTGATTTTCCATCATTATCCTCCCCGTAATGACCGAATCGGGTGTGCTGTCGGTCTCGACAGCTTCGAGAGCGTCAAGCTGCTGCTCGAACGGATGGCGAGCGAAGGGTACAAAATCGACCGGCAGTATGAAAAAGGAGACGATCTCGCTCGGGAACTGCTCGAGGGTATGACCTGTGACCGGCGGTGGCTGACCCCTGACAGAATGGCGGAAAAGACCGAAGCAACGGCAGGGCCGGATGAATACCGGCCATGGCACGAGGCTTTACCGGTGAATGTGAGAGAGAAAATGGAGGAAAACTGGGGAAATGTGCCCGGCGATCTGTTCGTTGACGGCAATTCATTGCTTTTTCCCGGAACGGTAAACGGCAATGTTTTTATCACCATACAGCCTCCAAGGGGTAAGCTCGAGCGTCAGGATCAACTTGTTCATGATCCGGATATTCCACCGCCGCATCATTATCTGGCGTACTATCGCTGGCTGCGTGAAATCTTCAGGGCCGATGCGGTGATGCATGTCGGCAAGCACGGGTCTCTCGAATGGTTGCCGGGCAAGGCGCTCGGACTTTCAGGCGAGTGTTTTCCGGATCTGGCTATCATGGACCTTCCCAACATTTACCCCTATATCATTAACGATCCCAGCGAGGGGACGCAAGCCAAACGGCGGTCGTACTGCTGTATCGTCGATCACCTGACACCAGTTTTCACCAATGCGGATCTGTATGAGGAGATGGCGTCGCTTGACAATCTGCTCAAAGATTATGCTGCTGCGCGCAGCAGTGATCCGGGAAAGCTCGAAGTTCTGATGCCAATGATCTGGGATGCACTGGTCGAGGCTGACCTTGACAAGGACACAGGGTTCGGCAGGGAAGGGGCAATGGCTGACTTCGACGGGTTTCTCGAGCATCTGCACCGTTATCTTGACGATATCGCCGACACGATGATTTCGGATGGCCTGCATACTCTCGGGCTTTGTCCTGAAGGAGAAAGACTCGTGGAGCTGGTTGTACAAATGACCCGGCTCGAACAGGGTGAGGCTCCTTCGTTACGTGAATCGATTCTCCGGGCACGGGGGTATGATATCGATGAACTGATAGAGAACAAGGGGTGTCCGGTCTTCGGCGTGACCGCCAAGACTGGCGGCCAGGTGATTCGAGAGGCTCACGATACTGCTCTCGAACTGGTTCGGATGCTCTCTCGTCACGACTACGCGGAAGATTGTCTCATATCCATCCGCAAGGTAATGCCGGAGGTGACGAGCGATGACGTGATGAAATGCCTGCGCTATATCTGTTCGGACCTCGTACCACGGATCAGAAAAGTGAGTGACGAAATCGATTCGGCCTTCAAGGGATTTGACGGAAGATTTGTCGAACCGGGACCTTCCGGCGCTCCGACACGGGGACAGGCCGATATCCTGCCTACCGGTCGTAATTTTTATTCCATCGACCCCCAGAAAATTCCCACACCGGCGGCATGGAAGGTCGGTATGAGTCTCGGCGATGCGCTTGTCGAGCGTTACCTGGAGGAAAAGGGTGACTATCCGAGGAGCATAGGCGTCATTCTTTTCGGTGGAGCGACCATGCGTTCAGGGGGGGATGACCTTGCAGAGATATTTTACCTGATGGGCGTCAAGCCGGTCTGGAAAAAAGGGAGCGGTTATGTCGAGGGACTCGAAATCATCCCTTCCAGTGAGCTCAAATGGCCAAGGCTCGACATCGTTCCCAGGATTTCCGGGTTTTTCCGTGATGCTTTTCCACTGCTTGTCGACCGGATAGACGATGCAGTCAAGATGGTTGCAGCTCTCAACGAACCGCCTGAAATCAATATGTTGCGGCGAAACGTTCTTTCCGATGCCGAAAGTTACCGCAAAGACGGAATGAACGAAGACGAAGCCATGCGCGAAGCGACATTCAGGGTTTTCGGATGTCCTCCCGGAACCTACGGAGCGGGAGTCGAAGAGTTGATCGAATCGAAAAACTGGGAAACGCAGGCTGATCTTGCCGATAACTATGTCCGCTACTCATCCCATGCATATGGTCGGGGATCGTATGGAAAACAGAAGCCTGCGACTTTCAGGAAAGTGCTTTCCAGGCTCGATGCGACCGTCAAAAACGAAGATTCCCGTGAGTATGACATGTTTTCCTGTACAGATTACTACAACTACTACGGTGGACTGATCACTGCGGCGAAGCAGGAGCGGGGCGCGTTGCCTTTCGCGCTTGTCGGCGACAGTTCCGACCCCGAACGAGTCAAGGTGCGTTCGACATTCGAAGAGGCCAAGCACATTTTCCGCTCCCGTCTGCTCAACCCGAAATGGCTCGATGGGTTGAAACGTCATGGCTACAAAGGTGCCGGGGACATTTCCAAGATGATGGATGTCATTCTTGGCTGGGATGCGACTGCGGAAGTGGTCGAGGACTGGATGTACGAACGTGTTGCCGGCAGGTACGTGCTCGATGAGGAGATGAAACGGTGGATGCAGGAAGTCAATCCCTATGCCCGACAAAATATTCTCGACAAGCTGCTCGAGGCGATCGGCCGCGGTATGTGGAACGCTTCCGAAGAGATGAAGCAGCGTCTGCAGGAAGAGTATCTTGAAACCGAAGGAGAGATAGAGGAGATCAACGAGTGAGGCAGTTGCAGCTATTGCTTGTCGCAGGGATTTTAGTTTGGTTGCAGGTTGTTCTTCCTCAGTTGCTGTTGGCGGATCAGAAGGATGAGAAGCTGGTGATCACCGCCGATGAGATACGTGCGATGCAAGTCCTGAAAATCAGCGAGGTCCTCAATCGTATTCCGGGAATCAAAGCAGGGGAGACATCGGTCTCCATCCGTGGTTCGGGCAATGTCAAAGTGTTTCTCGATGGCCGTAGCATCAATGATCCCACATCCTTTTCCGGTTCGGTGAAATGGTCCATGATTTCTCTCGATACCATCAAAAAAATCGAAGTGATAAAGGGTGGTGGCGGTACGGCCTATGGGGACAATACCGGAGGTGGTGTTATCGTAATCACCACAAAGAGTGCTCAACGTCTTGGCGGTACGGTCGGAGGATATTGGGGTGACAATGGCCAGAAAAACGCGTCGCTCAACCTGTCGGGGCGGAAAAACAACGTTTCGGCAAGTCTTACGAGCGGCTATGAGTCCTATGACGGTTTTACCGTCAATGGCGACAAGACCAGACGCCGTTTGGGAACAAGGATTGATTACCGCGCATCACACAATATTTCACTGTTCCTTTCAGGGGAGTACAATGATGAAAAAAAGGGCCTGAGAGGTTACCCGGAAAAACGGACTCCGAACTCGAGAAAGAATTACGATGACTGGTCATGGTTGTTCGGGCAACGATACGGAGATATGACAGGGAGGACTTACTATTCCACATCACGGACGGTGAGTGAAGACCCTGACAAGGATCTGTATGCTTCTCTTGAGGTCGTCAAGGCAGGCCAGTCATTACAAGCACCTTTTGCGCTTCCGTTTTTCGGCAGGGTCGAAAGTGGTGCAGGTTATGAGTGGCGTCGGGCGTCGGGGAACAGGTTCACGACCACCGATGAAGAACAGGCCTGGTTTTTCCTTTCAAAAACGTTATACAAAGATGCAACTCCCTGGTCATTTTTCATGGGTATCCGCACCAATTACTATTCCAACTTCTCCAATACCTTGAATCCGGAGGTAAAGGCCGGGTATTCCCGTGATAGCTTTTCTTTCGAACTCTCTGCAAGCCGTTCGAGTAACCTGCCGACTTTCAGGCAGCGTTTTTACGAATCTTCCGTCACCAGGCCAAATCCTGATCTCCAGATGGAAAGGGCGATGAATTATGCGCTGTCCTTTTCGGTGATGCCCGATTCTTCCCTGTCAATCGATGCATCGGTGTTTCATCGCGATATCACCGATAGAATAACCTATGTGCGCAAACCCGACAATACAGGACGTTACGAGAATTTCGGGCAGGTTACCTATCAAGGCGCCGAGGTTTCGGTCACATGGGCACTCTCGGACATTGTCGAGGTGAGCCCATCCTACAGTTACCTGCACGCGCTCAATGAAGAGACAGGTTACTGGTTGCCGGCAAAGCCTTTTCATACCGTTTTGATGGAAGTCGTTATACAACCGTTTACAGGTTTTTCATTCAGAACGACGGCCAAGTTTACCGGAAAGGTGTATACCAATGCCGGTAACACTTCGACGATTCCAGGGTATACGGTGGTCGATGCAAGAGCTGACTATTCCTTGGATAAACTGACATTTTATTGCGATATAGACAATCTTCTCGACGAGCGTTACCTCTATGTCGATGGCTACGATGCGCCACCCAGAGAGTTTGTTGTCGGCATGAACTATACTTTTTAAACGCTATGCATACTTTGCTTTACCCATTCGCTGCGGTCATAGGTCAGGAACATCTCAAGCATGCGCTGCTGCTCAACGCGGTCAATCCCCGTGTCGGTGGCGTTGTCGTGCGTGGTGAAAAGGGAACAGCCAAATCGACGACAGTACGTGCACTTGGTGAACTGCTGCAGGAGAAGATATCGGGTGCCCCCGGCGGCGAGAATCGTTCCTTGGTCGTTACACTGCCGCTTAATGCAACGGAAGACATGGTGGCAGGAGGTATCGATTTTCAATGCACCATGCGAGAAGGGTGCAGGGTTTTCCAGCCGGGTCTTCTTGCAAAAGCGGATAAGGGTATTCTCTACGTTGACGAGGTCAATCTGCTGGACGATCACATCGTCGATATCGTGCTCGATGCTGCTTCGTCCGGCGAGAATCGAGTCGAACGCGAAGGAATCTCTTTTTCTCATCCGGCATCCTTTCTGCTTGTCGGCACCATGAATCCTGAAGAAGGGGAACTTCGCCCGCAGCTTCTGGACCGCTTCGGTCTCTGCGTCGAGGTTACTGCCGAAAACGATGCGGCAGAACGTGTGGAGCTGATGCTTCGCAGAGAACAGTTCGACGAGAACCGCAAGGGCTTCATTGCCTTTTACCGGAAGGAAAACGACCGAATTGCCGGGAAGGTTCGGGCGGCACGTGAGCTTCTGTCGGCAGTCAGGATGCCTGAACATCTGAGGCGGTTCATTTCCGAGCTTTGCAGGGAGAACAATGTTGCAGGACATCGTGCCGACCTTGTGATCGAGCAGGCAGCAAGGGCTAACGCCGCTTACAAGGGGAGGATCGTCGTTGAAGTGGATGATATCACTGACGTTGCTTCGCTTGCGCTCGCCCATCGCAGAAGGGATGCTCAGCCACCCCCTCCCCCGGAGGAGCCGGAGAGTCAGCCGGAAAGTGAGAGTCAAAAAAACAGGAACCCCGAAGAGCGGGATGAGCAGTCTTCGTCTTCGGAGCCGGAACAGTTTCAGGAGACCGGTGAGGAGTCGCGTTCCGATGAAAGGAGTCCGGAAAACGAAAGTGAGAAAAACGAGGGAAAACGTGAGCGGCAATCAGATTCCCGGGAGGACGAAACCGAAGAGAGTCACGGTGATGCATCGATTTCCGAACAGGTTTTCGATATAGGCTCATCTTTCAAGGTCCGTTCGATCAGCTCTCCAAAAGACCGGGTTGTGCGCAGAGGTTCCGGTAAACGATCCCGTTCCAGGGTTTCACAGAAGCAGGGGCGCTATACCAAAAGCACCATGAGGCGCGGAAACAACGACATCGCTCTCGATGCAACACTTCGTGCAGCAGCTCCTTTCCAGAGGGAGCGGGAAAATCACAACGGGATGGCCGTGGTCCTGCATGAACAGGATATCAGGGAAAAAATCAGGGAGAAACGTCTTGGAAATTTGCTGATTTTCGTCGTCGACGCAAGCGGATCGATGGGGGCCAGAGGTCGAATGGCGGCTTCGAAAGGGGCCATCATGTCACTTTTGATCGACGCTTATCAGAAACGCGATAAACTCGCGATGGTTTCGTTTCGTAAAAACGAGGCTGTGGTGAACCTGCCGGTGACCTCGTCGGTCGAGCTGGCGGCAAAACTGCTCAGAGAGATGCCGGTCGGGGGACGGACGCCTTTTTCAGCCGGCCTGGTGAAAGGGTACGAGATAGCTCACAACCATCTCATGAAAGAGCCTGAAGCCCGCCCTATGGTTATTCTCGTGACCGATGGAAAAGCGAACAAGGCTCTCGGGGAACGCAAGCCGCTTGAAGAAGCCTATGAACTTTCGAAAAAGATCGCAGCTGAAGAGCGTATTCGTTTTCTCGTGGTCGATACGGAGGAGCCTGGTCTGGTGAATTTCGGTCTCGCCCGTAAGTTTGCCGTGATGCTTCAGGCCGAATACTTCAAAATCGACGATCTGCAGGCCGATACACTTTTAAACATTGTAAAAGACGCCACATCATGAAAAAACAGTATACCTATCCATTTACAGCAATCGTCGGCCAGGAGCAGATGAAGCTGGCTCTTGTACTCAATAGTATCAATCCGACGCTTTCAGGAGTGCTGATCCGTGGAGAAAAGGGAACGGCGAAATCCACTGCAGTGCGTGCACTTGCCGATATTCTGCCGGAAATCGACGTTGTCGGTGGTATTCCCTTCAATCTTTCACCCGATGAAGATTCCGATATCATCAAGGAGTGCTTCGAGGTTTCGGGAGAAGTTTTGTCTGAAGAGAGGGAGCGCCTGTCGGTTGAAAAGCGCAAAGTCAGGGTTGTGGAACTGCCTGTCGGAGCGACCGAGGATCGTGTTGTCGGGACGCTCGATCTCGAGCATGCTCTGAAAGCCGGTGAAAAACGAATTGAACCCGGTTTGCTTGCTTCGGCTCACAGGGGAATTCTCTATGTCGATGAAGTCAATCTGCTCGACGACCATGTGGTCGATGTGCTGCTGGATTCAGCGGCAATGGGGGTCAACACTATCGAGCGTGAGGGAGTTTCTTTTGCCCATCCGTCACGTTTCACGCTCGTGGGGACAATGAATCCCGAAGAGGGTGAACTACGGCCTCAACTGCTCGACCGATTCGGGCTTTGCGTGCAGATCGACGGCATCCGCGATGCTGAAGAGAGAGTCATGGTGATGGAGCGACGCTTTCTTTTCGAGGAGAATCCGGAAGCATTTTGCCGTCGATGGGCTGACGAGTCGGAAAAGCTTGTCGAAAAGATCGACATGGCCAGAAGGCTTTATCCCTCCGTAAGTGTCAGCCGGGAAAATCTTCTTGCAATTGCAAACTATTGTCTCGAAGTCGGGGTCGACGGTCACAGAGGTGATATCATAATCATGAAAACCGCCAAAACCCTTGCAGCTTACGATGGAAGGACAGAGGTCGGTAGGGATGATATCGACAAAGCAGCCATGTTTGCTCTGCCACACCGCATACGGCGTCAGCCCTTGCAGGATATCGTGATGGATGTCGGGTCGATGTTGAAAAACAAAACGAGTAATCTGGAGTCGTAACATGACAACGATAGCATTTTTCAACAACGTTCACAGCTCGGCTATCTGGTATCGGCTTGCCGACCCTTTAAAGCGGCATGGAGTTACGCTTACGGTTTTCGGGTACGGATCACAGGATGAGTTGTGTATGCGCATCCGGAACGGAGAAATCGATATCATCGTGACCGATATATCGGGGGATATGCCCGGTTTTGAGGATTTGTACGGTATTGTGAGTTCCGTCAAGGTGAGGGTCGGGCTGAATCCACGGTTGCCGAAAGATTTTTCCACGTTCACCGATCCCGAACTGGGAGAAATCCGTGAGTACTTTGCTGTTCTGTCGAAAGAGAATTTTCTCAATGGGCTGAAACGGATAATGGGTATCGATCATGACCCATGCCTACCCGTCGTGTCTCACGGGATATATCATCCGGATGCTCCACGTGTTTTTTATGAGGTAAAGGACTACAAGGAGTGGCTGCAGAGCCGGAGATCATGGGATGAGAACTTTCCGGTTGCCGCCATCATCATGCATTACAGCCATGTTGCCGAAGGCAGTTGTGCCGATATCGATGCACTCATTGCAGGGCTCGAGGGGCGAGGAGTTCTCGCGCTTTGCGTGTTCAGCGACACAATTTCCGAAACAAGGAGAGAGCCGGAGACCAGGTATCCATGGTACCGGTATTTCAGCGAACCGGATATACGGCCCGATGTTATTCTGAATTTCCTGATGGGGAGGTTGTTCGCTTCCATCGAAGAACGTTCCCTGTTGCGGGAGATAAACGTTCCCGTCGTACAGCTTCTGCGTCATTATACACTCTCCCCTGAAGCGTGGCTGGAGGATCCGGTGGGCCTGAGCGCCATGAGCCTGACGCATTCTCTTGTTCAGCCGGAAATGTTCGGTGTCATCGACCCGATCATGGTGTCCGGGTCCATTCGTAAATCAGGTGAACCGGCGGCGCTCGTAACCTCTGTCCCGATCATGGAGCGAATTGACATGGTTGCGCGTCGTGTCAGGAGGTGGGCTGCGTTACGTCGGAAATCGAACAAAGAAAAACGTATTGCTATCGTTTTGCACAACAACCCTTGCAAGGGGGTCGAAAATACTGTCGGTATGGCGGTGGGACTCGATACGTTCGAGAGTCTCATCCTGTTACTGCATCGGATGCAGGAGACGGGTTATGAGGTTGGTGAGATACCAGGAACAGGAAAGGAACTCCTCGATATGATCCAGGAGCGCAAGGCTTTGAGTGAGTTTCGATGGACGACGGTTGATGAGATAGTAAAGAAAGGAGGTGTCCTGCATGCCATGGACCATGATGAGTACGGGGCTTTTTTCGGTACGCTCGACAGCTTCGTTCGCCAGAAAGTCGAGGCCGACTGGGGAGCATTTCCCGGTCAGGGCATGGTATGGAAGAAGAGCGGAAAGGAAGCTTTGCTGATTACCGGGCTCCGGTTCGGCAACATCCTTGTCATGACGCAGCCAAAGAGAGGATGTTACGGTTCCAGGTGCGATGGTGAAGTGTGCAGGATTCTTCACGATCCTGAAATAGCGCCACCCTACCACTGGTTGGCGACCTATTTCTATATCCAGCGTCACACCGATGCAGTCATCCATTTCGGTGCCAGCGGTGCGTTGGAATATCTTCCAGGGAAGCGGGCGGTTTTGTCGGATCGTTGTTTTGGTGACATTTCACTGGGCGATCTGCCTAATTTTTATCCCTATGTCATGGATGTACCGGGTGAAGGAATGGTTGCCAAAAGGCGAGGTCGTGCGGTAATTATCGATCATCTCACACCGGCCTATCGTCCGGCTGAAATGTCCGGGGATCTTCTGCAGTTCGAGGATCTGTTCACGGAATACAGGCGCGCTGGTGACGGAAACGATCGTGTAAGACAACAGTCGCTCCTGAAGTCCATCGAAGAGGTGGCCGTGAAGCTGAAGTTTCTTGACGAGTATGACGGTGCAGAAAAGCTGGAAGAGAGTATAGAGCGGTTTTCCCGACAGATCACGAGGATACGTCGCTCGATGGTGCCCGATGGCATGCATGTTTTCGGGCGAAAACCCGGCATTTCTTCAATATCGGCGATGGTGACGTCCGCTCTTGACCGTTCAGGAAGCAGCTTGCCTTCCGTAGCAGAGCTTGCCGCCATGCATCCCGCCAAAGATGGTGAGGTGTTTGACCGGGCGGCTGGAATCGTTCAAGCGATAGTGAGCGTCGAAAACGGTTCCGCAGAAGTTGGGGGTTTGGTCGCTGAGCTGCCGGGCCATTTGAAACAGTGGTGCCGTGATATGGCCGATGCCATTGCGATGGCTGAACAGGAGTCCTGTTCTCTCCTTCGGGCACTCGATGGAGAGTATGTCGATGCCTCTCTTGCGGGATCACTTTCTTCCGGGAAACAGGATGTGCTGCCCACCGGGAGGAATTTCTATGCAGCCGACATTATGTCGATGCCTTCTGAAGCTGCATGGTATGTCGGCAAGAAGCTGGCCGATCAGCTTCTTGAAAAGTTCTATCGTGAAGAAGGCCGTTTTCCTGAAAGCATCGGACTGAGCCTCTGGAGTTCCGACGCTTTCAAGTCGGACGGAGAAATGCTGTCGCAAATTTTCTGGCTTATGGGAGTCGAACCCGTGCGTCAGCCGAACGGACGGGTAAGCGGTGTGGCTGTTGTCGATCTTGACCAATTGCGTCTGGTGATAGACAATGTCGAAATGCTGCGTCCTCGTATCGATGCAACCATCGAGACCAGCGGTATTGTCCGGGATATGGTACCTCATTTCATCTCGCTGCTCGACAAGGCTGTTGCTATGGTCAGTCGGATCGACGAGCCTGCCGAGCGGAATATGGTCAGGAAGCATACCCGGCAGCAGCTCGAAGAGCTGAAAAGGGAAGCGGCCGACCTGTTGAGTGAAAAAGAGATGCAGCGTATGGCTATGTTTCGGGTATTTTCTTCTGCCCCGGGAACATACAGCTCGGGAGTCGGTCTCGCGCTCGATGCGTCAGCATGGCAGAACGAACATGATCTTGCAGAGGCATACGTCAATCAGTCCGGTTACGCATACGGTTCGATGCCGCAGGACTTTGGCCGGAAGGCTCATGAGCTTTTGGCCAGGCAGCTTTCGAAAGTTGAAGTTTCTTACATCAAACAAACGTCGGCAGAATACGACGCGCTCGACTGTGATTGTTATGCGTCCTATGCCGGCGGTATGGCTGCAGCGTCTACCGCGCTTTCCGGCAAAAAGACGAAAATGTACTGGGCAGATACCACTGTGCCCCGGGATATTGACATTCGTGATTTCAAGGAAGAAATCGAAAGGTCGGTGAGAAGTAAACTGTTAAACGATCGCTGGATATCTTCCATGAAAGATCACGGTTTTCAGGGAGCGCAGGGGGTTGCAGGCCGTATCAATACCCTGTTCAAATGGAGTGCGACCACCAGGGAAGTCGAACCTTGGGTTTTCGACAGCGTGGTTGAGACATATGTGTGTAATGAGGAGCTCAGAGAGTGGATGCGGGAACAAAATCCCTATGCACTCGAGGAAATAACCCGGCGGTTGCTCGAGGCAGAGGCCAGAGGACTCTGGAATGCCGACGAAGAACTGCTTGAGGCAGTTCGTTCGGCGGCACTTCTCCTGGAAGGAGATCTCGAGGAGCGTATAGGAGACGTTGCCGAAGATTTTCAGGGGGCACGTGTAGACGTGTTTACAAGCAAAGAGGTTGAGAAATGGAAAATGGAATGGAAAATGTCTGGGAAAAAGGAGGGACCCTCCTGAACAATCTATTGGCGCGTTTTTTCGTGCGCTTTTCATGACGTGAATGAATAAAACCTTGCGGTGCCGGTTGGCTTCTGCCGACCGGCTTAAAAGGGAATCCGGTGTAAATCCGGAACAGTACCCGCTGCTGTAATCCCGTGTCGGCACTACTGCCGCCAATGAAGATTTGCAGGAAATGCCACTGATCCGCTCCCGGCGGATCGGGAAGGTCTGCAAATCCGGGAAAGTCAGAAGACCTGCCGTAATGGACCAATGCTTCGGGAAGAAAGCGATATCTATGAGACAATTACTTTTTGTTCTGCAATTGCTGGCAGCAAAAAGACCGTACTTGCTTTTGCGTACGGTTTTCGCTGTTCATCCATCCGGTGTCATGGCATTCGGCATGATCGGTTTTTTTCATGCCTGCATTTTGCCCTGTCTGTCCAGTCTCTGCCAGATCCGTGCCGGTCCGTTTTTTTAATGCAAGATGGCCGCACGTGATCGCTCGGTCAGAGAGTTGTGTGTAAAAAGATTAATATCTAACGTATTTAAATAATGATGTTTACTTGTTTTTTTAAAGTATTGAGAATAGCGGTTTTTTTCTCCTTTCTTTCCACGTCGTTCGTGATACAGGTCATGGCGGAAAAACGGGTTGTTTCCGGAATCGTTTCAAATGCGTCAGACGGTGAACCTCTTGTCGGAGCATCCGTTCATATCAGTGGAACGGGGATAGGGGTCGTTACCGATGGCCAGGGGGAATTCAAGCTTGACGTTCCAGAAAACACTTCTGAAATTACTTTCAGTTACACAGGTTACGAAACACGAAAGGTTTCGCCCGGGCACGGCAGTGTGCTCAAGGTTTCGCTTGAAGAGAGTGGCTATGCTACCGGAGAGATCGTTGTGTACTCTACCCGTTCAACTGAAAAACTGAAAAATATCCCCCGTAAGGTCGAGATCGTTACCGGGAAGGATATCGAAGCTCTGGATCCAGTCAATGCAACAGACCTGTTGAAAAAAACTTCAGGTGTAGATGTTATCGAATATCCCGGTGTGCTGTCCGGCGTGTCGATCCGTGGGTTTTCGCCGAAGTTTTCAGGGCTGGATCAGAACGTTACTTATCTTATTGACGGCCGGCCGGCCGGGGCGACGAATCTTGCTACGATAGATATGAACAATATTGAGCGGGTGGAAGTGATCAAAGGTCCGTCTTCAGCTCTCTACGGTTCACAGGGGATGGGTGGGTCCATCAATTTCATCACGAAGAAATCAACGGGCAGGATTGCCGGTAACGCGTCTATCGGGTACAGCAGTTTCAGTACGCTCGATGGAAGTGTCAGTGTTGGTGGTTCTCTTGCCGATAGATTCGATTTTGATCTTGGCCTGAGAAGTTTCAACCAGAATGACGATTACAAGGCCGGATCCAATACGTTGATTTCCGACCCGGATCCTGAAGTTCTCGAGCAGGAGATTGGGACGATGGAAAACTCGACGTATGCCACACTTTCGGGGAATCTTCGCTTTGGTTATCAGATCGACGACAGGATACGAGTCGATACACGTGGAGAAATCTATCAGGCTCACAGCGTCAAAAGTCCGGGATCGATCTGGGGAGTATACGGGCACGGGGAAAAAGATGTCGACCGTCAGACTCTCGACGTTACCATGACCGGAGAGTGGGGAGTGCACAATGTTCGGTTTAAACCATACTGGTCTGAAGAGAAATCGGTGTACTACAAAAAAGATGATGATGGTTTCAACTACCGTTCTTCAACCAGTGAGACGGAATGGCTCGGTTTTCAATTGCAGGACGAGGTGGCGTTCTCAAAGCAGAGGTTTACCGGGGGGATCGATTATTCCACGGCCGATGTCGTCTCTCGAAGTTTCCTTGATGCAGAAACCGAAAAAGCGCCTTATCGTCCCAACCAACAGCTTTCCTCATTAGGTCTTTTCGGTGAAATCGGTGTCTCCCTGTTCGATGAGAAAGTCATAGCCAATCTCGGGGGACGTTATGATAGGACAGTGTACAAGCTTAAGGAAACGCCGTTTTTTTCAGTCATCGATACGGATTCGGAAGAGTATGACAACTTCAATCCAAGTGTTAGCGCCCAGTATAGATTTATTCCGGAATGCAAGATTCATGCAAGCATAGGACGGGCGTTTGTCGCTCCGAACCCGTATGAAAAAGCCGGTTTTTACGTCGACAGCAATGGTATGGAAACGCGTGGAAATCCCGACCTGAAACCCGAAACCAGCGTGACCTGGGATGCAGGACTGACCTACGAGACCCAAAATGGCGGGTTCAGAGCCGATGTCACCTATTTCAGCACGGACTGGGAGGATTTTATTCAGACTGTTTCAGCTGTGGATGGCGATGATACGGTGTACAAAACTTTCGTCAATCTCAATGCTGCGGAAATGAATGGTGTCGAGTTCGAGGTTTCCTATGATTTCGGGGCATGGGACGACTACCGGTATTCATTGCGTCTTTTCACCAACTTCACGCATCTGTTTTCCTCGAAAACCATGGATGATGAAATAGAGGAAGAGATGCTTTATGTCAGACAGAACAGGGGAAGTGTGGGCATCGAGTATGATGATTTCAAATTGTTTATCGCTCGTTTGACGGCAAGATACATCGGAGATCGTTTTGAACGGAACTGGTTCGGGTACTACGATGAGGTGAGGCCGACATTGAAGGATCCGATCATCGAGATCCCGGCAAGCTTGATTTTTGACGCAAGCGTGGCGTTCAGGGTCAACGACACCAACAAGGTGACAGTGATCGCCAAGAACTTTCTGGATGAAAACTATACGGAGAAAGACGGTTACAACATGCCCGGTAGATCGCTGGGTGTTCGCTACACCGTGAACTTTTGAACGCTATGGTTGTCAAGCCGATGTTTTTCAGTCGAAAAGGAACCTGGACAGTGCTGATAATGGTACTGTCCTTCATTTTCCTGTTTTTGGTTTGCTGCAATACAGTTGAGGGTGAAAACAGGCCTTTCGGGCAGCAATCTATGGCCGATGTTCCGGAGGACATCCCTCTCCGTTATGCCCGCCGTTTCACGCTCAAACGTGTCGGTACGTCGACACTGATCGATGTCGTCAAACCTGCAGGCGCGAAGTTGGGGGTATCCTATCGTTATTTGCTGGTTCCAAGGGGAGAGAGTGTGCCGGAGGGGTTCACTGAGGCTCTCGTAGTCTCTACACCTGTCGAGAGGGTCACCTGTGGTATAGGATTGCATATCACCATGCTTCGGCTGCTGGGTGAATTTGAGAGCATTGTCGGCGTAGGAAAGAAAGAGTGGATAGGTAATGAAACGATCCTCGAACGGATCGATTCCGGAAAGGTACTCGAAACCGGTTTGTCAGGATCGATGAACATGGAGACAATGGTGAATCTTTCTCCGGATATCGCTTTCGTGTACTCTTCAGGCAGTGATACGGATGTTCATGAGAAGCTGGAGGCAATGGGGATCAAACCCGGTTTGAGCAGCATGCATCTCGAGGGTCATCCTCTCGGTGTACTTGAGTGGATCAAGTTTTTCGGCGCCTTTTTTGGAAAGTCAGATGATGCCGATGCTTATTTTGCCGATGCCGCTTTCCGTTATGAAACGTTGGAAAGGCAGGTTGGAGAACGTTTCGGCAAACGTCCGGGAGTCATTGTCGGGCAGGGTAAAAGAGGTTTCTGGAGCACGCATGGGTCGAGCGCTTGGTTTGTTCGATTGCTTCATGACGCAGGGGCGAATTACATTCTCGAGGAAAGCACGGATTATGAGGAAAATCCGATCAGTTTCGAACACGCCATGAAAATCGGGCTTGTCGCTGACTATTGGATCAATCCTTTGTATACGGCAACATCGATAGCTGACATTATCAATAGCGACAGTCGGTATACTCATTTTTTTTCAGTCAAAGAGGGTAACGTTTACAACAACAATGCCGCAACATTCGACAGCGGCAGGAATATGTTCTGGGAAATCGGCATGAGCGAACCCGATGCTGTTCTCAGGGATCTGGTTCATATCTTTCATCCCGAAATACTGCCCTTTCACCGGCTGAAGTATTACAAAAGATTGCATTGAGGGGTTTTTGGCTGAAAAGGCTTGCTGCGCGGATAATTGCTTTTGTAGGCAGCAAAAAAAATATTATCATGGTGTAACAATGTTCTTTCATAGATAGCTGGTGCCGGTTTGAAAGCCGGAGAATAGGGAAGTACGTGAAATTCGTACACTGTACCCGCAACTGTTACAACGGAAACTTCTGTTACAAGCATCATGGCCTCATGATGCAGAAGCAGGGGTTGTTATGGTCACTGTGATGTTGATTTCCGCCAGGAAATCCATGGGAAGGCCGTAACAGCGGTGTCCGTTAAAGTCAGGAGACCTGCCAGCGACGCTATTGCAAAACACGACTACGGGTTATAGTCAGGCAATGCAGTTCAGCTTCATTATGTGAATACAAAATTTCGGAGTGAATCATATCCGGTTATGGCAGTTTAATGTACTGTAGGGGATTATGGTTGACTGGAGATTTCCTACACGTCAGTGTCTCATGTTTTGAGGGTTGATTTTCCCCGATGCATTTGCTTTCAGCAGATAATTCCTGTCGTGTTTAATCTTTGTTCAAGCATTAAACACTAACGGATCATGAAGAAAAAACGCTTTTTACTGTTTCTCGCAGCAGGACTGCTTGCAACAGGCGTGCTCGATGCCGAAGAGATTGCCGGAACGTCGAACACGCCAAATTACAAGGAGAACGAAATTGTTGTAACGGCAAGCAGGGTCGAGGAGCTGAAAAAGGACGTCACGAACAATGTGACGGTTATCACCAGAAAGCAAATTGAAGCGTCTCCTGCGCAAGACCTTGGAGAACTGCTTGCGGAACAAAGCATCGGTCACATTCAGAAATACCCCGGAGCTTCTACTGCTGTTGGTATTCGCGGATTCAGAAGCGATGCTCACGGCAACGATTTGAGAGGAAAAATTCTCATTCTCATCGATGGCAGAAGAGCGGGGACAGGTAACCTGGCCAAACTCATGACCGACAACGTCGAAAGAGTTGAAATCATCAGAGGCCCGGGAGCCGTACAGTACGGATCGGCCGCCATTGGTGGCGTCGTGAACGTCATTACGCGAAAAGGTGAGGGAAAACCTTCGTTTTTTATGGAGCAGGAAATCGGTACATACGACTATAAAAAAACAACAGGCGGTATAGCCGGGACCCTTGGTGATTTTGATTTTTCCGCAACCGGCTCGTTAGCGGAAATGGACGATTACAATACCGGAGACGATATAACGTATTTCAACACCGGTTACGAAGACGAGATACGCGGAAGCGTCAATCTCGGGTACGAATTCTATCCAGGTAACCGGATTGGTGTTACTTATACGCATTTCGAGGTAGGAAGAGCGGGTAACCCCAGCGATTTGGCCAAGAATGATCGAGATAACTACAAAACGACCCGTAACCGTTCCCTCGACGTCAGTTATACCGGAAAATCCACCAATGACCGTCTTTCCTGGATGGCCAGGTACTTTGTGGGTGAAGACACGGATACCTGGTATGATCCGTTCGGGAGCAACCCCGGTGGTTGGGACGATGGTATTCCTTTCTCGAAAACCACCGATCAACAGGGAGCGCAGGCTCAGGTCAGCTATGCTGAAAAAAACTTCACCGTGACGACCGGGGTTGACTGGCTGAATTATGATATCGAACAATCGCCCTACGAACCGCTTGATTCGGAATATGACGATTTGGGATATTTCGCGCTTGCCAAAGGGTATCTTTTCGATCAGAAGCTGGTGCTTACCGCCGGGCTGCGCTACGACGATTACGAAGTGAAGTATACTCATGACCAGGCTAACCCCGAAACGTCAGAGGAAGCGGACAGTTTCGTCAAGAGCTTCGGTCTTGCGTATCATGTTTCCGACAATGTCAAGCTGCGTGCTTCGTACGGTGAAGGGTTCCAGGTGCCGGATGCACAATCTCTTGCAGCGGATTATGTTGTCTCGTCCTGGTCGGGAACAAAACATTACATCGGCAACCCTGATCTTGATCCCGAAACCAGCCACACGATCGATGGCGGTGTGGAGGTGAACATTGACGGATTCGCGTCTTCATTGACCTTGTTCACGACCGAGTATGAAGATTTTATCCAACAGGTGGAAATCGGTCCCGATGAAATTTCCTGGCAAAACCAGGATGAAGCCACGATTACCGGTATCGAAGGGGAGATGTCCTATGTGTTCCCTGTCACTATTGCCGGTTCACGGTTCTTTATGGAGCCATACGCATCAGGGACCTACATGCTGGACTATGTGTCAAGTTTCGATGATGGATCGCCCGATGAAGATATCCGATACCTGCCCGAGTGGAACCTCGTGACCGGTTTGAGGGTTCATGACAGCAATGGCTTCAGCGGTAATTTCAACATGGCTTATTTTGGCGAGACCAAGGTGCAGGACTGGAATTTCTGGCCGGCAAAAGAAGTGACCAAAGGCAGTTTCTGTGTCGCGAATCTGTCTCTTGCCAAAAGGATTTCTGTCGGAAATTCAAAAACCTCGAGCGTTACGGTGAAAGGCAGTGTTGAAAACCTGTTTGATCGGAATTACGAATATGTTTTGGGTTACCCGATGCCTGGTCGTACATTTACTCTTGGATTGAGGTTCGATATCTGACAAGTTTGTACACATCGGATTTTCCGATCTCTTTCTTCGATATGGGCGCAGATGCTTGTGGGCAGACTGCGCCTGTACTTGTTTAACGGGTTTGGAAAAAGCACGCAGGCCGGTTGGCGTGACTTGAATTGAACAGTTTGGTTTACAGTACATGAGTGGCAATGAAAGCAGAATGAGAAATTTAGCAGTTTTCGGAACAGCGTCTGATGTTGGAAAGAGTATCGTGGCAACGGCTCTGTGTCGCATGTTCAGTAATGCGGGGATCGATGTCGCACCGTTCAAAGCGCAAAATATGTCCAATAACTCAGGTGTTACACCTGATGGGCTTGAAATGGGACGTGCCCAGATTGTGCAGGCTGAAGCTGCCCGTGTCGTTCCGACTGCCGATATGAACCCGGTGTTGCTCAAACCTAACAAGGATACGGGTTCACAAGTGGTGCTGCAGGGGACGGTGGCTGCAAACCGTTCGGCAAGGGAGTATTTCGGCAATACCCGAATCTGGGCCGAAGCAGCGTTCGAAAGCCTTGAAAATCTTCGCCATCAGCACGAGATGCTGGTGATCGAGGGTGCGGGGTCCTGTGCGGAAATGAATCTCTATGAACGGGATTTCGTGAATTTCAAGACTGCCAAAAAGGCCGATGCTGCTGTTGTTCTTGTTGCCGATATCGACAGAGGCGGTGTGTTCGCTCAGGTGGCCGGTACATTATCGATAATCCCGCCCGAAGACCGTGCTTTGGTGAAAGGGATTATCGTCAACCGGTTTCGGGGTGACGCAATCCTGTTCGAAGATGGTATTCGTATTATAGAGAAGCTTGCTGGAGTTCCCGTGCTGGGGGTTGTGCCTTATTTCAGGGGAATTACCATCGATGCGGAAGATGCCGTACCCCTTCAGGCCGTTGTCGATCCTGCAGGTACTCCCGATTCTGGAAAGATCAGCATAGCTGTAATTTATTTTCCCCATATTTCGAACTTTACCGATTTTGCCGTGCTGGACAGCCATGAGGATGTCGAGGTTCACTACCTCCACCATCCCAAGCGTCTGAAGGACTATCAGGCTGTTATTCTGCCTGGATCGAAAAATGCGCGTGGAGATCTTGACTGGATGCTTTCCAATGGATGGAAAGAGAAGCTGAATACGTTTCGGGACGATGGAGGTGTCATCCTGGGAATCTGCGGGGGGTACCAGATGCTTGGAAGGATTATCACGGACCCTTATGGTATCGAAGGTGAAGCAGGTGAATCGAAGGCTCTTGGTTTGCTGCCTATGGAAACGGTGCTTCGGAAAACGAAAAAGCTTTTCAATTCCAAAGGATGCCTGTTTGGTCAACCGGTAAAGGTCGAAGGTTATGAAATACATATGGGAGAGAGCAGTCTTGTCGGAGACGCTCATTCCTTGATTCAGGTATCGTCGAGGAACAATGAGCCGGTTACGGATAACGATGGGGCTGTCAGCATGGACGGAAAGGTACTAGGGACCTATTTTCACGGTATCTTTGATCGAACGGGGTTCAGAGAGTGGTTTCTTCGTTTGTTGGACCCGCAATTTGTCTCAAACGGTGAGACGTGGGACAAGGATAACGAGTATAATCGCCTTGCAGATCATTTCGAAAAGCATCTTGATATGAGCGCGGTGTTCGGGATTATAGAGCGGGAGAGCAAGAATTGTTGAGCTGTTGATTTGTAGGAGATGATTGTGGGGTACGGTAAAGGAGCATTTTGCGGACATCGATCTCGTTATGAAAATATTAGTAATTTGTTACTGTTGCAATGACTCGAGACAATCTTTATTTCCATAAGCATGGAGGAGCGTTGGATTGCCAGCCCGGTTTGAAAAGTGATAATCTTCTTGATTTCAGTGTTAACGTCAGTCCGTTACCACCACCGGTTGCCATCACTTCTCTCGACTCATGCGAAGTTAGCCGGTATCCTTCGATAGATGGGTTGGGGATAAAAGATTTTTATGTGGGAAGATTTGGGCTGGATAGCCGAACTGTTTTGCCGACAAACGGTGCGATAGAGGGGATTTATCTTCTTCCAAGAGCGCTGAATGTAAAAAAAGTACGGGTGCTTGCTCCGTCATTTTTCGACTATGAAAGAGCTTGCAGGATTTCCGGGGCAGAGGTCCGCTATATAAAACTGAAGGAAGAGGATCGGTTTACATTACCCTCTATCGATACGATTGCAGCGGAACTGCAAGGGGTGGACGCTTTTTTCGCTGCCAATCCGAACAATCCCACCGGGACAAGGTTTCCAAAAGAGGTTTTTCTCGCTCTCGCAAGCCGTTTTCCTGGCAAGTGGTTTATAATGGATGAGGCTTTTATCCAATATGTGGACGATTTCCCCGGAGCGACGCTTATGAGAGAAGTCATGGCTTTGAAGAACGTTATCGTCGTTCACTCTCTCACCAAGTTTTATGCATTGCCAGGCCTGCGCCTTGGCGCGGTCATCGCTCATCGCGATGTTATCGATGTTTTGTTGCGGTACAAGGAGCCCTGGACTGTCAATATCGTTGCGGAGCATGTTGCAAGGGAGTTGCTCGAGTGTAAAGACTATGAGCGTGACGTCCGGGCGATGATTGCGTCCGAGCGGGCGAAAATTTTCAAGAGGCTGAAAAAGATCCCGGGAATTTCTCTGAAAGGATATGCCGCAAACTTTTTTCTCGCTCGATGGAACGGCGGATCGAGCCTTGACCATCTTCTCGAATTTCTGAAGAAAAAGGGAATTCTTGTTCGGGATTGTAGAAATTTTCCAGGTTTGAAGGATAACTATTTTCGTTTTGCAATCCGTAAACCAGACGAAAATGATCGTTTGCTCGAGCAACTACTGTCTGCAAGAGAAGAAATTGAGACGGTTGTGAGATGATGAGTGCAGACCTTGAGCTGCAGCTACTCGCTGCTTTTATCCTTGATCTGTTGTTGGGGGATCCTCGCAAACTGCCTCATCCTGTCAAGTCGATCGGTTTCCTTGCGGTGAATACCGAGGCGTTATTGCGAAAATATCGGGAGATTTCCCTGAGAGTCGCCGGAATTCTTGCCGTAGTGATTGTTGTCGGCGGGACAGTGGTCGTTACCTCTGGGGTGTTATGGCTTTGCTTTTCCGTTCATCCCCTTTTCGGGGTTGCCGCATCGATAGTGATACTGTATTTTTCCTTTGCTGCTGAAGACCTGGCCAGGCATGCCCGTGCAGTCCTGACTGCTCTCGAGCAAGAGGGACTTCAACAGGCAAGAGAAAAAGTAGGAATGATGGTTGGTCGGGATACCGTTGCAATGGACAAGGAGGATGTGGTGCGGGCAACAGTGGAGAGCGTTGCGGAAAATACGGTTGATGGTGTGACCGCCCCTTTGTTTTACGCTTTGCTTTTCGGACCTGTAGGTGCTATGACGTATAAAGCGATTAATACGCTGGATTCGATGTTCGGTTATAAAAACGAACGGTATATGGATTTTGGATGGGCTTCGGCTAAACTGGACGATATCGCCAATTATCTGCCGGCTCGCCTTACAGTTCCGGTCGTTGGTTTTGCGGCATGGCTCATGCGGCTTGACGGGCATGCTGTTTTCCGTTCGGTTGTTCGAACCGCAAGGCAGCATGCAAGTCCAAACGCAGGGTTTTCGGAAGCAGCTTTTGCCGGAGCGCTTGGCGTAAGGCTTGGAGGGCCTCGATCCTATGGCGGTATCAGACAGACGTTGCCGTATCTGGGAATTGTAGAGGATGATTGTACTATCGATACCCTGAGAAAAACCATTAGACTTATGGTGCTGAGCGCTTTTTTGTTTCTTGCTTCGGGAGTTTTTATTCGCCTCACTGTTCAGGGGAGCGTTACATGATTGTTGCTTAGCTGAATAATATGAAAAAGTATCAGGATACAACCTTGCGTCCGGCAGCGATGTTAGGGCTCAATACCATATCGGGAGCGCGTGTTGCTCTTTTTTTTGTTTGCGTTCCGCTTCTCCTTGGGTTTTCTCTTCTTCTGGGGCCAACGGGTATGCTATGGCCCGATCTCGATTCCCCGGTAGAACGGGCGATTATGAGTTTACGGTTCAGCCGTCTTGTTATGGGTGTGCTGGTTGGCGGTGCGTTGTCCGTTTCTGGAGTGATTTTCCAGGCGATACTGCGCAATCCTCTTGCCGAACCGTATGTGCTCGGAGTAAGTGGAGGGGCAGGACTTGGGGCAACCATGGCAATTCTATTCGGTGCTGTTGCTGCTGTACCTCTCAGTCTTCCCATAATGGCATTTGCCTCGGCTGTTGCGACTCTTTTTCTTGTTTACTGGATTGCAAGCCGTGGTAGCGGAGGGATGCCGTCAGTCTACAGCCTTATTTTAAGCGGGGTGATTGTCAGCGCTATCTGTTCGAGCTTGATCATGTTTTTTGTTTCCATGGCCAGCGCAGAGGGGCTGCACAACGTCATCTGGTGGATGTTGGGGAACCTTCAACCTGTCTCTTTCAATCAGCGCCTTTTTTCTGCATTGTTTATCGGAATCGGGATTGGGGGGGCATGGTTTCTCGCTTCAAGGCTCAATGCCTTGACCTTCGGAAGGGAAATGGCACACTATCAGGGTATCAATGCAGATGCCGTCATCATGGGTGGGCTGCTTTGTGCGACGCTGGTTGCGGCAACTGCGGTTTCGATGGCAGGTATGATTGGGTTTGTAGGTTTGATCGTTCCTCATGTCATCAGGGCGATGTTCGGTCCGGATCATCGCTGGCTTATTCCTCTTTCCGCAGTTGGAGGAGGAACTTTTCTTGCTGTTTGCGATGCTTTCGCCAGAACGGTGATCGCTCCGATAGAGGTTCCTGTCGGTGTTGTAACGGCTCTGGCCGGAGGCCCTTTTTTTCTGCTGATTCTTCAACGCAAAATGAAAAATGCATGGATAGGTTAGCTAAGATCGTCGATTTGTTTAATTGTTGAGGAATCGAAACAGGAAAGCAGGAGGATATGGGACAGGCTGCGTTGACGTTTGAAAAAGTGAATGCCGGATACAAAGGCATGACGGTGCTCGATGATCTCAGTTTTCAGGTGAACGAGGGTGAATTTATTTCGTTGATCGGACCAAATGGGTGCGGCAAGAGCACGTTGTTGAAAACCGCTTCGGCGCTTCTGAAGCCGGTCAAGGGACGTGTCTGTCTTTTTGGAAAAGATATTCGATCGATGCGCCAGGTGACTCGTGCCAGATATATAGGGGTGGTCCCGCAGAAAGTCGAGTCTCCGATGGCCTTCACTGTAGGCCAGATTGTCATGAACGGTCGTATTGCCGCTTCAGGTTTCCTGAGAGGACTTGTTGAAGAAGACTTTGTGGTTATCGAGCGCTCTATGATCTATACCAATGTGCTTCACCTGAAAGACCGCTATTTCATGGAATTGAGTGGTGGTGAACAGCAGAGGGTCATTCTTGCTATGGTTCTTGCTCAGGAGCCACGTATTCTTATGCTTGACGAGTCGATTGCACATCTTGATATCAATCATCGTTATGAGGTTCTGCGCATTTTAAAAAGAATCAACCGTGAAAAAAGCATGACGGTTTTCCTTGTCAGTCATGATCTGGGTTTGTCGTCGGAAGTCGCTGATCGTTTGATCCTGATGAGTGAAGGGCGCATTGTCGCCGAAGGCAGGCCTGAAAAAGTGCTTGTTCCTGAAATTCTCGATCAGGTGTATGATTGTGAGTTGAAAGTTCAAAGAGATCCCGTTACCGGTTCGATACATGTATCCGGTGTTCTCGAGAATTTCAACGGAAGTTCGAAAAAACATAAAGCGGTGCATGTCATTGCCGGAGGAGGGACCGGGATAGAGCTCTTCCGGCGTTTTTCTCTGCAAGGGTTCAGAATTACAAGTGGTGTTTTGAACGAAATGGATTCGGATGCTGAAGCGGCTCTTGCTCTCGGTATCGATGCAGTATTTGAAAAGCCTTTTTCCGCCATAGGAGAGGAAGCTTTTCAAAAAGCGTCTTTCAAGGCAGCGAAGGCCGATATCCTTGTTGTGAGTGATGTGCCTTTCGGACAAGGCAATCTGATCAATCTTCAGCTTGCAAAAGAGGCGATCGAAGCAGGAAAAAAGGTGTGGATAGCCGAGGGAATTGCCGAACGTGATTACACCGAGGGAAAGCAGGCCGTCGAAATTGTGAGGAAGCTTCATGCGGACGGTGCTCAAGCATGGACCAGTCTGCATGACTTGATGAAAGAGTTGAAGGCGGATCACTAAAGTCAAAAGGAAAATAGGAGAAAAGAATGAAAATATATACCAGAACGGGGGACGGGGGGACGACGGGTTTGTTTGGCGGCACCAGAGTGGATAAGGATGATTCCAGAGTGGAGTGCTACGGCACATTCGACGAAGTGAACTCTTATATCGGGTTGTTGCGTTCGAAATTACCGTTGGGCCATGCGTGGCAGGGGCGTTTACAGGAGGTGCAGGTTACTCTCATGAATATGATGTCTCATCTTGCTACTCCAACAGATGCTACCAGGGTGAATGTTAAACCGCTTCCTCTTGACGGAGCCGAATGGTGTGAGCACTGGATCGATGAACTGGTAGAGGCGGCTGGGCCTTCGGATTGTTTTCTGTTACCCGGCGGAACGGAAATTTCCGCTCTTTGTCATGTGGTTCGTACACAGGTCCGCCGCGGGGAGCGTATGCTTGTTCATCTGATGAAAGAGGCAACTGTTCATCCCTCCATTCCGGTTTATGTCAACCGGTTATCCGATCTTTTTTTCGCACTCGCGAGAGCGGAGATGGCCGGAGCGGATGTGGAGGAGGAGCGATGGCGTTCCTTTGTCTACAAGACAAAGAAACAATCCTGAACCGTATATCGATTGTGATGCATGAGAAATAAATTTGTGTTTTTTGTGTATTGTATGACTGAAATACAAGGCAGTCGATAGATTTAGAAAAAAGGGTTCCTCGAGACGCTCGATATTGCGGAAAGAGCTCAACGGCTTAACCCATTGACCTTTAGCATCGTCAGTTATGTTGCGGGTTTCTTTTTTCTTTTCGCTCTTCAAGCCCCGATTTACGTTCAAGGGCTTATGTGTTGTTATGCATCGAATACCCTCCTTGTGATGCTTGTTGCCAAGTGGTGGAAAATCAGCGTTCACACTACCGGTATTGCAGGCCCTTTGGTTGCTTTGGCCTATGCATTCGGACCGGTTGTCCACTCTTTTTTTCTGTTGATAATCGTTATAGGAGTGGCGAGGGTTCACTTGAAGAGACATACGGTACTACAGGTGCTGGTGGGAGGAGCGCTGGGCCTGTTGCTGACATATCTGCAGTTTCATATCTTTTTCTCATGATTCGTGACGTTTGCTTTTCACGTAATCGAATTCCTTGTCCTTTGCTTATCGGACAGATGGCTTTTTCTCCTGCATTCCTTCATGCCACTATCGGTAAAGACTCCTGGATTTGCTTCATGACATGCAAAGCGGATGTCTGAAAGAGGCCTACCTGATTGCTTTTCTTGATCCGTTTCTCTCTTTTATTCGGAAAATTTCGTGACTCGATCGATTCGAAGTCTTGCATCGTGCTCTATCCGGAAACGAACTGAAGCGCTTCGCTTCGTATCATCATATGCATATATGACATCTTTCATGCAATACACAACTGCTGTATCAACTGATGTGTATTGTGCGATAATAAATGATCTCACAAGATAAAGATGTTCGACAGCGGCGCGCTATGGTTTTTGACGTGATTACAATGTGTCGAACGATGCTGTGTAATTGATTTTATATTCTTTGAAATGTTCTGTGATATAGATGATATATCAAAATTTCACGATAAGGGCTTCCTTGATTTATCTACTCGATTTCAGAGAGAGATTGATGTTTTTTTTGATTACTTCGATATGGTGCAGAGTATATAGTTATTTAGCATGAATTCGAGTGGGGTTCTGGAATTTGTTGTTTGAAACCAGTCATTATAGTATTGGACGAGCACAGGTGTTCCCCATGAGAATAGTTTCGCTGAACAGTATGACGAGCGCTGATGCTTCATAAGTTCGGTTATTATTTATGTCTTTATTGTACAATGCGATACATTTTTACTGAAACTATAGCAGTATTGCTTGACTGTCTTATAGTTTCTATTCAAACGATTTTTTGTTGTGGGTCGAATAATAAAAGGAATAATATTTATTGCAATTCTCGGAGCAGTTTTATTTCCTGTTTTGTGCTGGATTGATGCGTTTGAATTGCTATGGGAATGGACGGGATTTTATGAAAATATAGAAATTGACGAACTGTTTATTTTGTTTCCAATACTTGTTTTCTTTTTTGTGATATTTCTTGGATTGCAAGTGAAGGAAATTATATATTTAAGTCAAAAGCTTCAGGTTTCCAGCGATGAATTGAAAGTTTCTCAAAGTCAATTAGTCCAGTCAGCGAAATTAGCATCGGTAGGAGAAATGATTGCGGCAGTAGTTCATGAAATCAACAATCCACTAGGGGTTATCAATATGGCCGCCGATGTCTCATTGATTCTTCATGAACAGGGTAAGTATGATCTTATAGAAGAGCATCTCCGGGCAATCAAAGTACAGACAAAGAGAGCATCTGTTATAGTCAATCATTTGTTGGAATTCTGTAGGGATGCTGGATTGGAAAAGCAGGAAGATGTTGATATAAACGAGGTTATCAACAAATCATTTATTTTTTTCAGTAAAGACCTATCGAACAAGAATATTAAAGTTATCCATGAACTTTCCGAAGATTTGCCGTTGGTCAATGGGAACGTGATTGAATTGGAGCAGGTGTTCATCAATCTATTCAGTAATGCAGAAAATGCTTTGAGATCCTCTTCCGAAAAACAACTTACAGTTCGTTCTTTTCATCGGGGTTGTTTCGTTATCGTTGAGGTTGAAGATACAGGATGCGGTATTCCTTTCAATGTGAAATCAAAAATATTCGATTCGTTTTTTACTACAAAAGAGAAAGGTGAAGGTACAGGTTTGGGATTGTCGATTTCTTACAAAATCATTCAAAATCATAAGGGAACAATAGGTGTCGAAAGTGAAGAAGGGAAAGGGAGTAAATTTATAATTCAAATTCCAGTAATGAAGGTACATGAAAATATTGATAATGGATGATGAGCCCCTGATTCTCAAATTGCTTGGGAACTATTTGACGATGTTGAATCATCAGGTGGTCCCGGTTTCGAATGGGAAAAAAGGTCTTGAATTGTTTTTGGAGGATCCTGAAACATTCGATTTGATTATTACAGATTTCAAGATGTCCGGTCTAGATGGCATTAGTGTTGTCGCTCGTCTCAAAGATGAGGGGTATGACGTCCCGGTGGTGTTCATAAGTGGATATGGAATGGCCGATAAGAAAGAGGTTACTCAAAATCTGAAAATTGTTGCCGTATTGGACAAGCCATTTGATTTGGAAGAACTCAATGAGGTCTTGTCACTGGTCGAGACTCATGAAAATAAACAATAGAACTCGTTATTTTTGGTTATCGGGAGAAGAGGACTGTGGATATCCTGATTGTAAACATGTTTTCGCATGAATAAGACTCTGCTGCTTATACATGGTAGGAGCTGGAAACCCCCTGAAGAGTCTCTGCGCAGTCTCTGGCTCGATGCTCTCAGGTGGGGGCTCGACCGTGATTTTCCAGATGCTGCCGCTCGTTTCAGTGAAGTAACTCTAGAGTTCGTTTATTACGGCGATACAAGTAACTGTTATATGGAGTCGGCAGAGGGCAAACCCTATGTGGATGATACCGATTCTCGGCGACATACTCTCGAGTTGCTGAAGGTGTATAGCTCGAATCAGTTTTCAAAAAGAAACTATAATCGCTTGCCAGGCAAGGAGTCTTTCAAAGAAGGGGCTGCTGATGTGCTCTCTCCTATTCTAAGCTTTTTCAATCTCAGCGAAACGCTGATAGCAGCAGTTGCTCCTGATATGAGGGAATACTGGAACGATGAGAGCTTTTACGGAACCGAAGTCCGAAGACCCATGATCAAGCCTCTCAAGCGTGCACTCGATAGGGAAGGAAGTACCGCAATTGTAGCACATTCACTCGGAACGATCATTGCATACGACACACTGTGGAAGTTCAGTCGATACGGGGAGTGGTATGACTACTGGAATCGAAAAATAGATCTTTTCGTGACATTGGGCTGTCCACTCGGTGATGCAACGGTAAGAGAGAATATCAAGGGATATAATGCCTGCAAAGAAAGGAGATATCCAGCCAACATCCGTGAGTGGGTGAACATTGCAGCAGAGGATGATTACATCTCTCATGATTCCAAAATCTCTGATGATTACCGTACAATGAGACAGTATGGATTAGTGGAATCCATCAAAGACTACAAGATTTATAATCTATCGCTGAGAGGAGGAAAATCGAACCCTCACCATAGTGGTGGTTACCTCATTCATCCCAGAACCGTAAAGATACTTGCTGAATGGATTCTTGAATGAATGACAACAAAAGCTATACCAGTGGATAAAACGGTGTGAAGATTTCATGGAAAAAATACACAGGAAGAAAAAAGGAGTAATAACTTGAAAACTAAAGATGGGGGAGAGGCTCTGTAGCACGAACCCTCGATGTCGAGAGTGCTCGCTCTACAGAACCGTAACCGAATCGCCTACTTTCATCCAACTGAAAAGCTTTTTTGCATCGGCTTCGAGCAGTCGAACGCAGCCTCGTGAAGCAGGGTGACCGGGAAGAGCCTGCTGGTGAATGAAATACGGGCCGTCGTAGTTGATGGAATAAGGCATCGGTGCATTATTGTATTTTATTGAGCGTTTATGCCGTTGCTTGTAATTGACAAAGAACTCTCCGGGCCAGGTTGGGTTGGATTTCCGGCCACTGGAAATCGGTCCCCAGAAAAGCAGAGCACCATTCTCATACGCTCCGAAATACTGTGTATCGAGAAAAACGCGAACTTCCCGTTCGCCCCGGCTGTCACTGAGCTGTTGCGGAACAGGTATGTATTGCGATGCTTTATCGATATCTACCGGAAGCAGTACAGTTTTTCCGGCAGAAATATGCCTGCGGTCGACCTTGTTGACTTTCATGAAAATTGTCTCACAGGTCAAATCCTGATTACAGAGCTTGTCAAGAGATTCTGTTTTATCGAGCTTGACTTTACCGAAACCTTCTGGTATAACAGCTGCTTTTTCGGAACCTGTACTTCCTGCCGAAGAGGCAGTCACCAATGTTTCTTCAGTCAAGGCGCCCAATCCCATGACGAGAAACAGCAGGAAAAGTGTGCGAATGATAAGCATTGTTCTATGGTTTTGTTTAGAATTAGACTAATTATATATTATAACGTCTCGAACGGCTTCTTCGTTCAGGACACATGATCTTTGAAAGTCAGCGCGATTATTTTACAAGTTTATCATCGGTGTGCTTGTTACTGTATTTTCGATTCATTGCGTAAGGCATTTTTGCCTGCATATGTCGTTGTTGGGTAATGAATCGAGTTGAACCAAGAATAAAATGAATAAACGGTTATCTGTCTTTACTCTTTATCATGAGAGTCTATTACTCGGAAGGTCGATGTGTTGCAAATCAATCGCTTTTATTTTTTGTTTCCTCTTTTGTCGAGCTGTTCAGCTGTAAATGCGCTTGCCCATTATTGTCAATCGACTGATCATTTTCATATGCTTTCGTCGGACAAGAGGGTTTTTTACGAAGATGGCGCTGAAGCGTTTGCAGGAGCAATAGCTGAAGCTCTTGATGCTGCGGTAGTCGATGTGGAACGGCAGCAAAACGGTTCCTTTGTTAAAAAAATACGTCTCTTTGTTTCTGCAAGTCCGGAAAGTTTTGAGGCATTGACCGGTAGGAAGGCAAAAGGGATTACCTATCGTGGCAGTGTTTTTCTTTCTCCGCGATTGCTTGAACATCCGGATGAGATTGATGCTTATGTAACGCATGAACTTTCGCATCTTTTTTTACTTCAGCATAGAGGTTTGTACAAGTACATGACGATGCCGCAATGGTTTACTGAAGGTTTGGCCGTATTTGTTTTACAAACAATCTTCGATGTTCGTTGCATTTTTGAAAGAACACGATGAGAATGCTTTCAGGAGTCTTCTGATATCCCTTCAAAGTGGTGAAACTTTCGGTAAAGCCTTTCAACAGGCGTATGATGTTTCGATTCGGGATTCATGGTGCTTTTTCACCGAGCGGTTATAGGCAGGATGATTTTTTTTGATTGAAACCACCATCTCCTTATTTCCGGAATTCATACAAAGAATAGGAATGACGAAATTTCTTGATTTTTTCGTCAAATGAGGCGAAATTGTCAACAATACCGTTGTTTTAAAACAGGTGGCCCGGATCGTTGAAAATCAACAGTCCGCCGCACGTTGGGTATGCCGTGGCTACTATCGTTGTCGCTGCAGGTTATACTTTTTATTGGATGGCTATTTTTGAAGAAGGAGTGAGCATGTCCAAGCTTGATCTTGTAAAAAAATATAGGTCGTATTATACCTCTAAAAGGGTTCCTGAAATTATGGAATTCGGTATGGTGAGTTATTTATCGATAGAAGGCAAGGGTGAACCAGGAGGTGATGTTTTTATTCAGAAACTCAAGGCACTTTACTCTCTTGCTTATGGGATCAAGAAACGCTGTAAAGAACAGGGCTATGATTTCAGCGTTCCAAGGCTTGAAGGTTTGTGGTGGGTCGATGGGGAAAGGCCGGCTTTTGACGTTCCGAGAAGCGAATGGTGCTGGAAATTGTTGATCAGGATGCCTGAGTTCGTGACAGGAGAACTGATGCTTTTCGTGCAATCCGAAGTTGCCTCGAAGAAAAAAAACGAGGTGATTCGAGAAATTGCGTTAAAACATTTTGCAGAAGGAAAGTGTATACAGATTTTGCATGAGGGTCCCTATGCTGATGAGTCCGAAACAATCGAAAAGCTGATGGATTTCATTGTTGACAATGACCTTTGTGTGAATGGATTGCATCATGAAATCTATCTATCCGATCCTGGAAAAACCGAGCCTTCGAAAATGAAGACACTCATTAGATTCCCGGTAATATAATGCGGACGAGCTGTAAAAAATCGTGAAAAAAGTGCACTATATACCGTTATGAGAAATCATCCGCAACTTGTAGAAATGTTGCCAGAAGCGATTCTTCGTCATGGACCGCGAAGGTTCATGGATTATTTGGCACAGGAGAAGGGCTTTGATACCGAGCATCATACCGAAACATGTTCGCTTGTACAGAAAACGGTTTACCCCAAAGAGCTTCGGAATCTGGAGCATGGCTCCGGCTATCAAGCGGCGTTTACCGATGTCATTGTGTATTCTTTCGATAGGGTTATACGTCACAACAAGTTGCATCAAAAACAATCCCTTCGACTACGGTTTGTCGATATTGGAAGCGGAAAAGGAAAGGCGCTCATTATCGCACATTCTTATCCATTCGAGACGATAGTCGGTATAGAGTATAATCAGGATTTGTGTGAGGTCGCCCGTAGAAATCTTTCTGTTACGAAATGCGGACGTGCAGAGTTGTTTTGTAAAGATATTCTCGAGTATGATGGCTTTGGTAGTGATACGGTGTATTTTGCCTTCAATCCGTTCGATGAACCGCTAACGAAAAAAGTGGCAAAAACAGTAGAATGCTACGGTAATGTTTATTTTATTTACAACAATCCTACCTATAAAGAGGTTTTCAGGGATTGGCAGCTCATAGACAGAACCGTGGGTTACTGTCCCAATCGGGATGTAGATATTTATTATCGTCATATGATTTCCTGATTGGCAGGCACGGAGAAAAAAGCATGGTGTCTTCGGTTTTGTGTGCAGCTATTATTCATAACACGAAAAATGAATTGTAAAAAGCAGTTTCCTTTCAGAGTTGGTACTACTTCCTATATCATTCCCGATGAGATTATCCCGAATATAGAGTACCTGAAAGACAAGGTCGATGATGTCGAACTGGTTCTGTTCGAGTCGGACGAAATAAGCAACCTGCCTTCAGAAAGCGATATTGCAAGGCTCTCTGACATCGGCCAAAAGCATGAGCTTACCTATTCGATCCATCTGCCTCTGGATGTTTATCTCTGTAGTTTCGATCCCGCAATTCGTGAACGTTCGGTTGAGAAATGTCGCAGGATTATAGAGCTGACGGAGGTGTTACGGCCTTCTGCCTATGTTCTACACGCTGAAGCAGGACAAGGAATGGATGTCAATCAATTTTCAAAAGAGGAAAAAACGGCGTTTTCAGATAATTTCCATACTTCATTCGAAAAACTGTTATCTGCTGTTTCAGTGAAAGCATCGGAATTTTGCGTTGAAACCCTCAATTATCCAATGCAGCTTCTCGATAAAGTCATTTCGTCTTTCGATCTTTCCATAACACTCGATATTGGCCATCTCGAACTCTACGGCTACCCTGTTCAGGAGCATCTTGTCCGGTATCTGTCGCGGACACGGGTGGTGCATATGCATGGTATAAAAAACGGAAAGGATCATAACGGTCTGCAGCACATGCGAGCGGAAACGTTGAATCTGGTCATGCAGGCGCTACATGAAAATCGCGATCAGGCAAGGGTTTTTACCATGGAGATTTTTTCAGAAGATGATTTCAACACTTCCTGTGCCGAGTTGATGAAATACAGCACTTGATATCACTGTAGGTGATTTTCTCCATTTGTCAAGGATTTATCCGGCCTCGCTGTGTTTTTTTCTCCGCCCCCATTTCCTTTTCGTGTAAAACAGCGGGAGTTGTTTCTTCTCTGACAGTGAAGTCGATACTGTAGAGGTAATCATCCTTAATGACTACCTCGTGCTTTACATCGGAAACGGATAACGTGTAATTTCCCGGCTGGAGTCCTTTTGTTCTGTAGTAGCCAAAGAGGTTTGTCACGGCATGATCGATAACGTTACCTTTTTCATCCATGACGGTTACTTTTCTGTTTTCGAGAGCGATTGACCGGGTATCGATAACTTGTCCGGCAATGGAATACTCGACATAAGCCGGTATGGTGATTTCGCTGACTGCTCCACTCATCACTTCGACATATGTTGTTTTGTTGGGTATGTTGAGTTCTAAAGGGAGGTTTTCTGCATCGACATCTACAGCATAGACTCCTGGTTTCAGATTCCCGACAAAAAAAGAGCCATCTACCTGGCGCTGGCTGAGCTTTTTCCCGTTCAACAGAATGTCGACGTTATTGATGTCGTCAGGTTTCAAGTTTGTTTCATTAATTATTTTCATTGACCCGGCAAGTCCACCACGGGTATGACTTATGGCGGTGCGATTGATGGGGTAGAAGCGTTTCCTCGACCGGCCAAGATCCCAGGTGAGGGCAAATGCAATGTATTGTCTCGCTTCAGGAGGGACGAAATTGGAAAAAGAGTCTTCAGTTTCAAGCCGTAAAGCGTTGTTCATATTGTAACTGTATTGCAGACTAAGTTCGAGACCTGCATTGACAAATTTATTCCATGCGATAGAGTAGCCTGTTTGGCTACCTGATGTTGATGCTCCGAGTCTGATCAGATTGAAGCGGTTTCCTTTTGGATACCAATCGAAGTAAAGGCTGCTTACATTGTTTCCTGTACTGAACGCATGTGAGTAGAGAGCTCTGCTCTGCAATGAGCGGCTGAAGTCATAATCGAGATCTGCTGCGATTATCTCATCTTCATAGGTGACGGAAATATCACTCCGTGAAGTCACATTCAGATTTGCTTCATATCGGTATTGTTCTTCGTCATTGGGAAGGGCTGACAACATGATGCTTGGCATAACATACCAGTAGGCTCCGGGTAGCAGGTATTTTTCTTCAGTCTCGTTTCCTGTTTTATTGTATCTGCCATACAAAAGCAGGTCGAAAGGCTCGATGATTCCTGTGCTGAAGCGCAAGGAGTGGTTTTTTTGTTTTTCTTTACCGTCTTTTGAATAATTTTCCTGATTTAACCGCCCGAAGTATGAAAGAGACCAATCCACTCCTTTTCCTTCAAGTCTGAAATCCGTTGCGTAACGGTCATTGGATCTTCCGCCGTAAAGAGCTATTCCCCAGTTACCGCCTATCGAGAGGACTGTTCCGATAAAAGCTTCTCTGTTGATGTTTTCCGGGTTATACTGGATTCCTGCTTCGATGGTCATCCGGTTGTGAACGCCGTAGATAATGTGACCGAACCCGGTCCATGATGTGCTGTCGTTTTCATTTTGGTACAGAGGGTTGCCAACTACCCCGCCACCAGCTCTTGTGAGGAGTTCTTTTGCCGGAAGCGTACGGTTCAAAATTGACATTGTATAGTCAATGATTGTCAAAGGCTTCTCCCGCAATGTTCTTTGAAAAATATAGACCTCGGTACGTCTCGGATCGGAAGTCATCCTGACATTGGGAAAACGGAACCGGCCGTCAAGGCCGATTCGTTGTCTTGCGATAACAACACCTTCGATCCGGAGTTCGGCGATCGAGGCAGGAGGGGCGTTACCTTCAATGGTTCGTTGCTGTGTTCTGTCGAGGGAAAGGAATGCATCAGAGTCACTGTATCGTTCAAAATCCAGCTGATTGAGAATTGTCTGGTTGTTCCATCCTACCTGTATACCTGTAAAATCAAGGTCGTTTAGAAGAGAAAACGGATCGGATGACCCGGTTCCTGCTCTCAGGACCGAGTTGTTATTGTATGTGGTCCAGTGGTAACGAGAAGGTCGGATGCGTGTCGTGGGATCACCTTCGAATGTTATGTCCCAGACACCGCCGGCTAGTCTTCCTCCGGCTTCAACGAGCAAGTCTCTGCTTGTATTGTCGTTGAACTCATAGGAAACCTGGGGTTCGAATCTCAGAAAAGAGAGGGAACTGGAAGGTGCTTCAATATCAGGAGTGATAACCGGTTTCGCTGCTTTTTTTCTCGAAGGTTTACCGGAAGCCCAAGGGACATCGAGTGCAAGAGCGAATACCGACTGTACAAAGCGTCCTTTGACATAAAAAGATTTTTCCAGCTGATCGAACGATATGCATCGTGTGTCTTCAATGAGTTTCAGACTTTTCGGATCGTGTGAAAGTACTCCGAGAGTTGTTTGATAGGTGACTTTCCCGTTTTCCGCAGGTTGACCTTTGAGTTTTGTTTGCTGAAAGAAAAGGTCGAATGGAATCCAGTACGTATTCTGGTAGCGATAGCAAATGAGGGTGCCGGCAGTTTTCTTGTTGAAGAAAACTTCAACAAGAAGCGGTTCAGGCTGCCCTGATTCGGCAGCCTGAGCATAGTGTATCGCGCTATTACAGTACAGAACGGAAATAAGGAAAGAAAGCGCAGTGAGTCGCTTGATGAAAGCCATAGGCCGTTACCCTTTGCATCTGTCAGCGCGATACGGGATAGGTCTTTTCAATCTTTTTATCTCCGAGTTCTCCGGAAACGGCAACAATATATGATCCCGACCTTGTGAGCGTGGGGAGCTGAGTTATGATTGTTCGGGTATTACCGGGAAGAACAGGAGTCTGATTCAACTGGCCGGATGCAACAAGACCGTCAGGATTTTTTTCGGGATTTTCAGCCTTTACGAACTTTTCTGCATTCTGGATTCCGGGGAAGTCATCTTTTTTCCATATGGAATAACTGCCTGTCAATCTGGTGTGAACGTTTCCACTGTTGGTGATCGCTGCTTTCAGTGAGTTGCCCGATTTATCGAAAGAGAACGATGTGAGCGTCGACGAACGTTTGACGGGATTTGCATTCGCATATACTCCGACACCCAGCTTGAAGAGAACTTCTACCGGTTTTTTTTCTTCATCTGCTGCGTTTTCCGCCATGGATTCTTCGATGAAATAGATGAGAGCCCTGTGTTCTCCGGGATCGGGTTTGACGGGAGGACGGACAGATAAACGAACAACCTGGCTTTTTCCTGGTTCAAGGGTAAACGCGGTCGGGTTGATCAGCATCCATTGGTCGAGGGACTGTTCGGTTGGCGGTAGAAGTTTGACTTCATTATTGTCGTCGAGGGTCCAGTTGTAAACCTCTACTTTTACTTTTGTCGGTGTTTTTTTCAGATTGAAAAGTCTGAGCGATTCGTTAACCGGTTCGGAACCGATCGAAAGTTCGAGCATCGAAGGAGATACTCCTATCTGGCCGGGAGGAGCTGCTTCTTGAGCGTGAACATTGGCTGCCATTGTGACCATGACAATGAGGAGTGCCGTGAGTAGATTTTTCATGATAGCGTTTAGATTGTTATGATTGTTATTTCGATGGTGCCGAAATATTTTCCGGATTTTTTTGCTCGGGAAATGTCCAGATCCAGGTCGACTCTGCCAAGGCATCGGATCTTTTTTTTGTTTTTTCTTTCACACTCGACGGGTTTTTCGGTAAGGTATGCTTTTATTATCGACGAGCTGTCATTCTTGTGTGAAAGGGCATTTTCAACCCCGCTTCTGCTGAGAATCCTGTATTCGACATCGAACGCTCTACCGCGTGAAAAACTATCGTTGTCGTCATCGTCATCATCGTCGTTGACGTTGAACTGGTAATACCACAACAGCACGTTTTTTCGGCTTATTCTCGTTGTGGTGTGGACTTGTTCAAGAAACAGTTCGGGGGTATCGACATCGCTGCTGTTCCATCTTACGTCAGCTTCGAATGGACTGAGCGATGTTGAGATGCCGCTTTTGGACAACCCGATTTCACTCAATGTTACCTTGTCAAGCTTCCTGTTTTTGTAAATCTTCAGATTGTCTGCAGAAAATGCAGGTCTTGCATGAGAGGTTGCCATTAAAAAAAAAGCGATTGTCACCAACAGAGTGTTTGTTTTTCGTATCTGGCAAGTGGACATTTGTGGATATCCCTAACCTTATATCGTCGAGGCAGTTATAGTATATTGCCCCCCGGCGTGGCTACCTGATCGGCTGGTTTTACTGAAATCGAGATCCAGCTCTATGCCTCCAAAGGTTGCAGAGCTTTTTGCAATACCACCAAGGTTGGTTTTTATCGAGCTGCCGCTGTTTTCTCCATCGTTGACCTTGACGTTTGACATACCGATTTTCGATTCACCGTTTGAAAGCTCATCTCCGCCAGATGGGATCGTTACGGTAACCTCTGCGTTGCCACTTTTTGAAAAACCTCTTACAGCCCAAACATTCGGCATTTTCACGGTTGTTTTCGTTCCATCGAGTTCGAGTTCGGCATCCATGAGATTGGCTGTCGAGAGCTCGTCTCCGGAAGCTGCGCCTTCCCATGATACCTCCATGGTATTGTCCCCCTGATCAAGAGCTTCCGATGTCGGGGTTTCGAAATTGAGGGTTAGGTTCGAGTAATAGTGCAGTACGATGAATTGAGGGACATTTGCAGTGACTTTGGCTGTACCGCTGCTCGATTGTTGTCCGCCGCCTACGACGGCATCTGCATTTTCGACAAAAAATGCAAAAATAAGAAGAAAAACCGCACAGGTTTTTCCTGAAAACGATAATAACGTCATAATGAATTGTTTAGGGGATTAAAGGACAGAAAAAAAAGCACCTACGCTTAAATTTAAGAAAGATATTTCATGAGTGAAAACAGTTTTCTTCAAGTAACGTGTGCTGTGAAAATAACAGGTCGCTTTGGCTTTTCAGCTTGTTGACTGTAGGTGAACCGGCTGAAATGATAAAACAGACAAAGAGGTTCGGATTCCGGAATCAGATTGTTTCGGCAGTGATTTTATACTGGCCACCGGTGTGAAGGCCTGCTTTGGTTGTTTCGGAAAAGTTCAGTGTTATGCGGACATTGCCGATAGTTGCTTCCGAACTCGCTATTCCTTTGAGACTCGTGTTGATCGAGGTGCCGGAATGACCGGCATTATCCTCGATTTGAATATTGCCTTCACCTTCCTCGATGATAATTCTCGATGAACCTGAGGTGAGCACATTGTTGTTGAGTGATATCGAAACTTTCGCATTTCCAGAAGGGGAGAGGCCTCGGATAGCCCAGACATTCGGCAGTTGCAGGGAGACCCTGTCGGGTAAATCGATTTCCGTATTCTCGTCGGTAAGCTGATGCGTGCTTTCGGCCTCACCGTTCCATTCAACATCGAAATCGGCAGAGCCTCTGTCTTCTGCGGATGAAAACTCTTCAAAATTTAGGGTCAATCCCGAATAATAATGGAGGATAATCAGGTCGGGAAGAACGATGGAAATATTGGTGGTGCCTACGACGCTTTGTGATTTCGAGGGGCTTTCCGCTTCGGAGACCCGTGGATCGAGCAGAAAAATGCTCATACAGAAAGCAATGAATGTCAAGGCGTTTTTTGCCATCTCACTCGTTATGTTCCGGGGGGTTCGGGGGAACTCCAGAGGATACTTCGTATACTATCCTTTCTCTTACATTGTACTGAATTTCTGCTTGATCTCAAACTTTCCCATAATATCCGTTTCAACAGGCCGGTTTCTGAGCGTCAATAAATATAACGATTTTCAGCCCTTTTTATGGATTTTCAGGCAAGCGAAGCGCGACCAGGAAACCAATCTAATACCGCATCGAGTCTGATGTGATATTGCCGGATAGGACGTCATGCCCCTCTCTTGAAGTCATCCTCGGGCTTGACCCGTGGATCCATATGCATTCCTGTCGCTCAGCATGGATGCCGAATCGAGTGCGGCAGGACTCTTTTCTCCCGGTCATCCTCGGGCAAGCGAAGCGCGACTCGGGGATTCGTTGGTTTTTCTGTTGCTCAGTATGGATGCAGCATCAGGTGCGGCATGACTCCATTCTTCCGGTCATCTTCGGGCAAGCGAAGCGTGATTCTTGGATCCCTATGCATTTCTGTCGCTCAGTATGGATGCAGCATCGAGTGCGGTATGACTCATTTCTCTCAGTCATCCTCGGGCAAGCGAAGCGCGACCCGTGGATCCATCTTCTGTCGAGAGTATCTATGGGTGTCGCATCGAGTGCGGTATGATACTGTAGGTTGGAGAAGCGGTTTGAAAGAAACGTATTACTGCTGCTCATGGGATTCGGGTACGATAATATCGATTTCAAACAGAAAGTTTTTTTTAATGGTAAAGTCTGTTTCCGTTACATGGTCTGGTTCGCCTTCTTTTGTTGTCGTTACTTTTGCTGTATAGTTTCCTTGTCTCAGTCCATCGACACGGTAGTGACCGAACTGGTCGGTTCTCGTCCGCTTTACGGTTTTTCCCGATGAATCGACTATACTGACAGGTACATCTACAAGCATATGCTCCGAAGCTGTGCACACCATGCCTGCAGCACCATATTCCGTAAAAACAGGGATATTGACTTCAGTTACGGCTCCGCTTTGCACTTCAACCTTTATGTTCTGTCGCTCGACAACCATTTCAAGTGGAAGGTTTTCAGGATCGACCGAGACCGTGTATATACCCGGTCTGAGGTTTCCTACGAAAAAAGTGCCACCAATCTGGCGTTGCCCCAGTGTTCTGCCGTTTAACAATATTGAAACATCATTGATCGACGATTGGCTGGCATTTGCATCAGTCATGATTTTCAAGGCTCCGGCCATACCTCCTCTTGTCTGACTGATAGCCGATCTGTTGATCGGGTAAAACCGTTTACCGGAGTATCCTAAATCCCAAGTGATGGAAAGACTGATGGTGTGGTTGTCGTAACTATCGGATAGAAATGGGCTGTCTTCTATGGACAATCCGCTGGCGTTGAACATGTTATCGTTATACGATAGAATTGCACTCAGTCCGGAATTAATTTCCTTGCTCCATGAACCGGAAAAACCGAATCTGCCATGCATATGTGATGCTCCAAGCTGGATACGGTCATTCCGGCTGTTTCCTGGATGCCAATTGAAATGAACGCTCGATGCATGTGTCTGGTTTTTCGGGGCAAAAGAGTGATAAAGCTGAAGCGTATTGGTGCCGTTTCTAAGATCATGGTTGATATTGGTGGATATTATCTTGTCTTCATAGCGAAACTGCATATCGGTATCGCGCCGTGCTCTCAAATACACTTCATAGCTATATTTTCCATCGTTGTCGTCTGGTATTATGGACAATCTGGTCCGAGGGAAAAGGTGCAGATATCCACCGGGTAGTAGGTGCTTGCTGGTTACCAGGTTATTTTCCTTGGTGTAGTTGCCGTATACAAAAGCATTCATCCAAGAAAATGGACGAGCCTGTAAACGGACTATATGCCGCTCCTTATGCTCTCTGGTATCATATCCAAATCCCTTTTCATTCCACTGTGAACGTTGGGAAACACGCCAATTCTTCCCATAGCCGAAGATCGAGATATCTGCACCAAAACGTCCGTTTGACTGTGCGCTGTAGAGTGAAGTGTTCCACCTGGAACCGACAGACATGATAAGTCCGAGAAGTTGATCGGTCGATTTCTCATATGGGTCGTACTGCATGCTGCCTTCGAGCGTTACACGTTCGTTCAGTCCATAAAGTATATGGGTGAATCCTGTGAGGGAAGTCGGCCCCGAATAGTCTTCATCGAGAGGATTGCCTGAGCGTCCTACGGCGCAATGAAAGAGCATTTCATGCCTTGCAAGACTCCTGTTCGCAGATGATTGGGTATAGTCGATGATGCGAAGAGGCTGTTCCAGGGTTGAATACTCATAAATATACACCTTGGTTATTCTCAGATCGGTCGTCATGCGGACATTGCTGAAAATGAATTTTCCGTCGAAGGAAATTCTTTGACGTGCAGCGATACGTCCGTCGAAACGCAGTTCGGCGATACCTCCGGGAGGACCTGTTCCTTCGATTGTCCGGCGCTGCGTTCGGTCTATATTCAACAAGGCATCGGAGTCACTGTAATGCATATCGTCGAGATTCTGTAAAATGTTGCGGTTGTTCCATGCGATCTGAACTCCGGTATACTCGGGATTTTCGACAAGATTGTATATCTGGCTTGTTCCGGTACCTATTCTGAAAACAGTGTTTTTACTGAGCGTTGTCCAGTGATATTGTGAAAGCGACAGTTTATCGTGCTTGTTTCCTGTTGTCACAATATCCCACATGCCCGGGCCTATTCTTCCTCCGGCTTCTAATTCCAGATAATGATCGGTATTGCTGTCTTGAAAGCTGTGGGAGATATCGGTTTCGAAGTGTAAAAATGAAAGTGATTTTCCCGGGGCTGAAATGTCTGGTGTTACCGAGATTTTTTTTTCTTTTTGTTTCGACGAAGTAACCGGCTTCCAGGGGATGAGGATTTTTACCGTATAAAGGTATTCGTTGAATAGCGGATGGACGTGGAAGCGTTCTTTCAGCATGGCAAATGAAATGCACTGCTTCCCTTCGAACTCCTGTAAAGTGCTGAGGTTGAAATGTATCGGACCGAGGCTTGTCATGAACTGCATGATCTGATCGTTTTCCGATACTGATGGCAGATCGACATGTTTATGGAAAAGCTCGAAAGGAACCCAAAGGTCGTCATGGCTTTCGTAGCATATTTGAATACCTGCAGGTCGATCGTTGATGAATAAATCGACAACAACAGCTTGTTCTTCCGTAACAGTCTGTTGCTTTGAAGAAGGGGAGATGGATTCGTCAACTGCAAAGAGCGCAAGGGGAAACGATACCGTGTTCAGTGCCAGAAACGCAAGAAATGCCTTTACTATTTTACTGTTACAACCTGTTGCCAGCATTGAGGTCCGAGACTATTTCGCCAGCTTGAAAAGGTGTGTGCGGGGAGTGCCGGCGAGAGTGTCTTTTACGGCAACGATGTACGTTCCGCTTTTTTCCGGTTGAGGTAAAGGAGTTTCAACTGTTCGTCTTGTGCCCGGAAGAACAGGGAAGCTGTTGAGAATGCCTCTTCCGGCAAAGCCTTCTGGCTTTGTTTTTTCCTTGCTTTTCGAGAACAGATTGTCAAAATCGCTTTCTTGAGGGAGATTGTTTTCGTTCCACACAATGAATTGGCCTTTCAATCTGACATGGGTGTTGCCGGTGTTTTCGATATCTGCGGAAAGGGCGTGCTTATTGTAACGAAACGAGTGCAGAACTGCTTTTTTTTCCACCGGTTTCGACGTTGCATAGATTCCGACCCCGACGCGAAATCGGGTTTTTATGGTTTTTTGTGCAGTGGTATCCTTTGTCGAAGGGGCTTCTGAAAAATAAATGATTGCGCGATGCTCACCCGGATCTGGCTTTACTCTGGGCCGGATCGAAAACCGAACAGGTCTGCTCTGTTTCGCAGGAACTGTGAAGTGTAAGGGGTTTATTGTTATCCACTGATCAAGCGACTGCTTGCTTGGAGGTAATAGTTCGAGTTTGTTGTTTGCATCGATCGTCCAGTTGTGAACACTGACCTGTACGGTTACAGGCTCTTCCCTGAAATTGAAAAAACGGATTGTTTCGTTGACCGGTTTGGTTCCGAGTTGTATGTTTTCAAAAATGCTCGGTGACAATCCGATCTGTCCCTGCGGCAGATCTTCTGCATAGAGGAACGGGGGAATAAGTATTTTGAAAAAAATCAGTGAAGAGAAAAAGAATAACCTGTACATCATTATATATAACTTAATGTGGTGAAAATGGTGCCTCTGTATGTTCCTGAGCGTCTGGCATGAGAAATGTCGAACTTCAGGCGAACAGTTCCCCGGTAAATTCTGATGTCATCATCATCATCGTCATCGTCATAATAGCCGGAGACCCTGTTGACTTTTTTATCATTGACACTGATTTTTATCCATGAACCCGGATCCGAAACGTGGCTCATCTTTCCGCTATTGCCATATTGATCAACAATCGAGACGTTGAACGTGGGTGTGTGCCACCAATAGTCGTCGTCATCATCATAATAGATCAGTTGCCAAAGCCACTCCTGGTTTGATTGCGACTCGTTCGTCCAGCGTCTGAATGTTAATCTTCTGTATACCTTCTGAAGGTTGCCGGTTATGAGTCCAGCTTCTGTCACTGTTCCATCCCAGCGTATATCTGATGAAAAAACACCTTCATTGGCAATTTGCGCCGCTTGATTGTTTGGGAAGATGTTTTTTGGTTTCATTGCATCGAAGACGATGCTTCTTTTGAACGTGATTCTCGTGTGATGACCGTCACAAAAGGATTGTTTTGGGAAGAGAAAAAAAACGCTCAAAATTACGGCTGCCGGGAATAACGACAAGAGGTTCTCCGAAAAGAACCTCTTGAAAAAAACTGGGGTCATGATTACCATGAATTGATTGACAGAGGTAAAATATTAAATGGCTGTAGCTGTAATGGTGTATTCCGCACCTGCAGCGACATATTGACCTGAAGTATTTGCTGAAGCCAGATCCATGGTTAGACCGACGTTACCGATAGTTGCATTTTGTTTCGATAGACCGTCAAGATCTGCGGTTATCGAAGCACCAGGGCCAGCACCTTCAGTCGAGACCGTCAGGTTCGAGAGCTCTATCGAATCGGATTGAGTGTTTGCAAGCGAGGTGTTTCCCTGCGCGATGGAAACCGTTGCGGTGCCATTGCTGGAAATTCCACGGACCGCCCAGACTTTTGGTAGGGTTACATTGATTGTCGAGTTACCGTCAAGCTCATACGTCGGGGCATCTGATAGGCCGCTTCCTGCAAGCTCACCGGAGCCGTTGCTTGTCGTTCCACTCCATGAGGTGTTCCAGGAGCCAGCGCCTTCATCGACACCTGTCGAAATATCCGTGTTGAAAGAAAGAGAGACATCGGACAGGTAGTGCAGTATGATAATGTTGGGTAATGTGATCGAAATGCTTGTGTTTCCCGTTGCCGTTGTTCCTGATACAGTGGCATGGCTGACTTTACCGAAAGAGGTAAGCAGTAACGCCGCGAGAGCGACAATTATAAATGTCTTTTTCGAGCTATGTTTCAAGAGATCCTCCCTGTTTTTTTGTTTTTTAATTGTTCACACATTTAAATGGTAAAATCATTTACTGCTTTTCGATGTATTATGTGTGCAAATACTGTGCCGTCTTTCTGCGTATGGGTGGGGTAGACATATGGTTTATATGAAGAGCGTGTGAATTTCCGGCTTTATGATATTTTTTTTTAAAAGCTTTGTGTTTTTTTTCGATTTGCTGTTTCTGGCTGATGTTGTGAATTTTGTGTGCGTGGGTTGGGATTTGTTGAGCTGTTATTTGCGTAAGACTGTTTCGTTTTGAGTCTGTTGTTGTTTCGTTTTGAGAAAAGGTCTCATTTCGGGGCGATGACTGTTGTGGAGTTTGTTCAGTCCAAGCTGTTATGCTATTCTCTTTTTGTTCAGGGGGTGGTTGTATCAAAGAGAGTATGAGTGAGAAGTTTTTTTCATTGTGATATAAAATTCGTTTCGATATGGCTGATGTTGTTTTTCTTACGGGCGGGGCGAGAAGCGGTAAAAGTTCATTTGCTCTTCAATGCGCAGAACGATATGCCAAAAAAGCGTTTCTCGCTACTGCCGAACCTTTTGATGACGAGATGGCTGCGCGCATCGATAAACATCGCGAAGAAAGAGGGGAGGAGTTTGAAACCCTTGAAGAGCCCATTGATATAGATATAGCCTTGAGCGCTATACCTCGATCGATCGATGTGGTGATCATAGACTGTTTGACCGTATGGGCAGGAAATCTATTGTATAAGCTCGAGTCGGATGAAAGAATAACGGAACATATCGATCGTTTGCTTGCCGTCTTGCAAAATCCTCCCTGTAATGTTATTCTCGTATCCAATGAAACGGGTATGGGGATTGTGCCGGAAAATGCCATGTCAAGGAAGTTCCGTGATATAGCGGGTACCATCAATCAGAAAGTGGCGGCTGTATCGACCGAGGCATGGCTGCTTTGTAGTGGTTTGCCGGTGAGGTTGAAGTAGGGTTCCTGGGTAATGGGGTTTAGGAAACAGGTGATGGGGAGGAGGTAGTAGGGAATGGAGGGCCACGGTGCTGCTCTATGAAGTCCCGACATAAATATACATGAGGCAGTCGCTATTCATTTTTATCTTATTACAAAAACGAACAGTGGGTTATATGTGCGATCAGTTACAAAGTGTTCTCGGCAGTATCGAGCCGGTTGATAATTCATTGAGGAATGACGTTCAGGCTCATCTCGATGATCTTACGAAGCCAAAGGGGAGTCTTGGACGTCTGGAGGAGGTTGCGATGAAGTATGCCCTTGCAACAGGTTCCGATAGTCCGGTGCTGAAAAAGAAGAAAGTTTTTTGTTTTGCGGCGGATCATGGAGTGGCAGCGGAAGGAGTTTCTGCTTTTCCTGCTGAAGTGACTCCGCAGATGGTATATAACATGCTGAACGGAGGAGCGGCGATCAATGTCCTCGCTCGCCATGCAGGGGCTGAACTCGACGTGGTTGACATCGGTGTGGATCATGATTTTCCTGACCATCCTTTCTTGAGAAGGCACAAGGTTCGAAAAGCCTCGGCAAATATGGCAGAGGGAGCTGCAATGACTGTCGATGAGACTCTGAAAGCGGTCATGGTTGGCGTTGAGCTTGCAAAAGAGGCTTTTGCGGATGGGTGTCATCTGCTCGCAACAGGAGAAATGGGTATAGCCAATACCACATCCGCGACAGCTCTGTTCGCAGTGCTGCTCGATCTCCCTGTCGAATCCATCACCGGTCGTGGTACCGGAATTGACGACACGATGCTCCAGCATAAGATTTCGGTGATAAAACGTGCTATTGAAACCAACCGTGGATCACTTTCAACCCCTCTTGAAACACTTGCATCTCTTGGCGGATTCGAGATCGCCGGTATCTGTGGTCTTATTCTCGGAGCGGCATCGGTCGGGATACCTGTTGTTGTCGACGGGTTTATTTCGTCGGCCGGTGCCGTTGCGGCGATGAAGCTTTCGTGTCAGGTGAACGATTATCTTTTCTTCAGCCACTTGTCCAATGAACAGGGGCACAAAATCATAATGAAAAAACTCGGGGCCAGACCTATTCTCGATCTTGATCTTCGGCTTGGAGAAGGAACCGGAGCGGTGCTTGCCATGCAGGTTATCGAAGGGGCTATAAAGATATACGGTGAAATGGCTACCTTTAGCGCAGCTAACGTTTCAGAACACCAATAGGGTCTGCTATCAACTCTCATGAATGCATTTTTGCAACTCCAGAAAAAATACGCTGATGCCGACAGCCGCTTTTTCGAATCCGGCGGCTTCAGGGTCCATTACAAGATTTTCGGAAAAGGAGACCCTTTGATTGTTCTCCTTCATGGAAGTTTTCTCAGTATTCGTTCATGGCGTGATGTTGTCGTCCCTCTTTCGGAGAAGGCGACAGTGCTTGTTTTTGATCGGCCTGCTTTCGGATTGACATCACGTCCGGTCCCTTCTCCGGAAAACAATGTTCGTTACTCACCTGAAGCCCAAAGTGATCTGGTTGTGCGGCTCATTGAAGAGGTTGGTCACAAAAAGGCAATTCTTGTCGGTAATTCAACCGGAGGGACGCTGGCACTGCTTGTTGCCTTGCGGTATCCCGGTCACGTAGAAGGGCTTGTGCTTGCTGGGGCAATGGTGTATAGTGGATATGCCACCAGTGAAGTGCCGACTTTCCTGAAACCGCTGCTCACCGGAATGAGCCCTGTATTCTCAAGGATTATGAAGTTTCTGATAGCAAGGTTGTATGACAGAAATATTCGTGGTTTCTGGCATAACAAGGCTTTGTTGAGTGAAGAAACGCTGATCGCTTACAAAAAGGATCTTATGGTCGGGAACTGGTCGAGAGCTTTCTGGGAACTTTTTCTTGAAACGCATCATCTCGGTCTTGAAAAGAAACTCGGGAGCCTCGAGGTTCCCGCTTTGGTGATAACCGGAGAGCATGATCTGACCGTGAAGACAGAGGAAAGTCTCAGGTTGGCCGGCGAGATTCCCGGCGCGAAACTCGAGGTCATTCCCGACTGCGGTCACCTTCCTCAGGAAGAGACTCCCGAGTCGTTTGTCACTGCTGTCTTGTTGTTTCTACAAAAATCAATGAAGATATTTTGAGAGGTCTCGTAACGGCTTTACGTACACTGACAGTGCTGCCAATACCGGGAAAAGAGGCAGTTCGTTTCTGTTCTGCTCTCCACTGGTTTCCCGTTGTCGGCCTTTTACTGGGGCTTATCCAGGCTGGCGCAGGTTATCTTTCGATGGCTGCCGGTTGGAGTGAGTTTGCTGCGGCAGTAGTTCTGCTTGCAGGTGTTTTGTTGACAAGAGGGATTCATGTCGACGGTTTTGCCGATGTCGCCGACGGCTTTTTCGGAGGGGGAAATGTAGAGAGGCGTTTGCGCATTATGAAAGATCCTGCAGTTGGTTCGTTCGGTGCTCTCTCGCTTGTCCTTCTTTTCATTTTCAAATGGGTTGTTCTTGTCAAACTTATTTCTCTTGGTCTATACGATTGGATTGTATCCGGAGTTGTACTGGCTCGTCTTTCGCAGGTATTACTTGCTTCATCGCTTCCATATGCTCGCAATGAAGGTGGAACAGCCTCCGGCTTCGTTGACGGCGCCGGTCCACTGCACCTGGTTTCATCCGTATCCATTTCTTTCATCATTCTCTTTGTTCTCTTCAACGGTATTTTTTTGCCTTTTGGCTTTGCGCTACTTGCCGCATCGGTGAGTGTCGCTTTCAGCGGTTTTCTCAGTCTTAAAAAAATTGAAGGTGTCACTGGTGATGTTCTCGGTGCTTCGAGCGAACTCACCGAAGCGTTGGTGTGGGGAGCGGGTGCTGTTTTTTTTATGTCTCTTTGTTGATTTCTGGGATTATAACGATTGGACAATTCTCAATAAAAGTTTACTGACGGAGGTTTGCTTATGTGGGGCGGTAGCCATCGAGCATCGACAAAAAAGGCTGTAGAGCTGTTTCATGAAATTTTCAACGGCATAAAAGAGAGGACTATAGGGAGTGACCCTCTCATCAATCGTATAGTGTCGGGATCTGCGGCAACCGATACAATGCGTGACCTCGAGTTTGTTGATGTCGATCTCGGCCGGGATAATCCTCATAGTACTGATTTACTCGAAGACAGTGACGAAGGGCATTATTCAGAAGGTGGAAAAAATCTTACGGCATTCAATCATTTCATCGATATAAAAAAAGGGCCCGGACGTTTCGATGACTACGACGGGTATAGCTATAAAAGAGGATCGGCAAGCTCCGAGGAGTTTCAGGATGCAAGCGATGCTATTGAGATCGAGGATGTCGAAACGTTTTTTGGGGAAATCCTTTCACGTATCAGTGGAATGAAAATCGATGAGGGGTTGAACTGGTGGCTCAACGATGAATATGTTCATGCTTCATGTCACAAATGGTATAGAAACTGTTCTCCATCTCTAGATCGGTACTCGTTTCCTGAAGATAAGGGGATTTATCGAAACGTCAAGAGTGAACTGAAAGCAAGATTTCCATTGGCCGACTGTATGGGTGAGTCGGGCAAAGGTATTCCTTGCAGTGTGTTTATGCCTGTCGATAATCTCGCTCATTATTGGTACGGCTATGCAATTCGTTCCGGAAGCTTTGATGCATTCAGCAATGTCCTCCATGCCATTCAGGATGCAACCGTACCTCATCATACTGCAGGGTATATGGGTAACTGGCATACAGAGTACGAGAGAGACCTGAATGGTGCTATTGATGAAATTTTGGCGGATACTGCTTTCAAGAGTGATGTTTTACGTATGGTCGATGCATGGAACCGTGAAGATGTTTCTCCTCCTACGAAACTTGAACACGAAGACTGGCAACGGGTTCCTGCAAAGAACTGGAGAATCGATCGTCTGGTTACCTGGAACGCTTTACATGCTTTCAAGGCGTATGAGGATCGTTATCAGCGGTTTAAAAACGGTTATACTCCTGATTGGAACAGCATAAAAGAGTTGACTGCGATTGCCGTTGCAATGAGTGTTCTTGCCATGATAAAGATAACCGAAGAGAGGGGTGGACCTGTCTTTACCTACATTGCCAATATTCGTACAAAAGAATTGCACTTTCCTGATTGCCGGCAGTTGACGAAAATGAATGAATCCAACAAGGCTTTCTACCCCCTATATGAGCTGGCGGTTAGAGAAAATCCGGCATACGACGGCTGCTATTATTGCATGAGACGCAAGCATACCGATTAAACGGTACTCTAATCGCTTTTTTTGTGATTTTGGCTTTTCCTGTTGCGATATAACGGGCATATGCTTATAATTATCTTTGTCGTACATCTCCCCTGGCAAGGTGTATCATGCGTTCTTGTTTTTCAATTAAAATAGTGCATATTCATACGGGAATATATGAGGTGGAGATAAGTAACACTAACCAGGATAAAAGAAACAAGAGTTATGCATAACACCATGATTATCACTTCCGGTGGCGGCAAAAAAGTGAACGCTGCATATCGTGGCTTTACGATTGAAACCGATCAGTCCGAGAGAAATGGAGGAGAAGGAACGGCGCCAGAACCGTTCATGCTGTTTCTCGCTTCGATAGGAACATGTGCCGGCATTTATGTTTATTCATTCTGTGAGCAGAGAAACATACCTACGGATGACATTCGAATTGTGCAGAAGCAACATAAAAAGGAGGACGGCAAAGGTATCGGGAAAATCTCTTTGGAAATTCAGGTTCCGGAAGTTTTTCCCCGGAAATATCACGATGCTCTGGTAAAGGCGGCAAATCTCTGTGCGGTGAAAAAGCACATTCAGGAAGCTCCGGAATTTGAAGTAGTGACTAGTGTAGTCGATGAGTAATATTCTTCAACCTTATAAATCAATAGTGACGATATGAGCAACAATGCAGTGACGGCTACAGAGGAGAAAAGCCTTCGGTTGCAAAATTTCCATATAACGTTTTTTGCTATCGTACTCGGCATGGCGGGTTTTTCTCTTGCAGTTCAAAAAGTAGGAGGACACGGTGGAGACGGAATTCTTCCTGTTCTCGAAACACCGGCAACGATACTGGTGTATATAACAATCGCCCTTTTTGTGCTGGTGGGGCTGATTTATGCGGCCAAGTTGGTGCGGCATCCCGATACTCTCGGTAAGGAGTTCAATCATCCGGTAAAAATCAACTTTTTTCCTCTGGTTGCGAAAATATTCCTTGTGCTGAGCGTTGCGTATCTCGATCGTGACATGCAGGTATCCTACTACCTCTGGATTACGGGAGCGATCCTGCAGTTTATCGCTTCAATCGTTATTATTTCCATTTGGATCAGGCATACCCACTTCAAGATTGAGCATATGACTCCAGGATGGTTCATCCCCATAGTTGGTTCACTTATCGTTCCTATTGCCGGTGTTCCGCATGGTTTTGTCGAGATATCATGGTTCTTTTTCTCTGTTGGGCTGGTTTTTTGGATCGCATTGTTTACTATCGTGATGTATAGAATGATTTTCCATCCACCGATTCCTGACAGATTGTTGCCCACGTTATTCATTTTGTTCGCTCCACCTGCTATCGCTTTTATAGCCTATATAAAGCTTGCCGGACTTGCCGGACATGATGCGGGACTCGACGGATTTTCAAGGGTATTGTACTACTTTTCACTCTTCATGTTCATTCTGATTCTTTTCAAGGTTCAGATTCTCGCGAAAATCAATTTCTTTCTTTCATGGTGGGCATATTCCTTTCCACTTGCAGCAAAGACGCTTGCGACAGTGGTCATGTTTCATATGACGCATAGTGTATTTTACAAGAATCTTGTATTGTTCGAACTCGCGGTTTTGGCTTTGGTTATTCTGATACTGATCGTTGTGACAGCCAATGCGATTTCAAAAGCGGAAATTTGTGTAGAGGATTGAGGTTCAGCGAGAGTATGCGTTACAACCGGCATGTTCTCAAAACAGCCGGTTGTTGTTATATTTCCTCGTTTGATTCGAAGTGTCATCGAAAGTTCAAAGGAGAAAAAACCTGTTATGGTTGCAATGTTGAGACGCCAAGGGGCAGGGCGGCCGAAAAGTTGTCGAAGAGTGGAGGATGTACCGAGAGTTCGGTGCTTCAAGCCACAAAATACCCCTAGAAGCCGGCTCGAAGAAGTTATCGTTACCGTCGATGAGCTCGAGGCAATCAGGTTGGCGGATCTCGAGAGGCTTTATCAGGCAGAGGCTGCAGAAAAAATGCATGTGTCCCGTCAGACGTTTGGACGCATTCTCGAGTCTGCGCATAAAAAGGTTGCCGAAGCTTTTGTGTACGGGAAGTCAATCATATTTGAAGGAGGTGTTTTTATGAAGAGTGAAGAAACCAGTGGTACGGAAAAGGAGTTGTGTGTGTGTCCGAAATGCGGATACGAGGCAGAACACAATCCAGGTGTTCCTTGCCGTTCAATGAAATGCTCCGAGTGTGGAGCGACAATGATAAGAAAAGGGGGGTGCGGTGTTGGCCGAAGAGAAGGTAAAGGGCATTGATCGTCTGTATCGCTGGGTAATGTCAGCGGGTTTGTTGTTTATGGTTGGGGGATGTGCCCCGGATGGTGGAAACATGGGAGGGGAGAGGATGACTGAAGCACGTGCTGTTCCTCCTGAATCTCTGTATGTGGCTTATGAAGGGGGAAAGTTCGGTTACATCGATCCTGACGGAGAGATGGTGATAGAGCCATATTATGACATCGCTTATGTTTTTCGAGATGGTCTCGCTCCGGTAAGAGTCGACGGAAAGTGGGGTTATATAGACTCGACTGGCAGCTATGTCATCGAACCGGAATACCTGAAGATAACACCTTTCAAAAAAGGATTCGCAAGGGTTCACGTCAATGGTAAACAGGTCTACATTGAAAAAAGTGGTGCACGGATAGGAACCCAGGCATATGATTTCGGTTATCATTTTTCCGAAGGGTTGGCTTTCGTGATGATTGACGGTAAATACGGTGCCATAGATACAACGGGGCGCATGGTGATCGAACCGGAATACGAGCTGGGTTATTTTTTTGCCCATGGTCTGGGTTTGGTCAGGAAAGATGGCAAATGGGGATATATTGACAAAGCCAACAGGTTTGTTGTACCCCCTGTATACGAGGAGGCTGACAGCTTTTGGGGGACCCGGGCGAAAGTCAAGGTCGGTACCAAGTGGGGCTTTATCGACACGACCGGCGCAATGGTTATAAAACCCCGATACGATGACGCATGGAGTTTTATCGAAAGCCGCGCCAGAGTTAAATCAGGAGGGAAGTGGGGCTTTATCGATACAACAGGCACCAGTATTGTAAACTGTCGTTATGACACCGCTGAAAACTTTTCCGGTGGATATGCCCGTGTTGCGATGGGCGCCAAGTGGGGCTTCATCGATAAAAGCGGTAAAGAGATCGTTCCTTTGGAATACAGGGAAGTCAAACCGTTCTGTTGTGGGCTGGCACCTGTTAGAAAAACAACGAAATGGGGATACGTCGACACTTCGGGCGTGATGGTTATCGAACCACGTTTCAGTCGTGCAGAGAGTTTTCACAAGGGTCTCGCAAAGGTTACTTTCAAAGGCACTGAAGCGTATATCGATCCTGCCGGCAAGATTGTATGGAGTGAAAAACAAATGTGAACACCGTAAACGGCCAAGGAGAGATGATGAACGTTGCAGGAAAGAAAAACATTGTTGTCGGAACGGCCTATTTTGTTCTGACGCTCGGGCTTGGAATGTTTTTGATGAAGATGTTGCAGGGACAGGACCCACTTTGGATGGATAGTCCTGTTCGAAAAATGCTTGCAGGAGCGCATTTACACGGTAGTTTGGAAGCGTTGATCAATATCTTGTTTGGTTACCTGATTTATCGATTCGGTGCACGTATGCCACTTGTCTCGAATATAGCATCCTGGCTTCTGATCGGAGGTTTGCTGCATTCAGGTTCGGCATATCTTGCCGGAATAGGCATGACAGCGGTAAAAACTGTTGCTCCTTTCGGTGCAGTTTCGCTTATTGCAGGGATTGTTTTAATGCTACCGGTCCTGGTGAAAGGTGTAGACTCTGAATATAGTGACTCTGCTTGATTTTGGCTTGTTTCGTCAGCCTCGTGTTTTTTTCGGTGAAGGGAAGCTGTTTCAACTTCCGGTTCTGATCGGCGAATTTGGAAAAAAGGTTCTCCTTGTAACCGGTGCGAAGTCTTTCCGGCAGTCGGAGGGTTTTTCTCTATTACTCGAGCGTTTGTGCTCGGATTCCTTTTTGTTCCGCCAGTATACTGTTTCCGGAGAGCCTTCACCTGAAATTATCGATCAAGCCGTTACGGAGTATGGAAATACAGGTATCGATGTTGTCGTAGCGATAGGTGGCGGAAGTGTGATCGATGCTGGAAAGGCAATATCGGCAATGCTTCTGAAAAAAGAACCTGTAGAACTGTACATCGAGGGATTACCCGGTTACAGAGTTCATGATGGTTCGAAAGTGCCGTTTATTGCCGTTCCGACAACTTCAGGTACCGGTAGCGAAGCAACAAACAATGCCGTTATCAGCAAAGTTGGCCGAAATGGTTACAAACGTTCTCTCCGTCATCCTGCTTTTATTCCCGAAGCTGTTCTTATCGATCCCGTGCTCATGCTCGACATGCCATGCTGGCTGACCGTTTCTTCCGGCATGGATGCATTGACACAGCTGATTGAAGCTTTTGTATCACCTTTTGGATCACCTTATGTCGATGCGGTTGCTCTCAGCGGACTCGAATATTTTTCGGAATCATTTATCCAGGTCAGCCAGGCAGAAACAAGGGATATTGAAGCTCGGTCCAAAATGGCCTATGCTGCATTGATGTCGGGAATCGCTCTCGTCAATGCCGGACTGGGTATTGTTCATGGATTTGCATCTTCGATTGGCGGTCACATTGACATACCTCATGGTGTGCTTTGTGCGACACTGCTTGGTGCGGCAACCATGGAAAATATGGTTCAGCTTCGTGAAAGGGGGGGCGATACCGGTCGGTTTCTTGTAAAGTACGCTCAGGTAGGGAGAGTGCTCTGCGCCGATTTTTCAATGGATGATGATGAAAGCTGCCATGCACTGTTGAAAAAACTGGATGATTGGGAAAATGAATTGAATTTTCCGAAACTTGGGGCGTTCGGTTTTCAAGAGAAAGATATTGATGGTATTGTTTCGTGCACGCGTTGCAAAAGCAATCCTGTTGAACTGAGTGACGAGAGTATGAAAAAAATACTGAAGCAGCGCTTATAATGAAGATCATGGGAAGAAAAACCACGGCTGTTGTCTGTTTGCTGACCATATTCCTCCTTGGCGGCTGTTCGCAGAAATTTCAGCGGGGTGTCAAGGACTTTCAGTCAAAATGGGTTGGTTTGGAGCGGAAAGTGACTGTGTACTCGGCATCGGGAGAACCGGTCAAAATCTATGAGGGAAGGATCGATATCGAGCCTACCGAATACGGGAACAAGATAAAATTTGCGCACGACGGCAACATGGTGCTCATATTCAACATGGGGGTTGTCGTTGAGGAAATGGAATGACTCGTTCTTTCAGGAGATTTCGTTCATGTTACGTGTTTCCCACCAATCACTGCCGTAGTTGTAGAAAAGTTCTTCGCCTTTTCGTATATCGCGCAGAGCGTAGATGATGAGTTCAGGGCCGAGAGGTGTTTCATCACGATAGTAAGCGACATTCGGGAAAGATGAGTGGTTGAAAAGCATTCCGTTACCCATAGCGACCAATCTTGTTTTCTCGTTTTCTCCGTAAAAAACATAGTTCAGCAGCTCTCCTCCGATGTCTTTCTCATCGAGTTCGATGACCGGGCAGTGCTCCAGGATCTCTCCGTTCTCTATGTTGCGATTTGCAAAAGCACCTCGACCGATTATGTTCGACTGGCCTATTCGAACTGGTGTTTCATAGCAGTTTTCAGTGGTGGGTTCGATTTTTTTCCCGATCAGGATGCCCCCGGCAATGCCGGTCATGAATGTAATGATGAACAAGGCGAAAAAAGATGGTTCCATAGCGTTACTCCCGATTGTTGTTTGCCGTGTCAGAGTATAAAAAAACAATAATCGGGGCTATATGGAAACGCTCTTTATGTTTAAACGATTCTTTCCGGGTCACTTGTATCCGGCAGTTTTCCCTGGTAGCCGAAAAAGAACTGTAGTAGGCCGACAAGCGCACCGGACTGTTTGCGAACGTACCACTGATCGGCGGCTCTTCTGTTTCCAAGTGCGTAGGACGGGTAAGGGTGAATGGTGTCGGATATCTGTCGAAGGGTGATTCCATTGCGCATTGCGAGTGCAAACTCGCTAATCAAATCGCCGGCATGAACTCCCAGAATGTCGACCCCGAAAATTTTACCGTCGAAACCAGCTGCATAAACCCTAATCCACCCTTCCGTTTCGCTTTCAGTGATAGCTCTGTCAATTTTACTGAAAGGAAATCGATACAGTTCATAACCGACGTGTTTATTTTGCAGTGTCTCTTCTGTTTCACCGACATGCGCCATTTCAGGCTCCGTATAGGTACACCAGGGAACGTGCCGGTCGTCTGTTCGCATCGGAAGGTGGGTCAGCATTTTACTTGCAGCGACTTTAGCCATGTGTTCGGCCATATGGGTGAACTGCAGGCCTCCGGCAACGTCTCCACAGGCATAGATATGATGGCGGGATGTTTGGCAACTTTCGTTGACGACGATACCACGTTTATGTGTATCCACCCCGGCTACTTCCAGGTTCAGTGTTTCGATATTCGCCTGCCTTCCGGATGCGACAAGAAGCGCATCTCCATCAACAGTAAAGGAGCTTCCGTCTTTTTTATCCTCTGCAGTCACTAGAATGCCGCCATTCTTTTGCTCTACTTTTTTAACTGTGGTATTCAGTTTGAAGGTAATACCTTCACCGGTCAACATATCTTGAAGAATTGCCGTTAGTCCGGGATGGTCTTTGGGGAGAATTCTGTCGTTGAAATCAAAAATAGTGACATCGGAACCGAGCCTTGCAAATGCCTGACCCATCTCTGTCCCAATTGGCCCGGCACCTATGACCAGAAGTTTTTTCGGCTGTTTTTTTTGTGAAAAAATGGTTTCGTTTGTCAAGAAGGGAACCGTTTCAAGGCCTTCAATAGGGGGGATAACCGGTCTGCTTCCTGTAGCGATCACTATGTTTTTAGCACGTAGAGCCTGAGGGCTCATACCGTCTTTTGTTATGATGATCGTATGTTCATTCGAAAAACTTCCCTGGCCTTCTACAACCGTAATGCCCATTTTTTCATAAATATCAGGCGAATCGGCTTCATGATAAACGTTTTGCTGTACTGTATGGACCCGTTTCATGACCGCTTCGAAGTCGATAGTCAGGTTGTCGGTTGTGATACCATACTTCCCCGCTTGGCGAACGGTTTGAGCTACTTTTGCAGATTTAAGAAGCGTCTTACTCGGAATGCAGCCATACCAGGTGCAGTCCCCCCCCAGTTTTTTCTCTTCGATCATGGCGGTTTTCGCACCTAACGAAGCTGAAACTCCAGCAGCGGTCAAACCTGCTGCACCTCCACCGATAACGATGACGTCGTAATCGAAATTCATCTGCTCCCTCCTGTTTGTGAAATCTGTTTGCTGATTTTTCTTATCGTTGACCACGCTCCCAAACCGACGAGAAGGACAATAAAAAGATAAACCCATACTGGTACGTTTCTACCTGCAATGATGAGGTAGAGATAAGCTGAAATAAAAAAGAATCCGGTAAGGAGTGCTGGCAGCACAGCCGGTTTTTTTTGCTTCAAGTTTTTGACGAGCCACGCGAGCGAAAGCGTGAAAAAAGGTATTGCGCCGACATATATCGCTCCAAATATAAACGGATTGACACCGTAGTCGGCGCCAAGTCCCATGAACCATGTATAGAGAGCATCGAAGTCCATAGCGCTATTATTTTGAGTAAAGGGGATGCCGTTTTCTTGATAACGTTATCACTCCGTCAGTTCGTTCCATGGAAAAGAGGAGGTGAATTGCCTATCTGTTCACCTGACGTTATACCCGTGATCGCCGAGAAGATTTCTTTTCCTTTTTTCGAGGCAGGAGAGGAGAGATGGATTTTTCTGTTGTTGCCTCGATATCTGTTTTTCAAGAATCATGTTGATCAGCTTGGTTTTTTCGAATTCATTATCGATGATTCGAATCGACATCGTTGTTATCGATTTTTCGCTCTTGCGGCATCAATGGCAGAAAAACCGAAATCGATGTTCCTTTCCCTTTTTGACTTTCGACAGTTATCTCTCCATTATGTCCCTGAGTGATTCCATAAACAACTGAAAGCCCCAGTCCTGTTCCTTTCCCTACTTCTTTTGTTGTGTAGAACGGGTCGAACATTTTGTCAATTTCGTCTTTTGTCATACCTCTTCCAGTATCGTTGACCGTAATTATTGCGTATTGCCGATTCTCACTGAGATTTTTGTGGCTGGCAGCCATGAATTTTTCAATGTTTGTTTTCTTGAGGGCAACGGTAAGTATTCTGGGTTCTTTTTCCATTGCCTGCCATGCATTTGTACAAAGATTCATGATGATTTGCTGGATCTGTGATGCATCGCACATGATCGTATCGTCAAAGTCTTCTATCAGTTTTTCTATCTTGACGTTACTTGGGATGGAATGTGTCAGGAAATCAAGTGATTCTATGATGAGGGGTTGTAGTTTCTGCGGCAGGAGGTTTTTTGGTTCCTGTCTGCTGAAGGTAAGAATTTGCTGGACAAGTTTTTTTGCCTGCTTTGCGGCTTTCAGAACAGCTTGAAGATCTTGAACAGCGTCACTTTCCGGGGGTAGATTATGGATTGCGATTTCGGTAAATCCGATGATCGGAGTCAATATGTTGTTGAAGTCATGGGCAATACCTCCTGAAAGTGTTCCGAGAGTTTCGAGTTTATGACTGTTGTGAAGCTGATGCTCGAGCTTTCTTTGTTGTTCCTCGGCTTTTTTTTGTTCGGAAAGATCTATTGAAATACCTATGATGCCCTCGGTTTCACCCTGCTTGTTGAATAGCGGGAATTTGCTGGTGAGGACCGGAATACAAGTTCCATCCGGTAAAATCATCTCTTCCTCCATATTGATGATCGGCCGTTTGGTTTCCAGAACAGTTGTATCATTAAAACGGTAGGTGTTTGCTGTTCCTTGAGGAAAAATATCATAGTCGGTTTTTCCTATCGTCTGTTCAGGGGGAAAGATGTTGTGTTGCTCGAGTGCATAACGGTTGATGAACGTGTAATGGAGTTCTCTATCTTTCATGAAGATATAGGCCGGAACCGATCCAGAGACGGTTTCCAGCATAACGGTTTTTTCCAGTAGTTCAGATTCTGTCTTTTTTCGGATGGTGATATCGCGGAAAATACTGTATATGACATTACGTTCGTCGAGCTTCATTTTGTGACTGATGACTTCAACCGGGATTGTATGACCGTCTTTATGCAGCACAGCGGATTCAATCGGTATGCTTGTTCTGAATTTCCAGGATTCGTTTTCACGTTCGGAGAAGGATTCAGAGATGATTTTCTGCTGGTGTTCCGGAAGCAGGGCGGTTATGTGCCTTCCGATCAGTTTTTCTTTTGTCAGTCCGGTCAATAGTGACGCTTTCTTGTTTGCTTTCGTAATGATGCCGCTGGATGCATCGGCAAGAAAAATAGCGTCAGGCGATCCTTCGAAAAGAGAGCGAAAACGTGCTTCGTTTTCTTTGAGAACATTTTGGTAACGAACCTGATTCGTGATATCGATGCTTGATACACCAAGCATCGATGGGGATTTGTTTTCAGAAGGTATAGGGAAGATGACACTGTGAAAAAATCGTTCATGATTGTTGATCTGGATGTTGTCCCTTACCATGATTGGGGCATTTGTTGCAATGACCTTTTCGATTCTTTTCAAAAATATCCTCACAAGTTTTGGGGGCAGGAAGTCTGAAAAGTTTTTTCCGATAATTTCTTCTTTCTGCATCTTGAGAAATTCTGCCGTTGCGTTGTTGACCATGAGGTATTTGCCATCAGCTGAACAGATTGTGATCAAGGTGGGAGAGTGATCATAGAAGGCATGTATTTCTGCTGCAAGTTTTTCGAGATTTTTGTGCGACTGGCGGCTGCGTTCTATCCTTATTGTCAGTAGTAACGTTCCGGCAAAAAGAATCAAGCCGGTGAAGAGCGGAAGCGTTACATAGTCGAGTTTTGCCGGTAGTACGGTTTTTAGTTTGTTTTCAGGGATAAAGGAAACCATATACCAATGGGAAATACCCGAATCGATGAAAGCGTTTTCCGGGAAGGGATGGATTTTCTTGAATGAGAAAAGCCCTCTTTGAGTGTGAATTTGGCCGTTTTCGGTACCGATGATTCGTATCCATTCATCGGGATAGTGCGTTGCGAAAGTGACTGCCTTTTCTGTTTCCGGGAACATGAAGCCCCAATTGTTGTCGTCCGGAGCTCCAGCCAAAAAAAAGCCTTCACCGTTCAATAGCATCAGCTTGTTGTGTCGGGTGGATAGATGAAAACCGAGGGATTCGACAAGCGGTTTACCAAGAAGGTTGATGATCGCGGAACCGCATTTATTACCATTTGAATCAAAAGCTGATCTGGCAAAGCGGAGTGTTGGTTTATGTGGCCGTTCGATGTTCTTGTGTTCGATATTCAGGTCGAAAGGGGATATGTATACATCGTTTTCTTCCAACGTTTGTATCGCCTTGAAATAATATCGATGTTTTTTTTCCTGGAGTTGTGATTCCTTGACAGCATAGGCTCTTTTTATGGGATCATAATTGACGCGGATTACTTCTTTTCCGCTGTTGTCAAGAAAGCGAAGTTGATCATAATTGGTTTTGGCATTGCTGAGAGACGTCAGGGTTTTTTTTAATCTTTCGGCAGCTGTTCCATGGGAATTTTCAAGAACATTGGGAACTTCGGGTAGTGAAGCGATGAAATGCAGGTCCTGGATAGTGTCTTCAATCATCTCTGCCAGGCATTGTTCCTTATCGAGCATGTTTTTTTCAGAAGTATCTCGTACTTCATTCATATTGCGTGACAGGTCGCTTTTGTAGATGTAGATGCTCATCCAGACTGTCACAGCAATTATTGGCAGAAAAATGAGTGCCGATTGAAGCAGTACTCTGGGGCGTTTGAGCTCCTTGGGCAAAATCGTTTTCATGGCTTCGGGGGTAAGGCCACAGTTTTTTTGTTAAATATTTGTTTACTGAAGGAAAGCTGATCCGATGCATTTATCCCCTGGGTCTTTTTCCATGAAATTCGCTGGGTTTTCTCATCGCTCGCCTGATTCCTGAAAGGAGACCGGCAAACAGTCGGAACACGATGACGATACCAACAGTTATACAGAAAAAGACTATGGGGAAGTGCTTTTTTGCATCAAAGATACTTTGTTTGATGCGGCATTACATTCCCATTTTATTCAACCATATACGGTATAGAATACTTCAAAACTCTTGTTGTTTCCTTTCTTTTTTTACAATGTACAGGACTTTTATAAAAGGGTAAAAACATCTGTCAGAATAGTATGACGTAAGTTGTTTCTTCGTTTATCGTTTGGTGTATGAATTGAGAGATTTCAAGAGAGGCTTGTCATTTATTGTGAAGAAGATGCCTGAAAGAATTCGATTTTTCGACAAAACGAACAAACCCTGAGTTGTGTGTTCGATGTATATTACATTATGAAAATCGATGGAATAGGGCTTGTAACGAAAGAAAAGCGATTTACATAGTATGGCGTATAACCGGAGTTATTCGGGTGATGCAGTGCTTCATTTGGACACGGTCAGCAAGGTCTATACGATGGGGGAAGTTCAGGTTGAGGCATTGAAACATGTCACTGTAGACTTTTTCGAAGGTGAACTTGTTGTGCTTCTCGGTAGTTCAGGCAGCGGCAAGTCTACTCTTTTGAATATCATCGGTGGACTCGATTTGCCTTCGCAAGGAGATCTTTTTTTTCGCGGGAAAGAATTGACTGCTGCAACAGAAGAGGATTTGACTGGTTATCGTAGAGAGTCCATCGGCTTTGTTTTTCAGTTCTACAATCTTATTTCAAGCCTCACCGCACTTGAAAACGTTCAGCTTGTGACCGAGATATCTTCCAATCCCATGTCGGCTGAGGAGGCACTGAGACTCGTGAATCTTTCAGAACGGATGAATCATTTTCCGGCACAGCTATCGGGAGGTGAACAGCAGCGGGTAGCCATTGCTCGTGCGGTTGCAAAACGTCCCGAACTGTTGCTTTGTGATGAACCCACAGGGGCTCTGGATTATGAAACGGGTAAGCTTGTTCTGGAAGTGATACGGAAAGTAAATGAACAGCTGGGAACAACGACACTTGTGATTACACACAATGTTTCGATCGCTTCCATGGCTGACAGGGTGGTTCATATGCGCAGCGGTGAAATAACGGAGATAGAGCGTAATGAGAAAAAACTGTCACCTTCTGAACTGAGCTGGTAAAAGAAGATGAAGCAACTGAACCGGAAACTGTTGCGAGAGCTGCTTCGAATGAAGAGCCAGATGTTTGCCGTGGCTGCAGTCGTTGCATGTGGCATTTCTGTATTCGTTTCCATGAGCAGTGTAGAGTACTCTTTAAAGGCGACGAGGTTACAATATTACAGCGAATACCGTTTTGCCGATATTTTCATGCAGGCAAAGCGAGCTCCCGAGGCTATGCTGGAAAGTGTGAGGAGAATTCGCGGAGTTGCAGCGGTCAGATCTCGCATTGTAGCCAGTGTGACGCTCGATGTGCCGGGGCTGAACGAACCGGCGAGTGGAAAACTCGTGTCGATGCCTGATAGGCGGAGACCGGTTCTCAATGATGTCTTCCTCAGAGAGGGGCGTTATATCGAGCCTGGACATCCAGAAGAAGTCATTGCCAGTGAAACCTTCATGACTGCAAATGGACTGAGGCTAGGAGATCATGTTGGTGCGGTTATCAATGGCCGTTGGAAAGAGTTGGTCATTGTCGGGAAAGGTCTTTCTCCGGAATATATCTATGAGGTGCCTCCCGGCGCTTTTTTCCCGGATAATCGGCGCTTCGGGGTATTCTGGATGAGTCGCGATGCTTTGGAATCCGCGCTTGACATGTCGGGAGCGTTCAATGACCTTTCAATCACCCTTGCTCATGGAGCATCGGAAAAGGATGTTATCCGGCGATTGGACGATATGTTTAGACGCTTCGGCTCACTTGGGGCATATGGAAGGGATGAGCAGCTTTCAGACCGTTTCATCTCCGATGAGATCAAGCAAGTAGGGATGCAGATTACCGTACTGCCGACCATTTTTCTAGGGGTCGCTGTTTTTCTACTCAATATTGTATTGAAAAGGCTTGTCAGTACGCAGAGGGATCAGATCGCTGTAATGAAAGCCATGGGGTATACCAACGAAGAGGTGGGGCTGCACTATCTTGGGTTTGCCATGGTTCCCGTGTTTATCGGTGCTGTAGCAGGTACTGCACTTGGTGCCTGGCTGGGGTTGGGATTGACCCATGTTTATGAAGATTTTTACAATTTTGCTGAACTTATCTATTATTTTCGTTTCGAGGATGTTGCATTATCGGTTCTGCTCAGTGCCGGTGCCGCTTTGGTTGGAGCGCTCAGTGCTGTCAGACAGGCTGTTGCATTGCCTCCTGCCGAAGGAATGCGGCCTGAAACACCTGCTGTTTACAAGCCTGGGGTTCTTGATCGAAAGCAGTTTCAGAAAAAAATTCCTGTTTCGATTCGTATAGTCGTGAGAAACCTGGAAAGACGAAAACTGAAGGCGGCTATTTCAGTTCTTATGATCGCTTTCGCTGTTGCAATACTTATTGCGGGGCGTTACAGTTACGATGCAGTCAATCATATCATGTTGGTTGAGTTCAGTGAAAAGCATCGGGAAGATCTCACGGTTATTTTCAATGAGTCGAGGCCAAGTTCTGTGCAGTATGATATTGTTGCACTCGAGGGAGTTCTCGAACAGGAATTCTATAGAGTTGAACCAGCCAGGCTTGTTTATGAGCATCGTTCACGCCGTCAGTCGATTACAGGACTGGAAAATGTCGATGGGTTGAGACGTCTTGTCGATGCTCATAATCGTGAATTCCAGCTTCCGGAAAACGGCCTGCTTCTGACCACGACTCTCGCCAATGTGCTCGGGGTATCTCCCGGTGATACATTGACTGTAGAATTTCTCCAGGGGAAACGACGAACTGTAAGTGTTCCTGTAGGAGGAACCATCGATGAACTGCTGGGACTGTCTGCATATACTCGGATTGAGAATCTTGATCGTCTTACACATGATGAAGACAAGGTGAATGCAGCATACCTCAGAATAGACGAGGCGGAGGAAGAGAAGCTTTTTGCAGATTTCAAGGAGATGCCTGAAGTTGCCGGAACCTCCATGCTCAAAGCGATGCAGGAAAGCTTTGAGGAGCTTATCGCCCAAAGCATGACAGCCTCGACGGTGATTCTGACAACTTTTGCAAGTATTCTCGCTTTTGCAGTCGTATACAACGGTGCCAGGATTTCACTTTCGGAACGGGCAAGGGAACTTTCGAGTCTGCGTGTCCTTGGTTTGACCAGGCATGAAATCGCGATTATTCTGCTTGGAGAACAGGCTATTCTGACGATTGTTGCGATTCCTCTTGGTTTTCTCATAGGGATAGGGCTGTCGGTTCTGCTTGCTCTTGGATTGAGTTCCGAGCTGTATCGCATGCCTGTGGTTTTCAGCAGTTTCAATTTTATTTTTGCATTGATCGTAATCGTGATAGTGGCGATTTTATCAGGGCTTATGGTGCATTTCAGATTGAACCGACTTGACATGATAGCTGTTTTGAAGACAAGAGAATAGGTTTTTTATTCAAAGGGGGGTAAACACGAACAACCGTTTCATGGAGCCGCATGATTTTCTCATAAACCGAAGTGAGGCTGTTGACGTAAGGGCATCGTTCTACGTGGGATTTTGAACAACTGCTTTAATCATGAAGAATATGACGTTTTCGAAGACACAGCGTATAACTGCGATTTCTATCCTTGTTGTCGCAGGTATTCTGGCATTTGTGATGAAACCGTCGCCTTTACAGGTCGACGCAGAGTCTATCCGAAAGGGAAAATTGACCGTAACCCTCGATGGTGAAGGTATGACGAGGGTTCGTAACGGTTTTACCGTTGCGTCACCGGTCACCGGCAGGATTGAGCGTATCACACTTGATGAAGGTGATTTTCTGCGAAAAAATGGTATGGTGGTACGTGTTACCCCTCCTCCGCTTAATACTCGTGAATTCGAAGAAGCCGATGCCAGAGCCCGTTCTGCTGAAGCTGTACTGGAAGCAGCTCGTGCACATGAACGGGAAGTCAAGGTTGACCTGGATCAGGCTGCAAGAAAGTACAATCGATACAAGAATCTCTACCGGAAAGGGGCTGTTTCAGCAGAAACCTTCGAGGAGGTGAAAACATCCTGGCAAATGCTGCAGAAACAGCACAGGGCTGCTCAGTTGAATGTTGAATCGGCCCGTTACGATCTTGAAGCTGCACGCTCTTTGATTGGAAAATCGGTACGTCGTGATACCATCGATGTTCTTGCTCCGGACAGCGGGAAGGTATTGAGGGTTTTTGAGAAGAGTGAGCGTGTCGTTTCCGCGGGAACTCCGCTGGTTGAGATAGGGGATCCTGAGGATATCGAGGTGGTCATCGATGTGCTTTCTTCGGATGCTGTCAGGGTTGAGCCAGGGATGAGTGTGCTGGTCGAGGAGTGGGGCGGCCGCAATGCGCTCGATGGGTTTGTCAAGACAGTTGAGCCTGCTGCCTTTACAAAAATTTCGTCACTGGGGATCGAGGAGAAAAGGGTCAACATCATAGTGAATTTGCAAGAGCCCGAATCAAGGCTTGGGGACAATTACCGTGTACAGGCTAAAATCATTTTGTGGCAGGAGGAAGATATTCTGCAGGTTCCGGTAAGTAGCCTTTTCAGGAGTGAACATGGATGGAACGTTTTTACCGTTTCAAGAGGTAAAGCAGTCCGGCAGGCGATAACGATTGGAAGACGGGGGGCTTACTATGCTGAAGTTCTCGAAGGTCTTGAAGAGGGAGATGTCGTTGTGGTGCACCCGACCAACGATCTCGAAGAAGGAATGCGGGTGAATGTGATAAACAGGTACGAGTAAAAAAAGTGACAATGAATTTGGGTTTCTGTCCATCATTGTCAATAGAACTGTTTGATGCGAAACTTTTCTGATAGAATTCATTCTGATGTGCTCATCATAGGTGGTGGGCCTTCAGGTATATGTGCTGCTATTGCAGCAAGGAAGAAAGCACGTTTACGTGGCTTCGCTGATAGGGATTTTCAGGTAACCATTCTTGAACGCAATCAGCGGCCCGGTGTCAAGATTGGCATTTCAGGGGGAGGTAAGTGTAACATCACTCACGATGGAGCTGTCGACGAGCTGCTTTGGAAAGGCTTTATTTATAAGCCAGAACAGCGTTTTTTGCGACATGCTCTGTATGCTTTTTCCAATAAAGATCTGCTGGAACTTATAGAACGTCAAGGTTTGCGAACGGTTGTACGTTATGATGGCAGGGTGTTTCCTGGATCGGGATGTGCTGATGATGTCCTGAAAGCATTCGAGAAAGAGCTCTTGAACTCATCGATACAGGTACTTACCGGAGAAAGGGTGAAACGTGCCGAGAACCGGGATGGCTTTTTCGCGGTTATGACTGAAACGAAAGAATTCAGTGCGGATGTGCTGGTTGTGGCTACAGGCGGAGTTTCGTATCCTCAAACCGGTACTCGGGGAGATGGTTTGAACATTGCACGTTCTTTCGGTCACAGGGTGGAGAAACCATTGCCTGCTCTTGCACCGATATATCTGGATCGTGTTCCTTCACAGATGCTTGTAGGTGTTTCTCTTCGGAATGTCACCTTGAAGGTAACGTGTGATGGTAACTGTGTTTCTCGTACCGGAGACCTTCTGGTAACGCATAAAGGTATATCTGGGCCTGCCTGTCTATCTCTTTCTCGTGACGTTGCCGGGATACAGGAAAAGGATGGTGAGTGCCGGGTTATGATTGATTTTTTTTCGAATTATTCTGCAGAAGCCCTTGAAAAAAAAATGCAGGATCATGCATTTGCAAACGGACGGCAGTTGATACGCAGGTTTCTTCAGCAGCAGGATTCTATTCCTTCTGCCTTCGTTCCCCTGATTATGCGGCAATCGGGTATCGATCAGGAAAAAAAATGGGGGAATCTCAACAAAAAAGCAAGAAGGTCACTTGAGCATACACTGCATAATTTTGACTTTGGCCTTGTCAAGACGATTCCTCTTGAAGCAGGTGAGGTTTCAGCTGGAGGGATAGTCTTGAAAGAAGTGAACCCGAAAACCATGGAGTCGAAAAAATGCAGAAATCTTTTTCTTTGCGGGGAGCTTCTTGACTACACCGGTGAAATTGGGGGGTTCAATCTCCAGGCGGCATTTTCAACGGGTTGGCTTGCGGGATGGTCGATTCATTAGCCTAGCCGGTGCAAGTGTAAGCTGGCATACTTGTTTTTCGGGTATGTTTTCTTACATCGAATGAATAAAGGTCGAGCCTGAACGGTGTGCTGTTATTGAAATGGACGGCTCCTTTATCAAAACGTATTTTCAGTGGTACTGTGACCTTTCGTTCATCTCCGCATACATTGTTTTTCACGCCCGGTTTGAAAATTTGTCTGCAGCCACCCGGAAAATATACCGATACTTCATTGTCGATGGTACTCAAACCGGAGACCAGCCCGGTATTGTCGAACTGAAGCGAGTTCAGATCGCCATGTATTCCGTTCGGTTCGTTGTCGAAAGCGACCATTGTACCGATAGGTGTTGGTATTTCAGTTTTTTTCTGTGGTTCGAAGGAGCGCAACATTCCGTTTTCATAAAATGCGGCTCCTTTTCTGAACTCTTTTTCCCCATATGGGGTTGATATCGTTGCTTTCTGACCAGGCCATAGTGCTAGGCTTTTAAGTTCACCATGTTCATAGAACTGTACCGATAGCAGTTTGGCTTTTATGTATCCGGCTGGTGTGTCAAATCCTGATTCCTCCGCAAGCATCGACTCATTCTGCCATGACCAGAAACCGCTGAGCTTCCCGTCAAGCGGAAAAATTCTTTTAAGGGCACCACTTTCATAAAACGTAATCAGCTCGGCTGAGATTTCTCCGAAAGGTGTCTTTACCTTTGTCTGATGTTGAAGAGGAAGTGTCTTGACAGCACCGCTTTTGTAGAAATAAACAGGTTTTCTTTCCCGTCTTCCAATATCTTCGGTTTCAAATTGCGGTATGAGTTCTCCAAACGGTGTGGAAAAGACGTTTTTTTTCGAGACAATACAGCCGTTCACTTTTTTGTTGGAAAAAAGCGGGTCTACCGTTGCTCCGTTGAGCCGTCCGAAAAGAGTATCGATAACTGTCATGGCAAATGAGTTGAATGCTTTGAAGTCAGGTCCTGCGAAAACATCTTGTATACAATAAATATCAAGATATGTGCCAGAATAAGACGTTTTCTCTTAATGTGTTGTTATTGAACGGCTTATGCGCACCTTGGGTTTGTCTGAAAGAGAGATGAAGAGTACAAAAATGTGGGAATTCGATGATTTATTACAATTTCGTGGAGGGTTAGGTGCAGTGATATTGATACAGGAGGGTTATATGGAAGACGGATTTTTCTCTTGATCCTTCAGTTGTTTTCCTGGATAAATATCACAGCTCATACCATAAAGGTCACAGGTGTTTACGGATCTGCCAGTCAGTTTTAGATAGTAGTATAGCTGTTCTTTGTGCTGGTTGAGATGCAATATCATATGTAAAAGACGCTGGCCGAGTATCATGGGATGTCTTGTCCAGGGCGCCGGTGCGTACTTGCCTGCCAGCTCTTCTTCAGTGCATTTTTTGAGACTTTTCAGGGCAAGCTTCCGGTCCTCGGAAAGCAGTTTTCTCGCATCAGCTACGGTGTTGACCATGGGGAGCATGTTGGCTGGAGGAAAAATCTGCTGCATGTCAAGATCATTCAGGACATATTCTTCGCGGATATCCCATGCCCCACTGATCAGTCCATCGAACGTACTCCCACATGCATCGGTCATATGCATGAGCAATTGCCCCATACTCATCCAGTTACTTCCGTGATCGGGTTTCCAGTCCAGTTCATCATCCCGGACCAAGCTTACAAGATGGTCTGTCACGCCGTATGTATAGTCGATTTCCACAGAAAGAAGATCCTTCCATTTCATACGAGATAAGTTCGAATTGAAGGGATTGGGGTTTTTCAGTGTATAATATACGCAAAATCGATGTCTGTTTTCATTGTTCGGTATTTTTCTGCAGGCAAAACGAGTTTCATGGATCGAGTAGTCAGTAGTGTGCTATGACCGTATTTGAAGGGGAACCTATAGGTTCACCAGTGGCATCGAGAGCAATGACACGGATATAATAGGTGATGGCTTTTTTCGAGGTTAGATGGTCATGTGTATCGACGAATTCATCGAATTCGATTTCGAAGAAATTGGCGTTTCCAAGACCGAATTGACATATGACCGGGCCGCTTGCCACGATTCCATCAGGCTTTTTCCAGTCAAATATGGAGTTTGTGAACGGAAACTCAGCTACCTGCCAGACAGCGAATTCAGCTTTATCGTCCTTTTGCAACCGAAACCACCAGTTCAGTTTTTCACGGTTCCTGTCAATAGTGGCTTTTTCATTGAAGGTAAACTGGTTTTGTTGAGCAATGGTTCCGCTTCCTGTCCAGATTTGCAGATACATGCTGGCGTGTTCCTTTTCTTCGACGTGAGCGGTGTCTTTTGGGCTTTCCTCTTTTTCTTCTGAAAAAAGCCTGAGAATCGGATGGTTGCCGTAGGGCTCTGGTTTTGGTTGTGTCGTGACGGTCAGCGTCGTCAGGGCGACAAGAGGGATCAGTAGGTGTGTCAAAGGATATTCTCCGTATTTACAATTTTACTATAAAGGCAGGCCAGGTGTATTATTGCTGTTGTAAGGCTTTTTCAGAAATAGCCTGTTCTATGTTGGTCGATATAGTAAGACTTTTCAATAATTCAAGCAGATTCTGTTCAACGTTCAGGTTGAGGTGGATAGGCCTGCCATCCTGGAACGAAGGGTTGACTCCTTTCAGTTGAAGACGAATAACTGATTGCCCGTCAGGGCTCATACTGATAGAGGAGATCAGTTCGGAATAAAGAAAATTGCTTAAAGCGTCATAAGTAAGTCTTAGACTTTCATTAGCTGCAGCCCTTTCCTCGGGGGTTGTTGAATAGATTATCTGGCCGGTTTGATCGGCATCCATATTACCTGTGGGGATTTCAAAAAGCTGATCTTTGATGATTATCGGTATTTTTCCACGAAGAGTGCCAGTGGCATAGATTTTTTTCATGCCTTGCAGGTCAAGCAGTTTCTGCAGGGGGATACGGTCAAAAATCAATTCTGTTTCAGCCGTATGTTTTACCATGTCGAAATCGACATGTTCTAGAGCAATCTGGCCATCCATTAATCCTGCCGAGAACTCTGAAAGGGAGATCAAACTCGGATTGTTTTCAACGTGCCAGAGGTCAAGAACTCCTTTTGGAGACAAAAATTCAAGCGTTCCTCCGGTTGTTTTGCGTGTCATCTGTTTCAGCTCGAAGCCGATTGTTGTTTTCCCTTCGGGATCACGGGTGATTCGTAAGTCGGGTTCGCTATAGGTGTATGTTGCATCGGATGGTGGCGAGCTGAAAATAGTATCCTTTTCACCTTTTTTCTGACGAGGAGGAGTGTGAATGATGGATCCATTGCCTTTGGACGAGAGGTGTGCATTGTTTATCGCAAATTTTCCCTCCATGATGCTGATCGGTACCGTACCGCTGACTTCTCCCTTCAAAGATGCATTGAAATCGCCATGCAGGCTAACCCGTTCGGGCAGTTGGACATTGTTCAGCTTCAATATAAAAGACTGTTTTTTATCAGAAGTGTCATAGATGGCGGGTCCTATGCTCATGGTTCCATCGAGAAAGACGGAGGACAGGCTTTTTAACGCTATACCTGGAAGGTTGGTATCCTCGTTGTTCAGAGCGATGGTTGCATTGAGGTTGGTGAAGAGATCATGGGGGCTGCTACTGTTTGTACCTGTTATCGAAAGCCAAGGCAGACCTTCCTGTGAGTAATAGATCAGTTTTGTGCCTGGAATTGCCCGAATGAAAGCGTTGTGAATTCTGATCACAGAATCGCGGAACTCTATCGGTATGGTTCCGTTCAATTCTCCTTTTGCAAAAGGGCGGTCAGGCTCGCTCCCCTTGAAGCCTGGCAGTTTTTCAAGCGGAAGGCTGTCCAGGAGGAGGGTGAAGCTGGTTTCATTGTTAAGCGGATTGTAGTCTATTCGTGGAGTTTTTGCCCTGAGCCCGAACAAATCGACAGAGCAGTCTTTAAAAGTTATTCCGCAGATATTTTCAGAATCCTTTGTCAAAGCGAAAAGTGCTTCAAAATTGGAGAGGGGAACCGGTTGATTATCTGAATACAAGGATCCAACGTTGAGGAGCGCCGGTTTTTGGATCCATGCTTCTTTACTGTCGATTGTGTATTTGTAGGTGATGTCTTCGAATCTGAGATTGTTTAAAGCAAGAGCACCGTTTTCAATTTCATAGTGGAACGATTCCGGTTCAAAAGCAACATGTAATCCTTTTCCCATACGGACAATGTTCACAGTGCCTGCCATGGAAGGATCGTTGTCACTGAATGACAGTCCACCTTTTTCCTGAACGATGTTGATCGAGTCGGATTCGAGTTCGAAGTTGAGAGGTACTATTTCCGGTATCAATCCGTTTGCACTGCGGCTGTTGTTTTGTGGTGTTTTCCAGTGCAGTTTGCCGTTATGAACGATAAGCCGGTACCTGGCGGATCTGTTCGTGCATGAATCGGGCGGGGAATCGAATACAGCTTCGAGTCTGTCGAATTGTATTCCGGAGAGGTTCGGCAGACCGGGTTTGTGTATTTGTATACTGACGTTTGTTCCCTCGACAGTCCTGTCGAGCAAGGACTGGACATATCGAGGAAACGTAAGCCATGCAACTGCTGTAGCTGTAATGGTGACAAGCAGCACGGCAATGAAAATGCGTAGTACCCATTTCACGGTGAAAAGCTTACTTTTGCGTCCACCTTCCCTGAATCTTTACCCAGGTTCCAACTGGAAATTCAGGGTAACGCTTTTCGAACGTTACCTGGCCGGCAATTTCAGGGGTGACACCATTTTTCGTTGCAAGTGAAGCATAAGCGGCCCGTCTTTGGTTATTGACCGACTTCACAAGCGGCTGTGCCTCGTTTGTCGCTCCGGGTGGAATGGCGAGGTAACCATTATCTACTTCTCCTGCCAAACCTCTGGAAAGGGCGCTTTGGAGGTCGATGGCAAAAAGTCCGGGACTGAAAGAGAGCAGTAACGTTACGAAAAGCACGAATGTTTTGAGGCTACGAGATGCAGGTATAGATGTTGTGGTTTTCATGTCAGATCTCCCTGGTTAAAAAATATCTGTTCTTTCATCGAGCATGTTTTCGATATCCTTGTCGAGCTTAACCCTTATTTCGTGATCGATCTTGATATTCATGTTGATCGTTATTGGTTTCTCCGGTGCCTCGACTTTGACCGTTGGTTTACAGGAAAAGAGGGCAATACAGCAAAAAAGGCTTGTTATGACCCCTTTTGTCATGAATGACGTTGTTTTCATATTTTTCAGGTTTACTTTATGGCGAAGATGTCATTATAAATACATCATGTCTATCACTATTGATATGTTTTCCCGATCGAGAACAAAGCCAGATTCATCGAATTTGGGAGGGCCGAACCTGACTTTCGGGTTATTCGAGGTTCCAAATCCTTCTTTTGGTTTTCCTACCCAGGTTTTATCCATTTTTCGATTTTCGTTTTCATCATGAAGAACACTGAGCGCATAGGTGCCGTAAGGAATGTTTTCGATGACGATTTCACCGGGCGACTCCTTTGTCGCGATACTTGCGAAAGCAAATGCCTTTTCCGGTTTATCGGGAAATCCTGTTTCACTTTTGAAAAGGGCAATGCCCAGAGTTCCCTTGGAATTTCTGATGTTGTCGATGCGGATGGCGATACGGCCTTTTGGGCCGGACAGATCTTTTTTTTCAGCAAGACCGGTGAACTGGACGGGAATAGCTCCGTCAGCACTCCTTATCGTTGTTTGCTCGGCGAACAAAGGTAAGGAAAATATAATAAGCAGGAGAAGGATTGGTAAGGATAACGTACGTTTCATGAGGTTAAAACATGCTTTTTTGACTTTCGGTAACTGCTTTGTCTATTTCTGTTTTAAGTTCAGGAGGCAATCCCATGATGTCGATGTTGAGGAATCCCCGAACAATTGCTGAACTTGCTTCTTCCTCGTCCAGCCCTCGGATCATGAGGTATTCAAGCTCTTCTTTGGCGATTTTTCCAACAGCGGCTTCATGCGAAAGCTCAACACCTTCAGCGCGTCCATCGAGTTCCGGAATAGCCTGTATGATACCGTTATTGAGCAACAAGCCCTGACATTCGAGATGTCCTTTTGCCGGGGAACAGTTAGCCTGGATATGCCCACGTGCAATAATGTGTCCACCTGCGGCAATCGCATGTGAGATGATCTCTGTTCTGGTGTCCGCCGCATCGAGGATAACTCGATTGCCGACGTCCATGAAAGTGTTCTCGGTAGAGACCACAACGGAATTGAAACGGGCGATTGACCCTGCTCCTTTCAGTGTGATCAGCGGGTTCATCTGAAGGTTACGAACCGGTTTGAGGCTTATATAGTTGCTGAGGAAGATTCCTCCGGCTTCGACCTGACCGGCTGAACGTGGTCGCACCTCGACATTTTCACCCCAGTTGTGCACCATGGTGAACGTAAGGCTTGCATTTTTTTCTACATAAAACTCGGATATACCGATATGTGCGGCAGACTGGTCGGCTTCGGTCGTCGTGCAGCCTGAAAGAATGTGTGCTTCTGCACCTTCTTCCACAATGATCAGGTTATGAACGTTCTGGCCAACCTTGTTCGTGTGCATCATCAAACAGGATTGAACAGGGGCTGAGAGTTTGGCTCCTTTTTTGATGCGTATGACATAACCGCCATGTGTATTATCAGCAGCAAGTCTTGTGAATTCGTCTTTATCTGGTTTCAAGAGGTTCCACTGAAGGTCGGCCAATCCTTCATCTATTGAAAGGGCCAAACCAAGGGGGAGTATTTCGACTCCCGGATCGTAAGATTTACAAAATGCATGATTATGGTCGATCTGCACGAACGATGCGCTTGTGTTTTTTTCCGATACGTCGAACCCGGCCATTTTCATGCTTTCCTGTTCGCCTTTTTCAAGCCTTGTCAGGTCGTCAACCTCGTTGCTTTCATGGTCGGAGAACTCATATTTGGACAGATCGACTTTCACCGTTATTGATTGTTTACAAGTGATTCAAAAATTCAGTTTCAATGAGAGCTGAATGTGTACGGTTCAATACTTCATTAAATAAGACGGTTTTATCGTTCATTTCCGTCGGTACAGGGCTGGAATCTTTCAGCTGAGGCATCTGATACACTCCTTATAGCCGTATTTTTTCAAGTGATCGAGAATTCGTTTAGGATTATCGGCGCAGCAAAGGTGTCCGTCATAAAGAACGTGGCCACGGTCAGCAGCGATATAATCAAGAATATATCCCGTGTGTGTGATGATCAGACCGGATGTTTTCCGCTCATGCATGAGTTCATTCATGGTATGTTCCGCATCCGGTTCAGGATTTCCTTCAAGGAGTTCCCGGATCATGTTGCCTATCAGGTCCATGTTTTCCACATCGACACCTGATTCCGGTTCATCGAACAACAAGAGGTCGGGTTGTTGGGCCAACAGTTGAAGTATTTCTGAACGTTTGATCTCACCGCCGGAAAAGCCAAGGTTTATGTCTCTGTCGAGAAATGTTTCGAGGTTGACTTTTTTTGCGAGAGTATCGATGTCGATTTTTCTTTCCCCTGCGCACATTGCGACAAGCCCTCTTGTTTTCAATCCATGGATCGAGGGTGGACGTTGCATCGACATGCCGATTCCCTTTCTTGCTCGTTTATGAACAGGAAGGCTTGTGATATCTTCGTCGTCGAAGAGGATTCGGCCTTCGGTAACATCGTAGTTGCCTATCCCCATGATGGTATATAATAGCGTTGTTTTGCCTGAACCGTTCGGCCCGAAAAGGATAACCGTTTCTCCATCATCTATAGAAAGATTGATGCCCTCGAGTACTGGGTTGCCCTGGATGGAAACATGAAGGTTTTCAAGAGTAATCATATGAGAATGGGTTCTACGATGATTGTGCTGTCAGCTTGACTTCGAACGGTATCTCAATGCAAGATAGAAAACTTGTTTTTTTCATGGACGGGTAATCCCATGTTTTTTTGCACATGATCATTATTTTCATTTGGGCGCAGTTGCGTCTATGTACTAATATTCCAACAAAGAAAAAATATGCAAGAAAATACATTTGATTTTAACCGTGATGTCATAGAAAAGAGTTACGATACTCCTGTTCTCGTTGATTTCTGGGCGGAATGGTGTGGGCCATGTAGAATGCTCGGACCGGTGCTTGAAAAAGTTGCGGCAAATCATGTTGGAGAATTTATTCTCGTAAAAATCAATACCGAAGAGCATCAGGATGTGGCTCGTCGATACGGTATCATGAGCATTCCCGCTGTAAAGCTGTTTGTCGATGGTGCTGTCGTTGATGAATTTGTCGGAGCTCTGCCGGAAGGGCAGGTAGAGCATTGGTTGAGGAAGTCACTTCCAGGAAAATATGCCGACAGACTCAAAGAAGCTGAATTGCTTCTCATGGAGGGAGATGAAGATGGCTCGGTTTCGATATTCGAAGAGATACTGGAAAAAGAGCCGGGAAATGCTCGTGCGTCTTCAGCGCTTATGAAGCTGAAAATTTTCTCTGCACCCGAAGAGGCAGCTATCCTTGTCGACAGACTCGAAGGTGATCTCGATTATGCGGAGCTCGTTGATGCAGCAAGGACGCTCATCACTCTTTTAATGAAAGATGTCGGCGTTTTTCAGGGTGATAGTGTTCGCGACCGTTATCTTAAAGCGATAACGGAGTTGAGGGAACGACGGTTCGATGCGGCTCTTGACGATTTCATAGAGGTAATCAGAGAAAACCGTTATTACGATGATGATGGTGCCCGTAAAGCGTGCATTGCAGTTTTCAGGTATCTCGGTGAGGAGCATCCGGTTACGTTGAAGCATAGAAGAGTCTTCGATAGGGCACTGTATTAGCCCCTCAGGCCCGGTAGGTGAATGTTGGGTTCTCATTCTCGTGTGATTGACATATAAACGCAAACCTTGAACATATGGGAAAACCTGAGAAAAGTAAGCCAGTCATCGGGGTGGACCTCGATGGGGTCTGTGCTGATTTTTATGGGCGAATGCGGGAGATTGCCGCAGAATGGTTTGAGCTTTCCGTCGAAGAGCTGACAACCGATGTTTCTTATGGGTTGAAGGAGTGGGGGATTTCCGGGGAAAAACAATATGAGAGTCTGCATCGGTATGCGTTGAACCAAAGGGGACTTTTCAAGACCATGCCCATGATTGTCGGAGCGAGAAAATACCTGAGAAAGTTATCCGATGAGGGGTACCATATCAGAATTATCACACATCGGTTGTTTCTCCATTATTCGCATGCTTCAGCTGTGGAGCAGACTATTTCATGGCTCGATGGTCATGGCATTCCATACTGGGACCTTTGTTTCATGAAGGAGAAGTCGGAAGTCGGTGCTGATATCTATGTTGAGGATACCCCTGATAACATTGAACAGTTGCGGAAAAAAGATCTCTACACCATTTGTTTTGCAAACAGTACCAACAAGGCTATATCCGAACCACGTGCGTCTTCATGGAAGGAGGTGTATGATTTGGTGCACTCTTTTTGTGAAAAATCTCCTGCATGACAGCTTTTCGACAACAACCCTATGACGCATCAGAGTCAAAACCTTATCATGCAGAAGATTTTCAATGGCTTGTGCCCATATGCCTCACATCTCGTTGACATAGAAGCAGGCGAACTTGAGGTAATGAGTCTCGGGCATGGAGAGCAGTATAGGGTGGTCTGCGGGTTGGGTATTTCTGAAGACCTGGCGTAACTGTTTTTTTTGTGTGAAAGAGGCTTGACGAATGACTCCAAGAAAGTCCTCTTCTGAAACGTGATGTGAGCATGATGCGGTTGCAAGAAAGCCGCCGTTTCTGACAAGCTGAAGCCCTAGTTTGTTGAGCTTTTTATAAGCATGCAATGCGGATGGTAGGTTCTTGCGGCTTTTTGTAAAACTTGGCGGGTCGAGAATGACCAGATCGTAATACTTTTTTTCCTCGACCAGCCGGGTGAGAACGTCAAAAGCGTCACCTTTAATCAGTGCATAATTCGAGAGCTTATTCAGGATGGCATTTTCTTCTGCACGTTGCAACACGTCGGAAGATATATCGACCATGGTGGCGGATTTGGCTCCTCCAAAAAGTGCGTTCAGTCCAAATCCCCCGTCACTGGTAAAAACATCGAGTGTTTCCGCTCCATGAGCGATTTTACGAACGATGCGCCTGTTATCCCTCTGGTCAAGGAAAAAGCCGGTTTTATGACCCTCCAGAAGATTGATGAGGTATTGCAGTCCGGTGTCATGGATAGTCTGAACTGCTTCTGTACTGGAGCCATGCACGATTTTTTTATATAAAGGAAGCCCTTCGAGTTCCCGGAGAACGGATTCGTTGCGCAAAACGACAGCCGATGGTTGGAAAAGGTCGAGAAGGACATCGCAGATAAGCGGCAGATGACGATCCATACCGGCGGAAAATGCTTGTACAGCGATGGCTTTGTTGAAACAATCGACAACAAGGCCTGGAAGACCATCGGATTCACCGTGTACGAGTCTGAATGCGTTTGTATCGGATTCCGGGTAGATTTTCTTACGAAGATCAAATGCATCGAGGATTTTTTTTCTGAAAAAATCACCGTTTGGAACCTCTCCCGTTCTTGACAGCAAACGAAAGGCAATGAGAGAATGGGGATTGTAAAACCCTGTACCCACAAATTTTTTGTCGTGAGTATACAGTTTGACTGTTTCTCCTGCAGTAATATCTTTCGGAAGTGATTGCAGTTCGTTACTGAATGACCAGAGATGGCCCTTGAACAGCCTTCGATGTTCTTTTGGTTTGAGGTACAGAGAGTCCATAAATAAAACGGGTCGAAATTTTGTGGTGCAGCAAGCGCATTATAATCAATGAAATTAATGTAGGGATAAAAAAAAGAACAGCTTAAAAAAAGAATATTCACCATATTCTCAATATTTTCTGACCTATTCACTATCTAGGATTTTTCAATGAAACAAGGCTTCAGAGGGTTCCTGTGCATTTTTTTAGTGTTTATCACTGCAGGGTGTGCGGATTTCAGAACAGTTACAATTGAAGAGTGGCCTACCGAGAGCGTTGCACTTAGTGAAGATCTCGCTGAACTGTATCGCGATGTATCGGGAACATCGAAAGTAGTGTCTGCCATCGATGGATATGCCGATATCTGGATCAGAACACCAAAAAGAAAGGAGCACTTGTACGGTACCGTACAGCTCGAACGATCAAATGATATGCGTATTATAGTCAGTGCGGGTGTCGTTGGGTGGCCCGTTGCCGATATGTTGTTTCGGCCTGATTCACTCTTTGTTCATGATATGTTGAACAACCGGGCTCTTCAGGGAACGAGCCACCCTGACAATCTTGAGAAAATTCTTGGATTGAAGGTGGGATATGAATTTTTATCTGATGTTCTTGCCGGTGTTGTGACTGTTGACGAGCCAGTTCAGGCAATAGAAAGGGTTTATGAAGGAGCGGGTAAAGTTAGTTATGCCGTTAATGTGGAAGGCGGTAAGAAAGAGCTGCTGGTAAATCCTCTGACGCGAAATATCGAAGGAATACTTTTTTTCGACTCTCGTGGTCGTAAACAGGTTGAAGTGCATTTCAAAAAGTTCTCACCATTCGTTCTTGACGGTAAGAAGGTCAACCTGCCTGGTGAAATCGATGTCATGATGTTCAATCCTCGTTTGGATGGTGCCGGAAAACACGAGCTGGTCATCGTCTACGATGAACGTGTCGTCAATCCAGCCGACCTCGATATTCAGTTCAATCTCCCGGAAAATGTGAAAGTTATCGACCTGGATAGAGTTGTTCAGCTTCCATGGATGTAGAATTACATTGCATTATTGCAGGAGAACATTCCTTTCATCTACCTTGCTTTCCATTGAAGAGTCAAGCGGTTCCAATCTATTTTCATTCACTCTCGGGCTTGATCCGTGAAATCCGGACATCAGTTTCACGGATCGGCATGATTTTTTCTTGTGCATTGAGGGGCTGCGATTCAGCCTTATACCTGAGCGTTGAGGAAGTTCCGTGAAGCGAAGTCCCAGTTCAACAGCTCGTCGATGACAGCTGTTATATAGTCAGGACGACGGTTTTGATAATCGAGATAGTATGCATGTTCCCAGACATCGATGGTCAAGAGTGGATGCATATCGCTTGTCAGTGGATTTTGAGCATTGGGGGTTTTAACGATTTTCAACTGCCCGTTATCGAGAGCGAGCCATGCCCACCCACTGCCGAATTGCGTTGCAGCGGCATTGGCAAGTTCCGCTTTGAAAGAATCGTAGTTGCCGAAATCAGCATCGATTTTATCAGCTATTTCCCCTGACGGTTTTCCTCCTCCGTTTGGAGAAAGGCTGTTCCAATAAAAAGAGTGGTTCCATGCTTGTGCACCATTATTGAATACACCGATTTTTTCAGGGTCATTGGCAACTGCGATGAAAACATCTTCGAGGCTTTGATCGTCATGAGGGGTACCTGCTACCATGTCGTTGAATTTTTTAACATAGGTAGCATGGTGTTTGCCGTAATGGAAGCTTATGGTGTTGGCTGAAATGTGGGGTTCTAGAGCATTTTCAGCATAGGGTAGAGCCGGTTGTGTGTAAGCCATGAGCGTTGAAAGTTTAAATTGAAAGTGCCATAGGAACGAGATGTGGTTTTTTTAACTATTGCCATAAAGATTTAGTTTCTCTTGCAGATGAATTTTTTGATAATTCATTGTATGATCGACACTTTTGTCTGCTTTTCATGGTTATTGAATACTTTTTGATCCATATCGGATAGGTTACTCTAAAAGGGGGTGTCATGAGGTCGCGAAAAACCGGGATACATGCTTTATGTGGTGCTTTTCTTGTTTTGATGTTCCTTGGGCAGGGGTGCACTCGAAACAAACAGCCTGTACTGAACGAGGCCGATAAGAAATTTGCTGCGTTTTATGCTGATTATCTGGTCTTGTCCGGGGTTACGGTCGGTGAGTCTGAAAATGTCCACAGGATTGGCGGAAAGCACGTTGATTCATTGCTCGAAGTACATGCTTTGAGCCTCGAAGGTTTTAATGAGCGAACGGATGTCTATAAAGAAAATCCAAATCTGTGGAAGGCGGTTTTGCTTCAAGTAAGAAACAACCTGCAGGAAGATGATCGATAAAAGAAAGATGAAGCAGCATGCTCCTTTTCTTCTCGGAATAACAGGGGGGCTTGGTTGTGGTAAAAGCAGTGTGAGCGGAATGCTTGCTGAAATGGGATGTACTGTTTTTGAAGCCGACAAGGTCGCCAAAGAGCTTCAGCTTGAAGATCCGGAAATAATTGCCGGGATTAAAAAGCTTTTCGGTGACGAGGTGTATCGTCTGGACAGTGTCGGAAAACTGATGTTGGACAGACGGCGTGTTGCCAAGAGGGTTTTTGTTGATTCTTCTTTGTTGGAAGCGTTGAATGAATTGGTTCATCCGAAAGTTTTCAAGGCTTTTCGTCATACAGTGAACGAGGCTTCGAAATCAGGAGTGAAAATACTCGTAAAAGAAGCGGCAATCCTGCTCGAGTCCGGGGGTGACAAAGGATTGGATATGGTAGTGGTTGTGGTGGCCGATCTTGAAAAAAGGATAGAGCGTGCGATAAGAAAAGGAATGGGAACTCGTGAAGAAATTATGCATCGTATTCAATCTCAGTGGCCCCAGAAAAAGCTTGTGGAGCGGGCTGATTTTGTGATAGAAAACAATGGTTCGTTCAAGGAACTTGAGCGAAACGTTCATGAACTCTACGACAAGATCATGAGCCAGGCAGGATTGTGCTGACGAAGTCCGGGTTTTCTTTGTTTATTGTTATTTCGATGGGACTTTCGGGGCACTCGTCAAGGCATCGTTTTTCCGGTTCACATAGCCTGAAATACCAATGCTGAGCTCATACAGCAGGATCATCGGTACTGCAATGACGAGCTGTGTAACGATATCGGTAGAAGGGGTGACGACGGCGGCAACGATTAAAAGCGTTACAATGGCATGTTTGCGGTAGAAGCGCATAAAGGCAGGAGTCAGCAACCCTATCTTGGAAAGGATGTATGAAATGAACGGCAGTTCGAAGACAAGGCCTGTCGTAAGAAGTGCTCCAATGAAGAAACTGACATAGTCCTGAACGGCGATGTTGTTTTCAATGAGAGGGGTGCCGAATCCGGCAAAAAATTTTAGCGAGATCGGCATGAAAATAAAGTACCCGAAGGCAATGCCTGCGAAAAATGAAAGTGAAATGAAGGAAATGATAAAACGTGTTGCAGACCTCTCTTTTTGCTTCAATCCCGGAAGTACGAATTGCCATATCTGATGGACGAGGTAAGGGAAAGAGAGAATGAAACCTGAGAAAAATATGACTTGGAGATACAGCGAAATCTGTCCGTAAGGCACGAGATTTTGCAAAACAATCGTGTCGCTGCTATTCTTTATGGGCGCAATGAGAACCTGATTGACGAGCGTATCCGAAAAGAATGCGCATAGCGCCATTATCAGGACAAGCACAATTCCACTTTTGATGAGCCTGCTACGGAGTTCGTCGAGATGCTCGATGAAGTTCATTTCAGTAGCACCGGAACTGTCGTCCACTTCATTCTCGTGTTCGGCTAGATCACGCTCTTTGGCTTCAATTTCGGCATCCATCAACTGCGAAGCAGGTGATTTGGGTTTTGAGGATTCTGTTTCATTGCTCATGCTGCACTACAGCTTGTTTGTCGGGAACTCGTTTGCTTTTCCTTGTTTAGGCCAGCCGGGGAGCGAAATGGCATAGTAATGAACCGAAACATACTAATAAACATACCAGTCGTGAGCAAATTGTTTTTTAGAAGGTAATCTGTTGATTTATAAGATATTGATAAATAATGAGTTGGTTAAGGTGGTCGGTCGGCGTTGTTTTTGTGGGGTTGCGGTAGGCAGTGCCGATATATCGATTCAAGAGTAAAACGATATGAAACTGACAGCAGGTTCAACGAAAAGAGGAAAAGCGTAATTGATGATTTTTTTTCTGGTTATTTGAACTATTTTTGCAACATAAGGAATTATACAACCGGTTTCGGGCTTTTTATTTCGGAGAGATCTGTTATACTAATTGATTGTTCAACTGATTACATAAGTGCGCTTTGAGCCGCTCTCAACAAACAAAGCCTGTGAATTTACAAGACGTTGTTTTTCCTGTGGCCGAAGAGTTGAACACTTTTCGGCAAAAATACAAAACAGCACTGAATACGGACAACAGTCTCGTCGACAAGGTTGTTCGTTACATACTGAAGCAGCAAGGGAAACAGATTCGCCCACTCCTGGTTATGCTTGGGGCGAAAGTTTGCGGTGGAGTCCAAGAGAAGAGCTATCGGGCAGCTATTATGGTAGAGCTACTGCATTCTGCAACACTCATTCACGACGATGTTGTGGATGGTGCGGAAATGAGAAGAGGATTGCCCTCTATCAATGCCCTTTGGAAAAATAAGATTTCCGTATTGATTGGCGATTACATGCTTTCAAAAGGGCTCCTTTTTTCACTCGATAACAAAGATTATCTCTTTCTGCATATGGTTTCGGATGCCGTTAGACGTATGAGTGAAGGTGAAATACTACAGATCCAGAAAACAAGAAGCCTCGATATAACAGAAGCCGATTATCTGAGGGTTATATCGGATAAAACGGCGTCACTTCTTGCAACAGCAAGTGCTATAGGTGCTGCAAGTACTACGGATGATGAGGAGAAAATAGAGGCACTCAAGAGTTATGGAGAGTATCTTGGACTTGCTTTCCAGATTCGTGATGATTTACTCGACTATACAGGCGACTCCAAAAAGACAGGTAAACAACTGGGAATCGATATCAAAGACAAGAAAATCACCTTGCCGCTGATATACGCTCTTCGCAATGCTGATCGTACCGAGCAGAAAATGATAAAAAGTATACTGAAGAGTTCGAAAAAGAGAACTATGAGAAGTCGTGAGGTTATTGCTTTTGTCAAAGAGAAGGGCGGACTGGATTATGCGGCGGAAGTGGCTGAAGGCTTTGCCGAGAAATCCCTGACTGCGATAGAGAGGCTGGAAGAGGGGGATGCAAAACGTTCTCTGAAGCTGCTTGTTGATTTTGTTATGAAACGTGAGAATTAAGATGGCTCGGAAAGAATAATGAAGAAAGTTCTTGTAGTTGTTGTTCTGCTTGTCGCAGGATATGTTGTAATGGATAAATTCGTAATGATTTCTTATACCCGTCAGGGACAAAGTGTCTTGGTGCCGAATGTAGAAAAGATGAGCTATGACAATGCTCTTGGTGTGCTGAGAGCTGCCGGGCTTGCAGGGAAAAAAAGTTATAACGTGCGTTACCTTCGTGAGGTTGATTCAAACACCGTCATTGTTCAGAGACCTGTTGCCGGGGCCGAGGTAAAACCGGGAAGAACGGTTTATCTGGTTCTGAATAAACGGGAAAAACCAAGATTTTCCATACCTGATTTTTATGGTAGGCCGCTTGATGAAGTTCGTCAGATTCTTGACCGTTTCGATATCACTGTAACAGGTGTGCAGGTTCAGTCCGTCTACGATCCTGCGGAGGACGGAAGGGTCCTGAGCCAGTCGGTAGCACCGAAAACCGTTGTTTCCTCGGGTTCTTCCATTTCATTGATCGTGGGAAAAGCAGAAGTGATCGAGACTGTTCAGAAAATTCCAGTTCCGGATGTTTTAGGGATGTCACTCAAACAGGCAAGATCGGTTATAGTTGAAAACGGCTTCAATACCGGCAACGTCTCATATGAGTATTCATCACTTCTTGTTCCTTATACGGTAATTAATCAGAAACCTGCGGTGAATGCTCTCGCCGAGCCGGGTAAAGTTGTTGATCTTACTGTGGTTGTCGATGATGAGTGAATAAGACTGACGAGGAAACGGATGATTTTGGATCGCCTTTTAAATTGCCTGTTTAACGGTAGTTCGCTTTTTTATATTCCTCTCGAAGGTCTTTTATGCCGGTCGTTCTGTCGTTGCCATCGCTGATGATTCCGAAATATTCGAGTACAATTCTTATTACAAGCCATATGCCGGCAAAAAAGATTCTGATGCTGCTGAGTAGAGTACTGAGGAAGGACATTGGTGGACGTTTTGCATTGGAATATGAAAGCCATTACTCCGAATGGCTTTCGATAACGTGTTTGCGCTTCTTTAATTGGTCATTTCTTTTTCAGCCTGTAGCCAGTCTTCAACATCAAAACCATGGATTCCTCCTCGTTGTTCCCAGCGGTAATAGGCGGCGATCCTGACAGTTTCATGATTTTCTGCTGTCATTGGAGTGATTGATGCAGCCTTTCTGGTTTGTTTTTTTGCTGTGGAGGAAGTTTTCTTTGCTGTTTTTTTTGGGGTGGCTGTGCTTTTGGTTGTTGATTTTGCCGCCGTTGTTTTTTTCTTTGTCGAAGTTGTTGCTGCTGAAGTATTCTTTGCAGCTTTTTTGGAGGCTTTTTCTTTTTCGGTACGTTTTACTGGCATAATTATAGCAACAAGTTTAAGATAAACGGATCATTCTTCTTAAAAGCGATTGAAGATAAAAAAATAAATTGTATGGTGAATATGCGGATGATTTTTCTTCCTCTGCCCAATATGCATATCCATTCTTTGTGAGTTGAATTCCTATTGATGAAGAATCCCTCGAAAATAAAAGGTAGCTGGAGCAGGAAAGTTCTTGCCATCCTCTACATACTGTTTAGAAGAAGCAGATACTTTAGAGGGACATCACAGAAATTTTTCAAGTTGACATTGGAGAATATCCTGATTCAGCTCAATCTCAATCAGGATCTGCCTTTTCTGTTTATAGCCGTTTTTGTAGGGGTTACAACCGGTTACGTTGCGGTCATTTTTCACGATGCCATCAAACTTCTCAGTCACTTTTTTTTCGGTGGACTGGAAGTTTTTGGGACTTCGTTCATAACAGAGGGATATTGGGGGCTGTTGATGCCCTTTGTGCCGGCTGTGGGGGGATTGCTTGTCGGGCTTTATAACGCGTATGTCGTCAAAACAAGGCCAGGGCATGGCCTCGCAAGTGTTATAAAAGCAGTTGCACAGAACGAGGGGAATCTTCCTCGGCGGTTGTGGCTCCATCGAACCATAACTTCCGTTCTGAGTATAGGTACGGGCGGGGGTGGTGGTCGAGAAGCTCCAATCGCCCAGGTAGGAGCGGCACTTGGATCTTCCGTCGCTCAGGTGCTGAAATTTTCACCGGACAGGAAACGAACCCTTCTTGGGTGCGGGGCGGCAGCCGGTCTTGCTGCGGTGTTCAATGCACCGATTGGTGGTGTAATGTTTGCTATCGAGGTTATCCTGGGGGATTTCAGTGTCAGAACATTTAGCCCGATCGTTATTGCCGCTGTCATAGGCACGGTTGTTTCTCGTAGTTACCTTGGCAATTCACCGACCTTTCAGGTGCCGGATTATAGTCTTGTTTCCAACACAGAGCTGCTGTTTTATTTTCTGCTCGGTGTTTTGGCCGGTCTTTCCGCCGTGATGTTTATCAAGGTGTATTATCGAATAGAAGAGACATTTCTGAAAGTAGAAAAAAAACGGAACATACCGGCCTGGGCGATGCCGGCAATCGGCGGACTTTTAACCGGTTTGGTCTGTATGTGGTTGCCAGGACTCTACGGATACAGCTACGAGGTCATAGATAACGCTGTAAGAGGCACCGAGTCATGGCTGAACATGGTTGGCATTTATCTATTGAAGCCTGTTGTCGCAGGCTTTAGTGTAGGTTCCGGTGGTTCTGGTGGTATGTTTGCTCCTGCCATGAAAATGGGCGCGATGCTGGGCGGAATGTTCGGTAATCTGGTTCATACGCTGTTCCCCGGTATAACAGCGACATCCGGAGCATATGCTCTTGTCGGTATGGGGGCTTTGACCGCAGGCATCATTCGCGCTCCTCTTACGGTAATTCTGATTCTTTTTGAGGTGACGGGGGAGTATGAAATTGTTTTGCCAATCATGTTTGCAGCGGTAACCGCTGCATTGATTGCCCGCCTGGCATACGGTTATTCCATGGAGACCTATGTCCTTGAGAAAGAAGGGGTCCGTGTCGGTTTTGGAATCGCTCTATCGGTTGCGGAGAATATAAGTGTTCTTGATATCATGCGAACCAGTTACGTCAGGTTTCGTGATGTGACGGGAGCTGAAAAAATCATCGATGTGTTTCACAATACCCCGGAATCGAACTTTCTCGTAACAACAGAGAGCGACGAGTTCGTCGGCGTCATAAGGCTCGAGGAAATGAGTATTTTGCTCAGAGAAGGACCGTTGACCGGTCTTATTGCCGAAGATATTGTAAAAAAAGATATTCCTGTCCTTTATGAGACTTCTAAACTGGATGAAGCATTGAAGCTTTTCGAGTTGACCGATTATGATATTCTTCCGGTACTGTCACGTAAATCGGATACATTGCTTGGCGTTGTACGGCAGGAACAGGCATTTTCCTACTACCGTAAGCAGATGAATCTATACGGCTCTGATATTGATTCCGATCCTAACAATCGGACGGAACGCTGATGTGAATGGAGACGAGAGCGCTTGGGTGTCTTGCTGTAATGCTATTTCAAAGATATGATACGACATTCAACGTAAGGTTTTTGTTAGTATCAGTATCATCAGAATTGTTATGGCCTGTACCATCATGAAAATATCTTTTGGTACGTAAGCATTGACAGTCAGACCTCCGTATTCCAGGAACCCGAACAGCAAGGCGGAAGCGACAAGCCATAAAGGGTGTGCAAGTGCAAGCAGTGCGACAGCGATACCGATGAAGCCTATTCCGCTTGCCAGCCCCGCTTCATAAAAATGCTTGTAACCGAGTACCAGGTTTGCCGATGCAAGGCCGGCCATGGCGCCACCTATGGCCATCGCTTTCATGATGTGTGCATTTGCGCTGATGCCTGCATATCCGGCGGCTTCGGGTTGCAGGCCCACAGCCCTCATTTCATATCCTGTCGTGGTTTTGAATATCATGATCCATGATAAAAGGCTGGCGGCAAGTGCAAACAACGTGCTGAAATTTGCCGGTGATTTTCGCCAGACACCGAGAGCGCTTTCGAACGTCGGTATTTGTGCCGACTGGATGATTTCAGGAGTATGAACGGTTGAGGGGACTGCAAAATGCCAAGTCAAGAGGTATCCGACACAAGCCTGTACGATGAAATTCAGCATGATTGTCGATATCACTTCGCTGATGCCGAATCGGACTTTCAGCCATCCGGCGAGGAGACCTACGGAACTTCCTGCAAGCATGGCTGATGTTGAGCAAATCGATATGGCAATGAGCGGTGGGGTCTGGTGGGGAAGCATGATGCCGACAAAAGCGGCGGTAAATGCACCGGCAAGAACCTGGCCTTCGCCTCCGATATTGAAAAGCCTTACCTTGAAAGGAATGGCGACAGCCAGTCCGGTCAGGATGAGAGAGGTTGTTCGGAATACTATCTGCCCGGTTCCATAATCCGAGCCGAATGTCATAGAGAGCATTTTCTGATAGATCATCAAGGGGTCTCTTCCCGTTGTCATGATCAGCAATGCACTGATGAGCAGTGCAACGGCTATGGCAAGCAGAGGAACGACAACCTTGATAGTACGGTTTTGCATGACGTAGATTCTTTTCAGGTAATGAACATGCCAATTTCTTTTTCGAAGTCCTGTTCGGAGGTTCTTCCTTTGCGGACTTCTTCCATGGTAAACTCATGTCGGATAGTTCCTTTGTAAAGGCAACCGATTCTGGACGATAACGAGATGATTTCTTCGAGTTCGGCAGAGATGAGAAGAATGGCGACACCATTATCTCTGGTCTCGATGATTTTCTTATGGATCATTTCAATGGCGCCGATATCGACTCCACGAGTAGGTTGAGCGAGAATGAGTAACTTGAGGCCAGGGCGGTCGATTTCTCTTGCGAGTACTATTTTCTGTTGATTGCCGCCTGAAAGGCTTGCAAGGGAGGGATTGTTCTGCAAGTCACAACGAACATCGTAAAGGTCTATCATGCTTTTTGCATAGTTGTTGACGGCGGTTGTATCGAAGCCTGCGAACTTTAGAAATTTGTGTTCCCTATGGCGACCGAAGATGATGTTTTCACTTATGGAGAAGTTGGATATCACAGCGTGCTTCAGGCGATCTTCCGGAATGTGGGAAACACCTGATGATGCGATTTCAGCTGGATTTCTCCCTAGAATGGATGCACCTTCGACAGTGACTGTACCATTCGTAATGTGAAGCGGTTCAGCCATTCCCCAGAGCAGGGACAGTAGTTCTCGTTGTCCATTTCCCTCGACACCAGCGATACCGTAAATTTCCCCTTCATTGACTTCGAAAGAAAGGTCATTGAGTCTTGAGCGTTTTTTGGGATCCGTGAGACTGACATGTGAGACTTGTAATATGCTTTTCCCTGGTGTTTCCGGGGGATTGTCGACCTTGAGTAAAACATTTCTGCCTACCATCAAATTGGCAAGATCACTCTTCGTGACGGAAGTCGTTGTTTTGGTTGCGACAATTTTTCCCCTACGCATCACGCTGACCGTGTCGGAAACACTTAGTACTTCATCGAGTTTATGGGTGATCAGGATGATGGTTTTTTCCTCTTGCTGAAGAGATTTGAGGGTCTTGAAAAGCTGTTCTGTTTCAGAAGGAGTAAGAACGGCTGTTGGTTCGTCGAGAATCAGTATATCGGCATTGCGATACAGTAGTTTAAGTATTTCAACCCTTTGTTCTTCTCCTACGGAGAGTTCAGATACAAGCACGTCTGGATCAAATGCAAGCTCATGGTTTTCAGCAATTGACTTGATTTTCAGAGAGGCTTCTTTTTTCTTCAGTGGGGCAAACAGTGAGCAGTGCTCAGCTCCGAGTATGATGTTTTCCGTAACGCTGAGTTCCGGTATCAGCATGAAATGCTGGTGTACCATGCCGATTCCCTCGTCAATGGCTTGGCGTGGAGCGCTGAAACGTATGTTTTTTCCTCTTATGGAAATTGTGCCTGAAGTAGGTACGGAAATGCCGTAGATGATTCTCGTCAGCGTGCTTTTTCCTGCACCGTTTTCTCCGACAATGGCGTGAATAGAGCCGGCTTGGATATCAAGTGAGATGTCTCGGTTTGCCCAAAACTCACCGAACTTTTTTGAGATACCGGATAAACGTACCGCTACATCATTCATGTGCTTTAAATCCAGCTGATGACGGTTTTAATCGCGTCCTTGCTGTCAAGAGCGACTCTGTAGGCAAGCTCGAATTGATTGACAGCGAAAACGTTGGTGAAAAATTTCTCACTCTCGATACCTTCATTTTCAAGAAGTTTCTGGGAAGAAAGAAGATGCTCGTAGGAGGTGATATTCGAACAGATGATAACCGGTTCCTTGTGCTGGATCAGGCGATAATCGTAGGCGAGTACTTCATAGTTTCCCATGAGCACTATTTTGCCTTCGGGTTTGAGGAGTCGAATTGCTTTTTCAAGGAGTAGAATCCGACCGGTGGCTTCGATAACGATGTCATAGGAGTCATTGAAATCACTCGTGAAATCGTTGATTTGCATCGCAATGTTTTTAGCACAGGAAAGCTGGCCACGAATGCCGAAATTTTCAAGAGCATCGATTGATTCGACACCTTTGTGCCGAAGATATTCGGCTGCCATCAGTCCGACTGATCCAAGTCCGAGAATAAGAACTCGACTGGATTTGTCCGGTTGTGCCTTTTCGATTGCTGCTATAGCGTATCCTAAAAGACCGGTGAGGAGGTCTCTGTGTATCGGCTTGCGACCCAAAGGAAGAACGTTTTCCTGTGAGGTAGGAACAATCTCGGCATGACAGCCATAATATGTCTCGATTCCTTCCCATCGGTCGCCTTTGAATGTATAGACGAAATCGCCAGGTTTAACCGTCGATACATCCGGTCCTGTTTCCATAACTTGCCCGATCATTTCACTTCCGAGCATGATCGGATAGTTCAATACCTTGTGTGATACCGGTTTATTGGTAAGGAGCAAACGGTCTACACCCGGTGTAATGGTCGTTGCAATAGTTTTAACGAGAATGTCATTCGGACTGTCGGAACTGTAGAATACCGAGTTGAGTCTGAGTTTGTTTGCTTTTGGAAGGATAATTGCGTCTGCTTGACCTTGCATGATGATCTGTTTGCCCTGAAATTTAAATATTGAAAATCGAACTTAACATCCAGGAGACGAAACTGATGACCAAAGAGCCAAGAACAGCCCACCAAAAACTGCTTACCGAAAACCCATCGACGATTGCTGCAGCAAACATCAGCATGAGCGCATTGATGACCAGAAGAAAAAGCCCGAGAGTAACGATGATGAAGGGAATGGAGAAAAACACCAGGACTGGTTTGACGATCGCATTGACCAGGCCGAGTACAAGGGCTACAATGAGAGCTGCCCAAAAGCTTTTTACGTAAATGCCACCAAGAAGGCTCGCGGTGGCATAGACTGACAAGGCATTGATGAGCCACATAAGTAATATATAAGCCATAATTGTCCTCTGTTTGAATATTGGTTGATTGTTTATCGCGCTTAACGATGCCGCATCGAATAATGCATTGGGTTTGAAGAAATGTAAGGCTTTTCAGTCTGAAGCCAAACCCGATCGTGAGCTGAAGGTGATGGAATCTTTCTAAAATGCAGTCATATATGCGAAGTGTAATTCGGTGTGATACGCTTGGTACATGGGTAGGTACAAAATCTGTGATTGTGCTGTGAAGTGTAAATTATTTACAACGTCCCCTCTTTTTTGAGATTATATCAGAGGTGCATGTGATCCAGGGCTTCTTGTAGTGAATTGCAGCCTTTTACCGTGACGGGGAGCTTGCGGATGGAGGATTTCAGTTCTCTGGTGTTTGCAGACGGTAATAAAATCGTGTCGAAGCCGAGATGGGCGGCTTCACGTATTCGGCGTTCTCCGTCGCTTATCGCTCTCAATTCACCTGAAAGCCCGATTTCACCGGCGCAGACCATACCGGGGGAAAGAGCGGTATTACTGATTCCGGAAGCGACCGCAGCTGCAACCGCAAGATCCGATGCCGGTTCGACCAGTTTCAGCCCTCCCGCGACCTTGATGAAAACATCCTGTCCCCAGGTAGGTATACCAAGCCTTTTTTCGAGGACGGCGAGTATGATCGTTATTCGTTTCAGATCGAATCCCGAACTTATCCGCTGCGGCATCGGGTAGTTTGTTTTACTGACCAACGCCTGCACCTCGACCAGCACGGCCCTCGATCCTTCGATGGCGGCGAGCACCGAGTTTCCCGGTACACCGGTGGAGCGGCCGGATATAAAGAATTCCGAAGGATTTTTCACTTCTTCGAGCCCTTTTTCATCCATTCGGAATACACCGATCTCGTTCGTCGGTCCGAACCGGTTTTTGACCGATCGGATCATTCGGTACCACTGATAGCCTTCACCTTCGAACTGGAGAACCGTATCGACCATGTGTTCGAGGGTTTTCGGACCGGCAAGTGAACCGGTTTTCGTGATGTGCCCGATGACGAGCAGGATGAAGTTACGGCTTTTGGCAGAGCGGATGAGCTCCGAGGTGCATTCTCGTATCTGTGTTATTGTTCCGGCCGAACTTTTGTATTCACCTGAATAGAGCGTTTGTATCGAGTCGATGATGACGATGTCAGGCTGTTCACGATCGATGACACCGATGATTTTTTCGAGGTTGACTTCCGGAACAAGCCTCAGATCATTGGAGGTGATGGAAAGTCTGTTGGCACGATCCCTGATTTGAGACGGTGATTCTTCTCCCGAAACATAGAGAATATTCAGGGGTGACGTATGCCGGGCGAGTTGTAGCATCAGGGTTGATTTGCCAATGCCCGGTTCGCCGCCGATAAGGACTGCCGAAGCGGGCATCAGGCCGCCACCGAGTACCCGGTCGAGTTCTCCGATTCCTGTCGAAATTCTTTGCTGTGATACAGAATTTCCTGGTTGCTGTAACGTTTCCGAGGCGGGTAGAACATTGTCGGTTGAGGAATTACCCGCCAATGGCTCTTCGATGGCCGATTCTTCAAGGGTCCCCCAGCTCTGGCACGCAAAACATTTACCGGAATATTTTAGCGAGACGGCACCGCAACTGGTGCAGATATAACGGGTTGCTGATTTGGCCATCTCGGATGTTACAACGCTTCGATGGAGTTGGCTCGCATGAACGACTGGAGTGTGTTTTTCAGCAGCATGGCTATGGTCATCGGGCCGACACCACCGGGAACCGGGGTGATGGCCGAGGCGTTCCGGGAGACAGGCTCATAATCCACATCACCCACAAGCCGGTAGCCGGATTTTCGCGATGCGTCTTCAATTCGATTCATACCGACATCGATGACAACGGCACCGGGTTTGACCATATCTTTCGTGATGAAATTTCCCCTGCCGATGGCTACAATCAGAATATCCGCCTGCCTGGTCAGTTCAGACATGTTTTTCGTTGCCGAATGGCATATGGTGACTGTAGAGTTGGTTGCCTCGAGTTTTTGGAGCATCAAATTCGCCATAGGTTTCCCGACGATATTGCTTCTTCCGACAACGACGCAGTGTTTGCCTTTGGTTTCGATGTTATATCGTGAAAGCAGCTCGAGAATGCCATAGGGTGTACAGCTCAGAAAGCATTTATCCAGGTTGCCGAGTACCATTTGCCCGACGTTTTCCGGATGAAACCCGTCTACATCCTTGGAAGGGGATATTGCCATGGTAATCGCGTATTCATCGATATGCGGGGGGAGCGGTTGCTGAACGAGGATACCGTGAACTTCCGGGTCTTTGTTCAATGCTTCTATTCTGGAAAGCAGCTGTTCCTGGGATATTTCCTTCGGGAGTTCTATGACTTCGGAGTTCATGCCGATTTCTTTGCAGCTTTTGGCCTTGTTTCGTACATAGACCTGTGATGCAGGGTCTTCCCCGACTATAATTACGGTGAGACCCGGTACGGTATTGACTTTCTGCCTGTATGCAGCAACGGAGGTTTTCAGTTCGTTTTTGATGTCGCTTGAAATCTTTTTACCGTCAATGATTGTCATAGTGTGCTTCTTACTGATAATTGGATTAATATGGGTATGGTTTTTACCCTTGCTATATAAAAAAAATAACTCTTGATGATGAGTAAAATAGAATTTTATACAACGATTTCTCTTGACCTCGATGCTTGCAATTGATGATGTGCTCATAGATGACGGGATTCCCGGGTCCTTTTTTTCTTGTGATCTTGCTTCGTGTAAAGGTGCGTGTTGTGTTGAAGGAGAACTCGGAGCTCCGGTTTTGGAGAAGGAGGCAGAGTCTCTCCGTGAAATCGTAGGTACGCTCAGTCAAAGACTTCCGGAAAAAAACAGACGATATATCAGGCGTCACGGTTGCCTGGAAATATATCGGGGTAGCCTCTATACTCGAACCATGGATGGACGTGAATGTGTTTTTGCCTTTCGGGATAAGGATATAACCTTATGTGCCATAGAAAAGAGAAAACCGCTCTCATGCCGGTTGTTTCCAATCAGGATTATAAAAAAGTTTGGATTGGATTATCTTGTCTATGAGCGGCATGCAATGTGTCGGCAAGCTGTAAAAGAAGGAATCGACAAAGGTGTTCCTCTTATTGATTATGTTGCAGAAGCATTGATCGATCGTTACGGTTTGACATGGTATCGCCGCTTGAAAGACTTATTAGCGAATTCTCCCATGAATTATGCCAGACATTAAGCTTCAGCAGAGCCAGAGAACCCAGCTGTCTTCTCAGCAGATTATGACAAGTCAGCTTCTCCAACTTCCGTTAATGCATCTCGAGCAAAGGATTTTCGATGAGCTGCAGGATAATCCCATGCTCGAGCTCGAAGAGCAGAAGGGGGAGTCCATAGATGATTCCGGCGTAAAGAGTGGCGATGAACCTGAAGAGGGTATGTTCGATTCTGTCGATCGTTTTGAAAAAGACGGAGCGGGAGATACCGAAAGAGGAAAAAAGGACGATCAGGAAGGGAGGTTGCAGTTCACCATCGATAATCGTCCGAAAGAAAGTTTTATCCAGGCGGTTCAGCAGGATTCCTGTGAGGAAAAACTGTTGAAAGACCTTTCCTTACAGGAAGGAATAGCTGCCAGGGAGTTGTCGATAGCAGTCGAAATTCTGGGAAATCTCGATGATGACGGTTATTTGAAGGAAGATTTTCCGGTTATCGTTTACGGACTCGGACAAAACGGTATCGAAGTTGATGAGTGGGAAGTGAAGAGCATTCTGAAAAAGATACAGTATCTCGATCCTCCGGGGATAGGTGTTCATACTCTTCAGGAAAGGTTACTTGTCCAGCTCGAAGCGAAAGTCGGTAGAAACAAGACCTCTCCCGATACGTTGGCTTTGCATATTCTCGAAGAGCATTACGATGATTTTCTCAACAACCGTTATGAGCGGATTCTCAAGCAGTTGCAGATCCGGCCGGCACAGCTGGAATCGGCAATAGCTGTCATTTCAACGCTGGACCCTCATCCGTTTATCGCCGGTGTCAGTGCGGATGAATACATCGTTCCCGATTTTATCGTGACATATGAAAACGGCCGTCTTACAGCAGTGCTGAATGATCGGAGCAATATGACGGTCCATGTTACGAGAGAATACCAGGATGTTCTCAAAAGCAGGGGGGTTCCCGTCGAAGACAGAAAGTACATGCGCCAGAAGTTGAGTCGTGCAAAAGAATTTGCAAGCGCCATTGCGCAGCGTCGGAACACGCTCATCAAGGTCATAGAGGCTTTGATGAATTTTCAGTATGATTTTTTTGTTACCGGTCCAGAGAAACTGGTGCCTCTGGTTATGAAGGATGTAGCTGAAAAAACTGGGTTCGATCTTTCCACGATAAGCAGGGCGGTGAATGGAAAGTATGTTCAGACCAGATTCGGTACCTTTGAACTCAAATATTTTTTCAGCGGGAGTTTGCCTACAGAAGAGGGGGAGGATCTTTCGACAAAGATCATCAAACAATATATAAAAGAGCTGACCGAGGCTGAAGACTCTGCAAAGCCACTGAACGATGATAAGCTTGCAAAGATGCTCGAGGAAAAAGGCATAAAGATTGCTCGCAGAACGGTTGCAAAATACCGCGAACAAATGCAAATTCCAGTAGCAAGATTAAGAAAAAAAATATTTTAATGCCCCGGAGCGGTCGATATTGGAAAATCTCTTATGAGCGACGTGATCGAATCCGGGGTAAAGTCCCGAAGAGGAGTAGTAATGGAAATGTATGGAAAGCCGGCGTTGAGAGCCACAACAGTTCTTGGTGTGATAAGAAACGGTAAAGCGGCTCTTGGCAGCGACGGCCAGATGACTCTTGGAAACACGGTAATTAAACACAGTACGAAGAAAATACGACGATTGCGCCAGGCTGATCTGATTACCGGATTTGCCGGAGCAACTGCTGATGCAGTGACGCTTCTTGACCGTTTCGAGGAAAAGTTGCAGGCTTATGGAGGACAGCTTGAAAGAGCTGCCGTCGAGTTGGCCAGAGACTGGCGCACCGATAAATATCTCCGTCGCCTCGAGGCTATGCTCGCAGTCGTGGGTCAGGAAAAAGCACTGATCATATCAGGTACAGGTGATGTCATCGAACCTGAAGACGGTATCGTTGCGATTGGCAGTGGGAGCATGTTCGCTCTTGCTTCTGCTCGTTCATTGTTGAAGCATACCGATCTGGAGGCTTCGGATATCGTTAGGGAGAGCCTGAAGATCGCAGCGGACATATGCATTTATACCAATGACCACATTATCCTTGAAGAGGTATGACTCTACTGGGCATTACTCTTCGTGACATCCTTGTTGTACAGGTGTTGGATTGATGTAAGGTCGAAAGCAGTTCTTATCAACGTATTTTATCATTGTAAACGAACGTAGACGAATATGACAGATCACAAACAGCAAAAAGTTCTTGAAATAGCTGAGAATACAACAGTGAATAACTCTTTAATCAGTAACGAATTTCTTACCCCAAGTCAGATTGTTTCTCGCCTGGATAAATATATCATCGGTCAGCAGGAAGCGAAGAAAGCCGTCGCGATTGCGCTCAGAAACCGTTTACGCCGGCAAAATGTCAGCGAAGAACTGCGTGACGAGATAATGCCGAACAACATTATCATGATAGGGCCTACCGGGGTTGGTAAAACCGAAATAGCCCGTAGGCTTGCAAAGCTGGCAAATGCTCCTTTTGTCAAGGTTGAAGCTTCCAAGTTCACCGAAGTTGGATATGTGGGACGTGACGTCGAGTCGATGATCCGTGATCTGACGGATCAGGCGGTCAACATGGTGAGGAATGAAAAATCCGAAGAAGTCAAAGAAAAAGCGGCTGCCCTGGCAGAAGAGCGTTTGCTCGATATATTGCTGCCGACAGTACCGTCATCTCCTTATGAAAGAGAAGAGGAGGTTGCAGAAGAAGGTAGCGGAGATGAAAAGGCAAGTGCCGATTTAGAGGATGCCATCAATAAAAAAAGCCGGGAAAAAATGTTGGAACGGCTTCGTTCCGGAAGAATGGAGGATCGTCAGATAGAGATGGAACTCAGTACCGATTCCCAGGGCGGAATGATGCAGATTTTCGGTCCTCTCGGACAAATGGAGGAGCTTGGAGGAATAATGCAGGATCTGATGAGCGGTCTTCCGAAAAAGCGCAAAAAAAGAAGGGTGACGATTGCTGAAGCAAGAAAGCTTCTTGAGCAGGAAGAAGTACAGAAACTTATCGATATGGATGCCGTTATAAAAGAGGCTGTTTGCAAGGTGGAGGATTCCGGTATTGTTTTTATCGATGAAATCGATAAAATTGCCGCTCCTACAACCGGTGCGGGCGGTAAAGGACCGGATGTCAGCCGCGAGGGAGTTCAGCGTGATCTGCTTCCTATCGTCGAAGGCTCCAACGTTGCGACGAAGCATGGAATGGTGCGGACCGATCATGTTCTTTTCATCGCTTCGGGTGCTTTCCATGTGGCTAAGCCTTCCGACCTGATTCCCGAATTACAAGGACGTTTTCCTATTCGTGTAGAGCTGAAAAGTCTTACCGAAGAAGATTTCTACAAAATCCTTACCCAGCCGAAAAACGCTTTGATCAAACAGTACAAAGCTCTTTTACAAACCGAAGGTGTCGAGCTTGAGTTTACCGATGAGGCTATCAGGGAACTGGCGTCAATTGCCGCTCAGGTCAACGAATCGGTTGAAAATATCGGTGCCAGAAGATTGCACACCATCATGACCAACCTCCTCGAGGAGCTCATGTTCGCCATTCCGGAGAAATGCAGTGACGAAAAAATCGTCATTGACAAAGCGATGGTTGGCGAGAAGCTGAGTGTGATCATCAAGGACAGGGATCTGAGCCAGTATATTCTTTGATGTAGAGGAGATAAGAAGCTCTCGGTCTGGAGACGGTCTACGTGTTCCATTAGCTGGATAGCTGGGATGTTAGTCGGCTGAACAGTAATAGGGACATCTCCATTTATTGAGGTTACCGGAGAAAGTACTTGAAAAATGGAGGAAAAAGACTGTTGTCGAGGGAGGTTCTTCAAGTCAATTATAACATGAACAACGAACAAAACATATGATACAACGTAATCAGATGGCTCAAACGGCGGGAGCCGTAGCGGCACCGAGGGTTTCCGTCGACGTACAGACGAGAGTGGTCAATCAGGTGTATACCTGGATGACGCTTGGGCTCGCACTGACAGCAACGGTCGGCTACTATGTTTCCGAGAATGAGATGCTCAGAAACCTCATTTTTTCCAACGGTCTCATCTTGATCGGATTGGTTATCGCACAGCTCGGGATAGTTTTTGGCCTGAGTGCCGGGATCAATCGTTTGTCAGGCTCGGTGGCAACAGGACTGTTTATTCTTTATTCCGCTCTGACAGGGTTGACCTTTTCTGCAATTTTCATGGTCTACACTGCCAGTTCGATTGTGAGTACCTTTTTCGTGACGTCCGGGACGTTTGCGGCCATGAGTGTTTTCGGTCATACTACCAAGCGTGATCTTACAAAGCTTGGCAATATCGCTTTCATGGCGCTTATCGGTATCATTCTCGCTTCATTGGTCAACATGTTCATGCAGAACTCGATGCTTGAACTTATTATAAGCGTTATCGGTGTTTTGCTGTTCACCGGTTTGACCGCTTATGATGCGCAACGCATTAAAGAAATGGCTGCCATGGTTACCGATAGGGAATCAGAAGCGAAAGTATCGGTAATAGGGGCATTGTCGCTTTACCTGAATTTTATCAACCTGTTTCTTATGCTGCTCCGTTTTCTTGGAGTTGCACGTGATGAATAATGGATATTATTTCAATTCTTGTCCTTAACGGTCCAAACCTTTCGAGGCTTGGCAAGCGTGAGCCCGAGATATACGGCAGTCGAACCCTCGATGATATCAACAAGGAACTTGTCGATACATTTCCAGGGGTATCGTTTGAATTTTTTCAGTCCGAAGAAGAGGGTGAGCTTCTGGAAAAACTCTTTCATTGTGAAGACTTGGGTGGGTATAGTGGGGTGGTGCTCAATGCCGGAGCACTGACCCATTATTCAATTGCATTGAGAGATGCGATCAGCGCGATTACGATACCTGTCATCGAGGTCCATCTTTCCAATATCTACGCACGCGAGGAATTTCGAAGAACTTCTGTGATATCTGAGGTTTGCAGTGGTGTCATCAGTGGATTTGGAGCAAACAGTTATCACCTTGGTGTTCGTGGACTCATGGGGATGCTCGAACTCGGCTGAATGTTTTTCCCAGGATCTTTATTGGAGTTGCGAAAAAACATTATATTACCTGTAAAATAGGTGTCGTGTGTACAATTGCGCTGTGAACAGAGAGTAATGTGTATACAGATAGGTCACTGAATGTCGTTATGTGGCGGCTGTATTTTTTATTACTCGGGAGGTTGAATGGTAAGCAAGTATGCGAAAGGGGTATTGTGTCTTATCGTTGTTTTTTTCTCTTCTTTTCCAGCACACGCAGGTTCCCCTTATGCAGGGTTGACTGTAGGGCTGGCGTATTTAAATGATTCAAGTATAAAAGGTTCGAAACGAGGTGATCTGAGCTACGACGAAGGAGAAGCATATAGCTATGCTCATGGTCTTGACTTCGGCAGCTTTCGATTCGAGGGAGAAATCGGTTACCAGAAAAACGATTTCGAGACATTCGAGCCTGGAGGGATTGCAGCTGCTGCAGATGGTGACCTTTCCATTCTTTCTTTGCTTGCAAACGGTTATTACTCTTGTCACATCGGTGATAGCAGAATAGTGCCCATCATCAGTGCGGGTATCGGGGCTGCAAATGTAGAGTATGAGGACGAGGTTGATGAGTTCAGTGAAGATGACATCGTGCTTGCCTATCAGGTTGGCGCGGGATTGGGAGTAAAGATTTCTTCTTCGGTAAGTGTCAATGCAATGTACCGCTACTTTGCAACACAGGATGCCGGATTTCGTGAAGACGAAGAAAACATAGAACTCGATATCTCAAGTCACAACGTTCTGGTCGGTTTGAAAGTCGACTTTTAAGGCACATCGAAAAACTGTATGACTCTCTGTGGCATTTTCCATCCGGCTTCTTGACTAAACTGCTCCGAAGCCTCCCTAATCATCGATCTTTTTTGAAAGTTTTTTGTTCAGTTTGCGGATATTTTGAAGCCTTCGTTCGTCACTCTTCATCAGTACCGGTTTGTTGAGAGCTTCATCAAGAACTTCGACCGCCTCCCGGTAACGTTTCATATCGTGATACAGTTTTCCCAGTTCATGGTAATGCCGTATGACTCGTGGATTGATTGCAATGGCTTTTTTGAGCATTTTTTCTGCTTCTTCCCGACTTCCTTTCGGTAACGAACCTAAAAATGTTTTGGCGAACACTTTTTCAAACCATCCCATATTGGCGATTTCACGGTTGAAAGAGCCGAGAATAGACCAGGCGATATCATCTTCCGGATTGAGCTCGAGTGCCCGGTCGAGTTCATTTTTGATGATGTTGGCTCGTTTTATTTTCTCTCTCGGGCCAATATTATCAGCCAAAACACCAAGGGAGGCCGCAAACCACGTATGCCCCTCGGCAATAGCCTCATTGCTTGCTATACTTGTCTTTGCATGCAGAACGGCTTTTTCATAGTACGGTTGACGCTTTTCCTTGTTTTCAGGTGGTAGTGATTCGCCCATGCTGATATAAAGCCGGGCAAGCCTCCAGTTGGCTTCGGCGTTGTGAGGTTCTTTTTCGATGATCGATGAATAGAGCGAGTCCGCTATCTCGTAATGCATTGTATAAAACGCAGTATCTCCATCGATAAGGGCACGTGAACGATCTGTTGAAGATTTTGTTTTGCTGGATACAGCGCCAAAAGAGGTATTGACAACGGGAGACATACCTGAAAAAATGGCGCTCAAAAGCAGGGCTGTCAATAGTATTGTCGCCGGAATCGTTGTTTTGCAATGCATAACTCTTGTTTGAATGATCCGGTTATTATTTTCGACTCATACCTTTCTCGGTGGTCACATACCGTTTCGGACACTTCGAAATGTATGTATGTGGAAAAATTAAAACGTAATTCTGCTTTGTTAGAGTTCCGCTTCGGGCTCAAAGAAACCACAGTGAATCAGGGTACTTCTCATGGAGCTTTTTGTCCATGCCTAACCAATGGCCCGAGGGAAAGGCCATCAACAATACCGAATAAATCATGAATGGAGGGAGAGAGAGGTTGTAATACCCTCCTGCAGCGAAATTCAATACGAGAAAGAGCGCAAATGCGGCGTTTATGCGTACAGCAAGACCAAAGACAAGGGACATGCCGATGATGAGTTCGCCAACGGTGACGATCCACGCAATGGGCATTGCCAGCGGAATGGCGAAATGTTCGAGGTAGAGTGCCTGAAAGGAACCTGGAAGGAGTTCCCCGAGTCTTTCGGAGAAATGTACGGACATAATGTCGGTCCAGAGCCATCCCTTTACCAGCTTGTGCCAGAAGCCATAAAGAAAAAAGGCTGCAAAAAGGTAGCGACCGAGGAGAAATATTGAAGCAGGAACAGCTTCTAAAGGGTAATTCTTGAGGTATGTTTTCTTGAATGAAAAAAACGGTCGATTAGATGATGGGTTAGGACCGTATTTGTTTTCCCCATTCTTGCCTTTTAAAGAAAGAAGGATGAAAAAAAGGTGAAGATTGAAAATTGGTATCAAGGCCAAAAAAATAAAACTCGAAGGATAGCCTATATCATGTAGTCTTTTGATGCTATTGGCAATTATGATCCATAGTGAAGGAATTTCCAAAAATATCAAAAGAGAAAGCAACGCACTATAAATATAGAAGGCTTCTTCAGCAAGAAATATAAGAGGGCTTATAATTAGGCCAAGCAAGATCGGGATAAACAAGGAGCCGATAAATGCTAGTCGACTTGCACGGCCTTTCCGAGAAAAAAGGTGTTTCAAAAGAGCCATGTGCCTTAATAAAGAAGAGTTGTAAACGATAAAGGTATATTACAAAAAGTACAATATAAGCAGTATTTGAATTATAAGTTCTCAATAATAGGTGTTCTTTCTGGACTGATATCTGACATATTCAGGGTCGAAAGTATGCTGTCATTATACGTTTCAGGACGACTCATTTTTTCACAATCCTTTATTCTGACTTCTTGATTCTAAAACAAGCTACATCATACTTTGCGGATCGACATCGATGGTAATGGAAAGATTATTTCTGCTGTGTTTGTTCATCAGAGAATACCTCATCTTTTTGAGGAAATCGGCGGAAATTTTTTTGCCGGGAAGTTTCAGTAGAACCTGATAGCGGTAACGTCCCCTGATACGTGCTATGCCCGCGGGAGCTGGGCCAAGCATAAGAAAGGTTTCTTTCTGAAGATGTGGTTTTAGCGCTTCTGCAAATTCTTCGGCGGCTTTTTCTGCAGTATTTTCTTCCGTTGAAGAGAATTCGCAGGTGACAAGTTTCGCATAAGGTGGGTACTCCAGTGTTTTTCTTGCCAGCATGTCCAGACTGTAGTACTTTTCGTAACTGCCGTTGAGAAGATAAGCGAAAACATCGTTGTCCGTATTATATGCTTGAAGATAGACTTCTCCGGGAATCTTGGACCTGCCTGCACGGCCAGACACCTGCATGAGAAGCGCAAAAAGGCGCTCACCCGCCCTGAAATCAGGAATATTCAATCCGATATCGGCCATCAAGACGCCAACAAGGGTGACATCGGGAAAATCGAGACCTTTGGCCACCATTTGAGTACCGAGAAGTATCCGGGCTTTTTTCTTGTGAAACTCGTTCAGGATCATTGCATGAGCACCTTTGATACCTGTTGTATCGACATCCATACGGAGTATCTTTTCTTCAGGAAAAAGCTTGTGCAATTCCTCTTCGATGCGTTCGGTTCCACTGCTTTTGTAAAGAATGTTTGTTGAGGAACAATGCGGACATTGATCGGAGAAGAGTGCCGCATTTCCACAGTAATGGCAACGCAACTGCCTGCTGGCAGCATGATAAACCATTGGGATGTTGCAATGCTTACAAGTGGGAATCTCACCGCAGTCCAGGCAAAGCAGACTTCCTGCGAAACCTCGTCTGTTCTGCAGGAGTATGACTTGTTCGTTGCGCTCGAGTCTTTTTTTGATCTCCTCGAAGAGAACTTCCGAAATGGAAAAAGAGACCTTTCTGTTTTCGCGCATGGGAATCAGTTTTACGGAAGGCATCGTTGCTCCATCGACTCTTTCCGGAAGCGTCAAAAGAGTATATTTTTTGTTCTTCGCATTGTAGAACGACTCGAATGAAGGGGTGGCCGATCCGAGAAGACAGAGTGCCCCTTCGAGTTTAGCGCGCATAACCGCAGTATCCCGGCCATTGTAGCGTGGTGTTCTGTCCTGTTTGTAGGCCATATCGTGCTCTTCGTCGACGATGATGGCTCCGACATTTTCAAGCGGTGCGAACACCGTTGATCGAGCTCCAAGCGCAATTTTGGCTTTTCCCGAACGAAGCTTTTGCCAGGCGGTATATTTTTCCTGGTTGTTCATTGCACTATGCAGAATCTGGATATCGTCGCCGAAGTACTGACGAAAGCGGGATGCTGTTTGGGGGGTCAGCGATATTTCAGGAACCAAAACGATTGCGGTTTGGCCTGCAGCGAGGACCTCTTTCAGTAGCTCGATATAGATGATCGTTTTACCGCTTCCTGTGATGCCATGCAGTAGATAGGTTGCGAAATTGCCGGATCGAAATCCCGTCAACAGTTTGTTCAGCACTTGCTGTTGTGATTCGGTAAGCTGTTTGACGATTTTTTTCGGTTCCGAAAACTCGCTTGAAAACCCGGAACCGGTTTCAACCTTTATTTTTTCGAAAATTCCTTTTTTAACCAGTTCCCGGGCAATTCCAGTTGTAATGCCCATTTGTTCGGGGAATCCCCAAGATGTTTCCAGGGCATGTAACTGCTTCACGGCTTCTGCTTGACGGGGAGATCGTACTAAGTCTTGCAACAAGGATTCGCTATAGGACTGGCGAAAGCGGTAGGCTGTTTTTGTTTTAGGCTTTGCGGTCTTGAAGGATTTTTTCAATGCCACCAGTCCGCCACGTTCCATTTCGACCAATGTTCGGTAGAGATTTTGTTTCCCTAGCCTGTTTTCAAGCTGTTTGACCGTCAACTTTTTCCTGCTTTGTAAAAGCTTCAGGATGTGTTTGCGCAATGAGGTCGAAACAACTTTTCGGTCACTGCTGCTGATGAGCTGAAAATCGGTCAGTTCGACTGTTTCACTGACTTTGGTTTTCAATGGGGCAGGAAGGATCGCATTGATGGCTTCAATCGGGTATGTTATGTAATACTCGGCTATCCAGATCGAGAGCTGTAAGGTTATCGGCGTGAGAACGGGTTTTCCGCTATTGAGAATATCGGTTATGAAGCCTTCAGGCTGATTTGGCAGGGGAGAGTCGGTAATTTCGACCACATAACCGATGACGCTCCGTCTCGTATTGTTTGCAGGTGAAAACAATATCTGACAACCAGGCTGAAGTTCATCTGCCAGATCGCTCCCGACGGTAACGAGCAACGGTTCATCACGGAGGTAATTATTGGCGTATAGTGATGCAAAGCGCATGGATAATGGGTGTACAATAAAAAAGTCAGTGTAGAAACGGCACACTGACTTCTATAATAAAAAAATGTGAGAAGATAATCTCAGGATTGTAAAACATCCAGGATCGAGTTCTTGATTTCATCGACACTTCCTGTGCCGTTCACACTACTGAACCGGGGGGCTGCCGGATCGTCGCTCAACTCCCATTGTTGGTAGTATTCGATAAGAGGTGCCGTTTGATTGTGATAGACCTCGAGGCGTTTGCGAACGGTTTCCTCACAGTCATCTTCACGCTGGACGAGCGGTTCTCCGGTTACATCATCGAGACCTTCGCTGGCAGGCGGGTTGAAGACAACGTGATAGGTTCTGCCTGAGGAAAGGTGAACACGCCTGCCGCTCATGCGTTTAATGATCTCTTCGTCATTGACATTGATATCGATCACATGATCGATCGTTATCGAGCCCTCCTTCAAAGCTTCGGCCTGGGCGATTGTGCGGGGAAACCCGTCGAACAGACAGCCGTTCTTGCAGTCTTGCCTATCGAGTCGTTCTTTTACAAGTTCAAGAATGATTTCATCCGAAACCAGATTGCCGTCATCCATAATTTTTTTTGCTTCCAGCCCTAGCGGAGTTCCCTCGTTGATGGCTGATCGAAGCATATCGCCGGTTGAAATCTGTGGAATGTTGTACTTGGAAGAAATAAACTGAGCCTGAGTCCCTTTGCCTGCGCCGGGTGCCCCGAGTAAAATAATTCTCATTATGGCGGGTTGTTAAATTACTATTTTTTCAGTGTAATAACCTTTACCTTCGATCTGGATGGTTTATTTCCCGGTGAGGATGATTCACTGGCTGTTGCAGGATTTGTCGAGGCTTCGGGTTGTTGCGGAGGAGAGTTTTGCTCGGAAGTGCCGTTCGATTTCGAAGAGGCTTTGAATGGAATAGCTTGTTTTGTCGTTTTTTTCTTTTTTTCCGTCGGCTTGTTCTGTGTGTCGTTTTTATCGAACTGTTCCTGGAAATTCAGAATCTGACCTTTCGGGTCGAGCGACAGAAAGAGGTATTGGTCATCTTTGACGAGAGCTCTTCTGAACTCAAAATCAAGCGCAGACAGCATCATTCGAATAACCCGCCGGCTTTCTCCCAAATCACCTCTCGACGCAATCTCGGTTTCGGCTTTCGAATTGATTGTGGTAATGGGTTGGCCGTTGCGGTCGATTTCTTCGGTCAGACCGAACGTCACGGTGATTTTTGTGCCGAGGAGGGCAAATGAAGAGACATCTGCACGAATCATCGTCATACCTCCGACGGATGTTTTCTTGCTTCTGAGGTTCCAGCCGATCCAGTGCTCTATTTTTTCGACGATGAAATTTGTGGTTTGGGAAAGAGGCCTTGCGAAGCGCCTGACTTTCAACTCATCGAAAACAGGATTCTCCGAGGTTTGGTTAGCATTATCGGTAAGGCTGTGATACGCTTTGTTGATTTCGTTCTTGAAAGGGAGAAAATCCAGTAAATCCATAATGTGCTGTGCGGTTTATTTAATGAAACGGTCAGCAGGCAACGTTTTTTCTTGTAATGCCAATTGACCGCACGCTGCATTTATCGACGTCCCATAGCTTTTGCGTACAGTGACATTCAAACCTGCACCGACAAGGATCCCGATAAACCGATCTCGCCATTCTGCCTCGACAGGCTTGAACTCCATATTAACGATAGAATTATAATCAATCAAATTTATTTTGCATAAAAAACCTCTGCTGAATGCCACAAGGCTTTTAGCATCCTCGATCGTGTCGTTCACTCCTTCGAGAAGCATGTAAACCAGTGTTACGGGCCCGCCTGCAAGAGCGGTATATCGTTCAAGAACAGTTCGGAGGCCGTCAAGGGTATGCTCATTCGCTACAGGCATGAGAGATGCCCGCTTCTGCTGATTTGCGGCATGAAGAGAAACAGCAAGCTTCGTTTTTAAACCGGAACGGGCAATCGCATCGATTTGAGGAATCAGCCCTACGGTCGAAATGGTTATTTTGCGTTGAGGGAGCGAAAAACGGTAATCCTGGTCGGAAAGGGTTTCGACCGCTTCAATGACGTTTGAAAGGTTCAGCAGAGGTTCTCCCATGCCCATGAAAACTACATTGGTGACACGGTTCGATACGGCTTTGGTTTCAAGAAGATTGTTGACGAGGTACACCTGTTCAACGATTTCCGCAGCGCTGAGATTGCGGGAGAATCCCATGTGACCAGTTGCACAGAACGTGCAGCCGAGCGGACAGCCTACCTGGGAAGAGACGCACACCGTGTTTCTGTTTTCTGCCGGAATCAGCACGGTTTCAACAGTTTGTTCGTCATGAAGTTGTGTCAGATACTTCGAGGTTTGCATACCGTTTTTTTCTTTCGGATCATGCTGCTTTTTTACAATCGAGCATGATGGAATGACATACCGGTTCGAAAGTTTGTCCCTCAGCGCTGCACCGAGATTGGTCATACTTTCGAAGTTTTTGGCTCGATCATTGAAGAGCCATCGATGTATCTGGTTTGCGCGGTATCCAGGTTCACCAAGAGCAGCAACGACGTGTTGCAGTTCTTTGCGTGAATATGACTTGATGTTGATTTTTTCGGTATGCATACAGGCTCATTTAATGCAAATATGGCAAAAAGTATAGCAAATATTTCTTTGCTTTGTTGAGTTTTATTGCTTTTGAGAGTACTTTGTTAAATAAAGAAAATACGATACGGCTAAAAGCAATGTTGTGCTTTCAAGTCTTTTTTCAATGATGGTGATAACCGGCATGTCGTATGAGTGCTCGATCAAAAGCGCAGGGGAGTGCCCTGCAAAACGAAGAGAAAGATTACAATTACAAACAGCTCGACAAGGTGATCCACTCGAGGATCCGCTTTGCAGCGCTTTGTTATCTTGATTCTGTCGATCAGGCGTCGTTCGTTGAAATACGCGAGGGTATAAGTGCCACCGACGGTAACCTCAGTGTGCATATGAGAAAGCTCGAAGCTGCAGGTTATGTATACTGTGATAAAACATACAGTAAACGGGTGCCGTTATCGACATATCGTATAACCGACACCGGTAGAAATGCATTTACGGAATACCGCAGTAAACTTGGTGATTTCTTCAGCCTTCCTTTTTCGCCAGTTCGTGATAAAAATCTTTGAGATAATGCGTTCCGCTCATAGGGGCCACATTGTCTATTCTATTGATCGTTACCGCAAAAGAGAGCAGCCCGGCTATTGTTTTACTGAAAAAACCGGTGACGTACAGGGCTGCATCTCCCAGCCATAGCGGAATGTGCGTTATCCATGGTTTTTTCCCGACGGCATCGAAGGCCATGTTGATGACTTCATTGAACGTAAAGACTTCGGGTCCTCCGGCCCCGACTTCTTTTTCGTGATTTTCAACCGCATCGACGCAGACTTTTGCCAGGTCTGCACCATGTATGGGGTTGACCTGGTTTTCACCATCGCCAAGCAAAAACATATGCCCGGACTTGACCATCGAAAAAAACATTCCCATGTCGGAAAAGTAGCCGGTGGGCCTTATGATTGCATAATCCATACCCGATGATGCAAGTGTGTCGACAAACAGTTCATGGGCCTTGACAACATCCACACCGGACATTTTCGATGCATTGAAAACCGATACATAAATGAATTTTCGAACTCCATGCGATAACGCATCATCGAGAATCGCCTTGTTACCGAGGAAATCGACGTCGTAGTTCGTGACTTTACCTTCCGGCATGGTCAGGCCCAAAGCGGAAAATACGATATCGATACCCTTGCATACATCCTTCAGCGTTTCCGGTCTGGTCGCGTCTCCGGTCACGATTTCATCGGCGACCTTTTTGATCGAAGGTTCGAGATTCGGTCCGTCCTTTTCCGCTTTTTCCGGATTTCTGACCAGAGCTCTGACGAAATACCCCCGTTTCTTGAACTCATGTACGGCGTATCGCCCAAGATAACCCGACGCTCCCGCTACGAGCACTTTTTCTTTTTCCATGATCATGAGCCATTGGTTGAAAAATATCTGTTTATTCCTAACGGATGGAACCGGTTAAATGTTCTTTGCCGAACCAGCTGCCTTCGTCTTGGTTTGTTGGGTAACTGTCGATAAAATAATGTGAAAATGATGAAAATTAATGAAATGTCGCTATCATTGGTGGAAAGATGAAGCATGAATCTCAAAATCTATCGGAAAAAATATGGAACTCGAAATAACCTGGGGGAGAGTGATTCGCGTCTGGTGGGCACACCTGTGGCGTAGCCTGGTTGCAGCAATTGTGAGCATGTTACTGGGAGGATTGGTCGGTGGGATAATCGGGGCCATTTTCTACATGGTGGGAGTTACCTCCCCTGAAACACTCCAGCTTGTCATAACACCGATTAGTATCGTTATAGGACTTGTTGTTTCCGTATTTCCGATCAAAATGATTCTCGGGAAGGATTTCGGAGAGTTCCGGCTGGTATTGGTCGAAAACGGCAGCACAATGGAAACGAAATCAAGGGAATCAGGGGGTGTGGTTCAATAAGGATGAACGTCCACTGTAAGAACCGTTCACGTGTTTCAACGAGCAACCTTTGTCGTTTCGTGATGTCCGGGATAAGCTGTTTTTGAAAATGGGGGATAATAAGGCTTACTTAGGTTAAAACATGCTCACTTGCAGCAATCATAAAACAAGGAGAACCGATGCCGGAAGAATGGGTCAGGCAAATGCAGAATCTGGTGGATTCAGTAGAGAAGCTCGAAGAGTATATCAAGGTAACCGATGATGAACGGCGAGCTATCGAGTCGATGGCAACGAGATGGGGCGTAACGCCTTATTTTGCCTCATTGATGGACAAAGATGATCCCGACTGTCCGATTCGTAAACAGGTGATACCATCGATGTAGGAGCAGGTGAACGAATTCGGAATGGATAATTATCTGGTCTGGAAAGAAAACCGCTCGACAGAAGAAGTCCGTCCGGACAGTATTGCCCGGCAATATCACGATCGTATTGCCTTTACGGTCATCGAAACATGCGCGATTTATTGCCGTCACTGCTTTCGCAAGGAACTTGTTGTCGATCAGGATCTGAAACTGCGTATGGATGTGGATGAAGGGCTGGCCTGGATTGCCGAACACCCTGAAATCCGTGATGTCCTGATAACGGGAGGCGATCCGCTGCTGTTGTCGGATGAAAAACTGGCACACCTGATAGGAAGACTTCGCGAGATACCGCACGTGGAAATGATCCGCATCGGCTCCCGCCTGCCTATCGTGTTGCCGCAGCGAATCACCGAAGGCCTGAAAAAAGCCATCGGCGGTTTTCACAAAGTCCCCGTCTGGATCAACACGCAGTGTAACCATCCGAAAGAGATTACCGAAGAAACGGAGAGAGCGGTGTATGAACTCTTGAGCTGTGGTATCAATGTCGGCAATCAGGCGGTGTTGCTGAAAGGGATCAACGATGATGTCGAAACTTTCAGGGAGCTTCATCAGAAGCTGCTCCGCATCCGTATCAGGCCCTACTACGTGTTCTACTGCGAACCCGCTCCCGGTATCGATCACTTCCGGACTCCGGTCGAAAAGGGCGCCGAACTGATCCGTGACGCCCTGCGCGGTCACACGACCGGCCTCGCGCAACCGATGTACGTTCTTGCAACCAACATCGGCAAAGTCCCGCTTATGCCGGATTATTACATGATCGAAAAAAACGACAAAGAATACGTGCTCCGCAACCACCAGGGAAAAACCACAAAAATCCCGAATATTCCTGAATAGGAGGCTGA
>JADMLA020000007.1 GCA_015482705.2 Prosthecochloris sp. | reverse complement strand
GTCCGGCGTCGTTCCCATCCAGAGGTAAAAACCTCCCGACACCAGCGTCGTCAACACGATCAGGAGAGTCGTGAATATTCCTTGTTTCATAGCATGAATATATTTTTAAACATATTGTGGATATACTACCGACTGCGGAAGATGAACATGACTGATTACGGGAAGTATACAAATAAAAACAACTGCGAAAAACCGTTTTTCAACCTCAACCGATAAGCATTTTTACAGTATTGTCGAGAAATTTAGAAAAAATGAAAGTTTCAGGAAAAATCTTTTTTCTCTGGTCGATATTTTCTTAACCGTCCGCATAAATAAAAACACGATACGAATGACCGACGATTGCGAATTGCTGTTTTTCACACTATCATATGATCAAAAGCATCGAGCAAACCAAAAAGATAGGAAAGCTGAAAAACGCGATACAAACAATTCCACAAAAGCATACCGCATCGTTCAATGATTCCGCAGAACAAAATTGACGAAATACGAGAAAGCTGCGATATCGTCGATGTGATATCGGATTATGTGAAACTCCGGCCCTCCGGTAGAAACTTCAAGGCACTTTCACCTTTCACCAAGGAAAAAACACCCTCGTTCGTCGTCTCTCCTGATAAGCAGATCTACAAGTGTTTTTCAAGCGGAAAAGGAGGAAACGTCTTTACCTTCATCATGGAAATGGAAAAGGTCTCTTTCCCTGAAGCAGTGGAAATAGGTGCCAAACGTTGCGGTGTGGATATCAGCAGCTATGTGAAAGGTCAGGCAACTCCCGGTCCAGCCGAGCAAACCGCCCACGAAACGCTCAAGTGGGCGGCAAGGCTTTTCAACCGGCTGCTTAATTCCTCAGATGGGAAAACGGGACTCGGCTACCTTGTGACCAAAAGAGGTCTAACCCCCAAAACCATAACAACATTCGGCCTTGGCTATGCGCCCGACCAGTGGGAGTACCTGCTTTCTCATGCAAAACGCGCTAAAATACCGCTCGAACATCTCGTTTCGACAGGCATTGTTTATCACAACGCGAAAAAAAACTCTTACTACGACTACTTCCGTAACCGGATCATGTTTCCAATTTTTTCCATAGGCGGCCAGGTCATCGGTTTCGGTGGAAGAACGCTGAGCAACGATAAAGATACTCCTAAATACCTCAATTCACCCGAAAGTAGAGTCTTCGACAAATCCAAAGTCCTCTATGGTCTGCATACAGCGAAAGAAACTATTCGCAAAGAGGCCTTGGCTATTCTTGTAGAAGGTTATATGGATGTGCTGGCCCTTCATCAGGCCGACCTCTGTAACGCAGTAGCATCCTGCGGAACGGCACTGACCCGTGAACAGGCAAAAATATTGCGACGATACACCGAAGACGTGCTCTTTGTTTATGACGGCGACGAAGCCGGGTTAAAATCAATGCTTTCAGGGATTGATATCCTTGTAGGATCGGGTCTTACACCTTGGATAGCATCCCTCCCGAAAGGTGAAGATCCGGATAGTCTTATAAGAAAAAATGGGAAAGAAGGGTTTTTGCAGTTCGTAGAAAGTTCGAGAGAATCGTTTACCGATTTTCAAATCTCCTTTTATCGCAAGCTCGGTTTTTTCGAACAACCGGAGAAAAAATCACATGCTGTCCATGAAATGCTCAAAACAGTCGCACTTGTTCCCGACACTGCCCGCAAAGAATTTTACCTGCAGGAACTCGAACAAAAAGTCGGCATCAGCGTAGCGGTTCTCAAGGAAATTATGGCTGAGGCCAAACCCATGAAGCGCAGTGTAAAACGATCTGAGTATGAAAAGGAAATTGCAGACAAAAGCACCGTAAATAATTCATCGCTTTCGGTGCTTGAAAAAACATTCATCAAAGCATTGCTCGAAAGCACATGGTATGGAAACGAAGTACTCGAGTTTTGTGCTTCTCATGAAGCACTCCTGAAACTATCCAATCCGCTGGCAACCCATATACTCCAACACCTTATCAAACGATACCGGGAAAAACAGAGCGTTCCTGACAGCTACCTTGACATCACAACGGAAATAAGCTCGATATCGCTTCCTGAAGCTCGCGACCTCGCTTCGGGCCTCTTGATAGATCCGCCGGTGAGCAAACGTTGGTACGAATCATTCGACGAGCAGCAGCAAAAAGCAAAACGGTGTTTGACTGCCTTTCTCGATTCAGTGAGAAGTCTTATCCTGGAAGATTTCCGAGAAAAAAGAAAGCGGGTAACCGAAAAATTACACACTGCCCCCGACCTCGATATGGAAAAAAAACTTGCAGCCGAACTCAACATTCTGCGTAAGGAAGAACAGACAACCGAAGCAGAGGTCAATAAGATGATCAAGATCATCCTGCAAAGCCATTGAGATGATCTTGCAAAACCAGGCTCCGTCGCTTGAAAAAAACACATCAGTGTAACTAAATCGTATTACTTGTGCATTTTATTTCTTATAATATTATCATAAAATCACTTTCAACCCCCAACCAGTGATCCCCTATGCTTTCCGAATTCATACATTCACACATGTTTTTCGAGCTTATGACGTTCCTCTCGATATACCTTTTGGCCGGCCTCCTGTGGCTCACATTCAGGCGCAGGTAACAACCAACCGTAATGCTTTCATTTCACCTCACCTGTTGCGCAACGAAGTAATCACGTATACACCATATAAAAGAAGATTCACGGCGATCACCAATACCCCGAGAAAATATTGTATCTCCGGTGTAAGACCTGCCGGATAAACAACTGGAAGAAGATAGTGCCCGATAAACCCTCCTTCGTAACCGGTTCCCTCTGCTGTATGTCGAAGATAGTTTTCAAGGGGAGTCAAAGGACAGATCCACCCTTCCCACTCGATCAGCACAGCCCAGACAACAGCAGGAAGATGGAACCATATGACCCAGCGTTTCAAAAAGAACAATAGTCCACCTGCCATCACAAAGATGATAAACAAGAGATGGAAAGCCACAACGACATCCGCAGCGATTTCGTAGACCATGATTTCTCAGATAAGCGCGTGACGAGTTGGGAGGGATAGCATTCGACACCGAGAAGCACCGTAGGGGCGAAAAATTTTTCGCCCCTACGGGATCATCGGCAGGTATCTCACATGAACGAGCATCCCGACATGTCGCTCTAAAATTCAACAAACAAACAATTCAACAGTCTTCCGAATTCCAGCTTCTCATTCATGGAGTAGGGCCAAAATCATTGAGAGGTAATGCCCCGCACATCGCCTTGACATCCTCTCTTACCTGCACACAAACTTTTTCTGCCCGGTCACTGTTAGCTGCGCTGATAACCCTGTCGATCAATCCTACAATGGTTTCCGCGTGTGATTCGTTCATCCCTCTTGTCGTCATAGCCGGTGTTCCGATACGGATACCGCTTGTCACAAAAGGAGACTTATCATCGAAAGGCACCATATTTTTATTGACTGTAATACCTGCTTTATGCAGAAGGTTTTCCGCGACCTTTCCGGTAACATCCTTGTTGCGCAGATCGATCAGCATAAGATGGTTTTTTGTTCCACCGCTGACAATGTGGTAATCGAGACCGATAAACTTGTCAGCCATAACAGCCGCATTTTTACGAACCTGTACTGCATAGTCATGAAACTCGGGCCGCAAGGCTTCACCGAAAGCGACACCTTTGGCAGCGATAATATGCATAAGCGGTCCCCCCTGAATTCCGGGCATGATCTCTGCGTCGATCACCTCGGACATCATTTTGGTACGTACTCCGCTCTTCGTCTTGACCGTGATTCCAAGGGGGTTTTCGAAGTCCTGACCCATCATGATCATGCCACCCCGAGGCCCCCGAAGGGTTTTATGGGTTGTCGTTGTCACAAAATGACAGTGCGGTATGGGATCGTTCAACAAACCCGAAGCAATCAGGCCTGCCGGATGAGCGATATCGGCCATGAGAAAAGCCCCTACCTTATCGGCAACACTTCTGAACGCTTTGAAATCAAATCCCTGGGAATAGGCACTCGCTCCGCAGATGATAAGCTTCGGACGAACCTGAAGAGCCATTTCCTCGATCTTGTTCATATCGATGCAACCTGTCGCCCTGTCCACCCCATAAGTATGAGCCTCAAAAAACTGACCCGAAAAATTGACCTTGCTGCCATGAGTCAAATGGCCGCCGTGCGACAGATCGAGTCCCATAATCTTGTCACCGGGCTTCAATACAGCAAAAAGCACCCCCATGTTCGCACTCGAACCCGAATGCGGCTGGACATTGACATACTCGCAACCGAACAGTTTTTTCGCACGTTCCCTGGCGAGGTTTTCCGCAACATCGACATACTCACAACCCCCGTAATACCTTTTGCCTGGATATCCTTCGGCATACTTGTTTGTCATGACCGAACCGCAAGCTTCCATAACGGCACGGCTTGCAAAATTCTCAGATGCAATCAGTTCGAGAGTTTCCGTCTGGCGGCGAACTTCACCGCTTATCGCATCAAAAATCTCATTATCCTGTTTCTGAAGGACCTCCATGTTCATATGCTGTTTATTCTCCTTGTTGTATAGTGGTTAACGGTTAGAGATTATCGATTGATTTCCTTGCATCATGACATCAAGGTCAAAAGACAAAAAAGTGATAAGCAACGACTCTGCACATCAAGGGATCGGCAATCCACAACCTCCAATACAGTATTCTTGCCTATTGACCTCAGCTCATCATTTATGCTGATGATCGTTTTCCGACGAACAAATGCAGGAACATGAGATCATATGCCCCATTTTATCCCGTTTGGTCTCGAGATACACCTGATTGACTGGATTCGGAGCTATCTCGATCGGCACCCTTTCGACTATTTCGAGTCCATACCCCTCGAGCCCTATGATCTTTTTCGGATTGTTGGTCATCAGGCGCATGTTCTTCACTCCGAGATCCTGGAGGATTTGCGCCCCGATACCATAATCCCTGAGGTCGGCCTTGAAGCCGAGTTTTTCATTGGCTTCCACCGTATCGAAACCTTCATCCTGAAGATTATACGCTTTCAATTTGTTGATAAGACCGATGCCGCGCCCTTCCTGCATCAGATAGACCAAAACACCTCTGCCTTCCTTTTCAATCTGCTGCATGGCGGCGGCGAGCTGGTTTCCGCAGTCGCAACGTAACGAAGCGAAAACATCACCGGTAGCACACTGAGAATGGACACGCACAAGAACCGGCTCGTCAGTATCTACGTCACCTTTCACAAAAGCAAGATTGTTCTGCTGCTTGTCATCACAACAAGTCCCGTATGCAATCAGCCTGAACTCTCCGTGCTTCGTCGGCAGTCTTGTTTCTACAGAGCGGGAAACCAGTTTCTTGCGCTTCATCTGGTACGCAACAAGATCCTTTATGGTAATCAGCTTCAACCCGAACTTCTCTTTGATCTTCAGCAGTTCGGGAAGCCTCGCCATACTCCCGTCATCATGCAGGATTTCACAGAGAAGCCCCGCAGGTGAACATCCTGCAAGTTCGGCAAGATCAACCGCAGCTTCTGTGTGGCCGACTCTTCTGAGAACACCGCCATCCATTGCACGTAAAGGGAAAATATGCCCCGGCCTTGAAAAATCATCCGCATGAGAATCGGGATCACCCAGCATTTTTATCGTCATATACCGGTCGTATGCGGAAATACCGGTTGTCACCCCTTCGGCGAGGGCATCGACCGATACGGTAAAATTGGTTTCATGCTGAGAAGTGTTTCGTTGAACCATCGGATCGAGCTGCAGTTCTTTCGAGCGTTCCATAGTCACTGCAACACAGAGCAAACCTCTTGCCTCTTTGGTGATGAAGTTCACCATTTCCGGTGTTACTTTCTCAGCAGCCGCTATAAAATCACCTTCATCCTCACGGTCCTCATCATCGATAACAATAACAAGCTTTCCTGCCTTTATATCATCGATTGCCGACTCAATTGAATCAATCTTTGACTGTTCCATACTGATATATCCCAAATGTTAATGATCCCTGTATTGATACTAAACCGGCACTCCAAAACAGATGCAGTTTCAACCCGGACGAAATGATGGAATGCAGTAGCAAAAACAGGTGACCCGAAACTCCGTATAACGTACTGTAATGTAAAAAATCTTCGGATACAAACCCCCTCTTTGATAACCCTTTGCATTTTTGTATACTTCACGGATTTTCGATTACCAGGGTATTTTTCTTATCTTTTTTTATCAGTTCCAGCTTTTCCTGTAAGCTACGTAAAACTCATCGACACTGCATGACCACAGCAGCTTCAGATCTGTCCGAAGAAGTCCTCAGCCTGACCGGCAAATTATCCAGAGAGCATCTGTTAAAGGCAAAAGAACACGGTTTTTCCGACTGTCAACTTGCCTATATCTTCAATGTTTCCGATCAGGACATCCGAAACCTGAGAAAACACTATGGTCTTGACTCTGTGTTCAAGACTGTTGACACCTGCGCAGCCGAATTCGACGCAAAAACACCCTATCATTACTCGACATACGACGATGAAAACGAGTCTGTTCGTTCTGATCGAAAAAAAGTGGTGATACTGGGAGGCGGTCCGAACCGTATCGGGCAAGGGATAGAATTCGATTATTGTTGCGTTCAAGCTGTTTTTGCACTCAGGGAAGCCGGTTATGAATCGATCATGATCAACTGCAACCCTGAAACCGTTTCTACCGACTACGACATCGCAGACAAGCTGTATTTCGAACCACTTACGTTCGAAGACACCATTCGTATTCTCGAGCATGAACAGCCCCTTGGCGTCATTGTAAGTTTTGGAGGTCAGACACCGCTGAAACTTTCCACAAAACTCGAAGAAGCGGGAGTGGCGATCCTCGGCACCTCGTCCAAAGGCATCGATCTTGCTGAAGACCGAAAAAAATTCGGGGCGCTTCTCCGCAAGCTCGATATCCCTCATCCGGATTACGATACCGCGGTATCGTTTGAAGAAGCACAGGAAATTACCGGCAGAATCGGTTATCCTGTCCTGGTAAGACCCAGCTATGTCCTTGGAGGACGAGCGATGAAAATCATCTACAGTGATGACTCACTCAAGGAATATGTCGATCAGGCATTGTTCATCTCGGAGAAATATCCGCTGTTGATCGATCGCTTTCTTGAAACTGCGGTTGAATTCGATATCGATGCGCTCGCGGATAGTACGGACTGCGTTGTCAGCGGTATGATGCAGCATGTCGAAGCCGCCGGTATACACAGCGGGGACTCGACCTCCATTCTTCCCTACCATAACATCGATCCGTCTGTTATCGAAACCATGAAAGAGTATACACGCAGGCTTGCCGAAAGCCTGAATGTGGTTGGATTGATGAACGTTCAGTATGCTGTTCAGAACAACAAGGTGTATGTCATCGAAGTCAATCCCAGAGCAAGCCGTACCGTTCCATTCGTTGGGAAAGCGACCGCTGTTCCGCTCGTAAAAATCGCAACACGGGTCATGCTGGGAGAAAAGCTCTCGGACCTTCGCAAGGAATACCGCCTGGCTGACTGCGACGAACTCGGCATGAGCCATCTTGCCATCAAGGAGCCGGTCTTTCCTTTCTCGAAATTCCTGAAGTCCGGAGTCTATCTCGGTCCTGAAATGCGCTCAACGGGGGAAGCAATGAGCCTTGCATACGACTTTCCCGAAGCTTTCGCAAAAGCATACCAGGCAGCGAACATGGAGCTTCCGACATCCGGATCGGTGTTCATCAGTGTAAACAATCATGACAAAGACGAAAGAATCATCAATATCGCAAAAGAACTTTACGATATTGGATTCGACCTCATAGCCACGGCAGGAACGCAACAGTTTCTTGCCGAAAACGGTATTGAATGTAAAAAAGTGTTCAAAGTCGGTGAAGAAGGACGACCAAATGTCTTTGACACGATCAGGCTCGGCAAAATCGACCTTGTCATCAATACCCCTCTGGGCGAAAGAGCGCTGCATGACGAGGAAGCTATCGGGGCGGCATCGGTCATGAACGGTGTTCCCTTTGTCACCACCATCGAAGCTGCCGAAGCGTCCGTGCAAGCAATTGCATGCCTTCGTCAACAGGAGTTTGGCGTTAAAAGTCTGCAGGAATACGCCGCTTACCGGCAGGCATAGAGATTCCCGAGAAACTCCAGAGTCATAGCATAAATCGCCGGCTCCGAGCTTGATCTCGGGCCGGCGATATTCACTATCTCGATATTGTTGTTTGCCAACCAGTCAAAAACCTCCCGTTCTTTCCCGAAACCTCCCGATCCAGCTGTAAAGACCGGCTTTCCCAGTTTTCGGGCGACCTCACAGGTATAGAGAGCACCTCCTGTCAGCTCAAGGCTGAAGATAACCAACGTGCCGTCGGAATCTCTCACATTCCATTCGGTCCGCTGATTATACTCTTTTCGAGGCGTTTCGTGCAGGAGGTATCTTTCATCCAGTTTTCCATCCTCCGCCAGCCTCCCTTTCGGGCACCACCCACCGTGCTCGATTTCGTGCGCCAAAGCAAAATCCAGGGCAGCCCGATCGACACCGGTCTGTCCGCCAGAAACAATTTTCCTGAACATTGAACAGCAATTCTATACAACTATGCTCAAGGTTTCTCCCATTCGGCTCACCTCATAAACCTTCAACGGTCCTTTTCCAGGGCCTTCGACCAAAGCACCATCATAGTTGAATGTTGAAGTTCCGATACTGCAGCACTGAACTGTTTTTGTTCCGGGAACAGGATCGAGAGCACGCTTTCCATGAGTGCATCTGTTTTCGAAAGCGTGATACTCACCATCATCACCATGCACAACAAGAACAGGAATATCAACCCCTTCTCCCTCGATCCTAATGGCGGAGCCTTTACTGCTAAGCTCGGACATCATGGTGAGGTCAATAGTGATTTTTCCATCTTCCTTTTTCCAACTTTGCTCCTGCAGAGGCTTGGGAGTCGCACAGATACCGAACAAACGCTGGAAAAAATTTCTATCGAGTTTTTTTACGGTCATTTTTATCGTAATTGAAGGTTGACATTGTACACCGAAACATTGAAATTTACATTAACGAAACTGTCATGCCAACTCACCTTTTTCCCATGGATGCATCATTATCTGAACTTCTCGACCTTTCTATAGTTCACGAAATCAATATAAGCCGCCTTTACACGCTGTTTCACGATCTCTTCGAGGAAGACGAAGAGTTCTGGTGGCAGCTTTCGATCGAAGAACGAAACCATGCAGCACTTCTGCGTAACGAAAAAAACATTCAAAAACCTTCCGGTCTCCTCCCGGAAAACCTGCTGACTTCCGATCTCAAGGCGCTGCAATCCTCAAATGACGAACTCGAAACGCTTATCGCCGAGTACAACACCAGCCCTCCTTCGCGTCAGGTCGCTTTTCAAACAGCGTATGATCTCGAACAATCTGTTGGAGAAATCCATTACCAGGAGTTCATGAACAGCAAATCCTGCTCCCTTTCCGACGAATTGTTCAAACAGCTCAACCTCGAAGACAAGGATCATGCCGACCGCATACAATCCTACATGCTGGAGCACGACATCCCCTTTCGAGAAAAAGACTGAACTGAAACATATTGTGACTGTGCGTCGCTCCTTTTCTGAAAACGCATAATAACTCGATATCGGCACCAAACCGCCGCCAATGTTCCTTTTTCAAAAAACCTATTTGTATTTAGTCCATTTAAATCAATATATTTTCTCTCGAACATGCTGTCATATTTTTATACAGCGATAATAACAATCATTCTGGAACAAGGCCTGCCGCAATGAAAGACGGGCAACACGATAGCATCTGAAACCAAAAGTAAACCACACCGGAAAATGCATTGACAATGTAACCGGAGAGATAACAATCGTTATGACACCTCTGACACAAATAAAACAGGGCATGACCGGTAAAATCGTCGGCATCCTCAACAATGGACACCGCCAGCAGCATGGTCATGGCCATGGGTCGCACCACAGCGGGGCAGCACGGTTGAGAGAAATGGGATTTTATGAAGGACAGCAGGTGACCGTGCTCCAAAACAGAAACGGCAGCCCGCTTTTAGTCAAGCTTCAGGACAGCAGAATGGTTCTGGGACGCGGGCTGGCAAAGAACATTTTAATAGGGAGTGGCAACATATGAAACTGTCGGAGCTCACAAAAGGACAAACCGCACGGATCAAAAAAATCTCGTGTTCCGGTTCTCTCAAATCAAAACTGATCGACATGGGTGTTCTCAAAGGAGAAAGAGTTCAGGTTATACGCATCGCGCCCCTTGGAGATCCCGTCGAAGTCCTGATCAAACAATACAAACTTTCATTACGTAAAAAAGACATCGAGGAAATAATCGTCGAGGAGGTGCACTAATGCCCGACACCATGATAGTGAATGAACAAACAACGGAAAACCAAAAGAACACACGAAAGGCAACGATTGCACTCGCCGGTAACCCGAACTGCGGAAAGACAACACTGTTCAACGCTCTCACCGGTCTGAACCAGAAAACCGGCAACTGGCCCGGTGTCACCGTTGACCGTAAGACAGGAACATACACTCATGAAGATCTCGAAATAGAGCTGGTCGATCTACCGGGGGTGTACTCCCTTACAGCATCGTCCGTCGATGAGGAAATTGCAAGAGAATATATACTGTCAAAAGAGGCAAAACTGATCATCAACATCGTCGATGCATCGAACTTGGAACGGAATCTCTACCTCACAAGCCGTTTGCTTGAAATGAACGTTCCAGTGCTGATAGCCTTGAATATGATGGATGTTGCCAACGAACGGGGCCTTGAAATCGACATCCATGCTCTTGAATCGAAACTCGGCTGTCGGGTCATTCCCATCATCGCCTCGAAAAACAGGGGAATCCCTGCTCTGAAAATTGCTATTTATCAGGAAATCGACCGTTATAAAGAGTACCGTTCCCCTGCACAATATCCTCGAAACCTCAATGTCGCGATTGAAACTTTCGCCGAAAAACTGCGTACCAACGGCAGGCAAACGGACACTGATCCTCGATGGATGGCTGCTAAGCTTCTCGAAGGAGACCTGCCTCTGGAAAAGCTTGTCGACCAGGAGTTGCAAGTCGAACTTTCTCGAGCAAGAAAAAAGCTCTCTCTGGAACTCGATGAAGACATCGACATTATCGTGGCCGATAGTCATTACCGCCGTATCAGTACAATAGTCAATGAAGTGGTCCGGAGAAAACTGGAAGTTTCGGAAACCGTTTCAGACAAAATCGACAAGGTTGTTTTGAGCCGTATCTGGGGTATTCCGATCTTTCTGGCGGCAATGTACACCATGTTCATGTTCACCATCAATCTTGGCGGTGCTTTTATCGATTTTTTCGACATGTTCGCAGGGACTATTTTCGTCGATGGCCTCAGCGCACTGCTCGAACCGCTTGAAACGCCGCAATGGTTACTCACCCTCCTGGCTTCAGGGCTTGGCGGCAGTATTCAAACCATGGCGACATTCATCCCTCCCATAGGATTTATGTTTCTCTTCCTTTCTTTTCTCGAGGACTCGGGCTACATGGCCAGAGCGGCATTTGTCATGGACCGGGGAATGCGTTTTCTTGGTTTGCCTGGCAAGGCATTCATCCCCCTCTTGGTAGGATTTGGCTGTAATGTCCCGGCTATCATGGGTACCCGGACCATTGAAAACCAGAGAGACCGCCTGATGACAATCATGATGAATCCCTTCATGTCCTGCGGCGCGAGACTTCCTGTCTACGCTCTATTCGCCGCAGCGTTTTTTCCTGTGGGAGGACAGAACATTGTATTCCTGCTTTATCTGATAGGGATTGCATTTGCTGTGCTGACCGCTCTGGTTTTGAAAAATACTCTCTTGAAAGGCGAAACAAGCCATTTTCTTATGGAGCTTCCCCCCTACCATTTCCCTACCGTGAAAGGTATCCTGCTGAGAACCTGGGACCGCCTGAAATCATTCCTGGTTCGTGCCGGTAAAGTACTTGTCCCGGTCATCGTCGTGTTGAGCTTTCTCAATTCGCTGGGAACGGATGGTTCGTTTGGCAACGAAGATACTGAAAAGTCAGTACTATCGTCGATCAGCAAAACAATATCGCCGGCATTCACCCCGATGGGAATCACTGAAGACAACTGGCCGGCTACCGTCGGTATTTTCACCGGTATTTTCGCCAAAGAAGCGGTTGTGGGTACGCTTGACGCCCTGTATGCCCAGATAGGAAGCGATGGAGAGAAGACTGACGAGGAAAATGAAGAGTTCGACTTCTGGGCCGGTATCAACGACTCTTTTGCGACAATACCTGCAAACCTCGGGGCTCTTGCAGGCTCTCTTCTCGACCCGCTGGGAATCTCTATCGGAGATGTTTCCGACATGGAAACAGCAGCTGAAGAACAGGAGGTCGAAGCCTCTATCTTCGGATCGATGGTCAACTTGTTCGACGGTAAAATCGGTGCGTTCGCCTACCTGCTTTTTGTTCTCCTCTACTTTCCCTGTGTCGCGGCGATCGCAGCGGTATATCGTGAAACAAACCTTGGATGGACAGTTTTTGTTGGGCTGTGGACTACCGGCCTGGCATATATCGCAGCTGTCATTTTTTATCAGCTCGGCACTTTTTCCGTAAACCCTTCAGGATCGTTGCTCTGGACATTTTCCATGCTTTCTATCTTCGTTGTTGCAGTTGTAATTATGTGGTTGAAAGGTAGACGGAGAGAAGAAGCATAAACCGTTCAAAAAGCGGGAGTATCACAGGGGTACTCCCGTCATACCAATCAAACCAGTATCATTCATGTCTCTTCTTGAACTGAAAGAATACTTGCAAAACAGGGGTATCGTCTCGATCAACGATCTCAGTGTCCATTACAATGCTTCACCTGAGACACTTGAGCCGATGCTCGAGCACTGGATCCGCAAAGGCAAGCTCCGTAAGGAAACACCCGAAAGTTCATGCGGAAACAAAAAAAGCAGTTGCTCCTGCTGCACAAGCAATGATGTATGGTATCAGTGGATAGAATAAACGTTGCTGAATTCGGTCAACCTCTCTACAATATTCTTTATTGACGAACCCTCTTTCCTGCTCTATCTTTATAGGTGAAGATGTGCAATACTTAGGACATCTTCAGAGAAAAAACGAGATGTTTTCAATAATCATTAACGCAGGAGGGAATCATGGCTTTCACGATCAACCCGGATGCTTGCGTGATGTGTGATAGCTGCCGCTCAGCATGTCCACGGAATGCCATCAAGGCGCACGAAACAGAAAAAACCTATGTTATCGACGCAAACCTGTGCAACGATTGCAGTAACATGTCAGCCGTTCGTTGTGTACCGCAATGCCCATCGGAGGCTATTGTCAAAACATAACCAAACGGGAGTATGTGCATCCAGAGGATTCTGTATCTTTGACAACGTACTATTATATAACAACTAACGAGGAATTATCATGGCACTGTTTATCACCGAAGAATGCACCTATTGCGCCGCATGCGAAGCGGAATGCCCGGTCAATGCCATTTCTGCAGGCGATGACATATATGTTATCGATCCAAACACCTGTAACGAATGCGCCGACCTGGACGCTCAGGCATGTGTTTCGGTCTGTCCGGCAGAATGTATCGTACAAGGCTGAACAAACATTCTAAGCACCATCGATGCCATCGAACGACCTTATAGACAGGTTGTGAAATCTATGCAGCCCGCAGAAGACATTCCGCTCTCTTGCGGGCATCTGCATAACGGGCACGGGTTTTCATCGAAGGCTCCGGATCACCAAAAATCTGCCACCCGCAACTTCCACTGCAGCGGAAGTTGTTCAAACCCATAAACCCCCACACATCTTTCAAAGGGTAGCCAAGAGCGACACCTATTTCATGCGGAATGCTGCCGTTTTCCTGCCAACGGTTCGCCAGCTCATGAAGAAATGTCTGCGCATTCAAACCGAACGGGTACCTCAAATGACAATGAAGAATTTTTTTCGACGCCCGTTTCAGCCGGAGATTCACCGCATCTTCCCGGTAAACAATGAATTTCAGGGAACCACCGGTCATCACGAGCAATTTATGTTTCAACCCCCATGATTCGCAGAAAGAATCGGTATGTATAAGACAGTTGTCCAACGGCATATTGAAAAAGTCTTTCTTCACAATAAGCAGCTCTCCCGTCTTGCCACCGAAAAGAACACCGGACACCTGTATAAACAGCCATCGCTCAAAAGATTCCTGCGAACTGTCGACAGACCCCAGTTTATTTTTCCAGTCCAAAAACACAGATTTGTGAAGTTTCAGCAGATCGTTATCTATCATGACTGTTGTGTTTTTTAGCTATCGAAAGTTTCAACTTCGATCAACGAGGCAAGTGACAAGGAAACCGGAACGTTTTTCCCGTTCATCGCCACCATCACCGGCCCGTCAAAAGGCGCCTTTTCTATAACCCTGCACATGTTGTCCGGCAGAAAGCCCAGCCGATTGATGTATTTCATTTTTTCTATATCCGTCGTACAGATAGCAGAAACCCTAGCCTGAGAACCCGGAGCGATTGCGGAAAGAGGAACCGTCTCCATCCCATTCAATTCTCCTTCGGCCGAAGGAATCGGGTGACCGTGAGGATCTCTGGCCGGATAACCAAGCATCTTGTCCAGCGCATCGGTCAAGCGTTCCGAAACGACATGCTCCAAGCGACAGGCATCTTCATGAACCTCATAAGGAGAATATCCTGCCATACGAACCAGAAAGGTTTCGACCAACCGTCTTTTTCTGAGCAGTTTTGCCGCCAACCGTCTGCCATCGTTGCTCAAAGCCACCCCTTCACGCCATTCATGCAAAAGCAGTCCCTGATCCGTGAGTTTTTTCACCTTTTCTGAAACTGTCGAAAGACTATACCCCATCGCCTCGGCAATCATGCCGATAGTCACTTCACCTTTTTTTTCAGACAACCGAAACACCGTCTGGATATACATCTCACTTGACTCACTCAGCATCGATCACACAGTTCAACCGTTTATGATATCGTCACTTAAAAAAACCCCTCCGTAAGCGAATTACGGAGGGGTTGAAAGAACAAAGGAGAATCAACAAAGGAGTTAGTGAGTAATATATAATCGTTATTTATTTAGACAAAATAAAAATTAAGATCTTTAAAAAAAAGTTTCCTTCCTCAGATCCTCAGATTGACGAACAGTTCATACGTCCTCGGATTTGCAATGATAACCTGATCTGTCGCGTAATGACTTGACCAGTTCGCATAGAACTCATCCGTGACATTGCGCACGTTCACACCAGCTTTAGCCCACGAGTTGAATTTGTAGTCGAGCGAAAGATCGAGCGTCGTATATGCGGCAAGCTCAAGGGTATTGGCATCATCGACATACACCGGACTGACGTGTCTCACCCATGCACCAAATCCCAGATCTTCATTCATCATGTAGCGAAGGCCGAAGTTCCCGACCCATTCGGGGGCGAAGGGTGGTCTGTTATCTTCAAGAGAGACAGGTGGATTCCCGGCCGTATAGTCATCATAGCGGGCATCGACCGCAGCGATATTCGCATCGATCTGCCAATGACGGTTTGGACGCAGCCCAAGACTCAGTTCCGCACCACGAGAAGATTGTTGGCCGACAGCCAGTTTGTCACCGGGAGAAGATGGATCGGGAACAAAAACATTTGTTTTGGTAATATCGTAGACTGCGAATGTCCATTCACCTTTACCATCCCAGAACGTCTGTTTCAGCCCCAACTCTATCTGTTTTGCCTCGGTAAGATCCAGTTGGGTCTGATTGCGTTTGATTAACAACAAGGTGCTCCCGGGCTCGACGGCTGTCGCATAGGAAGCGTAGAGAGCAATGTCCGAAGTAAGATCATAGACCGCGCCCAGTCGCCATGATGCGAAACGATGGGTTTTCGATGCTTCCGGTGAACCCGCTTCGTCGAGATAAATCCACTCCGCATGAAATGTGTCGTACCGAAAGCCACCAACCAGTTTGAACGAAGGTATGATCGATAGCTGGTCCTCCATGAAGACAGCCCATTGACTGACGGTAACGTCCCGTTGAGGAGTTCTGTATCCTCCGGCTACATCAATGAAATCAGCAACGGGAGGATCGTATGGATCAACTATTTCAGAACCCGAAAAATCGTTTCGATCGCTCTCGAAGTCAGTATAACTGAAGTCGACACCGACAAGGAGTCTGTTTTCCATGCCGGCTATCTTCCCTTTGTAAAGGGCATCGATACGATCCCCTATAACCTGATGATCGTTACCGATATCCCCCCACCAAGACCGTGTCACCACACCGTTGTCATACGTGAATTTTTCGACATTGCGCCATTCACGAAAAGCGTCGTAATAGTACAAACGGTTTGTGATTTTCCATTCAGCTGCCGGTGTCCATTCGAAATTGCCGCGTACCCAAAGAGCATCCGATGCGGTAATATTGTCGGTCAGGTTATTATAGTTGATCTCCCTCAGCGATTCGTCGAACTTGCCGTCAACCAGCGGTGTGCCATAATAGGCGTTATCGGTTTCATCACGCATATAGTCGGCTTCCAGAGTAAACGACATGTTATCTGACGGTTTGAAGAGCAGTGAACCGGTCACACGGTCCAGAATTGTCCGCTCATCATCGATATTGCTGCCGTAACGGTTTGTACTCACATCGAGCCGGTATGCCACTTCATCGTCCCTGATACTCCCTCCGGTACCGGCATGGAACCGATGTGAATTGAAACTCGAAAATCCATAATCGATTTCAATAGGCTGCTCACTAAACGTTGGTTGTCGAGAAATGAGGTTTATAGCCGCGCCTATCGCCCCCTCTCCATGAAGCACAGAAGCTGGCCCGCGAAGAACTTCGATCCTTTCAAGATTCGCTGTATCCATAACGCGCGCCGAGAGGTTACTTCCACCGGGAATCCTGATGCCATTATACAACCAGGCCACGCTATTGCCGGTAAACCCTCGCACAGAAAAAACACCTGGTGAGGCAGGACTGGACGCACTGGCAAATCCAGCCGTCTTGTCGACGGCCTCGAAAACGGTCCGATCACCACGCTCTTGGATCGTCTCCCGATCGACAACTTCAACACTGGCCGGAGTTTCGCGTATCGTAAGGCCAAGCCGCGACGCTGCATCAGTTTCATCATCGAGCGCGACGGTACTCGTCGATACCTTTTCACCTACCACCGAAATTTCAGGAAGGGTGAATTCCGGCTCTTCGGCAACAAGAGGTGTTACAAGCAGGACATTACATAGCACAGCAGGAAAAACTGCCTGAAACAGTACTGATCTTCTCATGAATTTACTCCAGTTATCGGTTAACAAAAAAGGGAATCACACAATATCGGTGGCTTTCGCAAAGTTGCGCAACCCCAGCAGGAACAGCACTGCCACCATAAGAAAGATCAGCAGTGCCTTCATCAGACTCCCGATAAGAACTACGCCCGAATCGAGTTCACGCCATGTAAAACGCGGCAGTTTACCCAAATCGGCTACGGTCATGGCCAGCCCTGAGATGATACGAGGTTCAAAAAAATCTTTCCATTGCTGATGATACTCATTCACCTGTCCTGTAAAATGCTGATAACGCCTCGTGCCGGTACCGGCAATGGACAACAGTCCCTCATAGGCGAGGATCGCAGGAGAAACGAACCCGAAACGTTCTACCAGGTCCTGTTGTGCGAACAGACGCGTTTCGAAGTCAGCCAGAAGCGTCCCGACCTTTTCGTCCACTGACTTGTTGATGAGATAAAAAGCCTGTAGACGTTCCGGCACCTCGAACCGTCCGTCCTTCGGCAAAAGCATCGATGACTCCTGGACATGGCGGTAATCCGATGAGAGAAGTTCTTGATAGCGGTTCAAGCCGTCGATAGTTATCAGGCGAGTCTCTGTTGCCAGTTCGATACGCGAAGGAGCCGGACTCACACGGCTGACGTATACGTTCAGAAGCACGGGCGCCACAAGCACCAGAAAAGCCCAGATACCAACCAGAATAAGAGCGTTGCCTGCCGAAGAGAATCCGAAACTGTTAATAAAGAGTGCAAGCATGAACCAGAAAAGTGCATACGCCAGAACGATCAATACCGCCACAAGACCATACAGCAACTGATCGGATGCTGTCACGGCAGTACCACGTAGAATGAGAAACGGCAAGGTGATAGCGAGAATGGAAATAATCATCACCGGTACCATGCGCGCGGTCAATTTAGCAGTCATGAGAAGCTGCAGAGTCACCGGTTGGGACAACTGCATACGTAAAGTTCCCTGTTCTTTTTCTGAGGAAACAAGATTGTAGCTAACAGCGAAGATGAAGAGTGGCAAGAGGTACACCAACACAAAAACCGGATCGAAACGCCCTGTCAAGAGATTCCAGGGATTTTCATTTTCGGTTTGATACATGAACGTCGTCTTGTTCCTTATCGAAACCCTGTAATGATCCGGCAGCATATCGGACTGTCCCAAAGCAATGGGCGACAATGGACTGACCGGCATAACGGCATGCAGAGCTCCCTGTCCCGAGCCCAAAAGCGCTGGATTGAGTGGATTGGAAAATGCTGTCGGCATTTCACGACCCGACTCTATAAGGCTGATTTGTTTTGCTGTCGCTGACAGTTTTTGTTCCTGTTGCACTTCCAATTCACGTATCCGCTCTTCCCTGACATCCGTTGCGGTAAAACCGATAAAAAGAGCATAGCCTAAAAGAAATATCAGCAACAGAGAGACAAGAAATAGGCTTCTATCGGCGACCATGATCCGCCACTCGTTATGCAAAATGTTCAGAAAGTTTTTCATCCGGTAACTCCAACTGATTAATTAACTCACGACCGAGTACAACCATATGGCAGGAACCCGTAGGCCTATCTGCCACTATGACCGTTTCAGACCGTGAAACGTATTTTCATACAAGTTTTCTCGAAGACAAGAGAGCGAAAACAAAGGAAAAAAGAAGTGTTGCGCACATGATGGCAAAGCTGTTCAGCGACCTCTGCAGTGCAAACAATACGGAGGGCGCAGCATACTCGAATGGCGGAATTCTGGACCAAAACGCCTTACTTACCTTGTAGTCGAAATGATGCTCACCCTGGCCGTCTGCATGCTCGACAAGTTCACTGCTGATAAGGTTTTGCATCAGACGCCGATGCTGTTCCGCAGAAACAGCAAAATCCCGATGATGCGAAAAATCAGTAGCGGTTATTGCCATGGAATACGAACGAACCGACAGCATCGGAAAGACGAATCCGAAAAACTCCTGTAGTCTCTGTTGATCATCATATCGGTTCCACAATGCTCCAAAATGACGATCGATGGCATTATACCCTGCCTGGTCATCAACCTGAAGCGCTTCACCCCAGCGGCTCAAAGGCACGTCGGTTCCCCAGCGATCTTCGACACCGAAATGCTCTTTCCACGCTTTCGTATATTCTTTTCGCAGTTCCTGATTCAACTGTGCATTGAATTCCACTTGATTCGGCGTAGGATAGACCATTCGGGCTACATCGACCAACACCCTGGGGGCAAGAATGGTCCCGGCAATCCAGACAGCCAATAACACGACCAGTGAAATTCTCGATGCAGGAGTAAGCACGGAGACTGTAAGAACCATGAAAATGTATATCCCGAGATACACCAGGTAGCCTAAAACAAGCAATCCCAACCGGATCAAAACATCATAGCGATCACCTGCCTGTACATCGCCGAAAGCAATCCAGAACGCTAACATCAGCAGAGGTGCCAATAATAGAAGAGCACCAAGAAAGAGTGCAAGGGCTTTGCCCACCAGCAGCTTCCATGAAGGAACCCCCAGGCTGATCAACTGCCGAAGCGTACCCTGTTCGCGTTCACCTGAAAAGCTGTTGAAGCCCAGAACTATGATCAACAGGGGACCGAGCATCTGAATAATCCATGCGGGAGTCAAACTTCCAAACCGTTGAAGCCCGGTCGCATCCTGGGCAGGGCGAAACTTCACTTCTGTCTGGCGATGAGCCTGCAGCCATTGGGTCGATCCCACATAGTTGGTAATGCCGGGATCGACGAACGAAAGTGGCGGAATTGGTTTGAACACATGCATTCCCTGATGCGCGGCATCATGCGGATGGCGCTCCGGCTGATTGACCCAGTCGTCATAATCAAGCTGCTGAGCCACTTCCCGCTCTGAAAAAACATTTTTCCGCTGCTCGAAACCGACAAGAAATGCAGTAACAAAAAGCACAACGATCAGCCCTGCACCAAACAGAAACCGGCCGTCACGGTAAAACTCCCGTATCTCCCGGGAAACGATAAGCCAGGTCATACTCAATCCCTCATATTTTTAAGATAAATTGTCTCCATGTCGGTATGGCTCACATCATCGCTGCTGAACTCGGCAAGCATACTCCCGCTGCGCATAATCCCGATACGACTGCCAGTCTCCTTTGCGTGAAACAGATCGTGGGTAGTCGTAAAAACCGCCACTCCATTTTCAGCCGCTTTTTTCAAGAGAAGGGAAAACTCGTTCGCGGCTTTCGGATCGAGTCCTGAAGTAGGCTCATCGAGAAGAAGGGCTTTTGCATTCTTGGCCATGGCAATCGCAATACCGACCTTCTGTCTCATTCCTTTCGAATACGTAGAAACCCTGCGCACCGCGTCTTCCGGGCGCAACCCGACGTCCGTAAGCAACTTCATCAACAGGTCTTTTGGCTTTTTCCGGCCTGTCGCCAGCGCCGAAAAATATTCGAGATTCTCCAATCCCGTCAACACTCCGTAAAGCATGACGTTCTCAGGGATGTAAGCAATATCCCTTTTGGTTTCGAGAGGATAGTTCATCACGTTTTTACCATTGACCAGCACCTCTCCCGAAGTTGGCTTCAGAAAGCCTAAAAAGTGATTGATCAGAGTCGTCTTCCCGGCACCGTTTGCCCCTAACAAACAATAAATCTGGCCCTCGGTTACCGAAAGAGAGACATTGTTCAAAGCAATATGGGAATTGAAGTTTTTTGTCACATCGTTGGCTTTAAGCACGTTTTACTCCTGTTGTTATTTACAATCTGAAAAAGCTGTAGTTGCGACTCCCGCGCGCCGAACCCAGTAATGCAACGCTATGGCCGTAATCAGTCCTATAACAGCGAAGGTTGCCCATGGAAGTCCCGGCACCTGGGATTCGACCGATAGATCAAAAAGCGCACCTCCCGTGATATGTCCGATAGCCCCCCCGAATCCCAGACTGAGAGAACTTGCCCCGAGGTATGTCCCCAAGGCTTTTGGATTTGCCGTATCGGCGATTATCGCCTGATAGGTAGGCCGTACAAGAACCGCGCCTGTCGAAATGACCGCCACACAGAACAGCAGGCCTGAAAAACTCTGGAAAAGAGCTATGGCACCCATACCGGCCGAGAACACGACGATACCTGCAGTGAGGATAGCGTGGTTGCTGTATGATCGTGACAGTCTGCTGGTCAAATGATACTGCAATGCAATGGTTATCGCTGCCGACAGAGCCAGAGCGATACCGGCACCTCCCTTCGATCCACTTGTAATACCAGCCTGCAAGGGAATGATGATGCCCATCTGAACAGCGACAATCCAGTAGCCGGCCATCAACATGATGAGAGAAGCGAAGCGGCGGTCCTGGCCGACAAGTCGTATGTTATCGGTCACATGGCCGCTTTCCCGGTGGGTGTGTATAACCGGCAGTCTTGTGATCACAACCAGACAGAGAAAGAACAATGCCGAAGAGACAAGGCAGACCGTCATGAAATCGAAGCCGACCAGAATAGCGCCGAGAAGAGGCCCGACAGTACTGGCCACACCGCTCACCCAATTGCTCAGGGAATAATATCGTGTCCTGTCCGAACTGGTTGTGAGTGCCGCTATTGCAGCCTGATAGGGAGCTTCGAACAAGGCGCCGCCGACCGCCGAAACCGTAAGGGCGATAAACAGTGGCAATGCACTGTCGGCGAACGCCAAACCGGCGAATCCGATCGCACGCACAGTAACACCGAGCCCTATCATCAGTTTCGTTCCATAGAGATCCGCGAGTATCCCTCCTCCTATGGCGAGCCCCTGTTGCGTTATTTGGCGCAAAGCCAACGCTACACCGACAAGCGTTGCCGCCATGCCGAGATCGTTCACATAGTGCACGGCCACCATCGGCATGAGCATCGTAAAACCGGTAACCATGAAAAAGGTATACACCAGAAGGATACGCAGTCCGCTTTTTCGCTCACCCGGCGAGTACTGATGGATACCTTTCTCAGGAGACATACAGATACAATGTCGTTTCGTGAGAACTGAACTGGGAAAACGGGAACGGCTCCGCCGAAACAGCGGCTACGCCGTTATCGAGAAAATTGGGGGCGATGCCACTCCCGGTTTGTGCATAGACGATCAACGGCACCCCGCTTTCCCTGCCCGCTTGCAGAAGCGTATCGAAACTTCCATTCGACATCGTCATGCCTGTTGCAATGATCATGTCGCAGTCATAAATGATCGTATGCATATCCTGCTCGATCACTTGCCCACCCTGGGTAGTGCGAAGATTGAAATCACAAGGCAAACAGATACCGCCGGCATTCTCTATGGCGTTAACCAACGGATTCACCACCCCAATCAACGCCACCCTGGTACCAGGCACTATATTCACCAATGAAGTAATTGCAGCATCACGATGCTTCGCCCGTTCTACCGCAGTACCTCCGGGGAGTGCAAACGGCCTTGCCCTGGAATTGTTTTCATGAGGATGCACAAGGTTGAAGTACGCGTCAAGAGCCGCGACCCGAACCGGCAGCCGCTCATCTTCCAGCAAACTGCTCACTCTTTTTCCTGGCAATTCGTGCGCAATTTCATCCGAAAGCTCATTCTCCTCGATCGAGCATGCTCCGAAAGAGGTTTCCGCTCGCAACAGCAGATAATTGTTGCGGTACCTTTGTGACTTCTCAGTCAACCGTGTCCCTTGCTTTATATGAAAAGCTCCGCTTATGCACACATCGCCCGGATCCCGCTCGAACTGATTCTCGAGAACCGACACAACCAGATCATGGATGGTCGCAGCTCTGCAGTTGACACTCTCACTCATTGACTTCCTCCTTCTCGCTTGTTGAAACTTCAATTTTCAAAGATTCCGCTGCATTCTCGGCAATCGCTCTCGCACCGTTACCATTCGAATCCACGGCAACCAGATGCCCTATATAACAGCCGTTGTCTATAGGCTCGTTGACGTGCCCACCCACTTTCGCTTCCAGGTGCCACCGGGTTACATGCGCATTGTTCTCCAGCGTTTCAATACCGGAAATGCTTTTCACCACCCCCCCATGATCCGGCATCAAAAATTTGATCGCCGCGCTCCCTGTACCGTTCCGCTCATGGATCATCGACGGCTTTTCACCAATGGCAAGGCGCACAAACGCTTCAACAAGGCTTTTGCCTGTAACATGTTCGATAAGCTCACTGATATAGTTCCCTGCCGGACGAGGATTTATTTCAACGATTCTCGGACCACGTTCGGTAAGCTTGATTTCCGTGTGACTTATTCCATTATCGAATCCGATCGCTTCCAGCGCAGATTCAGCCAATTCGCAAGCCTCTTCAGCAAGCGTGTCATCGAGCTGAGCCGGAAACATATGCCCATCTTCGATGAAAAACGGCGTCCCGCTGATACTCTTGTCCGTCACGCCTATAATCGTTGTCTTCCCATCGATTGTAATTGCCTCCACACTTACCTCTTCCCCACTCATGTACTCCTCGATCAAACATGCCGTTTCACGTTTCTGATCCCGGAAGTTTGTCTCGAATTCCATAATCGCCCTGCAAGACTCACTGAGCTCATCTCCGTTATGCACCATACGCACAAAAGCACTCGAAGCAAGATCGGTCGGCTTTATAACCAAGGGGTAACCCAAGTCATTTCCGGCATGCAATGCCTCTTCGACCGAGTTCACAACGTCAAAGCCCGGATTAGCCAACCCATGCTGCGTGAGCGCCTTACGGACCTGGTCCTTACGTCGGGCAACCGTGCTGTTCTTCGGAAACGGATGAGGAAGCTCGAGCCGGTCGGCCACACGGGTGACCGTTGTGATGTAATAGTCACAGATAGTGAGAACCGCATCGAACGCCTCACGTTTGTGGATACCTTCAAGGACCTCACATAAGCCATCGATGTCGTTCGTTTCGGTCACGATAGTATTTTTCGCACCGGCAACAACGGGGTGATCTTTCCCCTCTTGTGCACCATAGTGAGAAGGATTTCTGGTGACAAAAGAATATTCATGCCCGAGCTTCTTGATCATGGGCGGTAATAAACGGGCGGTTCCTCCAACCCAGCTCTCGATCATCAGTATATGCGCCATTTTTCGTTTATTTTTTGATTGTATATGTTCTGCGATTCCAGTTCAACGTGCACCAGTCAAGAGAGATTTCATTCATACCATGTATGGTTGTGGGTGCAAGAGAATCTCTATCCGAAACCTCCTCATCGCCCGTAAAAACCGCATCGATGTAACGGTGCCCCGTATCAGGCATGATGAACACATAATTTCCACGGTGATCAGCCTCAGCCTCGTATCTGGCAACCAGATAAGCACAACCGCTCGACAGCCCCGCAAATATCGCGTAATCCCTAAGGAGGTGTATGGCCCCAACCCGCGAGTAGTTAAATGACACCCAATGAATGTCGTCATACAGCTCATGCCTGACATTCTGAAACTCGATCGATGAACCTATTCCGGCAACCAGCATATCCGGATCCTGAACACCCTGACTACCAAACGTCACACTACCGAACGGCTCTATACCAAGCAGCCTGACATCCTCGTTGTCACATCGTAGATAACTCGTTATCCCCCCGGTCGAGCAACCGGATCCCACTGCACCCACAACAGTAAGATTTTCAGTCCCTACCTCCCGTATTATCTGTTTGGCAACATCTTCGTAACCCAGATAATGAATCTCATCGTGATACTGCCGCATCCAGTAGTGATTCCGCTCTTTCTTCATCACATCCAGCACCTTTTCGACACGGAACTTCTGGTCCAGCTTCAGGGTCGTTTGTGCCGGTATTTTTTCCACGTGCGCCCCGAGGTTTTCAAGCAATGCGGCAAGGCTTTTGTTGATGGTGGTAGACGCAACGATGCGGGACTTCAACCCGTGCTTGTGACAAGCCATAGCAAGTGCGTAAGCATACAAGCCGCTGGAACTATCGATGAGTGTTGTTTTCGTATCGATGCGCCCTTCATCGAGAAGACGCTCGACAGCCGTTATTGTGGAATACAGCTTCATTGTCTCGAACCGCAATGCGAAAAGGTTGCTTTCAAGCTTTATGATCGCCGGCTTTTTCATGGCGTCAGCTATATGATCGTACATGTCAAAATCCCGCTTGTGTATAGTGAATCTGGTGTCCGAGCGATCTGGCAAAAGCCGCGACGTCAGCCACCATTGTTTCCAAAGGATTGCGTGCATAGAGATACCCGATAAGCGTTCCCGTATGCGCTATGAATATTCCGTCAGCCTCGAAATGTTCTTTATAATTCAGGAATGAATCCAGATTCTTTTTCGGCAGCACGTTTTGTGACAAAATCGCACTTTGTGTCGCACACTCCGCTAGCCTCCTATAATCCCGATTATCGAAAGCGCTGATGGCTGAATCGAGGTTCCTGCGATACTCTCGCAGCTTTTTGCGATAATGCATCAACAGCAGTTCATAGGTCCCCTCCGTTTCGACCCGTCCACCTTCATCTATGTAATAACAATGAAGCTGGGGCTTGGAGCTGAATGTTCTGACAGTCTGCTGCATATCACTCAGGTACAAGGCATAGCGGTTTATGAAAACGCTGTCGGACCGCTCTATCCCCTTCAAAATTTTCGATACTGACTTTTGATCCGTGACTCTGCCATTTATTTTGTCGAGACAACGAATGGTAGCCACAATGTCCGCTGTTGAACTCGACATCCCTTTCCCGGTAACGAGCTCCGAATAAAAACCCCATTCTCCTTTCGGCCGCTTGGTTTTATGAAGTGCTCCGTAGAGATCGATTGCTTTCATGCTACGAGGTTTTTCATTTGCAACATGCTCTATATTGTCACAATCGCTGTTCATGAAATGCACCCAGCTGAACTTTCTTGCATGAAGAGAAATAACACTGATCGATATGTTCCTGTTTATGTGAAACGGCCCCTGAATGATCTCACCTACCGTTCCATGACACACCCCCGTAAATCGTTTTTCATTCTGTAACATGACCCATGAACTAGTTGTGAAATCAACAAAACCGGACACTTTGAAACCCCGAATTCTTAGGACAGCAAAAACAAAAAACACCTTTAAAGTCAGCTAAAAGCACCTTCTTTTTACAACACAACCCCCTAAAAAAAAGGCCTTGCAAAACCTCACTCTTTACAACAAAAGTATATCGAGACAAGCATGACCTGCAGCAGGTTTTCCAACCATCTTGTTATACAGTAAACGCTTATCTCTCAAGCACGACGCTTCTGCGAACAGGAGTCTGCAGAAGAAAAACCGCCAAACTCGATCAACACGCTTCAGTTTATGATTTATTTTTATTTAGACAAAGTAAAAAAACAAAAAAAACAAAAAACGGGTAGTAATGACCGATTACCCTACTTTTGGCAACTAACCCTTGCAACACATTCCGTATACCACAAGGACAACGTCCATCAGGACAAAACCGACCGATGGCAGAGCAAAAAAAGAAATCACAGGGCTGTACAGCCCATCGCATACGACAACAACATTTTTTGAAAATTACACTGAAGCGTTACCGAAACTATAACCCGTAGTTCATAAACCGGTAGTGTGGCTTACTGGCAGGTCTCCTGACTTTATAACGAAATGCATCATGTACATGGCCTTCCCGTGGATTTCCAGGCGGAAATCAACATAACACAGTGACCGTACATACCTCCGATACTACAACATGGAGCCATGAAGCAGTTCACGGAAGCTTTCCGTCATTACAGTTGCGGGTACAGTGTACGAATCTCACGTACTTCCCTATTCTCCGGCTTTTAAACCGGCACCAACCACAAAAGAAAGAACAGTATTATGACTGTGTAAATACAAAAAAAATCTCGTACTCACAAACAGAGAACAAGATATATAGGCCAACAACCACCTACAAAATGTTCACTGCCGGAACACCGGACTCGCAACAACATATCCCAGGATCATTCCCCGGGCCTGCTGTTCATAACGAATTTCAACAACATCTTTTTCCCTCACCTCAAAACCGCAACGGGTAATCAATGCACACAAATCACCACATGTGAATACATGGAAAGATCTATGCCCTGACTTGGAAGCCCACTGCTGATAAAGCTTCAGGTTCTCCTCAGTTTCCGCATGACAATACGTCGGCACGACAAGCAATCCTGACGGCTTGATTACACGATGAACCTCTCTCAACGCAACCTCTGGTGTTTTCATGACATGCAGGGAGTTCAGAATAACGACCGCATCGAACGTCCTGAGGGAAAAACAAAGTTCATATGCACTTCGAGTATGAAACGTTATGTTTCGCAAATTCGACACCATAGCGTTTTGCCGTGCCACAGCGATCATTTCCGGTTCCAGATCCACTGCATCGACTTGACTGACATGCCGTGCCAACGCTCGTGACACAACACCGGTACCTGCACCGACATCGAGGACACGATCCACCTGGCCTATATCACTGCAGATTCTATCGACCAAAGCATCTCTGTCTTGACTGGTCTGTTTGTCGAAGTCCCGGGCACTCTTTGCCCAGAACGAAGCATTATCATTGAAAACCATCATACCATTTTTTACACTTTATTCATCACGACTCGATACAACCGGAGGCAAAACAACAATCGAACCGCTCGATGGCATGTCATACTGTGCGTCATAAGCTTTTTTTACGGATCCGAAGCTTGTTGACGCACATGTATTCACAATTCACTCATCGCTATTATCTATATTAAATCTAAATATAAGCATCTCGAAAAACCAATTGCAAGGTCACTGTTTTACAGCGGCGAGTATATAGCTCGATTTGTCGGGACCTGTTCTTTGCACCCTGTAATCAGCGAATCCCGCTTCACGCAAAGCATCTTCAAGCAGCTCCTGGTTCAGAAAATGCGTTGGATACCCTAACATTTTTGTCGTTACTTCTCTAACGGTTTTCTCTTTCTGGCAACCATATTGTGTTCCTGGATCCATATTTTGAGTCACGAAAACACCGCCGCTTTGTAACGAACCTGCGATTTTTTTGATTGTCTCATGAAAATTTTCGGCAAAAATGTGCAATACGAATGATGACAGTACCAAATCATAGGACTGTTCCGGCAACATATCCCGACGTAAATCAAAAGGCAGTACGGAAATCCTGTTGCGATAATCGGAATTTTGAAAAGCCGATTCAATCAGACTCGTGATTTTAGGTATGTCGGCGATCACAGCCGATAATGAAAGATTCCTGTCAAGCAACGCCATTGTATAATGACCATGATTACCGCCTATATCACACATTTTTTTAGCCGACATGAACTGCGGTAAGTCCGCGATAAAAGCGACTGCGTCCTGTAATGTACCTCGCATCGCAAACTGAGCCGGACCCAGCAGAAAATTCATGTTACCGGTGCTTGACATTTTTTTCCCAAAATCGCCTTCATGATTTCTCACCGGTCGATCACGTAAAAAAGCGCGCATTGCGGAACAGGCTGAATCCCCTATCTGCTCCTGCATTTCGAGAATATTTCCCTGATAAAAAGGCGAACTTGACACGAGAAACTCTGCCGCCTGCGGAGAGTTGACATAGCAGCCGTCACTGTTGACAACCAGCTTCCTCGCTTTCAGAAAATCGAGTAATGCCTGCAAAATTGGCCCGTCGAGAGGAATGTGCCGAGAAATCTGATCCGGCGTGACAGGGGATTCCATGATATCGAAAAGTTTTACACGAACAGACTCCATAAACAGTCGCGAAGCGATACCGTCGATGAGAGTACTTTCGATACCGGAAAAATCATGTTCTGGTCTTTGCATGTTCATATCTTTCTCCATTTTTGTTATTAGTTACTTATTGCTTCAGGGGTTCACCGTCGAAATCGGTATCGAAACCGCCGCCAGTTCGGACGCACACGAACCCTTTGTTCATCAGCAACCGGTTTCTAACAAAGCACTTGCCAACCGTCTAGTGCAAACAGCTAACCGCTAACCGGTTCCGCCCACCGTAGGGGCGAAAAATTTTTCGCCCCTACGGTCGTCGTGAACACCCGTGCAATCCATGGGGACAATAAAACCTGTCGATCACCAGCCAATCGTGCCCCTGCATTCAACGATTCAACAGTTCAACAAATCAACGATGTGTCCCGTCCTGAAATAGTTGACAGTTTTCAAGCTGCACGCACCACCTATTACCGTAAAGAAATACATTCGACCCCGAAACCCGATCCCGACTCCGATTCCCCCAACGTTCTAATTTTGACTTTTGACTTTTCTGTTTGACTTAAACCTTCTCCCCTTGCCGACTGATTCCTTTTCTCCCACCTCCCCCCCTCTCCTTTTTTAGGGCACCTCTCTGTATTGTCATGAGTCCCGATTGCATCGGGATAAACTTCGAAACCGGAGTCCTGACTCGTCGGGACAACGTAGCAATCGAGAAGCACAATAAGTTTTTAAAGGGTGTCATTAAAAGGTTAAACGAAATGCCGTATATACATTTGTATTGTTCTTCAACTGACCGAAAAATGTCGAGGAATCATCACCGAAAAACAGATTTCCTCCAATGACAAAACTCGCGTCATCCGTATAGTCATACGTGATTCTCGGCCTGAGATAGCCGTCATTGTCACTTGGGGAATAATAGACCGGAACCGACAATTCAAGTGTCTGGTTCAAAAGCAGCTTCGTCGCCTGTATAGTCAATACATGGCGATACTCGTCCTTTTTCGTCTTACCTGCAGTCTCCTCATACTCGTCATAGTCAAGCATCGCTTCCAGAAAATACTGGACACTGAGATTACAATCCTTCGCTATATCCTGCGTATAGCCTATAAGGCCGCGAATTTCGGAGTTACTCACCGACGGGTTGGACCCCTCGCTATCATCCGGCGAACGGTAATACGCAAGCTCCAGATTCCCGATTCCGCTAAAGACGCTCCCCCGAACACTGCCACCGTAGACATGCAATCTGTGATGGTTCTTCTCACGGAACAGTGCATCGTAATCCGGCGTTTTCCAGAATCCCCGGTAGCCATAGAGCGCGTATTCGTAATTGTTCACGTTTTTATGGACTCGAATCGCTATTTCATGATCATCAAACCACGTATCGGGAGTATGGACAGCCACGGCAGCCTTATCCCCCGCTATGTTTCCCGACAGAGGAGACCAGTGGGAGATATATTCACCCGTTATGTATCTGTCTGGGTCGAATTGGGGAGTATAGACCAGATCGACGTTGACGATGTCGGAAAAAAATCCGAGCTTCACGGCATCTGAAGGCGCTTTTAAATATTCCGGGTCTCGGCCGATGAAAAACGATTGCCAGTCCTTGGGAAAAAGGTCATTCAAAAAAACCAGGTCTCCGGTACCCCATGTCAGTATCTGGCGGCCGATCTTGACATCCATATATTCTGTAGGCCTGGTAAAAAACCACAGTTCACGTGTATCATACTTCACCTCCTCGAGTACCCAGTCGGCATAGACATCCCCCCTGTACTGTACGTCGAATACATCCGCGTATCCCCGGCACTCGATCTGCAAACGCTGCTCCATCACCGAGGCATCCTGTTCGTAAGGATCATCCCTCAAACGAAGCCCGCCGAGTACTTCCACGAATCCGTTCATTTCCAGCCCCGGTGCATCCTGTGCAGCAGCCGTAAAGGATATGATCGCCATTGCACAGAAGAGCAGCATACCGGCAAGTGTTGTACAAGGTTTCATCGTAATACGTCTCTCGAAGGTTTTCTGAGATACCGTTCCGTAAATACGTTATCACGTATTCCCGTATCGTAGACAATACCAGAAAAGATCATTTCCGTACTGCTTCCCTTCTCGTAATCCCGTGCGACGGATCTGGTCACGGTCGGATACATGTTATCGCCGGCAGGAACATTTTGCACCTCCTTGACAACGATATCCCTGTACAGGACATCGTTCTTCTTGTAATATTCCAGCTTCATTGCTATCCCGGTCTTTTTATCGATAGAAGCCAGATAATAGTCGAATTCGACTCCCCCTTTTTTAGGCGTGTTTTTTATCACATAGAACCTGTCCGTTGTTTCGACAAGCTCATGGTCGTCCTCCTCGGGACTACGCCCCGAAATATCTTCATACAGAAAGTCCGAACCGACGAAACTGGTCCTTTTGTCGCTTGCGGCGATTCTTTTGACCAGATCGAGACCGGGCATATAGAGCCAGCGATCATCATCATGACCGATATCGGCATGCTTGTGAACCATGAATGTCATGTTCCGCACATCCGAAGGAGCGATGAAACAGGTGAAATATTTCTGATCCCCCCCGTCGGCCCCGGTATCCTTACGCAATATGTTCAGCACTCTTTTCCTCGTTCGCCCCTGCTTGTCGGTGATGATAAACTGCAGTTTCCCTTTGCTGTCATCACCCTGGTAGAGTGACACGTAATTCGAGTGATCGACGATCTCCCTGACTCCCGGTTCTTCAGCCTTTGCAATCGCCAAACCGGCGAACAGCAGAGCGGCAACCATGACAACCATCTTTGCAATACGTTTCATTTTCCTTCCTCCTTTTTAAAAAATGTGTTTTCGAAAAGCCGTAACATCGCCGGCAGCAAAAGCAACGTCACAATACCCGATATCGTCAGGATCCCGAACAACATGACCCCTGTGGTCTTGTACGGCACCAGCGGGGCGACCACGAGCGGGAGAAAACCGACAGCGATGACAAGGACGTTTCTGCTGATCGCCCGGGCTGGCTCACCGAACAGTTCGGGCAGTATCGACCTCCATGATTTTTTTTCACCATACAATGACCTGCTCCTGGACAGAAAGTGTATCGCGAAATCGACGGCCATGCCGAGAGACAAAGAGCTCAGCACGGCAACCGGCAGGTCGTAGTCTTTTCCGATAAGCCCAGTCATCCCGTAGATCATCAAAAGAGTGATACTCAACGGTACCATGCATAGAGCGCCCCATAACGGCGAACGGAACAGAAAGCTCATGATGAGAAAAACAATAATGAAACTGCCCGCGAACGACTGTAAAAAACCTTCGACGATTCTCTCTTCCAGGACCAGATTGATGTAGTGCAGCCCCGCCCAGTCATACTGCATGGGAACGGGAGGTTCGTTTTCGGCAAAAAACCTCTCGACGGCCTCGACACAAGCCTTCGTCCCCCTGCTGTCACCGGTCCTGAACTGCACTGTCACATTGGCGCGCTGAAAATCAGGTGTTACCATATGCCAGAGATCATGAGGCCGGTGCCCCTGCTGGTACTGCATGTAACATTCGGCAACCCCCTGCAGGCTCTCGGGAATCACAAAATTCTCCGGTTCACCGTCCGTCAGTTCCTGGTTCACTTTTTTAACCACATCGGCAACCGATGAGCTTTTTCCGATCAGGTCACCGGATTCGAGATAATTCTGAAGCTTTGCTACGTATTGCAGAACATCCGGTCTTTTGAACACTCGCAGCTCCTCTTCCAGACGGTATGCCGAATCAATGAGAGCCTGCAGAAAATCGGACTCTTCATCAGGCAAGGTCTCCTGAAACCTCCTATCGAACGCATCGATCATCGCGGTAAGCATGGCATTTTCCGAATCGCTGCTCGCCGCGATGCTCCTGATCTCTTGTGCAATTTCACCCGTTGCACGCTGGCCGATACCGAACCTGGCGCTCAGTTCGTCCAGACGGGCTATCATGCGCTCTTCCATAGCATGCTTTCTTTCCGCAATCGCTTCGGGGCTGACCTTACCCTCAAGGATAAGGTTCGCCATATACGTCCCCCCGAAGTGGTCGTTCAGGGCGACATCGGCCTTGCGGATAGGATGACTCTCGACAAACCGCTTCGCGTAATTGTCATTGACCCGGATCTGCCCTATTCCCCAGACTCCGAGCAGCACAAGCCCCGCAAACAAGACCAGAACGAATTTTGAATGCTTCCAGGAAATGAAGCCCATGCGCCTCAGTCCACGCGTCAGCAAACTTCTCTTTTCCACTTCCCTGACCTGCAACCCGAACGATTCAAGCCTTTTATCGGGGATGAACATGATATAGGCAGGCACGAACAGGATCGTAACCAGCCATGATACCAGCACACCGATGCTCAGAAACAGTCCGAAAACCTGTGCGGGAGGTATCGGGGCGAACACCAGCGAGCAGAACCCCGCAGCCGTGGTCAATGAGGTATAGAGCATCGGCGTGAAGAGTGTGCTCATAACCTTCCTGATATTTTCCTTTCGGTCTTTTCGCCTGTCGTATACGTCAAAAAATTCGGAAAGGATATGTACCGTATCGACCATCGAAACCGACATCAGGAATATCGGAAGCATCGAACTCAGGATATGAACCGGATAACCCGAGGCTATCATAGCCCCCATGGTAACGATGATCGAGACCGTAGCGATGAGTATCGGCAGGACAATCATGTGCACCGTCCTGAAAAAGAAAAAAAGCAATGCGAAAATAACCGCCATCGACAACATCGAGCCCAGACCCATCTGGGTGAACATCTCCACACCGATAGCACCTTCAGCAACCGGCAAACCGGTTATATGCCACGCTTCATCACCCTCCAGCCCGGCGATCTTCTCCTGTAATGCCGTATAGACCTTATAACTCAACAGCTTGTCCGTCAAAGGCAGGTAGATGCACAGCGCCTTTGCGTCCTCCGAAACCATTTGCCCTACAAGCAACGGATTCGACAATGCCTTATCGCGCACCGACAACGCCTCTTCCCTGGTTGTCGGCGGCTCCGGCATCAGCCATTCGAAAGAGATCGTTCCCGGCCCCGCCTGACTCATATGGTCCATGAGCGACGGCGCCACCATGTCGACCTCGATCACGCCTTCCATTCCTGAAGGATCGTCCGGATTCCGCCATTTCAGAGTTTTGGCGAATTCCGTCAATTCGTGAATCCGCCCAAGCGTTTCGACGGTAAACACACCGTCAGGACCCTTCTCGTTGACGACACCCAAAACGACAATCTCGCTGAGTTCGAACGCTTTCTTCGTTTCATTGTGAAAAATCCTCGCAGGCTCGGTTTTCATCAGCATGTTTTCCGGATCGGTGTCCATGACCACTTTCGATAAAAACGCCCCGGCAACAATCACAACCAGAACCATCAATACTGCAACGATCTTGCTTCTGTTGATCGCCCAATCGATCATCGCGTTTTTCAGCTTTTCAACCATCATGTCAACAACTGTTTTGCATTATTGTTAGTAAGACTAACATTATTTGTAAAAAAAATCAGAACTCCTCTTTTCTCTTCTTGACATCGGAAAGAAATAAAGAAAATCTGCTTAGATCATGCATGAAGGAATCCAGAAAATATTCAGCATCATCGGCAAAATGCTGCTCGAAAACCTCGAAGAGCTTATGATGCTTTTCTTCATGATTTGCGTGTGCAGCCCACCCTTTCTCCGTCAGGAACAAAAGCACTTCCTTGTTGTTTCCGAAACCGCTTCTCTTTTCAACCAGTCCCGCCGATGCAAGTTTTCCGATCCTCGCCGATATGGTCGGCTTGGTAACACTGAACACACCGGCAAGCTCTGTTATATTAATCCCTTCATTGTCACCGATCGCCTGGATAGTATGGATCTCTTCACGCCTCAACGTATCCTCCACACCGAAATCCTGCTTCTCGTCATGCCATCTCATATAGATCTTGGCAATGTCCATAATAACATCGTTCATTCGATGAAACCGCTTTTCTCTTTCATGATTTTCATGCATGGGACTCGACAGATAAACATTCACCCGACATGCGAGACTTTTTTCTTGTTAGCAGCTATTGTTAGCAATACTAACAAAATCAAAACAAAAAAACAAAAAATAATTCCGGAACAGAACAAGCAACAAAAAGAAAACCTGTCGCAACATCATCAAACGCAAACAAAATCATCAAAGACCTGAAAACTCTTCGCAAGTAACGAAGAGTTGCCAAGTAAGCACGTCTCTATCGCGTTTCATGGTTTCTGCATAAGCGAAAAACCCTTGGCATCACAATCTGTCTTCATTTTCCAGCCCCTTGCCTTCTGCTGCTCACGCCAGAGACGGGCATAGAGTCCATCTTGTTTGACAAGCACCTCGTGTCGCCCTCGCTCGACGATACGGCCCTTATCGAGCACGAGAATCTGATCGGCTTCGAGTATCGTCTGAAAACGGTGCGCGATAACGATAATGGTCTTGCTTTTGACAAGATTTTCGAAAGCCTCCTGAATATCCGCCTCGTTTTCAGG
>JADMLA020000036.1 GCA_015482705.2 Prosthecochloris sp. | reverse complement strand
GATCCGCACCGATCGAAAACAAACCCGACACGCTGCTCGACCACACACCGTTGTTACCGTCACCATCACCATCGATGCCCGCAACATCGTCACTGTCATCATTACCCCCCGGTAACGACTCTTCTTCCACATAACCCTCTTCGACCGCATCTTCAGCAACCGGAATATCGTCGATAACAGTCACATCAAAACTCGAAGAAGCAGAATCCCCATCATTATCCTCAGCGGTAAAGTTGAATGTCAGTACCAGCTGATTTTCGCCATCGGCTTCAGGATGATCGAGCTGCCCAAGAAGGAAAAATGTGTATGATTGGTTTCCATCCTCCGATGTAGGATCGTTTATAACGACTTCAAAAACTTTCTGCTCCTGGGCTGGAACACCGTCTGGAGAAAGATCACCGGTATACCCGATAAGAGTATAACCATCAGGCGAAACATAATATTTCACCTCTTCACCTGCTGACTCAAGACCCACAGGAGGAATATTACCGTCAAAAAACGTATTGACTCCCTCATTTCCCGGAATCACATCAAGAGAGCCTCTATCTAACGGCTCCTGAGACTGGTCATTACCGTTTGGCGACAAATCATCTTCATCGATAAGCGTGTTCTCAGGGTTTCCGATTTCCGGTTCAGTATCGGTACGCTTTCTCACCTCGAACTCCCTGAACAACCTTATGACAGCTTCCCGTTCTATAGGATCAACCGGAGCCACTGTGAACTCGATTCGTGGATTATGTGTCGCACGACCTTCAAAATATGGATCTGGATTTCCGGTTCTTCCGTTCAGCGTTGATTCATAGGTGCCTACAATTGAAACAAAACGGTAATCCGGAGCATCGAGCGCTTCTTGAAGACGTTCAATACGAATAAATCCGTGAGGATAATCGGATTGCTCCCCGACAACCTGGCTGCTATCCTGTCCCTCTTTGGCGTCTATTGTGTTTTCTCTGGCATCCTCATCGGTTTTTTCTGCAGAGTCTTTTTCCTGCTTCTTCCCGGAAAGATCTTCAACCATATTGACAGTCTGGCTTTCCCTGACATAAAGAACCTCACCGTCGATAAGCCGAAGCTCTACGCTACCATCACTTTTTGTCAGAACAACATCCCCTTCATATACCGTATCACCAGGTTTCAGGAGACGAATTTCACCATTTAGAGAACGTACATAAACAGTACCGGTTACAGTAAGTACAGTTGCAATGGGCTTATCCATATTATCCTCCACTTGAAAAAAACTTTTCAGTTCAGTTTTTCTACCAAGAGTTGCAAACACAGAATCGAAGGGATCTTGTAACAATCTTTATCGAGAAAAGACGTACTCTCTTCACTGTGGTTATAACACCGCGAAATATGTAATCGAAAAACAACGGAAATCAGGGGGCACCGAGAACCGGAGGGATAACAAACCGGCCCACCGTATTATTGCGCACATATGTAAACACGCTATCCCTACAGTTATACTGTAAAAATGGCACATACCAATACTACGCTACAAAAAAACTACAGCAGGAAAACCTGTACAGCTTATGTGGTAATGATGAAAAGGCCTGTAAAAACAACCTTTTCCCTGTACAACTCATGATAAGACTTAGCCTGGACAAATATACTACCTTCTGTCCTTCGTATTTTATAAAAGAACATAAAGAAAAGATACCATAGAACAGAATCCTAGCAAAATAGGAATTGAAACATTGCAATTTTGCATATAAAAACAGTATACATGAGCATCGAGACAATACAATACCATGTATCCACAATTCACGGTCTATCTCTCTTTCATTGCATTCGATGTTGCCCGAAGAATGGGTTTCAGCAAATACGTCAACACTGTTCGTTTGCCGGTCATGATATCGACTTGAGCCATCATACCAGGAATCACAGGAAGTCCCTCTTTTATCGCTGTCACAGGAGTTTTGACTCGCACAAGATAAAATGTATGCCCTTCTTCATCACTGACCGTGTCAGCGCTTATATGGTATACTTCACCATGCATACCACCGTATATCGTAAACTCGTATGCGGTAAGCTTCACCAATGCCTGTTGTCCAGGATGAAGAAAGGCGATATCCTTGGGAGAAATTTTCACTTCCACCTCAAGACTGTCTCCAAGCGGCACGATATCGGCCACCCTGCCTCCCGGCTTGACAACTCCTCCAATCGTATTGATGTATACTCTCTGAACGGTCCCGCGGACAGGCGCCCTGATTTCCGTACGCTCAACAAGGTCGGCAAGTCCTTTGGTCCCCTGGCTCAAACTGGCAATCCTTCCAAGTACCAACTCCAGCTCTTTTCGCCATTCATTTCGACTTTTGAGCTCAACTTCCTTCACTTTTTCCTTAGCCTCGTCAAGCATGCGTTCGAGGGTTGCTTTTCTTGCCAGTGCTGCATCTCTCTCGCCCCTGGCATTGGCTACATCACGCCTCAGCCGTATCACTTCGACCTCTGAAACAGCACCACTCGAAAGCAGTGGTGCTGTTTTTGCAAGTTCCTGCGATGCAAGGGCATAGCTTCGCTCAGCCTGCACCAATCGCGCTTCAACCTCTTCAAGCTCATGATGTCTTTGAGAAAGCTGTTCCTTGACAATTGCCATTTGGGCGTTGAACTCTTTCAGACTCTCTTCATAAAGCAACTTTTCATGCTCTACAATTTGTGGAACATCGTTCAACTTCCTTTCTGGCAGTTCTAACGATATACCCTCCGCAAGAGCACGAAGGCGAGCTTCTTTCGCAACGAGGCCAAGCACTTCGTACTCTTTCTCCTGAAAAGAAGATGTAAAACGGGTGGGATCTATCCGCATCAGTATGTCACCGGCTTTCACTTCCTGGCCTTCGTGAACCCTTATCTCTTCCAGAATACCCCCGTCAAGTGATTCGACGACCTGGAGCCGTGAAGAAGGGATCACTTTACCCATCCCTCTTGTTACCTCGTCCAGAGGTGCAACCATTGCCCAGAAAAGAAAAAGCAAAACAGTAATTCCCATTATTTTCAGCACCGCACGTGCTCTGACCGGCTCTTGCTGCATTTTTGCCCACTCGGCATCTTCCGTCCAGTCAGCCCGCTCCTCCTCTTCCATGGGAATCCACCGGTCAAAGAAACGGTCAACAAAAACACGCCCCTTGTCACCCATCTCCCGGATGAACCCCCCAAGTCGTTCAAATCCATCTTTTGTCCGGGGATCGATCATGTTTCCACTCTCCTGATCTGCCCTTTCTTCAAAGCGTCGAGAACTTTCTCCTTAGGACCATCGGCAACCACTTTTCCTCCATCCATAACAATAATTCTGTCAACAAGATTGAGAAGTGATGTCCGATGAGTGACGATCAATACGGTTTTTTGGCGAACATATTGCTCGAAACGCGTTTTAAAAATGCCTTCCGTCGTGTTATCCATTTGCGACGTAGGCTCGTCGAAGAGCAGAATCGAAGGATCGTTGATCACAGCCCTGGCAATAACCACCCCCTGCCGCTGGCCACCCGAAAGAAACTCACCTCGCTCACCGACCTGCATGTTGAATCCATGAGGGTGTTTGTCGACAAATTGGTCAAGTGTTCCTATTGATGCCGCCCGTAAAACCTCCTGGTCACTTGCCTGAGGATATCCCAGCGTGATGTTATCACGAAGTGAACCAAAAAAAAGCATGGCTTCCTGCGAAACATAGCCGATATGGTTACGCAGTTCCATAGGATCGACCTGACGAATATCAATGCCGTCGATAAACACCGTTCCACTTTTCGGCTGATAAAGCCCAGCAATCAAACGCTCGATGGTTGTTTTTCCGGAACCGATTCGTCCCAGTATGGCAACATGTTCACCTTGCCGAATTCGGAACGAAACTCCTGAAAGAGCCTCCCGCTCCTGATTCGGATAAGCAAAATGCACATCTCGAAACTCGATATTACCCTGACAAGATTTTCGCGAAACAAAACCGACATCAACCGGGCGTTCAACCGGCAGTTCCATAATCGTGTTCAATGAAGTCAGCGACGTTTCAGCTTGATGGTATTGCACCAGCAAAGCCGCACTTTGACTGACCGGAGACATCACCCGTGATGTCAGTATATACACCGCAATCAGACCGCCCATCGTGAGGTTGCCGGAAGAAATCAGATAGACACCGACAATGAAACCGAGAATCGATACGATGGTTTGCACCATATACGCCCCGCTCGAGACCGAAGCAGAAAGAAAACGCAGTTGTTCGCCGACCTTGGCCAAACGTGCAACAACCTTTTCCCATCGTGCCTGAAAACTGTTCTCGGCATTGACCGCCTTGATGGTTTCAATGCCCGTCAGCCCCTCGATCAGCGTTGCACTACGTTGCGCACCCACACGATAGGACTGCTCGGTAAGGTCATGCATCTTTCCCTGAACGGTCATTGCGTAGAGAAAAACAGCAGCCACACCGAGCAGAACAGGAATAACCAGTGGCCAGGAAATAAGCGCAATGACAATAATGAACAGCGAGGCAAATGGCAGATCGACAAGAACCGCAATCGTTGAAGAGGTGATGAAGTTTCTGACAAATTCGAAAGCCTGCAGATTCGATGCAAACGAACCCACAGAAGCCGGCTTGTGCTCCAGTCTCAAACCAAGCACTTGCTCCATGATCGATGATGAAAGTTTTACATCAGCCCGGCTTGAAGAGAGGTCGATAAAATAAACCCTCATGAGACGGAGAACTATATCCCCCCCAAGCGCAAGAAGAACCGCCGCCGAAGTCACCCAGAGCGTCTCCACTGCGAGATTCGGCAGCACCCTGTCATAGACATTTCGGATAAACAAGGGCATCGCCAGAGCAAACAGGTTAATCATGACCGCCGCGGCAAGAATATCCTTGTAGAGTGGTTTGTTTTCCTCGATAACGCTCCAGAACCAATGACGGCGCTTCAGGTTGCGAACTTCTGGAGTTCTGCCGTCATAACGAAACTCCGGACGTATATAGATCGCGGTTCCGGTGAATCGTGAATCGATTTCCTCGATTGATAGCTCGACCGGAGCGTCACCTAATTCAGAAAAAGAGACAAACGCTTTTCCTGAATCCACATCGAGTCGATGCAGAACGCAAGCATCGTTCTCTTTCAGGAGAAGTATCACAGGATACAGCGCTGAATTGAGCCCAGCAAGCGGCAAACTGACAATACGACTGCTGAAACCCGCCTTTTTAGCAGCTCGGGTAAAAAGAGAAGGCGTCAATCCCTTGCTATCGAGGGGCAGTCCGGCAACAACAACATCCCGCTCAACAGGCAATTCATGAGACTTCGCTATAACAATCAAGCACTCAACGAGCGGATCATGTGTTTTTTTCCCCTCCTTCGGCAAATTCTGCTGCGTAACTTGAGCGCTTTTCTCCTGCTGCATTCTATTTATCTGCTTATTATACCTTGATCAACAGCAAAACATAACAAAAAAAACGTATAGTAGATTCCTGTTTTCTTGTCTTGTTATAAGCCGTTATGCTGCCAAGCCTGGTATCGGCCCGACAGAAAACCATCCATTACGGACGTACAGCATCTCTGAACAACGGTATTATATATTATATGGACAAAGGGGAGAACAGTGGAAACACGCATATGAAAGTGAGTTTTCCAAGTAAAAAAACAAGGAAAACTCACAAAAATCAAAGCACACGAAACAACATCGATTTCAAAAGTTGGCCAGCCCTGTAATCACTTATCCATTGGGACCGCACTTACCGGTTGTGTCAGCTCGGAGCCAGAAGACGAGGAACCTAGTGCTGCAACGGGAACCGCGCACAACTCGAGATCTTCCTGTGTCGGTAAGTCTTCACGAACCACTCCAATACTTTGCAGCAAACGACCCATGCCGGCCAATGCTCTTGCATCGGCTATCTTCAAGTCATAAAAAGCATTCGTATAAGCCCGGTGAGCCTGGAAGTACTCGTTTTCCGTATCGAGAAGGTCCAGTAATGTTCGCTTTCCGATATTGAACTGATCGCGGTATGCCACACGTACTTTGGCCACATTTTCCCTGTGCTGGTCAAGATACTCGACCTGATATGCCAGCACCGACTTATCGTTATAAGCTATTTCCAACGTTTGACGAACCTCCCTGCGAACTCTTTCACGAATGTCCATCGATCGCAGTTTCTTCATTTTATACTGCTTCACGGCAGCAAGATCAGATCCGCCGTTGAATATGTTGTAGGTCATCAACAACTCAACTGCCGCTTCGCGTTCATAGGCATCTATACCATCTTCGTCCCAGCTCCAGTCATGGTAGGCGCGAATATCGAAGCGTGGATAAAATTTCGACTGCTGCACCCGTACTGCCTGTTCGGAAGCCTCGATATCCGCAAGCGTTGCAAGAAACGACGGGTTCTGCTGATAGGCCAAAGGCAGGGCTTCTCCCACCGTTGAAGGTAACCCTGTAATATCTACAGAGAAATCCTCAACGTGGTCCGGTGGCAACTCTCCGACAATCCTCTGGTAGCGTGCACTGACATCGTGCAGGTTCGATTGCTCCGTCATAAGGTTCGAACTCGCAAGCGCCAGACGTCCCTCGATCTGTTCCAGATTCACCTTGGCCCCCACACCGGACTGTACACGCTTTGATATCTGCTCATAGATTTCCTGGTGATAATCGTAGTTCTGGTGAGCCATGTCCACCAGGTCACGATACCTCATGACATCGGCATAGGCACGAAGACCTTCCAGGCCTGCACTCTCGAGAGACTGCAGAAACTCGAAGTACCTTGCCTGACTCGAACGTTTCACACGGCAGACCTGACTGTTCGTATAAAAACCGTCAAACAACATCTGACGCACCTCCAACCGAATACCTTTGCGCCAGAAATCTTCCGTCCGGCTTCCGTCACGCCAGCGCCATTCGCGGCCAATATCCGCTGTAGCGTCGAGGGTGGGAAAATAACCGCCACGGGCAACACCCTGCTCTTCATAAACGTCCATGAAAGCATGCCAGCTTGCCTGGACTTCAGGGTTTGTGTTGATCGACTTCTCCACCGCTCCGCTCACCGGCTCAGCCTGCAGTTTATCGGGCACTGTACTCAGCAGCAAAGCAACAAATAACAGAAGCATACTACTTCTTCTTCTGGGAGTGTTCATGATATGGTCTCTATTTTTTAAGTTGATGCAATACATAGCTGTAAACTTTTTCTTTCCTGTTGGTTGTCTTACAAGGAAACCGTGATATCCTGATCGACATAAACCGTTGCGCCTCCCCCGGTATACACGTTGAATGCCGTAACGGTTCCGTCGCTATACACATCCGCCGAGGCTGTTCCTGATAACGTAAAACCATCGAACTCGACATAATCGCCACTGTCGCCAAGAATGTAGAGCTCATTATCGGCATCGGTCATATTGAGCACATCCGCTGCGTTGATATTCGTTAAACGATGATCACCGTCATACAGCCTGTAATACGGCATATCTTCGTAACCATACACATCTTCCAGAAAGATAGAATCACTACCTGGTCCGTAGGTTAGATCGATCACCTCGATATTCGACAGGTTGCGATTTGTATTAAAATTGATATCGAGGTCTTTTTCCAGAATCAGGGTATCCAGACCATCCCCGCCGTCAACTGTATCACGGCCGTCATAGATAACCCTGTCATTGCCATCACCACCGTTGACCGTATCGGTAAAGTATGCGCTTGAGACATAACCCCAACTTGTATATGGTTGATAGCCGCCGTCACCATTGAGAATATCGTCACCGGCTCCCCCGTTAAGCGTATCGGCTCCGGTACCTCCTACAAGAAAGTCATCACCGACACCTCCGTTAAGCGTCGAACCAGTTCCATTTACCCCAAAAGAGTCGACTTCATTGATCTGCTCGATGATATCAGTGCCACCAGGAGGAACCAGCGTAACGGTTACCGTTCCGGTGTCACTAACATCGCCATCATTGTCGGCAAACCTGTATTGGAACACATCGTCGACCATTGCTGTAATTCCCTGCGGAGCGGTATACGAGTACTCTCCTGTATCCATATCGACGCTCAGCTCCCCTCCTTCACCGGTTTCGACCATCATGGTATTGGTTGTGGTATCGAAGACGAACGTACCTGTTGAACTGATACTTCCACCGCCTGAAGGATTGTAGGTATAGGTGACTCCACCGATGATGATCGAATGAACATATCCGCCGTCGGCCCCGAACGACCCCTGCAACGTACCGGTAATTGGCACTACATCGAGCGTATCGAGCAACGCCTCTTCAAGATCGTTCGGATCGGTCACGACGATCGGCTCGATCTG
>JADMLA020000006.1 GCA_015482705.2 Prosthecochloris sp. | reverse complement strand
TCACTCACAGAGAGTAACAGCAAATCTGCGGCTGCTGAATAACTGGTATAAAAGGCATCAGGACCTGCCTGCGGGCAAGAGGAATGCAAAAGTTTTGATCCGAAAAAAGTGTTTATGCTGTATATTGTTAACAGGTGACAAGGAATTTTGTAGTGCGGAAAAAAAGTGAGGCGTAGAAAAAAACTCATAACAGGTTGAAATCATGAAAATACGCACCGTGGTATTACTGATCGTAACGCACTTTGCCGTAGGCGTCTTGGGATTCGGGGTCGGCATCTATACATTACCTATTCTTATTGCCCAGTCTGCGCCAAGCGAAGCTGCGATAGAGGAGGTGTCCTCGGAAGCAAGGTATACAGCTCAATTCCGAAGAGATTTGAAAGACAGTGATGCTTTGCATTGGGGGGAAGGTACGGTTTCGGTTGGCCCCAAGTACATTTCCCTTACGGGCCGGCTGTCACCCGGTCCAGATTACAAACTCTATCTTTCTCCGGAATTCGTCGAGACCGAAGCAGACTTCAATCGCCTGAAGTCTACTATGGTTCGTGTAGGCGATGTTAAAACATTCGAAAACTTTGTGGTGGAAGTACCGCCGGATATCGATCCGTCGAAATTCACGAGCGTTATTGTTTGGTGCGAAGCTTTCGGAGAGTTCATTACGTCTGCTAAATACCGGTAGTTTGGAGACAGCCCGAAATTACAACTCTAAAACCATAGAATCGGTTTATCCCAGATACTCCGTGAATAAGGCAGGTAGGATGATAGAGAAAATCGATTGAGCAAAAAGTAAGTCTTTGCGCACCGGTTGTTTCGCGCGTCAAGGTAAACGTTATCTGCTGATAGTGCATGGATAAATTTCCTGCAATAGAATTGTCCAGAAAGACTGGAAAAGAAAATTTCCATGCAATCGGAAATCCGTTGCCGTATGACAAGAGAAAATCCCACAAGACAAATGATCTTATTGGTGCATACGCAAAAATTTTTTTAGCATTGAGGGCAGGCTTTCAGCTCAACACGTTGACAGTTCAACAATCCTTGGATACAGCATCTATGAACCGGCTTATTCTTTTACTTTTTCTTTTTCTGTTCCCTGTGCAATCTAAAGCGCAGGAAATCGACGAATCGCTTTTCAATGGTTACGATACCGCATTTGTGCTTTACAACCGTTCTTCTGATAACATGATTTCCATCGATACGGCGCGTGCCGCACAGCGCCTTGCTCCCTGTTCGACATTCAAGATTTACAACACGCTTATCGGTCTGGAGCTAGAATTGATCGAGGGGCCCGACGATCCATGGTACACATGGGACGGGGTGCGCCGTAGTTATGAAGCATGGAACAAAGACCTGACGCTTCGTGAGGCGTTTCGTGTTTCGGCGGTATCGGCATTTCAGGTTCTTGCCCGGCGAATAGGACTTGAGCGCATGAAACCATATATGAAGCGGATTGGTTATGGCAGTATGGATATCTCGGCCGGTATCGATGTTTTCTGGCTTTACCATCCCGAACGTGAAACAGTTGTTATCAGTGCAGACGAGCAAGTAGTACTTCTGAATAAACTGCTCGATGGAAAGCTTCCTTTTTCTGACAGTAACGTCGAAACATTATATGATGTAATGCGGGTTACCAAAACTGAAAAAGGAACACTCTATGGGAAAACCGGTTCGGGGATGGATGCTGAAGGCGATTGGAAACTGGGTTGGTTTGTCGGGTTCGTGGAGAGCAGAGGAAATATTTACGTCTTTGCGTGTAATGTCATCGGAGGTGAAAGTCCTTCCGGTAAGGAAGCGAAGGCGATTGTCGAACGAGTGCTAAACACACGAGGGTTATTGTAAGCATGATAAGAAATCTTTCGGATCTTTTGCGTAAATGGAGCAAGGGCTGGCTGGTTTTTTCGCTTTTCGTTGTCCTGGTTGGGTTCGTGGTGATCACTCTCCCGATTGCTCAAACTGCTTCGGCTGGTATAGAGGGTTTGGACTCTCGTCATTTTTATACGCCGAAAGAGGCGTTTTCCGTTGTTGCTGCGTACACTGAGCATGGGCGTTCCATGCTCCGGTTTTTTTATGTGACAGCCGATATCCTCAACCCCATTCTTTACACATCGTTTCTGGCTTTGTTCATTTCGTGGCTTTTTCAACGAGGTTTCAGACCCGATAGCAAGATGCAAATGCTGAATGTATTGCCGTTCGGTGCAGCGATTTTTGATCTGTGGGAAAACATGGGTATTGTTACAATGCTTTCAGTCTATCCTTCACAGCCTGTTATTCTGGCATGGTTGGCTGCTTTTGGTACAACAACCAAGTATGCTTTCATTTATACATCTTTTGGGTTTGTTATCGTTGGAATTATCGCGGCGACATTGAACAGGTTTAGGGTACAGTGACACTTTCCCCGCAGGGTTTTAGTCCATAACCATTCATCCGTACATAACTATGGCTTCATCCGTCGCTCGATTATCGAGCACGAAATGAAGTATATAGAGCTCACGATACTGTCGACTTTTTCAGAACTGGGCAAGGTGTACGAAGCACTGGCTTTAGGTGAAAAGTGCTGACTAACAAGAAGCCGTTACCCTTTGATCGTTGAGGTGATGGATTGTTGCAACCGTTCAAAAAAACCATTCACCTCTTCTACCCGGATTCTGGTTTTCGAGTCTTTCACTTCCTCATCTTCGATAAAGAGCGTGACGGTGGCATGGCCTTCCAGGTCCGGTTCCTCATGAAGTGTAAAGCGCAGGTTCCGGTGTTTGAATTCTCTGATTTTCATGGCTTTGAATGTGCTGTTTTTAAAGCCTACCTGCGCTGTCATACTATCAGTCAGATAACATCGGCTATGGCGTGAACGAAAAAAACGTTCACGCTCTGTGAGTTATGTGCTAAGAATATGCCGTTTGGGAGATCGAGCAACGGCTTTAAAAAACATTGTTCTTACAATTTATTATTTCGTCAATACTTCGCCAAGAAAAAAGT
>JADMLA020000005.1 GCA_015482705.2 Prosthecochloris sp. | reverse complement strand
TGTTTGAATTGGCAGAAACCTTTTTCAATATAAGAGCACTTCAGAGAGAGAACGTTCTAACGTAAATAACCAGCCCCAGCAAAACGAGAGTAACCACCCAGACAACAATGTACCTGAGCATGGCCTTGCTGGCCTTTTCTTTTTCCCACCAGGTTCTTGGCCGTATACCCTTGAAGAGAAACACGAGTTTGCATGCAAGGTTTACGCTAACCACGTTTACAGCAAGAAGAAGTGCCGCACCTGCCGCGAGATCGATACGTGCGTGCCCGAGCATCAGTCCGAAGGTGGCTGCGGGAGGAAGCAGCGCAACCGCCACCATAACGCCGACAAGAACACTCGGCAATCCGGTGCTGAGCGAAAGCGCTGCTGCCGCCCCCGAAGCGAAAGCCAACGCTATTGAATCCAGACCTGCATCCGTGCGAGCGATAAGCTCAGGGCTTGTCAGGGGAAACGGCCAGACAATTCCCATGACAACGGAAATGGTTACGGCAAGCAATACTCCCGAAAACAGCGTTTTCAGGGAATTCTTCATAAGAGAGAGATCGCCGAGCGCCGTACCGAGCCCGAATGCCAGATTCGGGCCAAGCAGCGGAGCGATTACCATCGCCCCGATAACAACGGCAACATTGTTCTCGATCAGCCCTATGGCAGCAACGATCGTGGAAAGCATGACAAGTACGAGGTAATTGATATCGAGTCGTGCGTTTTTCTGAACCTCCTTATACAGTGACTCACGTGCCTGTGTTGCTTGTGCCTCCTTTTCCTGCTGCTCTTCTGTTTGTTTTGGAAGAGAAATATCGATTGGATATACCAGCAGTTTCGCATAAGACTGTGCTCCAAGAACGCCCTGAAGAGCATCCAGCACCTCCTGCACCTTGTCATCCGTTACGACAAGCCGCATGGGCTGTGAATCGTCCTTGTCCTTCAGCCCGGTACGGAAATCACGGGCTTTGTGCTTCTCGGCAATAGCTGCAACAGTTTTTACACTGCCTTCATCAGCGATAACCTCGATGAGTTTCATAGCTCTATGGTTGGATACCCAGACTTATCGGGATTGATAACAGAACAGCGAGAATTCAGAGTCGACAACCTGCACCTTTTGATTTCTCACGTTTGCCTTTTTCCTTTTTTTTACCTTAGCCTCTTTCTACCCCGTAACTCTCCAGATGGTGTATCCAAGATACAATGCGAGCAGAATGGCCCCCTCCCATCGCACAATTCTTTTTTCATCCGTGATACTCATAGGAAGCAGGAACAGAGCCAGCAGAAGCATCATGAGCAGGTCGGTAAAGCCGCCTCTCTCTGGAACGGTAATCGGAGTTATAGAGGAACATAACCCGTTGACAAGCAGTACGTTGAAAATATTCGACCCAACAACATTGCCTACTGCAATATCGGCTTTCCCCTGAAAGGTTGCAACCAGAGAGGTAACCAGTTCAGGAAGACTGGTACCAAAAGCCACAACAGTCAGACCAATAATAACCTGCGGGACAGCAAGCGTTTCGGCAATGGCAACCGCAGCATCAACCGAAAGTTTCCCACCCCCAAGCAATCCGGCGATACCACCGACAAACATCCCGATATTCAGCACCGTATCTCTCAAGCCTTTGCCTCCTGCAAATTCCTCGGCCTCTTCGACCAGGCGATCTCTTCGTTTCTTCATGAGATCCCCGATAGTATAGTACATGAATACCCCGAACAGCATCAAAAAAACCAACCCATCCGAACGATCGAACATACCCTGAGCCGAACGGAGAAACACGTCACTTCCCGCAACCAGCGCTATAGCGGAAACGAGAATCAACATCGGTATCTCCCTGGAGATAATAACGCTTTCGATCGTCAAAGGCCTGATGACAGCAGTCAATCCGAGAATCAAACCGATATTGGCAATATTGGATCCAATAATATTCCCAAACGAGATTCCGCTGTTCCCCTGCAAAGCACCGAGCAGGTTGATCGAAAGTTCAGGAGCACTGGTACCGAAAGCCACCACCGTCAAGCCGATCACCAGAGGGGACACTCCCAAATTTCTTGCCAGGGCAGAAGCGCCGGTCACAAGAAAATTGCCCCCTCCGAGCAAAAGGGTCAACCCGAGAACAAGAAGAAAACTGTCGAGAAGCATAAACGATCAGCAGGTTATCAATGTGTCGTAACGACGAAATACACTCATATTACAACGAAAGACATCAAAACATAATAATATGAAACAAATACCATTCTCAGAACAATCCGTTTTTCACGCATAACGATAAGAACCGTCATCACGTCACATGAATACCTGTTCGGTTACAGACAATCATCTCTTTACCATTCCCATTTCCAGTCCTGGATTTCTGGCATATCCTGCCCATGTTTGCAAATATATTCCTTATGATCGATGAGGCGGTCACGAACATACTGCTTCACGTAAGCAGCCCTCTGTCGAAGACGGGGAACCCGATCGACAACATCGGCAACAAGATGAAAACGGTCGAGATCGTTCATCACCACCATATCGAACGGGGTGGTTGTCGTACCCTCTTCCTTATACCCGCGCACATGAAGATTCTTGTGATTTGTCCTGCGATAAGTCAGCCGATGGATCAGCCAGGGATAGCCATGATATGCGAAAATAATGGGTTTATCCGTGGTAAAAATATCATCGAAATGCCTGTCCTTAAGACCATGCGGGTGCTCTTCTACCGGCTGCAGGGTCATAAGATCGACAACATTGACCACTCTGATTTTCAAATCCGGAATCTGACGGCGCAGGATATCGACAGCGGCAAGCGTTTCGAGCGTAGGAACATCACCTGCACATGCCATCACCACATCGGGATCCCCGTCATCAGTATCATTCGAGGCCCACTCCCAGATACCGATGCCACTCGTACAGTGCTTGACGGCAGCATCCATGTCAAGCCACTGATACGCAGGTTGCTTTCCGGCAACGATCACGTTGATGTAGTTCCGTGAACGAAGACAGTGATCTGCTACGGACAAGAGCGTATTTGCGTCCGGCGGCAGGTAAATCCTGATCACATCGGCTTTTTTGTTGACAACATGATCGATGAATCCGGGGTCCTGATGAGAAAAACCGTTATGATCCTGCCTCCACACATGCGATGTCAAAAAGTAGTTCAAGGATGCTATCGGTCTCCTCCAGGGAATTTCATCATTGGTTACTTTCAACCACTTGGCATGCTGGTTGAACATTGAATCGATGATATGGATAAAAGCCTCATAGCAGGAAAAGAAACCATGCCTGCCTGTAAGCAGGTAACCTTCGAGCCAACCCTGGCAGGTATGCTCGGAAAGAATTTCCATTACTTTTCCATCGGGAGAGAGGTGATCGTCTTCAGGAATTATCTCTCCCATCCATACCCTTTCCGTTTCCTCGAAAAGAGCACTGAGACGGTTGGATGCCGTTTCGTCCGGTCCGAAAACCCTGAAATTTGATGCACTTGCGTTGCGCTTCATGATATCGCGGAGAAAACGAGCCATCGGTTTTGGCGCTTCGGCAATGACCGATCCGGGTTTCGATACCTCAATTGCGTAATCCTGAAAATCAGGCATCCGAAGCTTCTGGAGAAGCAAACCACCATTTGCATGGGGATTGTCACCCATCCTTCGCTTTCCTTGCGGGGCAAGTTCCTGGAGTTCGGCTTTCAGTGCCCCCTCTTCGGTAAACAGCTCCTCAGGTTTGTAACTTTTCATCCATGACTCCAAAAGCATCAAGTGCTCGGAATTTTCACGAACGTTTGAAAACGGCACCTGGTGAGACCGCCAATAGTCTTCCGTTTTTTTTCCGTCCACCTCTTTTGGTCCTGTCCACCCTTTCGGGGAGCGTAATACAATCATAGGCCATCGTGGACGCTCTACGTCTCCATTTATTCTGGCCCTGTACTGAATTTCCCTGATCTCGTCAAAGCAACAGTCGAGGGTTGCTGCCATCGTTTGGTGCATGGCTTCGGGATCACTCCCTTCAACGAAGTATGGCTTGTAACCGTAGCCAATCATGAGATTCTCCAGCTCTTCGTGCGATATCCTTGCAAGCACCGTTGGATTTGCGATTTTATACCCATTGAGATGAAGAATAGGAAGCACTGCACCATCACACTTTGGGTTGAGGAACTTGTTGCTGTGCCATGCTGTCGCCAAAGGCCCCGTTTCCGCCTCTCCATCGCCGACGACACAGGTCGCAATCAGATCTGGATTGTCGAAAACCGCACCGTAAGCATGAGACAAAGCATACCCTAATTCACCTCCCTCGTGAATAGAACCGGGCGTTTCGGGTGCAACATGACTGGGAATCCCCCCGGGAAAAGAGAACTGCCGAAACAGACGTTTCATTCCTTGTTCATCGAATGACACATCAGGATAATACTCGCTATAGGTCCCCTCGAGCCAGACGTTTGATACCAGCGCAGGACCACCATGCCCTGGTCCGGCGATATAAATCATATCGAGATCTCTTGCCTTGATAACACGGTTCAGATGAACATAGATAAAATTCAGGCCGGGTGTGGTTCCCCAGTGACCCAATAGTCTTGGCTTGACATGCTCGGGCTTGAGCGCCTTTTTCAACAACGGGTTTTCCAAGAGGTAAATTTGCCCGACAGAGAGATAGTTGGCTGCCCGCCAGTAAGCGTCTATAAGTTTCGCTTCTTTTTTCGAAAGCGAGTTTTTAGTCTGTGACTCGATCATCTGGTCTCCATTCATCGTTTTACACTCCCTCATTTATGTGGTTCATCTGTTTAGTAACATAAAACTTACCGTAAATTTTCACTCAATAGCGTATTGGTATGGCGAGCGATCATAAGTTCTTCGTTGGTTTTCATAACTCTGACGGTGACATGCCCTGTTTCTTGCGATATAACAGGCATATTCAAACCGTTTTTTCGCTCATCGACATGTACACCGAGAAACTCCAGCCCGGAACAGATACGTTTTCGTATAGCTGCCGAGTGTTCACCTATGCCTCCGGTAAAAACAAGAGTATCGAGCCCTCCCAGTGTGGCAGTAAGTGAACCGATATGTTTCTTCGCCTGATAGCAGAACAGTTCTATCGCCTGATGTGCTGCAGCGTCATCCTGTTCCATGTCAAGAAGGTCACGCATGTCATTGCTTCTTCCTGACACTCCAAGCAGTCCGGAACGGCGGTTGACCATATCCTTTATCACTTGCGGACTCAACCCATCCTGTTCCAGTAAAAATAAAATAACTCCCGGATCGAGATCCCCTGTCCGGGTACTCATTACCAAACCGCCAGCCGGAGAAAACCCCATTGTCGTATCCACGCTTTCTCCATGTAATACGGCCGTCATACTTGCTCCATGCCCAAGATGGGCAAGTATGATCTTTTCTTCGAGAACCTCACGCCCCCCCTCGAGCCGTTCGAGATCTCCCAACAGATACTCACAGGAAAGGCCATGAAATCCGTAACGCTGTACCCCCTGGCTTCGAATGGCCACAGGTAAGGGATAGAGCCGGGCGACAGATGGCATGGTATGATGGAAAGCCGTATCGAAGCAAGCAACCTGCAACACACCGGGAAGCAGGGCCTCGACATGTTTGACGGCTTTCAAGGCATGGGGAAGATGTTCAGGTGCGAAAGGACTCAATTGTTCGAGTGACTCGATCAACACAGGAGTGATAATTTCTGGAACGGTGAATTCAGGCCCTCCATGCACCATGCGGTGCCCGATCGCATCGGGCGTAGGCATCTGGCTTCGGGTCAAGAGCCATGAAAAAACATGAACACATGCTCTTTCATGATCGGAGACAGCGATAGACTCCTCTACGACAGCTCTCCCCTTTGCATCTCTGACAAAAAAACATCCGCTATCAGAACCTATCCTTGTCAGGGAACCGGAAAAAATAACGTTTTCAGCCTCTCCGATACTGTATAACGAAAACTTGATGCTCGAAGAGCCTGTATTGATCGAAAGAATATACCGCATAACCTTCTTGTCGCTTCTCTGCATACCAAACATATCGAAACATTGTTCATCGCACTACGATGCTCCAATGGGTCTTAAAACAATAACCATACCCACGGGCAAATAACCTCTTCTTATCAACGTAAATCATTCAAGCCAACCAGCCGAAAAACAGCATCTGTTTTTTCCGCAAATCTTTCCGGCAACAGGTCAATGCACTATAAAGAAACGATAACCGGAGAAGACCGGAAACGGTTAACGAAAATGTAACGCAATATGCATATTAATCGATCAACCGGCCGACTCTTTCCTGAATATCTCATATAAATCGTAACTTTTCCATCATCATCTGTACACTCTTGTTTTCAACAAAGATCTGTTCAGTTACCGATAATAGCATCCTTGACAAAAAGAAAGAAGACATATTCTATGGAACTGCTCAAAATCATTCTTGCAATTCTGTTGCCGCCTCTCGGTGTCTTTTTACAAGTCGGTCTCGGCAAGCACTTCTGGCTCAACGTTGTTTTAACCATTCTTGGTTACTTACCTGGCATTGTTCATGCGGTGTGGGTAATTGCCAAAAACAAATAAGGAGAGATGTTCATGAAAGGCATCAACTTCGCCATAGCCATGGGAATAGCGATACTTCTCCCCATGCTTGTCTTCTATGGTGTCAAAACCTTCAGCCCCGCGCCGAACTGGGATGATTATCATACCAGCCAGCTCATCGAAAAGCCACCGGCAGAAAATATCACCCCGGAGAAAAAGGCCGAGATAAACAAACAAAGAGAAGAAGCATCGGCTCGATTCAATGCAGCAAACAAGCAGCATCAGATGCGTTTGTTTTTCACCGCGGTTCCTGTAGGCTTGATCGCCGTTATTGCAGGAACCTTCATTCGGGTTCCGGCTCTTGGCCCCGGTATGGTGTTCGGAGGTATAGTTACACTTGTCGAAGGCTATCTGTTCAACTGGCCGGAGCTGAGCGACCCGATCAAGTTCGTTTCTCTACTGATGGCTTTGATTGTACTCGGTATAACCGCTTACAGGAGACTTGGCAGTGATGAAAAGAAAAAGGCACTCGATGACTGATCTTTCGCCCAAAATCTTTCAACTTGCAGCATTTTCCATTGCAAGCTGTCTTCTTTCAAGAGCACCCGGACCGGGTGCTCTTTATACCGTTTCTCAAAGCCGGACCAAGAGGTGTCATACAGTACTCATTTCTGCTAACCTGCTGGCTATAGGCAATCGCGGCAATGCAAACGTGACATCTTTCTGCATGACAACGCTTCGCTCCCTGACACGTTCAGCCATCTTCATGCAGACAGCATTCATATCGGACTCGATATCGATGCCTCGCTGACAGGTTCACAAGAAAGAAAACAGTAAGCCCCATAATTCACTAAACTGCAGCGCCTCTATGCTCATCAGCCATCAAGGAAAAAGCCCGGTGATCCATCCAACAGCTTACATTGCGCCGAACGCCGTTGTCTGTGGAGATGTCGTCATAGGTAAAAACAGCTGGATCCTGTTTGGCGCCCAGGTCATTGCAGAAGGCGGGACTATACAAGTCGGAAGCGAATGCATTGTTATGGAAAATGCCGTCCTGCGAAGCTCAACCAGACACGATTTGAAAATCGGCAACAACTGCCTGGTCGGTCCCAATACCCATGTAGCGGGTTGCATAATCGACAATGAAGTATTCATTGCCACCGGTGCAGCCGTATTCCATGGAGCACATTTGGAAAAAGGCTGTGAAGTCCGGGTTAACGGTATCGTCCATCTCAAGACAAAAGTTTCAGCCGGAACAACCATCCCGATCGGATGGATTGCTGTCGGAGACCCTGCAAAGATTTTTCCGCCTGACAAGCACGAACAAATCTGGAAAATCCAGGAACCGCTCAATTTCCCGCTTTCTGTTTATGGCATTGACCGTCAAGAGGCAGACATGATCAAAATTACACGTCGGTTATCGACCGTACTCGGCTCTCATAGAGATGACGTAATCAAAATAAACAACCAAGACAAGGAGCCATAGCATAACATCTTCAGCGAAAAAGCTGGGTGAACATTCAAGAACAAGGAGACGAATGCATAAAAAACTGAGCTGCAAGTGAAGCAGGCTGCATTTTCCGATTGCATCATCAAGAAAAAGGAAAAAGAGATCATCACAATAGACCGCTCTGTTCATATTGAAATACGAGTCTTATATGCAGCGGCACATCGAGTATGCGTCAGCAACAGGAGCAACCTAAAAAAGATATGCAAAGTGATTGCTTCGCTGGCCCTTACCTGAAGGAGTAGATTCACCTCATCAATCGGGAGTGTCGAACACACACGACGTTTCAGGGAATACTGCATAACAGGCGTGATGAGTCAATCATATTCCTGCCTCATACCACGCTTTTTTGGTATCTTGCGATACTATGAAAACCTTCATCGAGGCAATACCCAAAGCTGAACTGCACCTCCATATCGAGGGCACACTTGAACCTGAGATGATGATGGCAATGGGAAAACGCAACAGCGTGCCACTTCCCTATCCCGACACAACATCTGTCCGGAAGGCATATGCCTTCGATGACCTGCAGTCATTTCTCGATATTTATTATAATGCCGCATCAGTGCTGCTTCACGAGCAGGACTTTTACGACCTCACAACAGCGTACCTGAAAAAAGCCGTCACTCAGAATGTACGTCATGCTGAAATCTTTTTCGACCCCCAAACCCACACATCCAGAGAAGGCATCGATTTCGACATGGTCACGAAAGGAATACACAGAGCACTTCGAGATGGTGAAAAACAGCTCGGTATCACCACGAAACTATTCATGTGTATTCTTCGCCACCTCAGCGAAAAAGAAGGATTGGAAACTCTCGAACAGGCACTCGACTACAAGAACATCATTGCAGGTATCGGCCTCGACTCTTCTGAACTCGGCAATCCACCCGACAAATTCAGAGAGCTCTATAAACGCGCGCATAAAGAAGGGTTCCTTACCGTTGCACATGCAGGTGAAGAGGGACATGCAGACTATATTTGGCAGGCATTGAACATTCTCAAAGTCGCGAGGATCGATCATGGCGTTCATTGCATGGAAGACGAGAAGCTGGTTGAAAAGCTGGTTGGATCGAAAATTCCGCTCACCGTATGCCCCCTCTCAAACGTCAAGTTGCACGTTTTTCCTTCGATGAAGAAACACAACCTCAAAAAGATGCTTGACAGAGGACTTCTTGTCACGGTAAACTCGGACGACCCTGCGTATTTTGGCGGATATATCAATGAAAACTATATGGCTATCCAGGAAGCGTTGAACCTTGACCGGAAGGATATCATTCAGTTTGCGGTTAACTCTTTCATCGCTTCGTTTCTTCCCGAAGATACCAGACAGCGGTATCTTGAAGAAATAAAAACATTCGTGCAGCAGGCACATGAAAAACAGACCGAGACAATTTCCCATGACAAGCAAAGAAACAGTCGTTGAACTTATTTCAGCAGAAAAAATACAACAACGCGTCGGAAAACTCGGCAAGCTGATATCTTCCGATTTCGCCTCTACAGAAAGACTGATTGTCATCTGTGTACTGAAAGGGGCGTTCATGTTCACTGCCGACCTCGTACGCTCGATCGAAGTACCTTGTCACATCGAGTTTATACAGGCTTCAAGCTACGGTAATGGTATTCAGTCATCTGGCAAGGTCTGCATTACCGGCACTATCGATGTTACAGGACATGATATCCTGGTAGTAGAGGATATCATCGATACAGGCCTTACAATCAGCAGAATCAGTCACGAATTCCTCAATTGCAATCCCGCTTCGCTTAAAATCTGTACGCTGCTCGAGAAACCTGCTGCAAGAAAACACCCGGTAACCATCGATTATTTGGGATTTACCGTCCCGAACAGGTTTATCGTAGGTTACGGCATAGACTATGCCGGAAAGTATCGACAACTTCCGTTCCTCGGAATCCTGGAGTGAAACCTCCATTTGTTCACTCCCGGAAAACATCTCCCACACACTCAGGGTACCCTCACAAGAAAACCACCAAAATGTTTAAAATATTTTTATTTTTTAAAACAATAACCTTATTTATTTAGAATAAAGAAGGTTTTAAAATTAATTATTTCCGATAAAAAGCATACAACCAAGACAGGATCGAGAAGCCTGAAACCACTATGAGCAATGTTACGCCACATATGCATCCCCCTTTGTTTACCCCGTGGATCATCGATACAACACTTCGGGATGGTGAACAAGCCCCCGGTGTTGCTTTTAGCCCGTCAGAGAAAAAAGATATCGCAAGGAAGCTGGCCGCAACCGGAGTCGATGAATTGGAAATCGGTTATCCCGCTATCAGCTCCGAAGAACAGAGCGTCATCAGAGAGATCGTGTCAATGAATCTCCCTGTACGCTTGACCTCCTGGTCAAGAGCAACAAGGGCAGACCTCGAATGTGCAAGAGCAGCCGACACCGAGGGTATTCACCTCAGCTTCCCTCTCTCGGAACTCTACCTGAACCTTATGGAAAAGGACTATGCATGGGTTCACCGCCAATTGGAAACACTCATACCGGAGGCAAAAAAATATTTCAGCTTTGTGAGCGTTGGTGGTCAGGACGCTACGCGAACCAATGGCAAAACTCTCGAAACGTTCGTTCGAGATGCTTCTGCATGTGGAGCGGACCGGGTACGTATTGCCGACACTGTCGGCATTGCAACCCCGTTGACACTCATACAGCAGATACAGCATCTGAAATCCTCGGCTTCTGTAGCTCTCGAATTTCATGCCCACAATGATCTGGGAATGGCCACGGCAAACGCATTCAGTGCTATCGAAGCAGGATGCGACGCAGTAAGCGTCTCCGTTACCGGGCTTGGAGAACGTGCAGGAAATGCAGCCCTTGAAGAACTTGCCGTCGCGCTGAAACTATCGGGACAATACCCTATTTCCATAAAAGCCGAACTGCTGCATTCTCTCTGTGAAACTGTCGCAAAAGCCTCGAACAGACTCATTCAAGACCAGAAACCTGTTATCGGTAATGCTGTTTTCCAGCACGAGTCGGGAATTCACTGTAATGCCTTGCTTAAAGACCCACTATCCTATCAGCCTTTTTTACCAGGCGATATCGGCAAAGAGAGCTATGAGCTTGTCATCGGAAAACATTCAGGCAGTGCTTCGGTCCAACATATTCTATCGACCAGAGGCATAAACGTTGATCGTGAACAAGCGAGAAAGCTGCTCCCGAATGTCAGACTCGCCGCTGATAAGAAAAAATGCAGGCTTTCTGCTGCCGAACTGGTAAACATATACACACAATGCTTTGTCAACCCTCAGGACACATGCAAAAGATGAGAATCCCGGTAAGTGAAAAAACAAAGACACTCAGCCTTCTTGCAGAAGTTAGCAGGGCCTTGAATTACACCAAAGATATCAACAAGGTACTCCGGGACATACTCAGCATCATGTCTGAACATACCAACATGATACGGGGAGTCATCACCATCCTGAACCGTGGGACAAATGAAATTGTCATCAATGAATCTTTCGGACTCACCGAAGAAGAACAGGCCAGGGGACGATACATGCCCGGCGAAGGCATCATCGGAAACGTCGTCAAAACCGGCAGGAGCAGAATCGTCCCCAGGATTGACGAAGAACCGCAGTTCCTTGACAGGACAGGATCGAGAAACCGAATCGATACCGAACACCTTTGCTTTGTCTGTGTACCGATCAAGGCTGACAATGAAGTCATCGGCACACTCAGTACTGACCGGCCGGTTTTTACGGATGACAATCATACTGGAAAAACCTCGAATCAGATGCAGGAAAAAGAGTCTGTCGAAGAGCTGGTCGATCTTCTCTCTATCATTGCCGCCATGATATCGCAAGCGGTCCGTATTAAACAGCTCGATCAGGAAGAACGGCAGGGAGAAACGCAAAACAATTCCCCCGACAAGCAAGAACCTTTTTCTTTCTATCGCGGTGATGTACATGAAAGCGACGACGAACTCTACAGCGCTCAACACCGCCCCGCCAACATCATAGGCAGCTCGAAAGCGATGATCGCTGTTTTCAGAATGATAGACAAAATAGCACCAACGAACGCCACGGCACTCATTCTCGGTGAAAGCGGTGTCGGCAAGGAATTGGTTGCAAGCGCCATACACTATAAAAGCCACCGAGCTGAAAAGCCCTTTATCAAGTTCAATTGCGCTGCCCTGCCGGAAAGCATCATCGAAAGTGAACTGTTCGGGCATGAAAAGGGCTCATTTACCGGCGCCACAGCCAACCGGCGGGGAAGATTCGAGCTTGCCGACGGTGGAACGATTTTTCTTGACGAAATTGGCGAGCTCACGCTGCCTGTACAAGCCAAACTGCTCCGGATTCTTCAGGAAAAAGAGTTCGAGAGAGTTGGTGGCTCCAAAACACTGAAAACCGACATCAGAGTCATTGCAGCGACCAATAGAGACCTTGAAGAAGAAATTGAAAAAGGAAAATTCAGAGAAGATCTCTACTACCGCCTGAACATTTTTCCGATAACAGTTCCTCCCTTGCGTGAACGAAAAGCAGACATACTGGTGCTCTCCGACTACTTCGTTGAAAAATACAATGCGCTAAACTTCAAGGGCGTGCGAAGAATATCGACACGAGCCATAGATATGTTTATGCGTTACCACTGGCCCGGCAACGTAAGGGAACTTGAAAACTGCATCGAGAGAGCAGTGATTCTTAGCGAAGACAATGTCATACACGGCTACCATCTGCCACCGACACTGCAAACCGCTGAATCAAGCGGCACACCTGCCAGCGGCTCTCTGCAGCAGAGACTCGATGCCATCGAACATGAAATGATTATCGAGGCGTTGAAACGCACCAAAGGCAACATGGCCAAAGCCGCCATGCAGCTCGGCCTCACTGAACGAGTGATGGGACTACGTGTCAAAAAATTCGGTATCGACTACAAAAAGTACAGGCCGTAAGATATAGAGGTTTTTCACGAGGAAGGCCCGAAAACAAACGAAACACGAGAACGCAACTCTGCCTACTCCTGCACGCTGCGGACAGAGCAACCGGAGATTCCATCATCGACATCGACGACAAAACAGCTCCCATCATAACTCAGCGAATAGTACCTGCATTCCCACTGCCACTTATCGAAGATGCCCAGAAAAGCGCACATTACATGAGGCCGTAGAATGGATTGAAGTCAAAACGACCACCACCACCGAGAGCCCTAAAAATCAATACGGCAATCACCTATCTCCAGCCAAAGAAACGCTGCAAAACAGGTAATTCATGATCCCTCGTTTTCTGGTTTCATAACCTTGTCGACATGTAACTCACCGACATGAAGACGGCCAACCTTCAGCTCGTCAACTTCCAAACCTT
>JADMLA020000004.1 GCA_015482705.2 Prosthecochloris sp. | reverse complement strand
CTGTATGACAAACTCGATCTCACCCAATCTCGGCAAGAACTTCATCGGAATTCAACCACCGTTCCACCTCGCCCACGATATGATCGGGAGTTTTTTTGTTCTTTTTCAAGACACATTCCCAAACAACCATCACCCTCCAGCCAATATTTCTCAACTCCTCGATGTTCCGTCTATCCCTGGAGACATTGTCCTTGAATTTCGTTTCCCAGAATTCCTGGCGCGTCCCTGGTGTCGTTGTCGCCTTGCAGCCGTGTCGATGCCAAAAACAACCATGCACGAAAATCACCGCATGGTATTTGGGAAACACAAGATCGGGTGAACCGGGAAGGGATTTGACATTCAAGCGGTAGCGAAAACCTCGACGATGCAACGCCTTTCGAACGATCAATTCCGGACCGGTAGCCTTCTGACGCACAAGGGACATGATTTTCGAACGTGTTTCTACGTCAACCGTGTCCATTATAGCCCACTTCTTGAAGTATGAGAGAGAGTCACCTCAAATCGATCAATGCAACTGTTTGATCAACTACAAATCAATACGCGCATAATGAGGATAAACTCTATAAAACCTCTTGAAATTCTCGAACGGTTCTTGTTTCAATGACGATGGTGGCAATTTATAACCCATATCCTCTTTCGGATTGCCGTTTATCTCCATTGTCAAGCGTTCCTTGGTCGATAGAGAAGGTAGATCCAGCACCAAAGGAGACAAGGGTTCGGAGTGAAATTCCCAGTCCCTAATTATTCTTTCAAGTTCATCGTTTTCTGGCGGGACCGTGATCAGTGTAGCAGTAACCATTGGCTGCCCATCGGAATAATGAGTGGTGAGAGCCCAAACGATTTTTCTGTCATTGCATCCGAGCAAAACGTCGTTGACCCGAAGATACAACACTTTCAGCACACTCCGGCCGTACTTTGCGGTCATGACATCTTTGGAGGTCAAACCTTCGGTATAGCTTCGTTTACCAATTTTATCCATAAACGCATTCAATCGCCACTCTAGCAATTTTTCACCTGATAGTCTATCGGCACTTGGTTCTCCCAATGAACTCGGATTGGCATTCAGTGTAATTCTCAGGATACTAAAAACCTCTTGCTCGACGACTTGTTCGGCGAATGTATCCATCTGGTTCATTGCAGCCCCGGTGTAGTCGAGCCACAATATGATAGGTTCATCGAAGCTGTTATCAGCAAGAAAATCCTCCAGAGATGAATGAACACATTCTATCGAATCGACTGGCCTATTGAAAGATTGCCGTTTGTAGGTATTTTCATCCATTTCAACACTGACCATACCTTTGATTCCTGTCCTTGCATGGATCAACCTGAAATCTTCCAAAAAAGGCCCTCCAAGTCCTATGTATTTGTAATTCTCCACTCGTAGAACCGCTCCCAACCTATTGAGCAAGGAAATGAACATTTCGCGATCTACCGATTTGTTCGGTCTTAATTTGTATGGAACTACATTGGACTTTCCCACCTATTTCACCTCCGTGCCACCGAGCTCATCGAAAACTCGCTGAAAGCATTGATCACCCACTATTCCAGGCTTTTCATCATCTCGGTCGAACAAACCTTCGGAAACTAGCTTGATTTCCTCGAGCGGTCTCGTAAAAACGATCCTCCTTGAAGACGGCTTATCTTTTTCGGGAAAAGGCAAAACCTTGTTTTTTCTTGGATTGTACTCAGAACTACCATCAGATAGAGTTTTTGCCTTTCTTTCTTTCAAAACAATATACGTTGCATCACGAAGGGACATCGGCTTCGAGTCTTCCCAATATTGTTTTTGCTCCTCTCTTGGGTGATTTTTCCATTTGTTGGTATAATCGATCCAAACTCTCATGGCCTCCATCATCTTTGTCCTTGTTTGCAACCATATATCCGATGATGTATCCAACGCTCTTTTGGTCGTCGTAACAGGTAATTTATCCGCTCGGTTCGAACTAAACTCCACCATTCCAGTGATGATCGAAAATTGCGCATGATAAAAAGGCAGATTATCGCCCCAACCCGTTATTCTGCTCTTGTCACCGACGATAACAGCTCTATCATTGCAAAAGATGGTCCACCCGGCAGTCTCGGGTAGCTTGTAATCCTCCAGATTCTCAGCATCTTCATCGAAAATCAGCTTTCTTGAATTCAGTCCTATAACCATCGTTACGGTAACCTCGTCGGTCTCCTTTCGATAAACGAATGGGGCGGGTCCCTCTGGATTTTCCGAAACCAAAACTTCAAGTAAAACTGGCTCGACGGATTCACCATTCACATATATCTTAAAACCCTTTTCCAAGAACGTGGTGAAATGTTCACCCATAGCGACCTTGAGTTCGCTCACGAAATGATCATTGTCGAAATGTTTCGACACTCCATCGTAAAGCCCATCGACATGAATGATTGTACCAGGTACCATGAGATCGTCATCTTCAGTCAATTCTTTTATGGGTAACACCCCCCACTCCTTTGAATGCAACCATTCCGAGGATATTCGAACTTCATAACGATCACTGCCATTCATTGTCTTGACTATGGAATCCTTCCCCATTTTAAAAAGAGCTCGTTTCATACCGATACCGTACATACCTATAGTTTCTTTTTCCGAATCTCGATGATCGTCGATCTCACGTCCAAGCTTGAAAGCATAATTTTTCGCTATTTCAACGGGAATCCCTCCACAATTATCGACAATGTTGAAGCGATCTTTGTTCAGAAGAATCTTTACATGGTATTGTGAATAATCTATCTTATCATCTTCTGATTCACGAAGCACACCATCAAGACAATTGTCCACCAGATCTAAAATCGCATCTGCAAGGCTTATATCTCTTGTAAGCATGGAAACAAAAAAACTCTTTGTAGGTGTGGCATTCGCAACGTTCGAATTTTCAGCCATCGAAACATCTCCTCGACATTTTTTATAAACCAGGGAATGATCGTTATTTCATAAATCTTCAACATAACGTAAAAAGCTCTTCCCGATAACCTCACCCAATCTGACAGGTACCGCATTACCGATGAGACGACCGAGAGTCTTCTTGTTGACCTTCTTTCCAGGAGAGATGAACTTGTAATCATCGGGAAATGTCTGAAGTATGGCTCCCTCACGAAGCGAAATCGCCCGGTCCTGTTCGGGATGCCCGAATCTTCCATTCCCGAAGCCATAAAACTGAGTCGTCAATGTGGGAGATGGGTCGGTCCACTTCATTCGACCGTATACGCCCGGGTAGGTTCGACCACTTTCGTTTCTATGACATCGGGCAACGAGTTCTTCCGGCCAGTCTCTCCATGTTCCTCCCGGCTTCGATGCCTTCATTCTTTTCATGTTCAATCCAGAAAGGGCGCAAGATATATGCAAGGGGTCTTCCCGATCGACCTCTCCGGCACCTATTGGTCGAAGGTCTCCTATTGCCTTCATCACCGTTTTTCTTTCCGCTCCGAATCGCTCTGGGGTCAACAACTTGATCTCACCAAGTCGTGAGGCCAGAAGAACGAGCCTCTTCCTGAACTGGGGTATTCCATATGCTTCACAATTCACGACCCGAAAATCAACGAAATATCCACCACTCTCGAGATCACGCAGAAACCCTTCGAAAACATCGTGTTTTTCGAGTCCCGGAACGTTTTCCATCGTGACGAATTCTGGCTCGATTTCACGAACGAGTCTGGAAAAATCACCTAGTAGCCACCATCGCTTATCCTCGACATTGGCCTTTTGATTGTACGAAGAAAATGTCTGGCATGGCGCACAACCCGCTAGTAGCCTGAAATCTGCGCCATCGAATGCTTCGCTCAGATCCGAAGGCTCTATGTTTTCAACGGATCTCAAGCAAAACGTAGCGTTGTTGTTCTGGTTATAGGGATATTCACATGCCGGATCGATGTCTATGCCGAGAGCCACACCGATACCCGCATCTTCCAATCCCCTGGTCAGGCCGCCTGCGCCGCAGAAGACATCGACCGCCCTTATCCTCGCAGGTTTTTTCCGATTGTTTTCAATGAATCCATCTATCATTTATCGCACTTTCTTCATGTCCCATGGTCACCATACCCGTCATTACACCGTAAAATACCGAATATGAACATATTATGGCAATAATAATCTTCCAAACAAATCCAAACGGAACACTGTATTTCCATTTATGTCCAAAACCAAACAACGAACGTGAAACACGGATTCAATCGTCAAAAAAACAGGACAAATCGGAGAATACAGCGGTGAAACGAGGCAACGGTACGTTGGACGACACCCCCCACATCAAACCGAACCATCTTCTTTCGCCTTCAACCCATCCAGGTAATCCGCCCACGCCTGCATAAAACGCGTGCGCTCGTCGAGGTGCTGGGTGCGGTTGTAGGCGGTACCGAGCCGGTCCGGGACGCGGTGTCCGAGCTGGGCCTCGATCGCGTCGGGGCTGAAGCCGAGCGTTTCGTGCAGCATGGTTCGAGCCGTGGCCCTGAACCCATGGCCGGAAACCGTAGCGGAGTCCCAGCCCATCGTCCGCAAGGCCTGGTTGACGGTGTTTTCCGACATCACCCTCGAAGCCGCGCGCCCGGGAAACACGTAAGCGCTGCTCGAAGAAAATGGGTAAAGCGCCCGCAACACTTCGACTGCTTGACGAGCCAGCGGAACCGTATGCACCTGCCCCTTGCGGAGTGCCTTCTCCTTGAGCGTCAGTTTCATATCCTCGACCGGTAACAGCCAGACCTGCCCGTCGAGGTCGACATCCGCCCATTTCGCGTTACGCAACTCCCCGGGCCGAACGAACAGCATCGGAGCCAGCTTCAGGGCCGAACGAACCACGTGCGAACCGGCGTAACCATCGATATCGCGAAGCAGCCGGCCCAACTCCACAGGGTCGAGAATGGCCGCCATGCTTTTCTTGCGGGGCTGCTTAAGCACCTTACCCAGCCCGGCGGCGGGGTTGCCGTTCACCCCGGGAACGTCGGAAATGAGAGCGAACGTGAACACCTGCCCGATGATGGTCTTGATACGGTGAGCGGTCTCGAAAGCCTGCCGGGCCTCGACCAGCCGCAACACCTCCAAAACATCACGTGTAGAGACCTCGGAAATCAGTGTATTGCCAAGCAGCGGCAGGATATCCCTTTCGAGCCGTGAGCGCACGGTCCTCGCGTGGCCATGGGTCCATTCCGATTCCGCCACAGTGAACCAATCCATGGCAACCATCCCGAACGTAGTGGCCAGGCGCGCCTGCTCACGGGCAAGAGTCACCTTGCGCAGCTTACGCTCAGCCCCGGGGTCGATACCCTGCTCCAGCATACGTCTGGCCTCGTTACGGCGAGCTCGAGCATCATCGAGGCTCACCTCGGGAAAAGCACCGAAAGAAATGAGCCGGGCCTTACCCTCGAAAGAGTATTTGAACCGCCATAACTTGGAAGCAGCGAGCGCCCGGCCGTCAGGCCCGAATTTAGCGGGAGGAATCAGGAGGAACAAACCGTCACCATCGAACAACGTCTGCTGCTTCGAAGAAGCCTTGGCAGCCCTGACCTTAGCGGCGGATAACGGAGGAATCTTTTTCGGCATGGGTATAATCCTTTGGCAGAGAATGGGTATACAAAATCATCCACAGGTGTGAACACACTCACGATACACCATAAAGTATACCAAAAAAGACAGGATTCACACAAACCCCACTGGACCATACCGGACAACCAAAAAGCAAAAACCCCTCATTTATCAGGGGCTTGAAGACATTTCAAGATATTGTCAGATCACTCATTAGTGGAGATGGCGGGAGTCGAACCCGCGTCCAGAACATTGCTTGAAACAGCCACCACACTCATCTTCGATGTTTTAGTATTCATGTTTCACGACTCCATCGACAAAGTTCGAAACACTATTCCGGAGGAGTGCTCACCTGTTTTTCCGGAAAAAAAACAGATGAAGCTTACTTGCGCGAGCTATGGCTCAAGCGCGGGTTATGCCATTCGATAAGCTCAGAGTAAGCGCCTCCCTTATCGAATGATGGCTGATTGAATTAACTTATGCTAATCAGGCAGCCATTGCATACGAATAATCGTCTGCATCTAATTGTTACATAGACTTCTTTAACGAGTCCATCCATGCTGAAACTCGGAGTGCAACCGGATCGTACACCTATCCTGTCAAAAGCCTGTCATCCCCGATAACAAAGAACAAAGCACAAACATCATCTTGTGTAGTATAAGGCATATATATAACTTTAATCAGAGAAGAACAACCGGAAACAAACAGTATTAAGTTCCATGCTCAAGAAAAAGCTGAAAGCTACCACCGTTGTCATGTGGGGAATAGTTTCATACTTGTTGATAGTCATTATTCTGATTGTTTTCGGAAATTGAAGACGAACAAGGGTCGTGCACTCATTTTACCTTATTGCACTCGACAAGCCACTTTTTCCTTCAGCGTTTTATTCACGCACTTGATTACCGGCTTCCAATCACTCCCTGATGCTTGACGAAAAAGTGTTATGGTTGGATACCAGGGGCTGTCCTCCCGCTCAGTCAACCAGCGGAAATCCGGCACTGTAGGCAACAGCAACCATACATCCTTACCTAACGCTCCGGCAAGATGCGCTACTGACGTATCAACGCTGATCACCAGGTCGAGCTGCTCGATCAATCCCGCTGTTTCTGAAAAATCATGCAACTCTGCCGAACAATCAACAATCCCACCTGACTTTTGCAGCATTTCCAGCTCACCATCCCGATACTCTTTCTGTAAGGAATAAAAAACAGCGTCATTCTCCAGAAGTAAAGCGATTTCATTGAATGCTATGCTTCTTTTATGATCGTTCTTGTGCCGGGCTGTCCCAGCCCAAACCACCCCGACCCGCATTCCTTTTTTCTCCCCAAGCTTTTCGATCCATTTTTGCCGGACATCTTTCCCTGTGAAAAGATAAGGACAGTTGCCAGGAATGGTTTCAAGTGTTGTTTTCATGGCAAGCGGTAGCGACATCAACGGCAGATGGAAATCAAAATGCCCTGTATAAGGCTCTGTCACAATCTTGTCGATACCCTTCACCGTCATTGCAAGCTTGTGAAGTGGTGACTGGACCTCCAATACAATGGTTGCTCCTGCTTCTTTAAGACAAGGTATGTATCTCAACATCTGGATGGAGTCGCCGAACCCTTGTTCATAGTATAAATAAAGCGCCTTTCCCTCCAGAACCTGCTGCTGTAACCAGAGTGGTTTTTGGTAATCTCTTTTCTTTCTACGCTGAGGCTCATTTTTCCAGCGCCATTCATACAACAACCACCCTTCCTTGTAGTCACCGAGCAACAGCAATAAAAATGATTTGTTCCAGTAAGCTTTATGATAGCCGTTTTTCAAGGCTATTGCCTTGTTATAGCTATGCAGCGCCTCTTCATATTCCCCTACCTCGAAACAGGTATTGGCTATATTATAATGCAGTTCCGCAGCATCCGGTTTTAATGCTAAAGCTTTCTTAAAACTGGCAAGCGCATCCTCATGCCTCTGCATCTCCTTGAGCATGTTACCCCGGTTACAATGAGCGTCAACATAATGAGGATCGAGTTCAATAGCGGATTCGAAACAGTGAAGAGCCTCCTCGTACCGCTTCAGTTCCATATACGTGTTACCTAATCCATAACATGCTGCTGGATAATTTGGCTTTATGAATAACGCTTTCTCATAGTTCTGCAACGCCTCCTCATATCGCTGCAGTTCTTTGAGAACGTTTGCTCGGTTACCATATGCTTCCGCATAATCTGGCTTAATCGCAATTGCCTTCTCATAACGCAAAAGAGCCTCTTCATGTTTTTTCAATGCACTCAATGCATTTCCATAATTATTGAATATCAATGGATTATCAGGTGCGATACCTGCCGCTTTCCTCAAAAGCTCGACCGACTCGACAAACTGCATCTTTTGGGCCAGCAATGTCGCCAGAAGGTGCAAAGCATTGACATTATCAGCATCCGATGTCAGTATCTCCCTGTAAAGATGTTCAGCATCATCCAGCCGTCCCTGTTTGTACAGTGCGAACCCACTCTGTAGTGTGCTTCCCACCTTTTGCCTTGATAATGCAGGTTTTTCCGAACATCTTTCGATCTGCTCAGAGTTGAACTCAGAGCGAGGAACCATATCTTCTAGCGCTTTTCCGACGCACTGAACAACTTTTTGCCATTCTCCTGCCACTGTTTGACGAAACAGCCTTGCTGTTGGGTACCACGGACTGTCACTACGTTCGGTCATCCAGCGGAAATCCGGTACATCTGCCAACAGCAACCACACTTCCTTTCCCATTGCCCCTGCAAGATGTGCCACTGCTGTATCAACACTGATAACAAGATCAAGCTGCTCGATTAAACCCGCAGTCTCGGTAAAGTCATGCAGTTCCGCCGAAAAATCAGCAATTTTACCAGAACGTTCGAGCTTTTCCCGATCACCCTCACGATATTCTTTCTGCAGTGAGTAAAATTCCATATCACTTTCGAGCAGTGGCTCGATACTATCAAAGGGAATACTCCTCCTGTCATCATGTACATGTCGGGCAGAACCGGACCAGACAATCCCGACCCGTTTCTCTGCATTTCGACCGAGCTTTTGCGCCCACTTTGTCCTGATCGGTTCTTCAACAAAAATGTAGGGGAAAGTATCCGGTATGGTCTCTACCGTTGTCCGCATTGCCAACGGCAGTGACATGAGTGGCAGATGATAGTCAAACGTACCGTTATATGAGCTTGAAACAAGGGTATCGACACCCGTTAGAGATACCGAGAGAGTTCGCAGAGGCGACTGAACTTCAAGCACAATTGTAGCTCCGCTTTTTTTAAGTTCAGGTATATATCTCAGCATTTGAATGGAGTCACCGAATCCCTGTTCATGATAAAGATAGAGTGTTTTTCCAGAGAGTGGTTGTTGCCGCAACCAGAGTGGTTGACGATATGTTCGCTTTGCCGAGTCAAGAGGCCTCTTTTTCCACCGCCACTCATATAAAGGCCATCCATCACGGTAGTCACCCAGCAAAAGTAGTGCGATGGCTTTATTCCAATATGCTTCTGCATAACCCGGATCCAGCGCAATCGCCTTATCGTAACTTTGAAGCGCCTCTTCATATTGCCGCATTTCCGATAAAAAAGCTCCACGGTTGGTATGAGCCGGTGCAAAGTAGGACTTCAGTGAGATCGCCTTGTCATAATCATGGAGAGCTTCCTTATATCGCTGTAGCTTGTAAAGAACGATGCCTCGATTGTTGTATGCATTGACATAATCCGGCTGAAGAGTAATCGCCTTGTCAAAACATGATAAAGCCTCTTCATATCGCTGTAGTTCCTGCAAGGCATTTCCAAGGTTGTTATAGACAAGAGCGTACTCGGGGTTGAGCGCAATAGCTTTTTCGTAATGCAAGAGAGCCTCTTCGTACAGCGATACTTTCCTTAAAACGTCTCCTTTAAAGACATGCGCTTGTACAAAATCAGGCTTGATCGCAAGTGCTTTCTCGAAGCCTGGCAATGCTTTTTCATACTGTTGCAATTCAAATAACGTCTTGCTGCGGTTGTAGTATGCTTCCGCATACTCAGGGTCGAGCGTAATGGCTCTGTCAAAGCAGCAAAGAGCTTTTTCATGATGTCTCAGGCTGTTGAGGACATTACCATAATTGTTCAAAGCCGAAGGATTATCCGGTTTGATCTCGAGTGCTTTTTTGAACAATTCCGCCGCTTTTTCATACCGTTTTTCATTGACACGCAATGCAGCCAACAGCAACAGCGCCTCGATATGCTTCGGTTCTTTTGAGAGTAATCGACTGCAAAAAGCTACCGCTTGTTCAAGCTTGCCGTGTCTGTAAAGCTCTCGAGCTTTTTTCAAAAGAACATTTTTCTTCAATGCTGGTGTGGTAACGTTCCCAATGAATACCCTCGAGACGCTGTGAACAGACAGCTCACTGCATAACACCTCTTTTACCTTTTTGATAACACTTTTCCAGTCCCCGCTTGACGCCTGTCGAAACAGCCTCATGGTCGGATACCATGGGCTGCCGTTTCCTTTGTTGAGCCAGCGGTAATCGGGCACTTCCGGTAACAGCAGCCATACCTCCTTACCCAATGCCCCGGCAAGATGAGCAACAGCTGTATCGACACTGATAATCAGATCCAGCTGCTCGATTAAACCGGCAGTATCGGCAAAATCAAGCAGGTCTGTCGAAAAATCAGTAATCCTGCCCGAACGTTCCAGCTTCTCCCGATCACCTCCACGATACTCTTTTTGTAATGAGTAACATTCAGCATCGCTTTCGAGTAGTGGCTCGATACTATGAAACGGTATACTTCTCTTGTAATCCTGTCTGTGTATAGTCGAACCTGACCAGACAATACCGATACGCTTACGCTTTCCTTGTTTTTCCCCGAGCCTTTCAGCCCATTTCTGCCTGAATGTTTTTTCAACAAAAAGATAGGGAGACGTTTGCAGTACGGTTTCTACCGTTGTCCCCATAGCAAGAGGCAGAGACATAAGGGGAAGATGATAGTCGAAATGTCCGGTATAGGGTTGCGTGACAAGAACATCTATACCTTCAATTGTTGAAGTAAGAGAACGGAGAACCGGCTGGATTTCAAGGACTATCGTGGCACCTGTTTTTTCAAGTGCTGGTATATATCTGAGCATCTGGATCGAGTCTCCGAAACCCTGTTCATAGTAAAGATAAAGTGTTTTACCGGTGAGCGGCTGTTGCTGTAGCCAAAGTGGCTGCTTGTAATCACGTCTCTTTTCACTCAGTGGTTCCTTTTTCCATCGCCACTCATATAACGGCCATCCTTTTTTAAAATCACCAAGCAACAAAAGAACGAGAGACTTGTTCCAATATGCTTCAGCGTAACCGGCTTTAAGCGAAATCGCTTCATCATAACGCCGAAGCGCCTCTTCATTACGGCACAGCTCAAAAAGAGCATTTCCAGAATTGGTGTATGCTTCTACATAATGCGGATTGATTTCAATTGCCTCGTTGAACTTGATAAGGGCTTTATCGTATCGCTGTAATACCATCAATACGCTTCCCTGAAAAACAAGTGCCTCCGAAAAATCAGGTTTGATGGCAGCTGCTCTTTCAAGACTGACAAGCGCATCATCATAGAGTTTCAACTCATATAAGGCAATACCAAGATGGTAATATGCTCTTTGATCCTGTCTGCAAGCAATCACCGTTTCAAAGCGGAGACGAGCGTCATCATATCTTTTTTGAAAAAGCAACAGTACACCTGAATTGAAATATGCGTCAACATAGTCCGGCCTGCAGGTTATTGCCTTGTCATAGCAGTTCAGAGCCTCATCATACCTTCTCACCTTTTTGAACGCATTGGCCTGATTGTAGTAGGCTTCTGCATAATCAGGCTTGATAACAATCGCTCTTTCAAAGCATGAAAACGCTTTTTCATACTGCCGTATAGCACATAAAACATTACCGTAGTTGTTGAGCATGGAGGCATTCTCAGAATCGAGAGAAAGTGCGTGTTCGAATAATCCGGCAGCCTCTTCATACCGCTCTCTCTGGGCTAAAACCGTTGCTAATCGTTGCAGAGAATTGAGTTCATCGGGTTGGGACCGTAATATTTTTTTATAGAGAATTTCTGCTTCAATCAGCTTACCAGATTTATGAAGTGCATCGGCTTTATGAAACAGGGAAAAAGATCTCTGAGAGAGGGAATCGGGGGATGGTAAAACGGTTTTACTTTTTCTTTTATTCATATGGATCTGCTAGCCACAGGACGTGATATCTTTCTGCAGCCCTGACAGCCGACATATATGGCGATAAACAATACATGTATAAGGTAATTCCGTAAAAAAATGCGTCTCGAAACGATATCATGGCTAATGAAACAAAGCCATCAGTTCATACCAGGCAGCTCCGGTGAATTAGCGGCATAATGATAGTCTCCCCCCTTTGAACGCACTGTTCTTGCCCACATACGTTCATACTCGCCACTGAAGACAACATCTTTTTTGGCAGCCGTTGTATACCACGAACCTTCTTCGAACTCGGTTTCGAGCTGACCGGAAGCCCACCCTGCATATCCAAGGTAAAAACGAACCTCGATTGGTGAAACGACACCTGATGTCATCAGGTAACTTAGCTGCTCCTGTTCCCCACCCCAGAAAACTCCTGGAAAAACTTCATGTGAACCGTCAATTACATCACCTCTGCCATGAAGATAATGAACAGTATCAACCTGTACAGGTCCACCCATATGAAGCGGAACATCAACATCGTCAAAACCGGTGATAGCGTCACTTACTTTAATCTCCATAGGACGGTTGAGAATAAAGCCTAAAGACCCCTGATCATTATGTTCACACATCAACAGCACAGTACGCTTGAAATTTGACTCAAGCATAACTGCCGAAGCCATAACAAGGTCCCCCACTCTAAGTTGCTCAAACTCATTAACCATGATTTACCCGCTATTTTCAATATAATCTATCAACTCATTTGCATGCTCTATCGGCTTTACCTTCGGCCAGACATGTTCTATGCGCCCGCTCTCTCCAATGAGGTAGGTAACCCTGTTCGTTCCCAGATATTCCCGACCCATAAATTTTTTCAGTCCCCAAACGCCGTAATCCTGGACGATTTTCTTATCCTCATCCGCTACCAGCCTAAAAGGCAGTTCATACTTCTCGGCAAACTTTTTATGGCGCTTTTCACTATCTATGCTGACTCCGAGAACTTCAACACCTATCTCTTTAAATTTAGGGAAATTGTCTCGAAATGCACAAGCTTCTTTGGTACACCCCGGGGTATCGTCTTTCGGGTAAAAGTAAAGAACCACCTTCTTACCGATATAATCTTCAAGCCTGACTGTTTTTCCATACTGATCTGTTGCCTCGAAAAGCGGAGCTTCCATACCCGGTTCAAGCAGTGCCATAAAAATGAACTTTATTGATTATCAAGATATTACTGACTGATATGAATTAATTGTGCCAACAAAAAGTTTCTTTGCTTGAAGCAACTTACAGACACCACAAAAATCACAAAATTGTCCACTGTTCAGGTTGTTTCATTTTTGCTCCTATGAAGAACATTTTTCAACGCAGATATTATGCATACCTATAATTATTGCCCCGTTTGTGGAAGCCCATTACAAACTGCAGAAATCGAGTACAGGAAAAGAAAAATTTGCCCATCCTGCTCCTGGATACACTACGAAAACCCTCTGCCGGTTACAGTTGCTTATACTGAAAATTTGTCCGGTGAATTACTGGTAGTCAGAAGAGCCCATGAACCGGCATATAACGAATGGTCTTTACCTGGCGGCTTTCTTGAATCCGGTGAAACACCTCAGGAAGGCTGCCTGAGAGAGTTGCTCGAAGAGACCTCGTTGTTGGGGAAAATAGACCGGTTGATCGGCGCATATCACCGTGAATCAAAAATGTACGGATCACTCCTTGTTATCGCATATAAAGTGATTGTTGCCGAAGGGCTCTTGCGGATTAACCATGAACTGTACGAAGCTGATTTTTACCCCCATGAAGGTATACCGCAAATTAACATCCCACTTCATCAGAAAATAATTGAAGATGCAAGAAACCACGAATACCAGCCGCCTGTATGACATAAGCGTTCATTTTTCGATCATGCCGTAATCGTTTGTACTCTAAAACCAAATAACGCAACGTTTTTTTTCTTCATAATTGTTAAGTTACAACAACCAACCATACAGCAATATTACCGCCCGCACCATAAATTCAAACGAAAAGGAGGCTTTGCATGGCAAAAATCACAGATGTTGAGGGAATCGGACATGCTTTCGGTTCAAAACTCGAAAACGCCGGAGTTCCAACCCAGTCGGAACTGTTAAAGCAAGGTTGTGATCGAAAAGGAAGAAAAGCTCTCGCTGAAAAAACAGGTATCGATGAACATAAGATTCTGCAATGGGTAAACCGTGCTGATCTGTCGAGAGTGAAAGGAATCGGATCGGAGTATTCAGATCTCCTCGAGGAAGCCGGTGTCGATACTGTACCTGAACTTGCACAGCGTAACGCAGCGAACCTTCATGTAAAGATGGTCGAGGTCAATGAATCGAAAAATCTTGTCAGGAAAATACCCACAGAAAAACAGGTCTCTGATTGGGTCAGCCAAGCCAAAGAGCTACCCCGCGTCATCAACTACTGATACCTTCGTGACGACTCACATACCGGCGGTTCCCCGTAAAACCGGGCCCGCCCTCACAGCAGGCTCTTTCACAAAGCCGGAACACGAGAGGTAATTTCTTTGATACAGAAGCCTCTACAGTCTTCCTTTCTGCTCGATATGTGCCGATTGCTTTGTTATGCTTTCTGTAAGAACCTGCTGTATAGCCTTCCCTGCATCAGCAATATCGGAGCCTGAAGGAACCTGAAAAACCCTGAGTTCGAAAAACGGAAGAACCGCCAGAACATGGTCCATAATATCAGCCTGTATCGCTTCGTAATTAGCCCAAACCTGATCATTGCTGAAAACGTAGATCTGAACAGGAATACCGTTTTCGGTTGGCTGTAGATGACGAATAAGAAAAGTCATATCGGGATTTATCTTGGGATGATTTCGAAGATAAGCAACGAGATAAGCCCTGAACGTTCCTAGATTCGTGAGTCTTCGCCCGTTAACCGGTGATGACGTATCAACCCCGTGGCGTTGATTGAATTGAGAGACTTCAAGCTTTTTTTCCCTCAAATACGATTGTAAAAGCTGAACTTCGCTGAATTTTTTCAGCATACTATCATCGCAAAAGCGTACACTTTTCATATCAATGATAATGGACCGTGTGATCCTGCGCCCCCCCGATTCACTCATCCCTCTCCAGTTCTTGAAGCCTTCGGAGATCAGCGCATAGGCAGGAATCGTACTGATGGTTTTATCCCAATTCTGCACGGATACCGTTACAAGTGAAATATCGACAACATCACCATCGACTCCGTATTTAGGCATCTCTATCCAGTCACCAACTTTTACGAGGTTGTTTGTGGTCAGCTGAATACCAGCCACAAAGCCGAGAATCGAATCCTTGAAAATCAGTATGATAACGGCAGTAAAAGCACCAAGCCCACTGAAAAGAACGACAGGAGATTGACCGATCAGATTCGAAATAACAATCACGGCTCCAACCGACACGACAATAGTCTTGATCACCTGAATAAAACTCTTCAGGGGCAGCTTCCGGGTAACGGAACTTTGATTGTAATATTCCAGTAAAGCATCGAGCGCACTGAGAATAACAAAAACAAAAATGACAGTCAGATAGACCAGGGCGAGTGACTGAACGACATCAATGCTTTTAGGGTAGAACTGCAACACCGGAACGGCAAGATTATAAAGCAAAAGGGGAGGAATCAGATGGGCCAACCAGTTAAAAACCTTGTACTTCACTAGCAGATCGTCATACTTGGTTCTTGTCTTTGAAGCAAATGCATTAATGGCATTCAAGAGGATTCTTTTTGTCAGCACTTCTACGATAACGATGAGTACCAGACCGACCAGAACCATCAAGGCTGTAAGCCCTATCTTTGCCTCTACCTCAGTCAATCCATGTGTCTGTAAATAGGAAAGTGCTGATTCTATCATGTATGAGATTTTGTTTTGTGGTTGTCACGAACAATCGGAACGGTAAAACTGAACAACGAACCGAGGTTCAGCCGGGAACGAACCTCGACCTTTCCTTTGTGGGCAAGGATGATATGTTTTACGATAGACAATCCAAGGCCAGTCCCTCCGATAGCCCTCGATCTTGCCTTGTCAACACGGTAAAACCTTTCGAATATTCTTCCGAGATCTTTCTGAGGTATTCCGATACCATTATCCTTGACATCAACTCGAACCATATCATCAGCGACAAACGCTTTTATCCAGATTTGTCCATTTTCTTCGGGAACATACTTTATGGCATTATCAACAAGATTTCTAACCACAAGTTCAAGATAGTCACTATCGGCGTTAACATAAGGAAGATCTTCGGGAATATGCAAATGCAAAGCTATACCATTCTTTTCAATAGCCCTGCTGAAAAGGTTCAGAGTTTTTTCAACAAGATCACTTAGATTGACCGGCCTGAACGTATAGTTGATTCGGCCTGACTCTATTTTCGAAAGATCGAGCACATCGTTGATAAGTGCTTTCAATTGCTCGCTTTCCTGGTGAATTATCTGTAAGAAATGTTTGGCGTTTTCGGGATCGTGTATAGCTCCTTCGAGAAGTGTTTCAGTGTACCCAGTAATACTTGTCAACGGTGTACGAAGCTCATGAGAGACACTTGAAACAAAATCTCTTCGAACACGTTCCAGGTTACGCAATCTGGTAATGTCGTTGAGGACAAAAACCGTCCCCTGAGATACACTGTCCTTGATCACCGGCATGGCGCTGACCTGTAAAACCCTTTCCCCACGATCGGTCATAACGGTAATCTCTTCTTTGGCAATCGGTGAATCAGATACTTTTATTCGTTCGAATAAATCAAGCAATCGAGCATCGGTTACCTTACGTCCGGCCCCCCCCGCCCTTATCATCTGTCCGCAATCCAGATTGAAAAACCTGCAGGCCGCGGGATTTCCAAGCATGACAACGCCATTGGAATCGGTAACAATAATCGCCTCTCGAATGCTCGAAAACACCGCCTTGAACCATTCCTCTTGCTGATTCATATGCTTCATCTCATCCGAGATATAGTTTAAAGCTCTGGCAAGCTGTCCAATTTCATCATCGCGCTTCACCTGGAGTTTGGAGGAATAGTCACCGTGAACAAGCTTATCAGCCGCCAACGCAATGCGCCTTAGTGGACTTGCAAGAAACACGGCCGTCAGAGCACCGAAAATCAGGGACAAAAACAGCGACCAGAACAAGGCACCTTCAACACCTCTGCGAATCTCTGTCTCAAGCCGTTTGATCTGACTCAAGGGCTTTGCAAAACGCAGGACGGCAAAAGGCTTTTGAGAACCGAGCAGTATCGCGATATACAGCATGTCTTCTTTTACGGTCTCACTGAATCGGGTATTTTCACCATAGCCACCAACGAGTGCCTGTTGTACTTCGGGCCGCTGCATATGGTTTTCAACAGAAGGTAGCCGTTCAGGAGCAATGTAGGAATCTCCTATTACCGCACCATTCATTGAAATAAGCGTTACTCGAAGCTCCAGAGCAGCACCGACATCATCAGCCCATCGATCCGACACAGTAATATCATCCCACTGTGCCGGCCTGCTTTCGAGAAGCTGACGGTTAAGCTGTAGCTCCTTGTATAACTGTTTTTTTATATCATCATAGAAAAGCGACCGAAGCTGGCCGCCAAGATAGAAGTAGCTGATTGCAACTGTAAAAAAAATAACCAACCCGAAAACCAGCCCAAGCCGAAAAGAAACGCTAGTTTTTTTCACCGCACTCTCTGCTGTCTTCGAGCTTGTAACCAAGCCCTCTTACGGTTTTGATAAGTTTACCGGTAGTACCGAGTTTTTCTCTTAACCTGGTAATATGGGTATCTATGGTGCGGGTGTTTATGGTTTTATCCACATCCCACACATCACTGAGCAGCGTTTCGCGTGACTGAGCCTGCCCTCTCCTTTTTAAAAGTACGGCAAGCAGCTTGAACTCCATAAGTGTCAGGGTAATCTCTCTGCCATTGAGTTTGACACTGTGTTTGGCAATATCGACTTCGAGGCCCTCGCATTTCATAACCTCTCTTGTATCCCGTTTTCCTCTTCTGTCACGTTTGAGAATAGCACGAATTCTGAGGTTCAACTCACGGGGGCTGAAAGGTTTGACAACATAGTCATCGATACCAAGTTCGAAACCCAGCACTTTGTCGATTTCCTCTCCTTTTGCAGTCAGCATCACAATGGGAAGATCTCTGAAAAGCTGGTGTTGGCGTATCCTCCTGCAAACTTCGAAACCATCGATACCTGGTAGCATAATGTCAAGTAAAACAAGATCGACATCTCTTTCCGCAAGCAGCCCAAGAGCATCTTCCCCCGATTCAGCCAGAAAACATTTGTAACTGGCTTTTTCAAGATTGTACTTTAAAAGTTTTGCCAGGTTACGGTCATCCTCCACAACAAGAATCAATGGCTCGGGCATAGCATCATAAGTGGACAATTAGGAAAAGCCTGATACATGCAATTCAGGGGGAAATATAGGTATTATGCATGGCATTTCAGAAAAGCCCATCAATTACAACCCGCCAATATCACCATAGAACGTTACGAAAGTGTAAAATGTAACCAATGCAACGCGATCAGGCATGAATTTTCCAGCAGGCGGCCTTATGACCTGGTTCATATTCCTCGAGCCGAGGCTCAACTTTTCGACAATGCTCATCTGCCAGTGGACAACGATTGGCAAATCTGCATCCGTCAGGAAGACGCGTTGCACTGGGAACATTTCCTTCGATAACGTTGAGACGCTGTTGTTTCGAGCCGATCCTTGGAATCGATTTCAGTAGGCCTTTGGTATAGGGGTGTAAAGGATCGGAGAAAATCTGAGAAACCCTTCCTTCTTCAACAACTTTCGAGGCATACATTACCAGAACATCTTCACACAGCTCTGCTATCACTCCGAAGTCATGCGTAATGAGGATGACACTCATTCCGGTATCAGCCTGGAGTTTACCGATCAGTTCAAGAATCTGGGCTTGAACGGTAACATCGAGTGCCGTTGTCGGCTCATCAGCAATGAGCAACGCTGGATTGCATGACAACGCCATGGCAATCATGACGCGCTGACGCATCCCCCCTGACAGTTCATGAGGATATGCGTCGAAACGTTCAGCAGGATTTGGAATACCAACATGACGAAGCATTTCAACCGACAACGCCTTTGCTTCTTTCCCTGTGAGGTCCTGATGGAGAAGAATCTGCTCAACAATCTGGTTTCCACAGGTAAAAACCGGATTGAGAGAGCTCATCGGTTCTTGAAAAATCATCGCAATCTCATTACCTCTGAGCTTTCTCATCTCTTCTTCTGAAAGCTTCAGGAGATCTCTACCTTTCCAGAAAACCTCCCCACCGGCAAAAAAACCAGGAGGTACGGGTACCAGACGCATGATGGAAAGTGCGGTTACAGACTTTCCACAACCCGACTCACCGACTATACCGAGTGTTCGATTGCGCCGAAGTGAAAAACTGACACCATCAACCGCCCTTGCCGTTCCGCTATCGGTCGAATAGTACGTCTTGAGGTTTTTAACTTCCAGTATATTTTGCATAATTAAGCGGTCCGTAGGCTCGGTTTCAGGAATAAACCATGAATTAACTAAATACGCAGTTCGTATTGTAATCTGCTCAGTTCAGGAATGTAAAATAGGTTATGCAAGACTCTTATGAAACTATACCCGACAGGGGGAATCGAAAAAAAGGACCAGGTGCATCGGTAACGAGAAGAAAAGCATCATACCTCCTGAACGCCCTGAAGGCTCATCCGACCTTTGGTGCTCTCAAGCAAAAACTTCAGTTGCACGATGAAAAAAAGCATGGTTTTCCTGCAATAAGCATTTCAGGCATTCAAGGTTCGCTCTCCTCCCTGCTTGCCGTACAGGTGTTCGAGGATATAAACGTCCCGACTCTCATCATCGGCTCTCAGACCTCATTCGATATTTTTGACAATGATCTTGGTGAACTGCTTGATTCAGAAAAGGTTTTCACGGTTTCCGACGAACTGTCACCGGCAATCGGTGCACTGTGCGAAAACCAAAATGTCGTCCTGCTTGCTACTTTTGATGACCTGCACACTCAACTTCAAAATCCTGCCGGTTCTGAAACAAGACTTGTCTCTCTTTCAATCAATACTGATTTCGGATACAAACGGTTAACCGATTTTCTCGTTGAAAACAGCTACCTCAAAAAAGAGTTCGTAGAAGACGAGGGAGAATTCTCTACTCGCGGCTCAATCGTCGATATATTTCCGTTTGGATCAAGAAAGCCTGTTCGAATCGAGTTCTTTGGGGACACTGTCACGTCCCTGCGTTTATTTGATACCAACAGTCAGCTTTCGGGCGACCAGCTTGATTCCATCGTTCTGACAGGCAATTTTTTTTCCGATAAAAACAGTAGCGGTGAGGATCTTTGTTGGAGCATTTTCGACTATCTACCCCCAGCAACATTGATCATCATCGATGATATCTCCTCACTTCATGCATATGAAGATAGTGCCGATCTTGCGAAAAAGTTAGAGAATTTTCTTCACGTCTATATCAACCGTCTTGAGAAACAGACACTCGACTTTCATTCGGAAGCACAAATCAAGCTGAATGCAAATTTCAAATTGTTTGCAAGAGAACTGAGCCAGGAAAAATCTGTAAAACAACGCACCGTTTTCGTCAGCAAATCAAAAAAGGAAATCGAGGAGCTTGCGGAATTCGTCTCCGATGAAATTCGGAACACGGATAGGGAAAAACCGATTGAAGTCAACTGGGTAACCTTGAATCTGCATTCAGGATTTGTTTTCAGCGGTTATGACGTCTATACCGAATCAGACATTTTCGGTAAGCTCCATACCCACAAAACTCATAAAAAAAGAGCGTTTAAAGGGATTTCCCTTAAAGACCTCCAGAAACTGAAGGTCGGAGATTATATCGTTCATGAAGATTACGGAGTCGGCATTTTCAAAGCGCTTGAAACCATTGAAGTCAGCAACTCGGAACAGGAAAGCGTACTGATAGAATATCAAGGTGGTGATGAGCTCTACGTCAACATCCAGAACATCCGTCTACTCTCGAAATATACCGCATCCGAAGGATCCCTGCCTACATTGTCAAAACTCGGCAGCTCAAAATGGAAAGCGAAAAAAGAGAAGGTAAAAAAACGTCTCAAGGACATCGCCTCCAAGCTAATAAAGCTCTATGCCAAGAGAAAAATGACACCGGGCTTTGCATTCGGACAGGATTCCATATTTCAAAGAGAGTTCGAAGCATCGTTCATTTTCGATGAAACCATCGATCAGTTAAAAACAATCGAGGAAGTAAAGAAGGACATGCAATCCGCCTCACCGATGGATCGCCTCATCTGCGGAGATGCCGGTTTCGGAAAAACTGAAATCGCAATGCGAGCCGCATTCAAAGCGGTCGAATCAAAAAAGCAGGTAGCCATCCTCACTCCTACAACAATACTTGCACACCAACATGCAGAAACCTTCAAACGAAGATTTGAGAATTTTCCGGTCAATATCACCGTACTCAGCAGGTTTGTCAGTCGAAAAGAACAAAAAGAGCTTATAGAAAAAATTTCACGAGGCCTTGTCGATATTGTCATCGGCACTCACAGACTGGTCTCAAAAGACATTGTTTTTCAAGATCTCGGTCTGTTGATCATTGACGAAGAGCAGCATTTCGGAGTTGCCGTTAAAGAAAAGTTGCGACAATCCTTTCCCGGCGTTGATACGCTTACCATGTCGGCGACTCCGATACCCAGAACGCTGCAGTTCTCCATGCTCGGAGCCAGGGATCTTTCGATCGTATCGACACCTCCGCGCAACCGCCAGCCTGTTGAAACAGTCATCACACAATTCGATCCCGACACCATCCGTTCAGCCATACAACGCGAAATAAACCGACGAGGTCAGGTTTTTTTTCTGCACAATCGCATCTCTGGACTAGACCAGATTCAGAATACACTACAAACACTCGTCCCGGAAGCAAAAACCGGTATCGCACATGGTCAAATGCCAACCGCCGAACTTGAAAACGTGATGATACAATTCATCAGCCAAGACATTGACGTACTCATTTCCACCTCGATTATCGGCTCGGGCCTTGATATTTCCAACGCAAACACGATTATCATCAACCGTGCCGACATGTTCGGTCTTTCCGATCTCTATCAACTCAGAGGTCGTGTTGGAAGAAGCGAGCGAAAAGCTTACAGCCATCTCATCATCCCCCCGGTCAACACCCTCAAAAAAGAAGCCATGCAGCGATTGGCCGTTATCGAAAGCTTTACGGAGCTTGGGTCCGGTTTCAACATCGCATTACGTGACCTTGATATCAGAGGAGCAGGAAATCTTCTCGGTGCCGAACAATCCGGAGCGATTCACGAGCTTGGTTTCGACCTTTACCAGAAGCTGCTTGAAGAGGCGGTTATGGAACTGAAAACCGGTGAGTTCAGTCAGCTTTTTGCTGGAGATGAGTCATCGCCAGCTCAGATTGCAGGCAACACGGATATGGTTTTTTATTTTGATGCTCTCATACCGGATTATTATATATCGGCAACTCAGGAACGCTTTTCTTTTTACGAAAAAATCTCCAAAAGCTCAACGGACGAAGAAATCAACGCTATACGGAACGAATTGCGAGACAGATTCGGGCCCATTCCACAAGATGTAGAAAACCTGGTCGGTCTTGCGAAGCTCAAGAACCTTTGTTCATCCATTGGCCTGGAGAAGATCGACATCAAACCCCAAACATTTTCCATCTTCCTGCCCGGTGAAAACCAGGCTGAGTTTTATAATCAAACCTTTTTCCAGCATTTGATAACCTCCCTTCAATCCGAGTGGCTGCAGGTTTATACACCTCGCTTTCAGCAAGGGAAAAAAATGAAACTCCTCCTCCATCACCCGAAGGGTTGCGACCAGCAACCCACCAGTATTATGGAACAGTATTGCTCGCTACTCAAAAAAATCAGCAGAAACTAAGCTTCTGCGCATTCCTAACCATACATACCCGCAAAAAACAGACAAAACAAGTCTCATTTTAGCAACTTTTAAAATGAAAGAACGGGTTAGTGGTATATAATAGAAATAGCATATAAATAATAAAGAATATGATCATGAATACGCATAACATATACATCAATAACAAAAAACATGAAACCAAGCAGGGAGAACGTCTTATAGATGTTGCAAGAAAAAACCACGCACACATAGGTTACTTTTGTGGTGGAAACGGACTCTGTCAAACATGTTATGTCAAGGTTCTCGAAGGAATGGAACTGCTTTCGCCTCTCAGCGAGAGAGAAAAGGCTCTCCTATCCGATACACTCGTGAAAGAAGGTCACCGGGTAGCTTGTCTGACGACCATTGAAAAGCCGGGAACGGTAAAACTGCGTACCACTGTCGAAGAAGTAAAGACACTCTTCGAGAACGATCCGGGACAGTTACTCTATAATTACCCCGCAAAAATGGGGAGAGAATCATTTATCAAGTTAGGTGATACGGTATCAATGCAGGCGAAACGATTCTCTGAAGGAAAACTTGACCTCATCCAACTCTTCAAAGATGTTTTAGGTGCTGTTTCAGATGCAATTGGGCTCATACTGACAGGCTTGAACGATGAAAAAACACTTGAAACGGCTTCGCTCGGTGAAGAAAAAAATCGTTTCCCAAACAATGTGAACCGAATTGAAAACACATGCGGTTGCCGATTACCGAAAGAGTCCGAGAGACGTAAAACACTCTCCACGCTTAAAACAACACCTCCGGTTTCGGTCAACTAAGCACAAGTCCTTTCAAGCCCGTGGTTTGGTATCCAACGGGCTTGAAGTATTCCAAATCGACCACTATGTCTTTACGACAGAATTCATGCAGGTTGTATGTTTTTGATTATATTTATTTCATGGTTTTGACTATTCACTACCTTTCTATCACTCCAAATACCAGACCATCATGCAAGTCTACATAAACGATAAACCATGTCAAGCAGAAGTCGGTGATCGCCTTCTTGACATCGCACAGCAAGAGAAAGCTCATATAGGTTATTTGTGTGGCGGCAATGGCATCTGTCAAACCTGTTTTGTTTATGTTCATGAAGGAGCCGATTGCCTCTCTTCACCGGGCAAAATAGAGCAGGACTGTATATCCGACAAGCTGTTAGAAAAAGGTGGTCGCCTTGCCTGTCAGACAAGGATCGTCAAAGAAGGAACCGTTCGGGTCATTTCACGGGCAGAACAACTACGCAGGATAGCTCTCGGCCTCAACGGCCCCGAATTGGTAGGCTTTGTTCAGGATCTAGGATACAATCTGGTCAACAAGCTTCCTTCAGGGATAGGCAATCTCGCTGGGCGTATACAAGAAGGCAAAATGGACCCCGGCAAGTCACTGCAAAACATTGTCAAAGGTATCGGTCATGCCTCTCTCTTTACCGTGGACAGTTTCATCAATACTTTCCCATTCATGCAGGGGCCCACTGATTTCCTATGGAATACAGCAAAAAGTTCGTATGACCTGGCATCAAATTCACTTTGTAATATTTCATCGGGAGCACTTCATCTGCCAGGAGCGAGTTGTACTACCTGTGAAGAACCGAAACTTGAAAAAGTTCAGATAACAGCCGGTGTTTCAAAAAAATAACGTCTCAAGGCAAAATGTAGACTCAGCCACGGTCAACAACAGTGCTTCAAAAAACGTAGCGAAGTATTCAGTTATCATCCTCCGCTACGACCCTGAAAGTAGTTCACCGCCAGCCTACCAGGAGTTTACCGTCTCTGCCGAACCATACGAAAGGGTTCTGGACATATTACTGAAAATCAAGTCCGAGCAGGACAGTACACTCGCATTGAGAAAGTCTTGTGGCCATGGTGTATGCGGAAGTGATGCCATGCTGATCAATGGAGAAAACAGGCTTGCATGTTCTACACTGGTTAAAGACCTTAAAAGTCGTAGAATTACAGTTGAACCCCTCCCTGGAGCAGTTGTCGAAAAAGATCTCATTGTCAACACGGACACTTTCTGGAAAAAATATCAGGCTGTCATGCCTTACCTGATTAATGATGAACCACCACCTGACAGAGAACGCCTGCAAAGCCCGAAAGAACATGAAATAATTGAAGAATCAACCAGGTGTATTCTTTGCGGAGCCTGTACCCAAGCCTGTCCAACCTCCTGGGCGAATGAAGATTATCTTGGGCCAGCCGCACTTCTGAAAGCCTACAGGTTTATTTTCGACTCCCGAGATCAGGCCAAACAGGAAAGACTCAGAAAAGTAGCATCGGATCATGGTATATGGCAATGTTATACAGTATACAACTGTGTCGAGGCCTGCCCGAAGGAAATTGATGTCACATGGCACATTACCCGGTTGAAAAAAGCCTCTCTCGACCTCTGAAAAAACAGGCCCTCGACAGGGGCCTGGCTCAACCAAATACGAAACCTTAACTCTATCTCTGAGAAATAATGGGGTACAGCGGAGAATTTGAAGGCATCGACTTCGATCTGGGAATAAAAACTCTGGAACGATGGCTCATCAAGCCCGATAAAAAAATGAGCATCGCTCTGGGAATTCCTAAAGAAAGGGCAAATGATGAGCGCAGGGTTTCACTTTCTCCGGCAGGAGTCAAGATCCTCAATGAAAACGGAGTACAAGTACTGATAGAAAAAAATGCCGGCTTGGCAAGTAATTTCGGTGATGAAGAATACGCTGAAGCAGGTGGGTATATAACAGATTCACAAGAAACACTTTATGAAAATGCAAATGTTATCGTGAAGGTTTCACCTCCCCAACCCCAAGAAACCGCTCTCTTCAAGCCCAACCAGATGCTCATTTCTGCGCTTCATCTGGGAACTGTCGATACATCACTCATCAATTCATTTCTAGAAAAAAACATTACGGCCCTCGGATTCGAGTTTATTGAAACAAGGGATGGTGAACTACCAATCGTGAGAACCTTGAGTGAAATAGCCGGCTCTCTGGCAATCCAGACTGCAGCGAAATACCTCGAAACAGGTTACGGAGGAAGAGGAATACTTCTTGGTGGCATAGCAGGCGTTCCTCCGGCTCATATTACTATTATCGGCGCAGGAACAGTAGGCCTATTCGCAGCACAGGATGCGCTGGGGCTTGGTGCTCAAGTTACAGTCATCGACAAGGAGATCAATCGACTCCGACGCTTCGAAGCATTTTTCAACCGCCACATCGTTACAGCCATATCCAATGAACACTATATCTCGGAGCTTGCAAGAATATCCGACGTCATGATTGGAGCGCTCAGTCCAAAGCAAAAAGTCATCAAACACGTTGTCAATGAAAACATCATAAAAACAATGCGGCCGGGCTCAGTTATCATCGATGTTTCAATTGACCAGGGAGCCTGTTTTGCAACGAGCAGGCATACAACCCATACGAACCCTATATTTGTCAAGCACGGGGTCACCCACTACTGTGTACCGAACATTCCTTCAGCTGTCGCGAGAACCGCATCTTTCGCCCTTACCAATACCTTGTTACCTTTCCTGATGAAACTCACCGCTCATGAAACCGTCACTGAAATCCTCTGGAACAGCCATAGCCTTCGTAAAGGAACCTATACCTTCAAAGGGTATGTAACGCAGAAATCCCTCGCTCAAATCACCGACCTCCCCTATCGTGAAATCGACATGCTGCTTGCAACCGGATAATGCAATGCCCCCCACTCGAACAAAACAACACGTTATAGATATGCAAGAGGGTTCCCCAGTTTTCTGGCGATATAGGATGCACAGGAAACTCCAGAATAGGTAACCGCGATAACCCCTTGTCCTGGAAACGTACTGTCTCCTGCTGCATAGAGATTCTTTACCACAGTTCGATTCTGAGGTTTGAGCAGAACATTTTGACCGGGATACAGTAAAGGACCATAAGAACCCTTGTAGCGGTTCAGATATCGCTCGTGAGTGAATGGTGTAGCAAATATTTTCACCTCTACAGCATCGGATAAACCCGGAAGAATTTTCTCAGTTCTCCTGATCACCGATGCACCATATCTCTCTTTGGCTTGTTTATACTCTTCTTCGCCCCGACGATAGCCTTTCCAACGATCAACTTCATCCGTAACAAAAGCATGCACAACATGCTTTCCCTGGGGAGCCAGTGTCGGGTCGAGAACCGATGGCGCAGAAAAATAAATGGTGCCACCCGGCTCATTGTAGCGAGCCCAATCATCGACGAGAATGTGATGCATATGAAACCTTTCAGGTATAACGCCGGCATCGACTCCGAGATACAGCTGAAACCAGCTTGGAGCACGAAGAAACTTGGTTTCGGAAACATTGTAGCGAGCATCTTTTACAAGGCTGTTGAACGTATCCCATACAGTGGCGTTTGATATAATCGCTTTTGCGGTATATACTTCTCCGTTACTCAACCTTACCCCGGTAGCCCTGCCATTTTCCAGTAAAATTTCTTCAACATCACAACCGAACGCAACAGCACCTCCGAACTTTTTTATACCATCACACAGTGCAGCAGGAATAACGCCAGAACCTCCTACAGGGTAATTGATGCCGCCGTGATGGCGATCTGCAAGGCAAATTCCTGCATTGACAAGAGGCGTTGAAACCGAATCCTGTACAGCCCAGGAATATGCCTCCATATCAATAAATTTCAGCAGCTCTTCATCCTTGATGAACTTTCTCGCACTCTTTCCCATCGACTGAAAAGTCTTCAATGCCAGAGCAAATGTTTTCCCCAGATGCTTGCTCCCAACATTGAGTATATGGACAGGATCTTCAAGCGAACCAGGTGGGAGGGCACTGAGAATACTGTATACTGATTCGAGTTCTTTATAAAACTCCACAATACCTTCCTTCTCATGAGGAAAACGCGCAATGAGTGCTCCTTGAAATTTCTCTTTGTCATAATAAACCGGAACGTCAAATCCGTCAGGCATGTGGAAATGAATCTGGACAGGATCGGGAATTACAGGTACATCAATCCCCAGTTTTCTGAAAATGCGGGTGTGCATGTTCAACGTACCGCTGTTTTTATCTTCTCCAAAACCATAAAAAACCGAAGCACCAGCGTCGAATGTGAATCCTCTATGCTTAAAAGCGGCGCAGCTGCCGCCAGGATAACTATTTTTTTCAAAAGTAAGTGTAGAAAAACCTCTTTCCTGGAGAAGAGCAGCTGCCGTAAGCCCTCCAATACCAGAACCGATGACAATTACATCTGCAGAATAAGCCATTGCGCGATAACCCTGTTGTTTTATACCTTAAGCTTCATTAAAATAGATTCTTATAATACTATATTACAAGCGTTTTACTTTTTACGTAACAGTATATAATGATAACGAACCGATCAAAGAACTTTTATCGAATTCAGAATATGACGAGTTCCCCAAATAAAAAAAACGCTCCTGAACCAAAAAAAACACTTTCTGAAAAGGAAAAAATTAAACAGCAGGAGTTTCAGGAAGAAGCCATCGAGCATATTAACGCCTTGTATAATTATGCGTTACATCTAACGATGAATCCGGATGATGCCAATGATCTGGTTCAGGAAACCTATCTCAAAGCATATAAATTTTTCGATTCATTTGAGAAGGGAACAAACTGCAAAGCATGGCTGTTTAAAATCCTTAAAAACAATTATATCAACAAATTCAGAAAAAACGCTCGTGAACCAGGCAAAGTTGACTATGACCTCATAAAGGATTTTTATCATTCGATAAAGGATGCCCAAAACGACAATGAAGATCTGAATGCCGGATATTTCAGGTCCCTGATGCATGATGAAGTATACCAAGCATTGAATTCATTACCGGAAGAATTTAAAGAAGTCATACAATTATGTGATATTGAAGGTTTCACGTATGAAGAAATCGCAAATATGGTTGAAAGCCCGATCGGAACGGTAAGATCAAGACTATACAGAGGCAGAAAGCTTTTGCGCACGAAGCTCAATGATTTTGCAAAAAAACACGGGTATAATACCGAAAACGGGGAAACTCCGTAATACTCACATAACACATGAATTAATCAGTACAATGAATTGCACACAAGCCCAGAATCTTATGAGCGCGGCTGTTGATGGAGAGCTGACGCTTAAAGAACAGGAGGGTTTTGAAAAACACATTCAGACGTGTCCCACCTGCTTCCGTGAATTCAAAGAAGCTCAAAAAACAAAAAACATTATCAGGGAAAAAATAATTAGATTCAAGGCACCTCAATCCCTGGTCAACTCCATTCTGAAACTTAGCGACACACCACTCTGATCAACCGGGGAAAACTCAGACTCTTTGTAACTGCGAGGGCAATCATTTCTTTCCGGAAATAATTTTTTTTTGTGTTTGATTTGTATGAATAAATAACTATATAACCACCACAAGTATCAATTCCCCTTTTTCAATACAGTGTTTTTGAACACTGAATTAACTCTTAAGCGATGGGCCAAAATATTATTATTGACGAAGAAGAGGTAAAAAAGTGGAACCTCAAAATGCCAGAAGAGATGTTGACAGCAGTTGCCAATCGTTTTAAACTGCTTTCTGAACCGATGCGCCTCAGGATACTCCGGACGCTTTGCGAAAGAGAAAGAACAGTGCAGGAAATTGTCAACCAGATCAATGCAAGCCAGGCCAATGTTTCAAAACATCTGGCACTCATGCATGACAATGGCATTGTCAACCGAAGAAAAGAAGGATTGAAATGCTATTACAGCATTGCTGACGACAGTATTATCTTTGCCTGTTATCTGATATCCAAAAGTGTTGTTGAAAATCTCCAGGACAGGCTGAGCTGGCTTCAGAAAGTTGAAAGTTGATTTTCCGGTTGCAGCTTAAAAACCATTCATATCTCTCTTCAAGCACATTGAAGGAGCGAACCTACTCACCCCCACAGTACCCCTCCATTCAATGTTGAGAGTCTTTTTCCTTCCCCATCTCCGCAGAGCCCTCCAATCGCTCAACACAACTATTTCCCATTCCCTGAGTCTCACCGCGTTTCATCACCATGGTGATGCTGTAGTGATCTTCATCTCGGCACATATTCACATATTGTCACCAAACATCATTTTTGTCACACATTGCATCAGCAATAATGACAGACACATCGTCTTTTTTTCACATGTTCTGACAAAAATCCAGCTTTTAACTGACAAAGGCGGGTAAAATACAGTTTGGCACATGATTTGCATAACATAGTAATAGAATTGTGTACCACATAGGGACACAGCTAAGCAATCATAATGAACGAATAGATAAAGGAGCACATCATGTTAGTGAAGCTATCCAAAGACCCGCTTAAATTGTTTGACGACATTTGGGAAGGAAACCAGTTACCTGCAACTCCAGCCTTCAAGGTAGACATCTCGGAAGATGAAAAAGCATTTCATATAGAAGCAGAAATGCCTGGTGTAAAAAAGGAAGACGTTACCCTGGGTGTTGAAGAAGATGTACTGACCATCAAAGGCGAAAGAAACCAGAAAACTGAAGAGCAGGGAAAAAACTATCATCGAACAGAGAGAACCTACGGCAGCTTTTCACGTAGCTTCAATCTCGGAGAGTTGATAGACCAGGATACGATAGAAGCATCTTTTGAAGAAGGTCTCCTGCATGTCACTCTTCCAAAAGCACAGCAAATCAGAAGAAACAAAGAAATAACGATCAAGTAATCTCAATGAATTACTGTCATGCCTCCTTGCTAATGTAAGGAGACATCTTGAAGGAACAGCAAAAAAAAGGATACAATTATGGGCAAAATTATCGGAATCGACCTTGGCACAACAAACTCCTGTGTCGCGGTAATGCAGGGAACACAGCCAACGGTCATAGAAAACTCCGAAGGCTACAGGACAACTCCGTCAATGGTAGCATTTACGAAAAACGGAGAACGCCTTGTCGGGCATGCCGCAAAAAGGCAAGCTATTACCAATGCGCAGAATACAATCTTCTCCATCAAACGTTTTATGGGAAGAAAATTTGATGAGGTGCCGAATGAAAAGAAAATTGCTCCTTACAAGGTAGTCAATACAAACGGAGAAGCGAGAGTCGAAATCGGCGACAAAACCTATTCTCCTCAGGAAATCTCAGCAATGATCTTGCAGAAAATGAAACAGACCGCTGAAGATTTTTTAGGCGAAAAAGTGACAGAAGCAGTCATTACCGTACCTGCATATTTCAATGATGCACAGCGGCAGGCGACGAAAGACGCAGGCAAAATTGCCGGACTCGATGTCAAACGAATTATCAATGAACCTACAGCGGCATCCCTTTCATACGGACTCGACAAAACCAAAGAAAATGAAAAAGTCGCGGTATTTGACTTGGGGGGAGGAACATTTGACATTTCAATTCTCGAGCTTGGAGACGGTGTCTTCGAAGTAAAGGCAACCGACGGTGACACTCATCTTGGAGGAGACGATTTTGATCAGAAAATCATCGATTATCTTGCAGAAGAATTCAAAAAGCAGGAAGGTATCGACCTCAGAAAAGATATGATGGCGCTACAGCGGTTGAAAGAAGCTTCAGAAAAAGCGAAGGTGGAGCTTTCATCACGCACCGATACGGAAATCAATCTTCCTTTCATCACGGCAACCCAGGAAGGCCCCAAACACCTTGTAGTCAATCTGACACGTGCAAAGTTCGAGGCAATGTGCTCCGATCTGTTCGATAGCTTGATCGAACCCTGTAAAAGGGCAATCAAAAACTCGAAGGTAAATACCAGCGAGATCGACGAAATTGTCCTTGTCGGTGGTTCCACAAGAATCCCGAAAGTTCAAGAGATAGTTAAAGATCTTTTCAATAAGGAACCAAACAAAAGTGTCAATCCTGATGAAGTTGTAGCTGTCGGTGCTGCAATTCAGGGCGGCGTTCTAAGCGGAGATGTAAGCGATGTACTGCTTCTGGATGTAACACCTCTTTCTCTCGGGATCGAAACTCTTGGAGGAGTTATGACCAAGCTGATCGATGCCAATACGACAATTCCAACGAAAAAGCAGGAAATTTTCTCAACAGCGGCGGACAGCCAAACTTCAGTCGAGGTACATGTTCTTCAGGGAGAACGACCAATGGCAACGGATAATAAAACCCTTGGGCGCTTCCATCTCGGAGACATTCCTCCTGCACCACGCGGGGTCCCTCAGATTGAAGTAGCGTTTGACATCGATTCTAACGGCATCCTTAACGTTTCAGCCAAGGACAAAGCCACAGGCAAAGAACAGAGCATTCGTATCGAAGCCAGCGGCAAACTCAGTGAGTCCGAAATCGAAAAAATGAAAGATGATGCCAAACAACACGCTGCGGAAGATGAAAAGCGTAAAGAGGAAATCGACTTGAAAAATAGTGCGGACTCCCTCATCTTCAGTACCGAAAAACAACTGCAGGAACTGGACGACAAAGTTCCTTCAGACAAAAAAGCAGAACTGGAATCTGCACTTGAAAAGCTGAAGGAAGCTCATAAGTCCGGCAGTGTCGATTCGATGAAACCGGCAATGGACGAACTGAATAAAGTCTGGAGCGACGTTGCCTCTACGATGTATCAGTCTCAACCTGGTGAAACACCTCCCTCACCCGGGCCAGATACCACAGAAGCCGAAGGAAATGACAAAACAAAAAAAGATAACGGCGATGGCGAAGTCGATGCAGAATATGAGGTAATCGATGGCAACGATAAGGACAAATAAGACAGGCTCTTCCATACTTTACAGAAAAAGGGATTCCATGTGAATCCCTTTTTTATTTGCCACTGTTTTACTAACTTAAGCGATATATATTTTCCACGCTGGTGTGTTTTAATTTTCGACAATTTAAACACTTTTACGATGCAATCAGCTGTCTGGTCCGGCAATGCCCTACATAAAGTTGCCAAATATTTCATAACCTCTACGAAAAGAGATCCCAACGGCAAGCTTGAACTGGTAATATCTCCAGCTTCGGGGAGAAGAAAACTATCTCCCACAAAAGAAATTATCGAACAGTTGAAAGAGGGTAAAATTCAGTTGTTTGTTCTCACAACACAGCCGGACATAGCAATCGACCTACCTCAAAAAGTGCTGGACAATGAAAACCGATATGTCATTGATTTCGACAAGCGCGGCATTAAATGGACAATGCGGGATATACCGGTTTTTTACGACAACCTCCGTGACCAGCTTTGTGTAGAAATAGATAAGGAAACGTATACACTCGACCAGTTTTTCAAATAAGAACGGTAGAATGGTAGAAAAAAAACCCGGGTAAGACACCCGGGGTTTTTTTTCTTTCTTTTTTTACTCTACTGTAACTTACGGTCTACAATTTTTGCTTCATTCGAGTTTGGATACAGCTGCACCAACTCCTTGTATCTTACCTTCGCATTGGTGGAATCACCAATATTTTCAAACGCAAGCCCCTGCTTGAAGTAAGCCGAAGGGCGCTTATCTCCTTCCGGATACTTTTCGATAACAAGCTGATACTCGAGAATAGCTTTTTCAAACCACTTCTCATTATAATAAGTCTCGGCAATATAGTACTGGGCATCATCAGCAAGCGGTGATGAAGGATAATTATCCAAAAGCAATCCAAGTTCTTTTCTCGCCGAAGAATAATTATAGCTCTCAAAATATCGTACTCCCGTATCGTATAATCCTTGATCATCCACAGCAGAAGCTGAAGAAGCTTCGGTGTCGGAAACACCGGGATCGGCAACAGAGGAGGTCCCTTCCGGATCAGCAGGAAGCGTGACTTTTTCGAGAGACTGTGAAGAAGCTGTAGTATCCGAAGAAAGAAGAGAAAGATCACCACTGGTTACCCCGGGCTGTTCGGGTTCCCCTAATTTGAAACGCAGTTCTTCAATGGTACCTTGCAACCTGGCAACCTGTTCACGAAGTTGCTCAACCTCGGAATACACCTGTGCATTCTGACCGCCAGACTGTTGAGATTGCGTTTTCAGTTCCTTGACATCATCCTGCAACATATAAAGGTCAGTCTTGGAAGCACACCCCGCAGCCATAACACCAACAATGCCCAGGGCAACTATTCTACTGGTATGTTTCATCGTCATTCACAGCTTGTTCATAAGCATAAATACCCGCTTTTTTCTATAGGCATTTGTGCTTACTATGAAAAAAATACTATTTAACCATAAAATGCGCACGCCGGTTCTTTGCCCAAGCAGCCTCATTATGACCCGGATCAAATGGTTTTTCCTCACCGTAACTTACGGTTTCAAGTCTTGCTCCATTGACACCGGCCCTTTCCAGAAAACCTTTTGTCACTTCTGCACGCCTTTCACCGAGAGCCATGTTATACTCGTACGTTCCACGCTCATCACAGTGGCCTTCTATCATCACTGATATGCTTTGATTATCCACCAACCACGCAGCATTGTTTTTCAACTGACTCATCGCCATCTGATCAAGTTCAGCGCTATCAAATTCAAAAAACACATCTTTCACCATTCTTCTCGCCTCTTCGAGTAGTGCTGCATCAGCGTCAATTTGATTATACTGTGTTGTATCCACATCTGAACTGAGAGCAGATTCACTCGATTTCGAACCACACCCTGTCACAGAAACTGCAGCGACAATCCAACATAACAGTAATAGCTTTTTCATAGTTTGATCTTCTCCTGATAATAATGATAAAAAAAGGCAAACAGTCATCTGCTTGCCCCTCATTCATAATGAAGCAAGGCAGTTATTGAACGACAAAATGCACTCTTCTGTTCTTCTCCCATGAAGCTTCGTCATGACCTGGATCAAAGGGGCGCTCTTCACCGTAGCTTACAACCTGCATGCGTAAAGGATCCACACCAGCATCGACCATGTAATTTTTCACATTTTCAGCTCTCTTTTCTCCAAGAGCAATGTTGTATTCGTAAGTCCCCCTCTCATCACAATGGCCTTCAATGATAATGGTTGCATTGGAATTTGCCATCATCCACTCGACATTTTCGTCGAGCTGGCTCTGAGATGTCATTTCAAGTACAGTACTGTCAAAAGCAAAGAAAACATCACCAAGTTCAACCATAGACACAGGTAATGGGAGTGGCGGAGCTTTGACGACCGCGTTTCGACACGACGATCCACAACCAACAAAAAACAGTATCGATGAAATGAGAAAAACGTTGAACAAGCATTTGGAAGGCTTCATATTGCACCCTTTTGGTTCTTGCTTACACGTCAAGCACAACAAAAATAAAACGCCGCTCTGTGGTAATTGCTTATCATGACGGTGATACTGCCATGAGATCACCTCTCTTCAACAACAAAGACTGAACCCGCCATACCGCAGCATGCAGAAACAGAACATGCCGCGGTAACAACGGAACGTGCAATCGGTTATCCCCTTGCCGGCTGAGGCGGCGGAGGTACCGGTATTACAACTGGCTCTGGCTCTGGGGGTGGTGGAGCCACCACTTCTTCACAACATCCACAGCCGATAACAAACAGCATGGACGGCACAAGAAGAGCCTTCAACAAGATTTTGATAGGTTTCATGTTATCCCTTTTTTTAGGTTAGTAGAAACTGCTTTCAGCGAAATGAAGACCAACTGGGTTGCATTTGTTCACCTGAAAGCTTGAGACTTCTCTGGTTTTGACCATCCGCATTCATGACATAGAGCTTGTTCTTTCCACTCCTGTCCGAACTGAAAACGATCATGGTTCCATCAGGTGACCAACTCGGAGCTTCGTTATGTCTGGCCCCGTACGTCAGCTGTCTCAACCCTGTTCCGTCTACATTTATAATAAATATATTGATTTCCCCGTTTTTTTGCATAGTTGTAAATGCAATTTTATCACCAACAGGCGACCACGCAGGCTGAGTATTGTATTTTCCCTCGTATGTAAGACGTCTTAGTGCCCCTGAATTAAGGTTCTTGATAAAGATTTGAGGATTGCCGTGCCGAGAAGAAACAAAGGCCATTCGGCTTCCATCAGGGGAAAAAGAGGGAGATACATCGATCAAACCGTGCTTCGTCAAACGGCGGACAATAGTCCCATTGTTCCGCACCAGGTAAAGCTCCTGGTTTCCGTCGAATGAAAACGTGGTTGCAAGCTCAGTAGAGCCGTGCCGCCATGATGGATCGATTTTTATCCCTTTCTTGGTGACGGAAACAATTTTTTGAGTGGTAAGATCTTTGATATGAAGATCAGGCCGTCCGCGCGTATACGTAAGATAAGCGAGCATACGCCCGTCAGGAGACAAAGCAGGGGTCACAGCAAGACCACCGCTACTGGTGACAGGGATTGCACCGTAACCATCAAAGTCAGCAAGATAAACCTCTTTTTTCCGCCCGCTTTGTGAAACAAAAGCGATCTTGCTCCCAAAAATGGACGGCTTACCGGTAAACAGCTTCACGAGGTCTGCACAAAATTTATGCGCAATCGGTCTCAGCTCATCTTTATCGCCCTCGTAAAGTTTCCTCATAAGAAGCTTGCCCGTCAAAGCATCGTAGACCTCCATATCCATCTTCAGAACATCACCACTTCTTTCAAGTACCCCCCCAGCATACACTTCGGCTCCAACGGAACTCAGTGCCGCAAAGTTAATCTGCCTTTGACCTACCTGGTACAGATCTCCCCCGGTTATGATATTGAGAGGAGATTGTATACGTGCAAAAAGACCGGTAAAATCAAGCCCACGTTTAATAACCGCATCGATTCCAGTGGAATACTGTTTGTTTTTATCTTTTTTTGTATCGATCGACTTGAGCACCAACGGAATCCTGTCGGCACCGGCTTTTGAGATCTTTATATATTCTTTTACGGGTTCGGCATGCGAATTGGAAAGAGTAAAAACCAGGCACCAAGCAAGAGCTAAAACAGCCCGGAACAATAAACGATGGGTTTTCATAATCGAACGATGAAAATATTTTTCCTGATCGTTGAAGCAACAAAATCCAGTATATCTATACAGTAACAACTCGACATATTACCCCCTTTACTTTTGTAAAAATAATGAACTCGAAAGCTTTTTCACAAGGACATCGAAGGAAATAATCAGGGCTTTGCACAGAACGACCGGCAGTATTCCAAAAAGTTGTTATGCCGACTTCTACTCTATTCCTTGCGGAGTGAAAACAAGTCCTAACCGTACTGGTTCATAAGACACATTTTCCGGTATTGGAGGCAGAGGAGATGACGTTTCGATTGCCTTGATCACCGTGTCGTTGAAATAGCTGCTGATCGAGCCCCTGTCAAGCATGATATCAGTGATAGCACCAGTCGGGTTGATAGTAAGAGCGACATATGCCTTTATATCTCCCTTTTCCCTTATAAACTGGGGAGTGAACGACCAATTTTGCCGAATAATGGTCACAACATTGACAAGATAACGCTCGTATGGACCCATGGGGACCCCATAATCTCCATCACCTGAGGAGAAGCGCCCCGGCCCGGACCGTTTGTAAAGATTGGAAGGTGGACCTTGCTGAACTTTCTGCCGGAGCTTCTCGAGCGTGCGCTCGAAGTCATTTGTCTTTGTTTGCCGAACCTTTTTCTCAGGCTCCTTTGGCTTTTCCTTAACCTTTTTTGGCTCAACCTTTTTTGGCTCAACCTTTTTTGGCTTGTCAGGAACCTTTTTCGGAACGTCCTTTACTGGTTCAGGCTTTTTTTGAGTATCAGGTTCTACCTGAGGTTCTTCAACAACGGGTTCGAACTCTGGTTCCGGTTCAGGCTCGGGGACAGAAAGCTGTCCGCCTGACAAATCAACCTCGTCAGATGAACCGGGTCCTGGCAACGATACAAGGCTCACATCGATCGCTTTGAGTTGCGGACGCCTCATCCCTGTAAGGTATTGCAGGTAAATACTACCGGCTACAAGCAGAACATGCAGGAAAACAGATATGGTAATGGCTGTGAGAAAACGGTGCTTGTTCGCTTTCCGTTCGTCACGATTATTCATTCTCATCCGGATTTATTGCATCGTTGACCGGACCTTTTCCAGGCTCGGTAACCATTCCTATCTTTTCAATTCCAGCATCCCTGATCTGTGCCATGATAAACATCACAAAGCCATAAGGCAGAGATTTATCCGCTTTCAGATAAACCTCTCCTGCCGTATTTATATCGATAATCTCAGGGAGCCTTTCCTGCAATTCATCCGGTGCAAGCTGGTATTTATTGATAAAAACCCGACGATTCTCATCAACACTGACAATTAATGCCTCCGGCTCTACGTCCATTTTTTGATGAGATGTCTCTGGTGCTTCTACCTTGACACCATGAATCATCATAGGAGCTGTAACCATGAAGATGATCAACAGCACCAGCATGACATCAACAAACGGAGTGACGTTTATTTCACTCAACAGCCGGCTCGACCGTCCCTTCATCCTGTTCGAACCGTTATCCGAGTTCATTGACAAATGTCTTTACGAATTCACCGGAAAAATCTTCAAGATCCCTCTCTATAGAACCAATTTGCTGTGTAAAATAATTATATGCTATCACTGCAGGAATAGCAGCTGCAAGTCCTGCTGCAGTTGCAACCAGCGCTTCGGCAATTCCCGGAGCAACCGTTGCGAGAGAAGCAGACTGGGTCACCCCGATGCTCATAAACGAGTTCATGATCCCCCAAACGGTTCCGAACAAACCGATAAACGGAGCAGTATTGCCAACAGTTGCAAGAAACGGCACATATCTCGACAGGAGTTTTGTTTCCTCATTTGCTTCACGCCTTATCGCCCTTGATATGCGCTCCTCGACCTGACTGTTTTTTTTGAGATCACCCAGTGCGCGGTATTCAATATATCCTGCCCTGAAAACCTTCGCCAATGAACCGTTTCTGTAATTTTCAGCTTCTCCGAACACCTTGTCTATGTTGGAAACATCAAAAAAGTAATCGAGAAAACTTTTCGACTGTGAAATTGCTTTACTTATGTTCCCGGCCTTCATGATAATAATGGACCAGGAGAGAATTGAAAACACCAAAAGGATGGCAAGCACGAAAAGAACAACGGGACCTGCATCTGCCAACAACGAAAAAAAACCTGTCTTGGAAGAAAACATGAGTTACGTAAGTTTAATATTCATGGAATCATCATATGTTCAGGGAAAAGAAAAACGCAAGTGCACAACCTGAAAGTGCGCAGAGCGTATTAACCACATCATTGTTAACGTAATGATGTCCTTTGATCAGCTTGTTCTTCAGAACGGTACCATCGCTTCTGTAACTCTCCACCCGTTCAGTAACCTTTTCTCTGACCGGATCATAATACTGCGCCTGAATTGTCGCACCGAAAAAACTGTCGACAAGACTGGCAAGTAACCCCGATAAACCGATCAACATGAACGACTTAAATATTCCGAAATCAATAAGCCAGCTCACCTGCATGAAAATTGCACTTGCACATATCAGGAGAGCACCGGCGAATGCACCGAAGGTCCCCGGGAAAGATACACCACCTGAAGTACCGACGGGCACAGATTGCATTGTGGTAATAAGTCTCGCTTTTGGATTGGGCCACATGGTACCGATCTCGGTCGCCCAGGTGTCGGATTGTACAGCCGCCAGCGTTCCAAGATAAGCAAAAAAATATGCCGGTTCGTTAGTCAAGGAATAAATAATCATGATAATCCAAGCAATCCCGCCATTGGCATAAACCTGCCCGGCATCACGTTGAGAACCTTTTTCAAAAACCAGATCGAATTTGGCTTTTCGTTTTCGACCAAGTTTCGATAACAGTGAAGATAATAGGTAGAATGTAAGCAGCGGAACCGTCCACGCAACACCACCTATTCCAAAAATAGTCGTCCCGAGAAGAAACGTCGCTGTAGCCCCGCTATTGTCGAGGAATTTTACCTTGACGGAAAAATAAGCCAACATGAATGCAAAAGCCCCCCCGGCAAACAAGCGCAAGAGAAGCTCCTTGTCGCTGACATCGACAATGTACAGTACATAGGAAATCGTAACTGGAATGAAAAGATTGTCGAATCCATAGGAAACAAGAGCCTCAACGGCTGATGCAACGACTGCAAGAAACAACGCAAGAGCGACAAGCTGAAACCACGTCGCAGCCGCAAGTCCTCCCTTGAAATCGCTCTGAAAAACAAAGAGGCAGGCAAGCAACAAGAGAAATGCAACCGTAAACATAGTCAATGACCCTTCTACGGTTTTTCTGCTTTTTGTAAGATTTTCAATATGTACTTTCCCAAGAGCTCCCCCGACAATGGCGGCAAGCGAATCGGCAATCCCGGCGACAAGTATGGAAGTCCTTAAAATCCAGACATGATTTTCCCATAAAAAAAGTGCCAGGACAATAAAAGCAACTGGTAGCACAATCGGACCATAGCTCACCTGTTCATTACCCTGTTGCAGCTCCAGACGGTTTCTGTCATGCAAAATACGAAAGAACCCAACATAAAAACTTGCAGCGTTTACAACCACAAAAATCAGCGCAAGTAACACCGGGAAAAAATTTGTCGAAAAGCAAACAGGGAAGAAAAACAAAATCAGTCCTAAACCGAAATGCAGCACTTTCCTGAGCACAAAGCCGCTGACGGAAAATTTCCTGACAAGTACCTCGAAAAGCAACAAAAAAAGAGTCAGGACTCCCAGAAGCAGAAAAAACATTGGGAGGTCCTGCTGGAGGGGGACTTGCAAACGTAGCATATTGAAGAATTTCGGGTTAAAATCTTATCGGAACCAACGAAAGTATAATTAACGCAAAATACAGCAAAAAAATGGCTGAACGAGATGTATATTACAAAAAAGAAACGTTTTAGCGTTCATCTCTATCAAAGTGAAGCCAAAAAAAGTGTTTTGATAATATCTGGCATGATTGGATTCGAACGTGCACAATTTTACCTTTTCATATCTATGTTATGACACGAGAGTATGAGCAAAAGATTTTTCGATAAAAAACATCTCCTGTAAAAAAAACAGCATATGTTGTCAAATGATCTTCACACAGGAAAAATTCCCCGAACAACCACACAAATGACCACAAACCACATTTCACGCTTGCTTTATATAAAAGAAAACACTACATTTGCTCTACATTGTAGTTATTATATCTATGACCAACGATAGCTCACAAAACTCAAAAGGCCTTACAGCCAAATTCGGCAAATCAGCCACTTTCCTCATTTGCAGGATCGGAAAACTTGTGCCTGTGATTATTCTACAGGTGGGTATTCTTGTGCCCTGACGGCGCTCCGGTCCCTGGTCCAATCAATCTTCTTTCTTGACAAAAATTCTTCATTGGCCTTGGGAACGGTGCTCCCAGGGGAGGGTTTTCAATGACTAAAATTACCTTCTATGAGATCTGATACAATAAAAAAAGGCTTCGAAAAAGCCCCCCACAGAAGCCTGTTGAAAGCAACAGGAACAGTATCTTCGAACGATGATTTCAAAAAACCGTTTATCGGTATCTGCAACTCGTTTATCGAACTTATTCCCGGTCATGCGCATTTGCAAAAACTTGGAAAAGTCGCAAAAGAAGAGATTCAAAAAGCAGGCGGTGTTCCTTTCGAGTTCAATACCATCGGAGTATGTGACGGTATTGCCATGGGCCATATCGGCATGCGCTACTCCCTGGCAAGCCGGGAACTGATAGCCGACAGCGTAGAAACCGTTGCACAAGCCCACCGTCTCGACGGCCTTGTCTGTATACCAAATTGCGACAAGATAACACCAGGCATGATGATGGCCGCTGTCCGTATGAATATCCCGGTCATTTTCGTCTCTGGAGGCCCGATGAAAAAAGGCTGTACACCTTCGGGTGAAACTGTTGACCTGATTTCGGTATTCGAAGCTGTCGGTCGTCGCAGTACAGGTGCAATAAGCGAGGAAGAACTGAACGTTATTGAAGAAAACGCCTGTCCGACCTGCGGCTCCTGTTCGGGAATGTTTACGGCAAATTCCATGAACTGCCTCTGTGAAGCACTCGGCTTCGCACTCCCCGGAAACGGAACGGTGCTTGCAGTGGACCCTCGACGAGAGGATCTGGTCAGGGAAGCATCGAGGCGAATCATCGATCTGGTTGAAAACGATGTCAAACCACGAGACATTCTTTCCAGGAATACGCTGCTCAATGCCTTCGCGCTCGATTTTGCGATGGGCGGCAGTACAAACACGATATTGCACACACTGGCAATTGCCAATGAAGCTGAAGAGGCGTTTGACTTTTCGGAACTCAACACTCTTTCTTCGAAAACGCCATATATCTGCAAGGTCAGTCCGGCAACCCAAGATGTCCATATCGAAGATGTCGATAGAGCTGGCGGTATTTCAGCAATATTGAAGGAGTTGTCAAAAATCGACGGTTTACTCGATCTTTCGAGACCAACAGTTACAGGAAAAACACTTGGAGAAAACATCGAAAAAGCCGTGATACGCGACGCTTCGGTCATTCGTTCGATAGATGCCCCCTACTCTCACTCCGGAGGGTTGGCGATCCTTTACGGTAATCTTGCTCCGGAAGGTGCCGTTGTCAAAACCGGTGCGGTAAGCGAATCAATGATGCATCACACCGGACCGGCAAAAGTATATGATTGCCAAGACGATGCTATTGCCGGAATTATGAATGGAGATGTCGTTGCGGGTGATGTTGTAGTTATCCGTTACGAAGGCCCGAAGGGAGGTCCGGGAATGCCTGAAATGCTATCACCGACCAGTGCGATCATGGGTCGCGGCCTTGGGGACAGCGTTGCACTGATTACCGATGGCCGATTCTCCGGAGGATCCCGGGGAGCATGTATCGGACATGTTTCACCGGAAGCTGCAGAAAAAGGTCCTATTGCAGCGATTCAGAACGGAGATATGATAACTATCGATCTGCCGAACAAGCTGATATCGGTGGATCTTTCCAACGAAACCATTGAGCAGAGACTGGCAGAAATTCCGGCATTCATCCCGAAAATCTCCAAAGGATACCTTGCTCGTTATTCACAGATGGTGACATCAGCAAGCACGGGAGCGATTTTACAAAATCCGGTTTGTTAACACTTAATATTAAACAATGACGACTCATGCATACATCCGGCAAAAAAATGAACGGCTCTGAAATATTTTTTGAATGCTTGCGCCGGGAAAATGTTGAATACATATTCGGCTACCCCGGCGGAGCGCTTCTGAAAGTATACGAAACGCTCTACGACGTCCAGGATATCAAACACATTCTTGTTCGCCATGAGCAGGGAGCGACTCATATGGCTGAAGGTTATGCCAGGGCAACCGGTAAACCCGGAGTCGTTCTGGTCACCTCGGGCCCCGGTGCCACCAATACAGTTACAGGAATATCCAACGCCTACATGGATTCATCTCCAATGGTTGTTTTTACCGGCCAGGTAGTAAGCAACCTTATCGGTAACGACGCCTTTCAGGAAGCCGATATTGTCGGTATCACCCGGCCCATCACGAAACACAATTTTCTGGTCAAGGATGTCAAAGACCTTGCAACGACTGTCAGAAAAGCATTTTATTTGGCATCACAAGGAAGGCCCGGCCCGGTTCTTGTCGATCTGCCAAAAGATGTTTTAAGCTCCGAGTGCATTTTCAACTGGCCGGAAAAGATCGACATTCGTGGGTTCAAGCCAACGATCAAAGGCCATGAAAATCAGATAAAAAAAGCGGCGAAAATCATTGCCAAGGCAAAACGGCCTTTACTGTATGTCGGCGGCGGCGTTATCGCTTCCGAAGGATCAGAAGCGCTCAGAACTCTTGCGATCGAGCAAGACATTCCGGTCACCATGACTTTGCAGGGATTAGGCGCATTTCCAGGCAGCCACCCCCTGAGCATGGGCATGCTGGGTATGCATGGCACGTATTGGGCAAACCAGGCCGTCAACAACTGTGATCTTCTCATCTCGGTCGGCGCAAGGTTTGACGACCGGGTAACCGGCAAGATTGACAAATTTGCGACTCATGCATATAAAATTCATAACGATATCGACCCGACAAACATCGACAAAAATATCAAGGTAGACCTTCCTGTTGTCGGCGATTCCCGGCACTTTCTTGAAGGCGTTCTCAAAGCACTGCCGAAAACAAGGGAAAACCGTCAACCGTGGCTCGAAGAAATTGCAAAATGGCGGAAGCAGTGCCCCCTCGCATACGTCAACGATGATAAAAAGCTCAAAACCGAGTTCGTTATCGATGAAGTTTCCCGGCAGACCGAGGGCAGTGCTGTTGTGGTCACCGATGTCGGACAACACCAGATGTGGACAGCTCAGTATTACAAGTTCGCCAACCCCCGCTCGATTATAACCAGTGGAGGTCTCGGCACCATGGGCTATGGCTTGCCGGCGGCTATCGGCGCAGCATTCGGCGTTCACGACAGACCCGTTGTTCTTTTCTGTGGGGACGGCGGCTTCACGATGAACATCCAGGAACTTGTTACGGCGGCACACTACAAACTGCCGGTCAAACTTTTCCTGATCAACAACAACTTCCTTGGCATGGTCCGGCAATGGCAGGAGCTCTTTCATCAGGAAAAGTACTCGTTCACCGACTTGCAGCAGAGCAATCCTGATTTCGTCCGTGTCGCCGAGGCATTCGGGGTCAAGGCGATGAGTGCAACCAATCCGGCTGAAGCGAAGCGAGCCATCAGCGAAGCTCTTGATTACAACGAAGGCCCTGCCCTGGTAGAGTTCAAGGTTATTAAAAAAGACATGGTTTTTCCCATGGTACCGGCAGGTGCTCCGATTTCGGAAATGCTTTTTGACAGGCTGAACCCTAACACAATGGTATAAATGAAGCTATGAAACATATCATATCCGTTCTGGTCGAAAACAAATTCGGTACGCTTAACAGAGTTGCAGCCATGTTCAGCGCAAGGGGATTCAACCTTGAAAGCATTTCGATCGGAGAAACAGAAGACAGTGAAATATCCCGAATGACGATCGTCACCCGAGGAGACGACAACATCATAAGCCAGATACTCAAGCAGCTCAATCGGCTCATCGACACACTGAAGGTTGTCGATGTAACACACAAGCCGCACGTATCGCGAGAGCTGCTTCTCATGACACTGAAACTCGGTAAACAGTCGCAACAGGAGATTTTCGAGTTGATCGATGTTTTTAAGGCAAAAGTCGTGGATATAAAACAAAAATCCATTACTATTGAGGTCGTCGGTTCACCGGACAAAATCAATACAACCATTGACATGTTCCGGCCACTCGGCATAAAAGAAATTGCCCGCTCCGGCACGGTTGCCATGACTCGTGGTGAGAGCTGATTTTTTTTCAAGCAACATAAAACAGAAAACAATCATATGAACGTTTACTACGAGCAGGATGCCGATCTGAAATACCTGCAGGAGAAAAACATCGCCGTACTCGGTTACGGAAGCCAGGGCCACGCTCACGCCCTGAACCTGAAAGAAAGCGGACTCAACGTCTGTGTAGGTTTGAGACCGGACAGTTCCTCATGCGCAAAAGCCAGGGAAGCAGGTCTGGAGGTCAATCCGATAGCCGATGCCGTAAAGTGGGCGGATATCATTATGATTCTTCTCCCCGACCAGTACCAGAAAAGCATTTATGAAACGGAAATCGCTCCGAACCTTGAAGCCGGCAATACCTTGGCGTTCGCACACGGATTCAATATCCATTACAATCAGATCGTACCGTCCGAAACGGTGAACGTCATGATGATCGCGCCGAAAAGCCCCGGCCATCTTGTCCGCCGAACCTTCACCCAGGGCAACGGTGTCCCCTGCCTCATAGCCGTCTATCAGGATTATACGGGCGATACAAAACAACAGGCACTTGCATGGGCCAAAGGCCTCGGTGGAACCAAGGCCGGCGTCATCGAAACAACGTTCAAGGACGAGACCGAAACCGATCTGTTCGGAGAACAGGCCGTGCTTTGCGGGGGATCCGCAGAACTGATCAAAGCAGGGTTTGAAACACTTGTCGAGGGAGGTTACCCGGCAGAACTCGCCTATTTCGAATGTATGCACGAACTGAAACTGATTGTCGATCTGTATTATGAAGGTGGTTTGTCACGTATGAATTATTCTGTCAGTGACACTGCCGAATACGGAGGTATGACACGCGGCCCGAGAGTCATCACTTCAGCCGTCAAGGCAGAGATGAAAAAAATCCTTGAAGAAGTTCAGGATGGCAGGTTTGCCAAAGAATTCATCGATGAATGCAACTCCGGTTACCCAAACCTGAAAAAGCTTCGCGCTTCCAACACAGACCATCCTATCGAAAAGATCGGGTCAAAACTGCGTGAAATGATGAGCTGGCTTCTAAAAAAATAATGGATAAAGAATGTTCAAGATAGTAACCATACCGGGCGACGGAATCGGGCCGGAAGTTGTCGCCAGTGCCGTACAGGTCATCAATGCGCTGGAGGAGAAATATGACCTGGAAGTATCGATAGAGGAGCACCTTTTCGGAGGAGCGTCATACGATGTCCACAACGAGATGCTCACCGAGGAAACTCTCGAAGCCTGTAGAAAATGCGATGCTGTTCTGCTCGGTGCTGTCGGCGGCCCGAAATGGGAAAACCTGCCGCATGAAAAAAAACCGGAAGCCGCACTCCTGAGAATCCGCAAGGAACTGGGCCTTTTTGCGAACTTCCGCCCGGCAAAAGTATACGATGCCCTTGTCAACGCATCGTCACTCAAGCCTGATATCCTTTCGGGCACAGACTTCATGGTGATCAGAGAACTGACAGGAGGGATTTATTTCGGCCAGCCAAGAGGATACGATGACACCAAAGGCTGGAACACCATGGTGTATGAAAAATACGAGGTCGAACGCATTGCACGTCTTGCATTCGAAACAGCCATGAAACGGGAAAAGCGGCTTGTCTGTATTGACAAAGCCAACGTGCTGGAATGCTCACAATTCTGGAGAAACATCGTCCATGAAGTGCACAAGGATTTTCCTGATGTCGAGTTGACCGACATGTATGTAGACAATGCTGCAATGCAGGTTGTCCGCGATCCCAAACAGTTCGACGTTATTGTCACAAAAAACCTTTTCGGTGATATACTCAGTGATATCTCCGGCATGATTACCGGCAGTCTTGGCATGCTTCCATCGGCAAGTATCGGTAAGAATCATGCTCTTTATGAACCGATCCACGGAAGTGCACCCGACATCGCAGGGCAGAACAAGGCAAATCCGATAGCGACTATCGCTTCGGTAGCCATGATGTTCGAACACAGTTTTTCAATGCAGCACGTTGCCGATGACATATACAAGGCGATTGAAAAAACTCTTGAATCCGGAATGCGTACCGCCGATATCGCTAACTCCGATGACAACATAGCATCGACAACAGAAATCACCGATGCCATCACGGCAAATCTAGAAGTATCGTAACTATCATCCGATGAAATGTGAAAGAAAAGGTACTGATATTTGACACCACCCTGCGTGACGGTGAACAGTCACCAGGGGCATCTTTGAACCTGCAGGAAAAGGTCGAGATAGCACGGCAGCTCGAAAAGCTCAATGTAGATATCATTGAAGCGGGGTTTCCCGCATCTTCTCCGCTTCAGTTCGAGGCTGTTCGCCAGGTTGGCGATGAATCCGGTAAAATCGTGGCCGCACTCTGCAGGGCCATGGAAAACGATATCAAAAGCGCCTACGATGCTCTGAGAAATGCACGATATCCGAGGATTCATACGTTTATCAGCACATCGGATATTCACATCATGGGCAAGTTCGGACACGAACGGTACGGTAAGACTCTTGCGGAAAAACAGCGATCCATTCTCAAGATGGCGGTAGACGCTGTCAGGTATGCTAAAACATTTACCGATGATATTGAATTTTCTGCCGAAGATGCAGGAAGAACAGACCCGGCCTATCTCGCTGAAATTGTCGAGGCAGTCATAGAAGCCGGTGCTACGACAGTCAACATTCCAGACACTACCGGCTATACCTGGCCGTCCGAGTTCGGAAAAAAAATCGCAGACCTGAAACAACGGGTCGCAAACATAGACCAGGCAGTTATCAGCGTTCATTGTCACAACGATCTTGGTCTTGCCGTGGCGAACACACTCAGTTCAATCGAAAATGGAGCGAGACAGGCCGAGTGCTCGATCAATGGCATCGGGGAAAGAGCAGGCAACGCCTCCCTCGAAGAAATCGTGATGGGATTGAAAGTGCGAAACGACCTGCATGACTATTATACAGACATCGTGACTGAAGAAATCTACAATACCAGTCGCATGGTTTCCTCGTTCACCGGTCTTATCATCCAGCCGAACAAGGCAATAGTCGGCGACAACGCATTTGCCCACGAATCCGGCATACACCAGGACGGAATGCTGAAAAACAGGCAAACCTATGAAGTGATGACCCCTGAATCCGTAGGCGTTCCACAGACAACCATCGTGCTTGGACGCCATTCAGGCAAACACGGTTTGCAGGCACGCTTGAGCTCACTGGGATATAAAGTCACCGGCGAGGAACTGGAAAAAGTATATGAGCGATTTTTGTCAGTTGCCGACAAGAAAAAAGAAATTTACGATGATGACCTGAGAGTACTCATGGGAGACGAGCTGAACAAACCGCTCGAACCTCTTGAACTCGATTATCTCCATGTCAACAGCGGCACGGCATCCATTCCTACCGCAACAGTAAGAATACGGGTAAAAGGTAACACGTATGAAGAATCATCCACCGGAGACGGCCCCGTCGACGCATGCTTCAGGGCGATCGAACGGGCACTGAGTCTTGGCTCGTTGCTATACTCCTATTCGGTACGTTCAACAACTGCAGGCCGTCAGGCTCTCGGTGAAGCGACGGTAAGACTCAAGGATGGCGAACACCTATTTACCGGACGCGGAGTGTCGACAGACATCATCGAAGCAAGTGCAAAAGCATACCTTCAGGCGCTCAGTCTGAGACAGGATGCAGCAGAAAACGAAAACAACAATACAATCGATAACGGGATTTAACCGATCATGGCACAAACGATAACGCAGAAAATCCTTGCCAGGGCTGCCAACCGAAAATTTGTCGAAACAGGTGAGAATGTATGGCTCAATGTCGACATTCTGCTGACACACGACGTATGCGGCCCACCGACTTTCGACATATTCAAGGAAAAATTCGGTTCCGGCGCAAAAGTATGGGATCCAGAAAAGATCGTGGTACTTCCGGACCACTATATTTTCACCGAAAACGAGCACGCTCACCGCAACATCGACCTTTTACGGAAATTTTCGAAAGAGCAGAACCTTCCAAACTATTACGACGTCGGGACCGACCGCTACAAAGGGGTTTGTCATGTCGCCCTTGCCGAGGAAGGCTATAACCTTCCAGGTACGGTTCTTTTCGGGACCGACTCACATACCTGCACCTCCGGTGCGTTCGGCATGTTCGGCACGGGTATCGGCAATACCGATGCCGCATTTATTCTCGGTACGGGAAAAATCTGGGAAAAAGTCCCCGAATCCATGAAGTTCATTTTCGAGGGCCAAATGCCGGACTATCTCGCTGCAAAAGATCTCATCTTGCAGATCCTTGGCGATATCGGCACTGACGGAGCAACTTACCGAGCCATGGAATTCGATGGTTCAGCGGTATACTCACTGCCGATGGAAGAACGCATGACGCTGACCAACATGGCTATAGAAGCCGGTGGTATGAATGGCATCATTGCTGCGGACAATGTTACCGAAGCCTATGTACAAGAAAGGTCAGGAAAACCGTATGAAATTTTCAAGAGCGACCCCGATGCCGACTATCATAGCATCTATCGCTACAGGGTCGAAGAGCTCGAACCTGTAGTGGCCATGCCGCATAGCCCTGACAATCGAGCAACCGTTCGAAGTGTTCAGGATACCAGGATCACGAAATCCTATATCGGCTCCTGCACAGGTGGAAAGCTCAGTGATTTTGTCATGGCAGCAGGAATCCTGAAAGGTAAAACGGTTTCGGTACCGACAAACATCGTCCCGGCAACCGTGGAAGTTGCCCAAAGCCTCGAGACGGAACTGGTTGAAGGCCAGCCTATAAAGAAAATCCTTGAAGACGCAGGCTGCACCATCGCCCGGCCATCATGCGCAGCTTGCCTCGGAGGCCCATCCGACACATTCGGACGCTCGGAAGACAACGATCTTGTCGTCTCGACAACAAACAGAAACTTCCCAGGTCGAATGGGCAGTAAAAAAGCCGGTGTCTGCCTTGCATCTCCACTGACTGCCGCCGCATCGGCAATTACAGGCAAATTAACCGACCCCAGAGAGTTTCTCAGATAATCGGACCGAAAACAGATCAAAGCACAAACATTATGGACAGCATCATACAGGGAAAAGCCTATGTTTTGGGTAAAAACATCGATACCGACCAGATCATCCCGGCCGAGCACCTTGTTTACAGCCTATCAGATCCCGAAGAAGTCAAGCTTTATGGAAAATATGCCCTCTCCGGGGTACCGATTGCCGAAGCGGGACTTCCCGAGGGAAACCGTCCCTTTGTTGAGAACGGAAAATTCGAATCGGAATACTCGATCATCATCGCAGGTCCCAATTTCGGTTGCGGATCATCGCGTGAACACGCTCCGTTTTCTCTTCAGGTTGCCGGAGCGAAGGCCATCGTTGCCGAATCATATGCGAGAATTTTTTACCGCAACTGTGTAGACGGAGGCTTTGTTATACCTTACGAAACAGCCGAAGCTCTCAACAAAACCGTTATGACCGGTGATGAACTGAAGATTGATATTGATAACAACACGATTGAAAACCTGACACAGGAAACGGCCTATACGCTCAAACCGCTCGGGGACGTTTACAATATCGTCATGTCCGGCGGAATCTTTGCTTACGCTAAAAAGGAAAATCTTATGAGCTCTTGATTCGGGCACGCCTCGCATTTGACCGCTCATTGCAAGGGAAAGAAACTGATATGAAGAACAGAAGCGCCATAGAACTATATGATACCACACTCAGGGACGGAACCCAGGGAGAAAAAATAACCCTTTCCGTCCAGGACAAGTTGCTCATAACCGAAAAACTCGATGAATTCGGTGTTGATTATATCGAGGGTGGATGGCCAAGCAGCAATCCCAAGGATGAAGAATTTTTCCGCAGAGCACTCCATATTCGGTTAAAAAACGCCAAGCTCTGTGCTTTCGGTTCTACAGCGAGAAAACCCGATACCATCGAAAAGGACCCTAATCTGACGGGACTCCTGAAATCTGAAACGCCTGTAATCACCATTTTCGGGAAGACCTGGAAAGCCCACTCTGCAGTCGGGTTGGGGCTGAATGACGAAGAAAACGCCGAACTGATTTTCAAATCGGTCAACTTTCTGAAAAACCGTGGTCGGCAGGTGCTGTTCGATGCCGAGCACTTCTTCGATGGCTACAAGGACAATTCCGAGTTTGCGATGACAATGCTGCAAACGGCCGAAGAAGCCGGAGCAGAACGTCTTGTACTCTGCGATACCAATGGCGGCACAATGCCTCATGAAGTATATACAATCGTTCAGGAGGTTATTTCCGTAACCAACATTCCAATCGGCATTCACACTCATAACGACAGCGACCTTGCTGTCGCAAATGCTCTTTCTGCATTACGAGCCGGTGCATCTCACGTACAGGGCACCATAAACGGTATCGGTGAACGATGCGGGAATGCAAACCTTATCAGCATCATTCCGAATGTCATCCTGAAGCTCGACGGCCATTTTCATCATAAGCTGAACCTCAATCAGCTTACCTCGCTCTCCAACTCCGTCTACGAGCTGCTGAATCTTCCTCCTGATAACAGAGCACCTTTTGTCGGTAAATCCGCCTTTGCCCATAAAGGGGGGATCCATGTCAGCGCGGTACTCAAAGAAAGTTCGCTCTACGAACACATCGACCCAAAAACCGTGGGTAACCGCCAGAGAGTCCTTGTCTCCGAACTTGCAGGGCAGAGTAATATCCGTTATAAAGCAAAAGAATTAGGTATAGAGCTGCCGGAAAGCGGTGAGCTGTTTAAGAAAATCGTTCAGAGAATCAAAAAACTCGAATATGAGGGCTTCCAGTTCGATGTTGCCGAAGCGTCTTTTGAGCTGCTTCTACACCATGAGCTGGGGAAATTCAAACCGTTTTTTGAAGTACTCGAATCGAAAGTACACATCGAGTCAGCCAAAAACCGTGAACCCGTTGACCAAGCTATCCTTAAAATCGAGGTCAACGATGAAATCGAGATGACGGCCGCCGATGGAGACGGTCCGGTCAATGCACTCGACAAGGCGCTTCGGAAAGTTCTGCGTGGCTTTTATCCAGCCATACGAACCATAAAGCTGGTTGACTACAAAGTACGTGTGCTTGAAGAAAAAAAAGGAACAAGCGCCAAGGTAAGAGTACTTATCGAAACCAGTGACGGGCACTCGACATGGTCAACAGTCGGTGTTTCAACCAACATCATCGATGCGAGTCTTCAGGCACTGAGCGACAGCATCAACTACTATCTGTTCAATATGCAGGAAACAACATACGCCGCCCCCGCAGAAGTACAGTAACCAGAAGGTTTCCCAATATTTCGGGAGTGATGCGTCTTATATAGGAGATGCACTCTAAATCGTAAAGAGATGTCTATCAGCAATATTATACGCACAACAGCGCTCCTTTTGCTTCTCATCCCGGTTTTTGCTTGCAGCGTAACTGCTAAAACCGAAAATGAGGAAAACAAAACGTCGGCAGCAATAAAAAATACCGATAAAACGACATTTTCTCTGAACCTCTACCGTGTACTGGGAAAAAAAACCGACAGCAACCTTTTCTTTTCACCCTACAGCATATCGGCAGCACTCTCGATGACTCTTGCAGGTGCTGCTGGAGAAACCGAACGCCAGATTGCTTCACTACTCCAGGCACCGGATAACATCACTGCATATCATTCCGCATAGGCTGCATTTGAAAAAAACATCGACTCGATTACCGCAAAAGATGCCGTAACGCTTGAAACAGCAAACTCATTATGGCCGCAGGAAGGATATGCACTTTCAAACTCTTTCCTGCATGATCTCAAACGAGACTACCGTTCAACCGTTACCTCGGTCGACTACACCAAAGACCCCGAAACAGCCAGAGAAACCATCAACACCTGGGTGGAAAAGAAAACCAGGGATAAAATCAAGGAACTCTTGAAACCCGGTATTCTTAACAGCCTCACCAGACTGACACTGGTCAACGCCATCTACTTCAAGGGCGACTGGACAAACAGTTTTGACAAATCGGCAACAACTGAGTCAAGTTTTTTCGTCAAACAAGACAAAACAGTAACCGTTTCCATGATGCATCAGGAACAGCAGTTCAGGTACGCATCATCGGATTCTCTACAGATTCTCGAGTTACCCTACTCCGGCAGAGATCTTTCGATGCTTGTACTGCTTCCTGCCGAAAAAAAGGGACTGTCGGTGCTCGAAGACACCATCACACCAGAACTGTTGAATACTTTTTCAAACTCACTCGAAGAGACAACCGTCAGTGTTTTCATCCCGAAGTTCACCCTCACCTCCACCTTCCGCCTCGATCAGACACTCCGCAAACTAGGCATGACGGATGCATTCGATCCAATGAAAGCCGACTTTTCAAATATGACTCCCGATAAAAACAAACTTTTCATCGGGGCTGTTGTTCATAAAGCATTTATAGACGTTAATGAAGAGGGAACCGAAGCAGCCGCAGCAACTGGCGTCGTTATGCAGCTCACATCCGCAATGCCCGAACCCGCTCCCGTGTTTCGTGCAGATCATCCATTTTTGTTTATCATCAGAGAAAACCGTTTCGGCACGATACTGTTTATGGGAAGAGTTGTAGACCCGAGCTATCTCTGACGAGTACAACGGCAGGCAGAGACATGACCAAGTTACCATTGCTCGGCATAAAAGATTTCACGAGGGCATCGAGACGAAACTCTCTACAATCATTTCGGGATCGATGAGACTTCTTCCCCGATACACATGCTGCACACGAGATTTCGACAACACCGTTATAAGTAGTCAAAAGCCTTGCAAAAAATCGGTAATCGGAATAAAAAAAAGCGGCCGTACTGACCGCTTTCTTGGAGCAGGCGTCCCCCATTCCGCCTGCTCAACCTCACGGGCGTGAGGTTGTAAAATTCATGCCACTACTTCTTACATGCAAAGTGTATGCCAAAACAAAAAACGTAATATTCCCCAAACAAACGACGCATTTATGACGAATATACTTCCTTCCCGAAACAAAGCGCACAAAAAGAGACTCAAAATGAGATCAAACCCATCATTTTGAGACGCATTTAACGATTTGGAACACTCGAGCAACAGGAAAAGTAACGTAATTAGAAGAAGCCTTTTCCGGGGATCCATCATCTACCTCGCTGGCTCACATCGATGACGCATCGAGTGCGCCATGACTTCTCTCTCCTTTTGTCATCCTCGAGCAAGCGGAGCGCAGACCCGGGGATCCATCACCTGCCTCGCTGATCTGCATGGATGCCGCATCACGTGCGGCATGACTTCAGGGGGGGATCGGATGCCGATTCAGGGCAACATGGCTCTTCCATTGGGACTGTGTAACCAATAAGTTATCGTGCTGTTATGTCTTCTCAACAGAGTAACAACTCAGAAAACCGAGCATCAATGTAACAGGGCTGCTCAACAGGTAAACCGTTTCTATACAGGTTCTTCATGGGTTATGCAATGTATAGCCCCAAGACCCCAGATAAGATCGGTGCAATCAATTCCGACAACCTCTTTGGCGGGAAAGCATTTTTTCAGAACATCAAGCGCGCCTCTGTCTTTTGAGCAACGGTATTGAGGAACAAGCACTTGACGGTTAGCGATATAAAAGTTGGCATAACTTGCAGGAAGTCTTTCATTTTCATAATAGACAGGATCAGGCATTGGCAATTTCACGACCTGTAACAATCTCTGCCGGATATCTGTATACTGTTGGAGTATTCTATAATTTTCCTGAAGTATTTCGTAATTCTGATCTCCGGGGTTCTCTTCAACGGCAATAACGACGGTTCTGTCATCGACAAAACGTGCAAAGTCATCCACATGACCGTCCGTGTCATCCCCCACTATTCCCTCTTTCAGCCAGATAACTTTCTCTATACCGAGATACCGAGCAAGCATCTTCTCGATATCTTTTTTTGCCATAAAAGGATTGCGGTTAGGATTGAGCAAACATGCTTCGGTGGTCAGCAGCAATCCTTCACCGTTCACATCAATCGCCCCCCCCTCCAACACCATTCCGGGTTTGACAAGAGGATGGCCCTGAATTGCCGCAATCTTTTCAGGAACACAGTTATCGTTATCATAAGGTTCATACTTACCGCCCCAGGCATTGTAATCCCAATCAAGAATCACTTTTCGAGAAACACCGTTCTCCAGGCAATACACATAGTTCGGCCCATGATCCCTGCACCATGCATCATCCGTTCGGATCCTATGAAAATGCACTCGATTCATGTCATCTCCATGCTTTATTCTACATTGTATCCGCTCACGTGCCTCATACTCCATAGCATCATCGAGAACGTTGATATTTACCGTTTCATGACGGCAGAGTGTTGCTGCAATTGTAGCAAAAACATCCGGTACCGGCTCGAATTTACCCGGCCAGGAAGCTTTGTTATGTGGCCATGAGAGCCACGTTGCATCATGGTGCCCCCATTCGGGGGGCATGTAGTAATGACTGTATTTACCTGTTGACATACATGAAAAGCACCGTTGAATTACCGTTACCGCTCTTTTCTTTAACGATTCAAACTGCCTCGTTAGACAGTTGCGGTCGGCAGCCCCCGCCTAATGCGCTCTATCCGTTGAAGCACCGGAGGATGAGAATAGTTCAGAAACACATAGAAAGGATGGGGTGTAAGGTTCGAGAGGTTTGTTCTCGACAGCTTCTTTAACGCTTCGGCAAGAGTCGAGGCTCCCTTGTAGGTCTCAACGGCATAATGGTCTGCCTGAAATTCATGACGCCTCGAAAGAGACTGCAGAGCGACCGAAAGCACAAACTCTACAGGACTGTAAAGCAAGGAGAAAAACAGAAGGCTCGCATAGACGGAAAGGTTCTCCATATAAAACGCATCGAACAACTCGCGGTTGTTGAGAAAAATCGAAAGCAGGAAAAACACGATTCCCATATTGACGATGCTGAGAAACATCGCAATAATGATATGTTTTTTCTTGTAATGCCCGATTTCATGCGCAAGCACTGCAACAAGCTCCGTAACGGCATGATTCTCGATAAGTGTATCGAAAAGTGCTATACGCTTCCGTTTACCGAAACCGGTAAAAAAAGCGTTAGCCTTGGAAGAGCGTTTCGACCCGTCAATGACAAATATTCCGGAAAGAGGAAAATCAACCGATTTGGCATACTTCATGATAGCCGATTTGAGCTCACCATCTTCAAGCGGGGTAAACTTGTTGAAAAGCGGCATAATCAGTGTCGGGGCCACATATTGTAACACAAAACCAAAGAAAGCGACCGCTCCCCATGCCCAAACCCAGGCAAGTGAACCGCTGTTCTCAAAAAACCAGAGCAATCCGGCAAGAACCGGCGTGCCTAGCAGCAACCCGAGAAACACCCCTTTCAACTTGTCCGAAACAAATGTAAGAGGAGAGGTTTTATTGAAACCGTACTGCTCCTCGAGCACGAACGTCTGGTATATACTGAAAGGAAGAGAAATCAATCCCTGAAGAAAAAGAAGTATACCTATGTAGAAAACACCCGTTACAAGAGATGAAAAACCAAGCTCCCTCACCAGAATATCGAGAAAATTAAATCCCCCTGCGAACCAGAATACAAGGAGTACCGAAAGCTCAAAAGCGGCGGCCACCAAAGAAAAAACCGTTGAGTGACGAAGGTAATTCTGAGATTTTTCATAAGCTTCCTGATCGTAGACATCGTGAAACTCTTCAGGCAAAACAGCCCCTGCCGCATTCATGTTCAAAATATCCGCAAGCAGCTTTATGAAAAAGGTACCTAACAACGTACCAAGAATAATTATGCTGAAAATGTTCATGTTTGGCAGTAGTCCATAACGCAGTTAATCAAATCGGAATCTACAGGGGTGTGTATTACTTTCTCGAAAGCACCTCATATATCATTGTTTTTCCTGTCCGCTGCTTTTTTTCTCCCGAAAAGCTCTTTGAGTTCCTGCCGGACAACCTGCAAAAAATCTCTCAGATTCGTATACCGGTGATTGATCTCATCGAGATACTCCTCCAGGTGGTCGATACCTTCCTGATGCTCCTGAGAGACCTCCTCCCTGAGCTGCTGCTTCAAATTACTCAGAGAAGTTTCGAGATCGGCAATCCTGGCTTCAAGCTCTTTCTTTCTTTTGATCTGGTTCAGCATACGCATTTCCTTTATGCTCTATTGACAAACAACCAACCTGTCACCACCCGAACCGGGCGCTAATTGCAATTAAAACGCCGGGAATCAGAAAAAAAACACCGATAATATATGCCAAGGCATACAGTTTGTTGCGAACGGTAGCAGTTGCAAGCATTTCGGCAGCACGAACAGGCAATGATCGTAAAAAAGGAAGCCCGTAAATCACCAGTACCCCGGAAAAATTGTACAAGAGATGTACAAAAGCGATCTGCAAGGCAAAAACAGCATTGGCCCCTGTTATGGCTGTTGCAGCAAGTAGAGCAGTTATACAGGTACCGATATTCGCGCCCAATGTAAACGGATAAATCTGCCTGAGAGAAAACACACCATTTCCGGCAAGGGGTACGACAAGACTTGTCGTTGTCGAAGATGATTGAACAAGTACAGTCAAAAGCGCACCTGAAAACAAACCGGAAACCGGTCCTCTGCCGACAGACTTACGAAGAATATCCTTTGCCTTTCCCACCATAAGCATTTTCAGTAACCTGCTGAGCACTGTGATCACGGCAACAATAAGGACAATCCCAATTATAATCATAATAAACCCTGCTGTAATCTGAGGCAAAAAAGCTTGAAGAGAACCTTCAACCATTGAAACGGCAGGCTTTACGATAGGCTTTATGAAATTGAACCCTTTAATAGACATCGACTCCTTGCCGACAAACAAACCGCCAAGAAAAAAACCGGCCTTGGAAAGATAACCGGTAAGCATTTCAAGCGGAAGAAAAATAGCGACACAGAGCAGGTTGAAAAAGTCATGAATCGTTGCAGCGGCATAAGCCCGCTTGAACTCCTCCCCTTCCCGGACATGCCCGAGACTCACAATCGTATTGGTAATAGTCGTCCCGATATTTGCCCCCATAACCATTGGAATAGCTATCGAAACAGGAAGTCCCCCTGCAACAAGTCCGACAATAATCGAGGTAACGGTACTCGAAGACTGAATAAGTGCTGTAGCGACTGTACCGATAACAAGACCGCTTAACGGATTACTGGCAAAAGCAAAAAGCCCTTTGGCGTTTTCACCTGCTGCTTCCTTGAACCCGCTTCCGATAAGGGCGACACAAACCAGCAGAAGATACACGAGACCAATGACAAAAAGCCACTCCTTCATCATCGGTTTTGATTCGGGAGACGACTTTATTTGAGGTAATGCTCCGGTATTGACACTCATAAATCCATTTAAATTTTCGTGATCTTTCTTTAGTAACAGCACCCTGTTCAATCGATATAACGCCGTTGTATTTCCCCGTATGTTTCAACCCTTCTGTCTCGCAAAAAAGGCCAGTGTGAACGGTAATACGCAATTTTACCAAGATCACACTCTTCGAACAGGATTTGCTCACTGCTTTCATCTGCAGTAGCAGTAATCTGACCGAACGGATCTGAAACAAAACTGTTACCCCAGAAATGGAGATCGCCTTCGGTTCCAATTCTATTAACCGTAGCTACATAAACACCGTTTGCAACTGCATGACTCTGTTGTATCGTTTTCCATGCCTGTAATTGTGAGCGCTGAACTTCCATAGACGTTTCACTCGAAGCCCACCCGATGGCCGTTGGGTAAAAAAGAATTTCCGCCCCTTGAAGAGCGGTCAGACGTGCAGCTTCCGGAAACCATTGATCCCAGCATATCAATACCCCGATCGTTGCATACCGTGTTTTGAATATCTTGTAACCAAGATCTCCAGGGGTGAAGTAAAATTTTTCAAAAAATCCTGGATCGTCAGGGATATGCATTTTGCGATACTTCCCCAGGTAAGAGCCGTCTGCATCGATAACAGCCGCGGTGTTATGAAAAAGACCTCGTGCACGTTTCTCGAACAACGAGGCTATAATGACAATGCCATGCTTGGCAGCTATTGTCTGAAGCTTGTCTGTCGAAGGACCGGGAATCGCTTCAGAAAAGCTGAATGGGGCATACTCCTCGGCTTGGCAGAAATAGACTGTCGAAAACAGTTCCTGTAAGCAGACTATCTTCGCTCCTCCGGATGCCGACTCCACAATTTTACGGCATGCCTTATTCAGATTCATTTCCGGATCGGCTTCACAGGCCATCTGAACAAGGGCGATTCTCACCTTTTCTGAATGCATCGTGTCGTTATAGAGCTGAAAATATCGGGATATGCATACCCAAGGAAAATAACGTTCCATGCAAAACCATTACCCTCCCTGTTCCCGCAAGCACTTCGTTGAGAACCCTGCCTTCACTGCGGAAAAGAGTTCTGATCTGACCGACAGCAAGCGGTATGGAAAACCAGGAAAGCATTACCCAGAAAGAGTATCCGGTCATCCACAACCAGACAGGAACAAAATAGGCGACAACTGTCAAGCCAAGATAAAGCCATCTTGCGTTTCCGCCGCCTGTCCTTGCAGGAAGAGTCATTTTTCCCACTTTTCGATCTGTATCGATATCACGGATGTTGTTGACAAGCAGGATGTTGACGGAAAAAATACCAGGTGCAACCGCAGCCGTCAGCACCGGCAAGGTAAGCGAACCCGCCTGAACATAGTAGGTACCACTGACAGCGACAAGCCCGAAAAAAATAAATACGAACAGGTCTCCAAGCCCTGAATAGGCAATAGGGTATGGCCCTCCGGTATATGCCCATGCAAAAAACATCGAAAGCAGGCCAACGAGCAAAATCGGCCAGCCTGAAAGGTATACCAAATAAAGCCCTAAAAGGAATACCATTAGCAGTAGCGCAGCCGAAACGATAATCATGGTTTTTTCCGAGATATATCCTGCAGCGACAGTACGTGTCGGTCCAAGCCTCTCTACCGTATCGGCTCCTTTCCTGAAGTCGTATATTTCATTGATAAAGTTCGTAGCAACCTGTATCCCCAAAGCACAAAGCAATGCAATAACGGCAGCGACAGGCAACAATTTTCCATCGGCTGCAGCAAGGGCAGTGCCGACTACAACGGGAACAGCACCGGCAGGAAGTGTCTTGGGACGTATGGCCATCATCCATGCCTGAAAACGCGAAGGCTCTTGCTGAGCGTGTTGCGTTTCTCGCGTCATTTATTTTTTTCTTTAGCCATTTTAATGCTACTGAACTGATGCTTGATCTTTTTTCCGGGATGAATATAGGAAAGACTGTGACGAACTGCCATCGTCGCATCACTCAACCCTGTTTGAATAATTTTAAGTTTTCCGGGATAAGAAGCGATATCTCCGGCAGCATACAAACCATCTACATCTGTTTTCATGTGACCATCGACAACAATCGCATTATCGTTCAAATCGAGTTTCCATTCTGCAAGAGGACCGAGATTTGAAATATAACCGATCAACACCAGCATATAATCTACTTCGAAGGTTGTCTCCTTCCCACTTTTCGAACGCAGGTGCACGTTTCGCAACGCAGGCCCTTCATGTTCGATACCTTTTATTTCGGTGTTCAGATAGACGTCGAGCAAACCCTTTTCAGCTGCTTCCAGTATATCCTGTTGCGTTTTACCATGAGCCCTGAACTCTGGCGAACGGTGTGCAACGCTCACATGCTCAGCTTCAGGAAGCAGCATCATCGCCCAATCGAGAGCGGAATCACCACCTCCCACGATCAACACCCTTTTGCCCGCCAATTGCTGCATATGCTGTACCGAATACAGCACCGAATGCCCTTCGAGCTCACTGATATCGCCAAGCTGGGGAAGCTTTCTCGGAGCAAACGCCCCTAATCCAGCTGCAACAAGTACAGAACGGGAAGCGAATGCTCTTCCGCTTTGTGTTTCAACTTCGAATGAACCGTCATCGAGTTTCCTGTAGCTGGACACTGTTTCGCCGAGAATCAATTCCGGACCATACCGTTCAGCCTGTTTCCAGAGGCTTTCAACAAGCTCTGCAGCCTGAACCTTGGCAAATGCTGCGACGTCATAAATATATTTTTCAGGATAGAGCGCAGTAAGCTGACCGCCAAGCTGCGGCATGCTTTCGATAATCCTGCACGAGATATTGTTCATACCGCACTGAAAGGCCGCAAAAATACCTGTAGGCCCTCCGCCGATTATTGTCAAATCACGCATACTCCCCCTTCCGGAAGACATTTCTCCGTTCTCTGTCATTAATGTAGCATTGAAAAAACGTTACTGAATTGCTGCTATTGTTCTTCAGTGTCCGACCTTTTCAGATAGATCATACCTTCCGGATCAACGATCCCATAGAGGATGGTCACAAGATGCCCGTGCTCATCGAGTTCATGGATTTCAACATGGACCGCCTCCTGCTTGGCAACCTGGTCTCCAGCATCATTCTTGAAAAGAAACACCGCCCTCACCCCTCCATGAGGTGTATTACCCACAAATTCATAGGTACCATCTTCCAGCTCGGTCAGGGCACACCCTGCTGTTGATGCATCGATCGGACAGCTGGCACACTGCGAGTAAAAACCGTCTTCGGAATCCGCAAAATCACATACCGGAAATTTCATATTCTCATTCTCCTTGTTATTCTCGGTTTCACGGCTGCTAATATATAATAGTAGCTTGAAAAATGAGAATTTTAAGAGGCATTACGTTACTAAATCTTGTAGTTTACCAGTTTATTGGTTTATTCCTACGTTGAATCTCTTTAAACAGAACCGTGTAATCCCGTTTCAAACATAACCTGTTTTTTAACAATAGATGTTAGCCAAGCGTATTATCCCATGCCTCGACGTCCGTGATGGAAGAGTTGTCAAAGGCATCAACTTTGAAGGACTGCGAGATGCCGGTTCGATTCTCGAACAAGCGAAATTTTACAATGATGAACTGGCGGACGAACTGGTATTTCTCGATATTTCAGCCTCGATCGAATCGAGAAGAACAACACTCGAGGAAGTTTTAAAAGTTTCGGAAGAGGTATTCATCCCTCTCACCGTAGGCGGTGGCATCAATTCGGTCGAACGCGCCAGAGATGCTTTCCTGCATGGTGCCGACAAAGTTTCGGTCAACACCGCAGCAGTTTATGACCCGGAATTGATCACGAGAATCGCCGAAAAGTTCGGGTCTCAAGCAGTCGTGGTTGCAATCGACGTCAAAAAAATCGGTGACAAATATATCGTCCACACCCATTCGGGAAAAGAGCTGACAAAATATGAAGCTGTCGAATGGGCCAATATGGTACAGGATCTCGGCGCTGGAGAGATCCTTCTGACCAGTATGGACCGTGACGGCACCAAGTCAGGCTACGATAACGAAATTCTGTGTGAGATATCGGCAACGGTTCACATACCTGTCATTGCATCAGGCGGTGCAGGTAATCTCGAACATCTTTACGATGGCTTCTCCAAAGGACATGCCGACGCCGCCCTTGCCGCTTCAATCTTCCATTTCCGGCAATACTCGATCAGAGAAGCGAAGGAATATCTGAGGGAAAGAGGGATAGAAGTTCGACTGTAACAGAAAAAGATTTCTGTTGCGGTGCTGA
>JADMLA020000035.1 GCA_015482705.2 Prosthecochloris sp. | reverse complement strand
AGCCGATGGTACTGCTTAACTGCGGGAGAGTAGGTCGTCGCCGATTTTTTACTACACACATCAAAAAGCCCGTCTCAACATAGACGGGCTTTTGTGGTTGTGGTAGTTTTTGGTATTCTCAAGCGCGGTTTGTCGTGGTCACTGAGCAACGTTTTGTTAGCCTGCTTTAGTAACAGCTGACTCTTTCTTCCCGGCCTTTACTGTCTGTAAAATAATGTAAAACCCCAATATGAAGAATGCTTCTGAAAAAACCTTCAGTGGTTCTTCTGCAAGCGAAAGGTAAGACTGGATAGTACTGGCTGAATGATGATCCCATATTAAATAAAGAATGTCATGTCTGTTAGTGATTACATCTAATGTGACCATACCAAAGAGAAGAGCAAAGCCAAATATGAAAAATGGAAAGGCTTCGCGATAGATTTTCCATTCATTGCGATAAACAAAAAGCACACCTATCCCTAACAGTCCGTATAGACCAACGAGGATGTCGTCGATGCGATCAGTAACAGCAGTTTCTTCTATACCAAAGACACGATGAATCAGAAAATCTATGTTTTCATGAATCGTAAAGACTTCATCCGCAGCCAAAAATATAAACCCGATAGCTATAATCTTCCAGATCAAAGAGGGGTTTTTCCAACGAGAATACCAATTTATTAATAAAACGATGCCAAACGTCGCCAAAAGTTGAAGGAAGGAATATATGGTGACAAATTTACCTTCATCGAAATGATTGACTCCGCTTCTTCTATTTATCTCAAGAGCGGCAATAACTACTACCGAATTTAGTATCAGAACTAAAAATAACAGCTTTCTTGCATTCATAAATCAGCTACCCGTTAATCTGGTTCATTATTGTGCAGGTACAACACTGTGCTCGCCTGCTACTTTACGGCCAGAATATTATATGCTTTTATAGTGTCTTGTCAGCAATATACAGCATAAACGTCTCATGCCAGTCTCAATGTATCCAACGATCTAAAATCATAATCATAATTGGATTCCTGGAACTGAATTTGGATGCTAACTGCTGTTTAACAGTCACGAGCGATGTTGCTATACGTGTGTGGTTGTTTTTTGATGCAGAAGTATATTTTGTTGTGAACGTCCCCTTTCTCCCTTCTTTTTCTTTTAACGGCGTTCAGCAAAAGTGAGCGGGAGAATCTGTCGAAAGCAGAGCGGAATGAGCTTGCAGGATTGACAAAACTGCTGGTACAAAACTACAGGAGAAACACATGAGTAGTACATTTGAGAGTATAAAAAAGGGACTGGAAGAAGCTGTTGAGTATTCGAAAGGGAAAAAAGTCTGTGTCAGAGTTTTCAAACCGGAACCGGTGAATGTGAAAACCATTCGGCAAAAGACTCATTTGACTCAGGATGAGTTTGCAGCCGCATTTGGTATCAGCGTGGCAACGTTACGGCATTGGGAGCGAGGCGACCGTAACCCTCAGGGGCCTGCTCTTGTTTTGCTCAATCTGGTCAGGAAATCCCCCGATACGATATTGACTATTTTGAATGAATAAAGTGATGATGATTTGTCAGTAAAGAAAAAAAGCCGCCCCGGTATTCTTTGGGTGTCTTTTTTGTGCATAGGTGTTTTTTTCACGAACCTCACTCGAGGTCGAAGCGGTCGAGGTTCATGAACCTTGTTCCATGCGCCGACGAAGTCATGCACGAACTTTTCCTGTGCGTCATCGCTTCCGTAGACTTCTGCGATGGTTCCGATGCGGCAGCATGAGGTCCACAGGCCATTATGGAAGGTGTCGGTCTGCTGAAATCAATACCGAAAATGGGTTGCCCTATGGACGATAACGTTGGCAGGCGTGAACTGCTCATCTCGTTCGGGGCCTGATCGTTTGCTCTTCGCTATATGTGGGATAAAAACGATATTGTCGTTATTATTCGCGTCTGGCGCAGTAAAGAAAACAAACTGTAAAATTAGTTAGAATTTTTATGTATCCAGATATCGGCTAGTCAAAAATTACGAACTGATATATTTGTTTGTATGTTTTTTAGGTTTTATTCAGATGTTGCCCACCTGATCACATGAATTATTGCTGCCTAAGATGCTGCAACTTGAGCTCTTTCTCAGAACGGAAGAACATCTTCATCTCTAACTGAACTTTGTTGTTTTGCTTGCTGGTGCAACACGAGGCGATCCTGATTTTTAAGTAACCAGTCCATTCCTGCATTCTCCAATGTGTAGGCAATGTAGGATTCTCCATTGTAATTCAGCTCTTCTTTTGACTCAATGAAACCCTGCTTTCTCAATGAGGCCAATGCCAATGTCGTAGCTATTCTTGTATACCCCAATTTCTCCATGTCCTGTCGTACTAAATAGGTGGACACACGGTCTTCTGGGGTATCAAGGTTCTGACCGATTGCCACAAGCGCTACAATTTCTTGTTGATTAAGACCCTCAACATCGGTGACTGGAGATTTAGTCTCAAGATTACTCAACTTTTCCTGCTTCTTGAGAAGAGCTTTCAGCCTGTCAGTAATTTGGGTTTTGAATTGCTCAAAATCCCTGGATGACTCTGTTGTGTATTTAATTATATGCCGGTGTTGCACGTCAAAGGGGAATGCCTTCTTGCGTTGATCAGAACAGACCAGAATTACATCAGTGCGTGTTGCAATTGCGTACCCAAGCTCAAACCATACGTTTGGGTTATCTTCCGTAATATCGGCTAAACATAGTGATGCGGATCGTATACCAGACTCAATCTGCTCAATTGGAATGCTTGCTGAGGGATCACGATCTACTCGGTAGGATTGAAGGCCAGCGTCTTCAATTGCAGGTATAAAAACATCGTCACATCGTTTATCATACGGACCGCCATCAAACGGCTGAATAATGAAGCAAGTATTCATATATAATCTCCAGTTTGATGTTGATTACTTATTTCTATGAACTACCTATCAAAAAAGCAATTGTTATAAAATATATAGAAAGATGTAATCTAAGTGGCAAATGACTATTCCCAATTTTTCGGTAACCGATGATAAGTCTCACGTGAAATCTATAGTTTATGGCAGATATCCCTGACGTTGACTGCTGGATTCTTCCTCATCGCCTTCACCATTTTTTATCTTCGGTCTGTTTAGTGGGATTGTTGGTCAGCCTGCCTTATCCCTTCTTGTTTTCTACAACTTAGTGTAAGGTCTGCTAAAGATCACTTTCAAGGTGCTGGCAAAAGAGGCCGCCTCAAGCGGTAAACAGAGTGAGGGGTAAACGGTATTGAATTCCGCTGCTTAAAAGGATACAGATGATTCTAACGGGGAGGTTAAACCTCAATTCTCAATTGCGTAAGCTCTTTCACATCCCAAAGCCCCAGTGACTTGTCTCTAAAAACACCATTCATTTCTGTACAATTCTCATTAAGAATTATCTTAGGTTCCGGAAAATTGAATGGCGCCTTCTGAAAATTTACTGGGCGCCAGCCACCTGTAACGATGTCCTTGTTTGCTTCTTCTTCAGGAAATGTCGTTGTCATAAAGAACCTGGAGCCGCTTCGTAGAATATTGATTAGCGCTTTATGAATATCAGATATCGAAAAGTGTACCAAACAGTCGCGGCAGAAAACCAAATCCATAGGTCTTTGAACATCTTCAAGTAGATTGAAATGAACAAAAGATATGTTGTTGCTTCTATGCTTCTGATTGTTACCGGAGATGATCGAATGGACAATATCTCCTCCTAAATAAACGATATCAGAAAGATCAATTCTCTGAAACCAGTTAAAGTCACCGCAAGGGACATCAAAGATGGAGGTTATCTTCAGGCGCTTGATGATGTTAGGGACTTCTTCAATTATTGTTCTTGTTTGCAGCAATGTTGAGCCGATGCCAGAGACTGACTCGTCGGCTTTCCAAATATTTGCCTTCTCAATTTCTGTAAATACTTGTTCAGCGGATCTTCCCGCAAACTTTCTTCCGTCCGAATAGTCAAATAGGTCTGAACGATCCATGTATTACATACTCCAATTCATATTCTGGTCTGGTATGCCATTATTTTATTATCAACATCACGGATTTCGATATGTCCTGCAAACAATATACAGCGTAAACACATTTCGCCAGATCAAAACTTCTGCGTTCTACCAGCCCGAGTGCAGGTTCTGATGCACAAAAGCCGCCCCGATATTCCGGAGGCGGCTGTTTTTATTGAGGTCTCGTTTCTCGTTACCTCAGCAGAGGTCGAAGCGGTCGAGGTTCATGACTTTGGTCCATGCTGCCACGAAGTCTTGCACGAACTTTTCCTGTGCGTCGTCGCTTCCGTAGACTTCCGAAATGGCGCGGAGCCGTGAGTTCGAGCCGAAGATGAGATCGGCGCGGGTGGCAGTACACCTTGGTTCAGCGGTCTTGCGGTCACGGCCCTTGAACGTCTCATGCTCTTTCGAGAGAGGTTTCCACTCCGTGCCCATGTCGAGCAGGTTCACGAAGAAATCATGCAGCAGGATACGGGAGCGTACTTCAATAGTGATAAAAGTCCAAACCTTATTTCGTTTTTTGCACTTTCAGTGAAGCTCAGCCAACACCGACTGCCTGAGAATTACATCAATAGAACATAAGGCCTTATAGCCAGTACACTGACACTGAAAAACTTAACTGGTAACAAAATGTGTGACCGGTTCAGAATTCTTAAGCACTCAGCCAATAATCCTTTCGTCTTCAAAAAGCAATACAAAGATGCTCACAACCATTTTTTAATCATCAATAGAACAGAAATTTATCACATCGGTGTATCCCTAAAAACCTGAGGAAAAAATGGTTTGCCTTCTCCGCTCCAGCTATGAAGATAGATTCGATCCGGTTATACCAACTGTAAGAAAGTCGATGTACAGCCATCTGGTACAAAAGAATGATGGGTTTGAGAATAAAATCTCATACTGCACTGAAATCAGAATGATCGCTCCAAGATAGGCTACCAAGTTGGAGATTGGAGAGGTGAAATTACTTTTTTATTTTGGCGTCAGTTGTTATTCTGCTATGCAATTACTGTTGCAATAGTAATAATGAACGCTAATCCTGAAACACGCTATTCGGGTTATTTTGGGCATAATGGAAAGCAAGTCGACAGAATTCGATAACACAATTGTGTCTGTGGAAAATATCCAGAGCATGATTTATACAATTCGCGATGTTCAGGTGATGCTTGACAGCGATTTGGCTCGTGTATACGGTGTTGAGGTTAAAAGACTGACGGAGCAGGTTAAGCGCAATATTAATCGGTTTCCAGATAATTTCAGGTTCCAATTAACTCCAGAGGAGTTTGAAAAATTAAGGTCGCAAATTGCGACCTTAGAAACGGGAGGCGGTCGAGGAAAACATAGAAAATATTACCCCTATGTTTTCACGGAGCAAGGTGTTTCCATGCTTTCTGCCGTTTTGCGCAGTGAAACTGCAGTCATGGTCAGCATCAAAATCATCAATGCTTTCGTGGAAATGCGGCGGTTTCTCCAGCAAAATGCAGATGTCTTTACCAGGCTGGATTCTGTTGAACGTCGCCAGATTATCTTTGAGGCAGAAACCGAAAAGAATTTTGAAAAAATATTCAAAGCGCTGGAATCAGATGAACCTTCAAAGCAGGGGATATTTTACAACGGTCAGGTTTATGATGCTTACACATTCGCCTGTGATCTTGTGCGGAGGGCCCGGAAGTCACTGATCGTTGTTGATAATTATGTGGACGACTCGGTGCTGACTCTGCTCAGTAAACGCAAGAACGGTGTGTCGGCAACGATTTATACCAAAACCATTTCTCGGCAACTCGCTCTCGATCTAAAAAAGTACAATCAACAGTATCCTCCTATTTTCATTGAGGTTTTCAAAGATACCCATGACCGTTTTTTAATTATCGATAGAACAGAAATCTACCACATTGGAGCTTCCCTGAAAGATCTGGGGAAAAAATGGTTTGCCTTTTCCAGGTTCGAATCCAGCGCGGTGGAAATGCTGAAAAAAATGGAAGTGAAAAAATGACCATCGCTGAATGGATTTCGCAGCATCAACTAATTTTCTCCTGATACACAGGGTTTTTTCTGATAAGAAAAGAGGTATAAAAATATGAGAGTAAAATATTTTTCAGATACCTTCACAGCTCATGTTGAGTTCACTGATAGTGAGGTACAGGAGACAAAGGAAATCAGTGGAAACATCTATATCGATATTGATGAGAAAGGAAACCTTGTCAGTATGACAATAGAACATGCAAAGACGAATGCAATGCTCTCCGAGTTTTCTCTTCAGGAAGTCATATCTCAATCAGCCTGATTTTGTACATAAAGGCTCCGCAGTTCCATTAAAGAAAAAAAGCCGCCCTGAATTTCCAGAAGCGGCTTTTTTTATAATGCATAAGTGTTTTTTTCACGAGCCTCACCCGAGGTCGAAACGGTCGAGGTTCATGACTTTGGTCCATGCTGCCACGAAGTCATGCACGAACTTTTCCTGTGCGTCGTCGCTTCCGTAGACTTCCGCAATGGCGCGGAGCCGGGAGTTCGAGCCGAAAATGAGATCGGCGCGAGTGGCAGTCCACCTTGGTTCACCGGTTTTGCGATCGCAGCCTTCGAACGTCTCATGCTCTTTCGAGAGAGGTTTCCACTCCGTGCCCATGTCAAGCAGGTTGACGAAGAAATCATTGGTGAGCGTTTCCGGCCGTTTGGTGAAGACACCTTGCTGTGATTGTTCGAAATTGACGTTCAGCACCCGCAGGCCGCCGACGAGCACGGTCATCTCCGGTGCCGTGAGTGTCAGCAACTGAGCGCGGTCGACGAGCATTTCCTCTGCGGAGACGCTGTATTTCTTTTTCATGTAATTGCGGAACCCGTCAGCCAATGGTTCGAGAACCGAGAACGAGTCCGCATCGGTCTGCTCCTGCAAGGCATCCGTGCGGCCCGGTGTGAAGGGAGCGGTCACATTGTTGCTGCCACGTCTTGCAGCTTCTTCGATGCCTGCGCACCCTCCCAGCACGATCAAGTCGGCGAGCGAAACTTTCTTGCCGCCAGGCTGTTCTCCGTTGAAGACATCATGGATTTCCTCGAGTTTCTGCAGCACCCGTTGCAGTTGCTCGGGCTGATTGACCTTCCAGCTTTTCTGCGGAGCGAGCCGGATGCGCGCGCCGTTCGCCCCGCCGCGCTTGTCGGAACCGCGGAACGTCGACGCTGAAGCCCAGGCCGTCGAGACAAGTTCCGGGATCGAGAGTCCGGAGGCAAGGAGCCGTTTCTTGAGCTCCGTGATCTCCCCTTCGCCTATCAGCTCATGATCGACAGCGGGAACCGGGTCTTGCCAGATCAAATCCTCCGCAGGGACTTCCGCGCCGAGATAGCGCGATTTAGGGCCCATGTCACGGTGTGTCAGTTTGAACCACGCCCGCGCAAAAGCGTCCGCGAACTGGTCGGGGTGCTCGTAGAATCGCTGTGAAATCGGTCCGTAGATCGGATCCATGCGCATCGCAAGGTCTGCGGTGGTCATCATGGTCGGAACACGTTTCGATGGATCGTGGGCGGCCGGTGCGAGATCCTCTTCGGCCACATCTTTCGGCTTCCATTGCCATGCTCCCGCGGGGCTTTTCGTCAGTTCCCACTCGTATTTGAAGAGCATGCCGAGATACCCCATATCCCAATGAATCGGGTCGGGTGTCCATGCCCCCTCCAGTCCGCTGGTCATGGTCTCGTCCCCCTTGCCGATGCCGTAGCCGCTCTTCCAGCCGAGCCCCTGTTCCTCTATTCCGGCGGCCTCGGGTTCGGGGCCTAACAGCTTCGGGTCACCGACGCCGTGACATTTGCCGAAGGTGTGACCACCGGCCACGAGTGCCACGGTCTCCTCGTCATTCATGGCCATGCGTGCGAAGGTTTCGCGAATGTCCTTGCCGGCGGCAACGGGATCCGGTTTGCCGTCGGGCCCTTCGGGATTGACGTAGATCAGGCCCATCTGTACTGCAGCCAGGGGGTTTTCAAGGTCTCGCTCCCCGCTATAGCGAGTGTTGCCGAGCCACTCGACCTCTTTACCCCAGTAAATATCCTCTTCAGGTTCCCATATGTCCACGCGTCCACCGCCGAATCCGAAAGTTTTGAACCCCATCGACTCCAGCGCACAGTTGCCCGCAAGGATCATGAGGTCGGCCCAGGATAGTTTTCGTCCATACTTCTGCTTAATCGGCCAGAGCAACCGGCGCGCCTTATCGAGGTTCGCATTGTCGGGCCAGCTATTGAGCGGCGCGAAGCGCTGATTGCCGGTGCCTCCACCGCCGCGGCCATCGCCGGTTCGATAGGTACCCGCGCTGTGCCACGCCATGCGGATGAATAGCCCGCCGTAATGACCATAGTCAGCGGGCCACCACTCCTGCGAATCGGTCATCAGCGCATAGAGGTCTTGTTTGACGGCTGCAAGGTCAAGTGTTTTGAACGCTTCGGGGTACCTGAACGCTTCATCCAGGGGATTACCCAGGGAAGAGTGCTGATGAAGCATGTCGAGATTGAGCTGGTTCGGCCACCAGTCCCGATTCGATGTGCCACTTCCGGCTGTCTGTTTGCCCGATCTACCCGTAACCGGGCATTTACTCTGTTCATTCATGCGGTTACCCCCTTCTGTTTTGTGAACGTTTGCAAGGTACTTCTATGAATAAATAGTGCTACGTGCATTACTTCTGGTACTGCATAGAACTTCCGGATTTCCGATAATCGGAATCATTATTAATAAAAGGATAAGAAAACCACCCTCTCTTTTCAAGAGGAATTCAGCTTTTTTCTTTGCATGCAGGGCAGGTTCCAAAAAAGTCTATCCGATGCCCTGCAATATCGAAATCTGTCAAACGCTGGATTTGCTCGTCGATTTCAGGAAACAGATACGCTTCGAAATCAACGATTTTGCCGCACTTTCGGCAGATAAGGTGGTAATGCGGTTCGGTTTTAGCCTCGAACCGGTCGAAGGTACTGCCGGCATCAATTTTCTGTGCAAGGCCCTGTTCGATAAGAATCGCGAGATTTCTATAGACAGTGCCAAGGCTTAGTTTGGGAAACTCCGGCTTGAGCTTGTCATACAGCCACGTAGCTGTAGGGTGGCATTCGGTAGAGCGAAGAACTTCCAGAATTCGTTCTCTCTGCCGACTGTTTCGATACTGTTTTGCCGAAAGATTCTGCTTCACGGGCCAAATCTATTCGTGAACGGTTACTCTTTCGGCAATGTACTATTTTCATATCGTTGTAAAAAAAGCCTTTGTCCTCTTGCGGTATTTCTCTTATCGATGCGTCTCGATCCATTCTGCAAGTTTTTCCCTGATCTCATCGCGGACTCGCCTGAAAACATCGAGCTTTTCTTCATCTGTTCCTGTTGCTTCGGCTGGATCGTCGAACGGCCAGTAGAAGCGGTTTTCCTCACTAAGGAGTCCGGGCCAGATTCTCGGGCAGGTTTCGTTTGCTTTACTGCACACTACGATGAGATAGTGGATGAATGTTTTGCCGAGATATTCCTCCAGGCCCTTAGGGTGCTGGCCGCTTATGTCTATATCGACCTCTTGCATGACCTGTACCGCCACGGGATGAATCTCGTCACGAGCTTCCATGCCGGCGCTGAGCGGCTCGAACCGGTCACCGGCCATATCTCGTAAAAAGCCTTCTGCCATCTGGCTGCGAGCGGAGTTGCCGGTACAGAGGAAAAGCACTTTTTGTTTTTTGTCCATAATCATGATTTTAGCCGGACGATATGTGCCGGTTTGTTGGTAATTCTGTGTACCTGAAAAAGGTAGCTGTTTCAACGGGAGCGTTACTGCTTGCTTTGCAAAGGTTTTACATTATAGAATACTATGGCCTCTCGAAAACCGTGAGGAATAATATATTTGGTTTATTGTTTCATTATCGTAAATTTACGATAAACTATGATGTCTTACAATGCGGAGAACCGACAAACACATAGATTACAGTGAAGACGAGCTGGAAATGGCGCAATTTGCTAAAGCGCTCGGACATCCGGTCAGAATAAAAATACTGATGCTGCTCGAAAGCCAATCCTGTTGTTTCACCGGTGAGATGACCGCGATGATTCCTCTGGCTCAGTCTACAGTTTCCCAGCATCTCAAGGCGCTCCATGAAGCGGGGCTCATTCAGGGTGAGATCAGTCCGCCAAGGGTGAAATATTGCATCAACAGGAAAAACTGGGCAAAAGCGCGGAATCTGTTCGGAAAGTTTTTTGCTGAAAAGAGCGCAGTCTCGCCTTGAGTGAGGATGTAGCGGCATGAATTGACGGATAGCAAAATTTTTTTATAACATTTATCGCCTATTTGCGATATGCGATGAAAAATGAAGAGTTACGATGAAAAAACACATTAAAGTACTTGGTTCTGGTTGTGCGACCTGTAAGCAGCTCGAATCGCTTGTCCGTGAAGTTGTCGTCGAGTCAGGCATTGAGGCGACAGTTGAAAAAGTCGAGGATATTCAGCAGATCATGGCCTACAACGTTCTTTCAACTCCCGCTCTTGTTGTTGACGAGGTGGTCAAATGTTCGGGGCGTATACCCTCACGAGAAGAGATCGAGGGGTACCTCTAAAAACTTATTGCGCGCACAAATTGCTGCGTTGGTCGGTGCTCGAAATCTTCATCCCGACTCATCGGGACACTCCGGTTTTGAAGTTTATCCCGATAGAATCGGGACTCATGACACCTTTTAGAGGTACCTTTACGATTTTTTTTGATGATAACAAGAAGCGCTGAGCAATTTCGGGAGTATACATATCAGGATTATGAAGCAAAGAGAAAAAGGATCGCAACAGGGAGGCCAAACAGGTATGTGGCTGAGGTATGCCGTTGTTTCTGTGGGTTTGTTGTTTCTGTACAACAATCTCGAGTTGTTGGCTGAACTCATAGTCGGTATTCTGGGATTAAGCCGTGAGAGTCATTTCGGTGAGGCTTTGTTTTTCTTCATCTATGAAGTTCCGAAAGTGCTGCTTTTGCTTGTCGGAGTGGTATTTGTCATGGGCATAGTACACACCTTCGTATCGCCGGAAAAAACCAGAGCGATGCTTTCGGGACGCAGGTCGGGGGTCGGCAATGCTATGGCGGCAGGCCTTGGTGTTGTCACTCCATTTTGTTCCTGTTCGGCGGTTCCTCTTTTTATTGGCTTCTTACAGGCGGGGGTTCCTCTGGGTGTTACGTTTTCATTTCTGATTGCCGCACCGATGGTCAATGAGGTTGCACTTGCCTTGCTGTTCGGGATGTTCGGCTGGAAAATCGCCTTGACATACATGACAATGGGGCTCGGTATTGCTGTTGTTGCCGGAATGGTTATCGGGAAACTCGGTTTGGAAAATCAGCTTGAAGAGTGGGTCAGGCAGATGTTGAACAGCACTGTTGCAGCGAGTGCAAAGGGATCGGATATTTCCTGGCCTGAACGATTCGGTGAGGGTCTCGATCATGTTCGATCGATCGTTGGAAAAGTCTGGCTTTATATTGTCGTGGGAGTAGGTGTCGGCGCCGGCATCCACGGGTATGTACCCGAAAACTTCATGGCTGAACTGATGGGTGAAAGCGCATGGTGGTCGGTACCTGTCGCGGTGCTGCTGGGTGTTCCCATGTACTCGAATGCTGCAGGTATCCTGCCTGTCGTGCAGGCGCTTTTGGGCAAAGGAGCTGCGCTCGGAACTGCCATGGCGTTCATGATGAGCGTCATCGCTTTATCGGCTCCTGAAATGATTATCTTGCGCAAAGTCCTCAAGCCACGTTTGATTGCGGTTTTTGCGGGTGTTGTCGCTGCAGGGATCGTGCTGGTGGGGTATGTGTTTAATCTGGTGTTTTAGGCTCTCATTAAAAGATTCTCAGCTTACAGGAACAGTTCGGCTGGATCGATTGCAAGGAAATCCTGCCACGGGATTCCGGAGTTGCCGACCAGGAGGACTTTTTCAGGATTGTACCGCTGTTTGAAAGCCTCGATACCGGATGTGTATCGGGTACTACCTGACTTTACCTCGAGGCCAATGACCTTGTTCTTCTGCACGAGAATAAAATCGACCTCATGGTTACCGTGTCGCCAGTAGTTGAGCTGGTATCCCGTGGATAACGAATGATTGAGCAAGTGGGCTCCGATTGCAGATTCTACCCAGCGTCCCCATTCGGCGGGTTTTTCGACAATATCATTGAAAGTGCTCTCCTGCTGGGCGCTGATCAAGGCTGTATTATGGACCTGGAACTTAGGGCTCGAAGCTCTTCTCCGAACAATTTTCGGACTGTATTTTTCAAGTCCGCCGAGGAGTCCTGCTGTATCGAGAAGTTGCAGATAGTGCGCAAGGGTTGTCGTGTTCCCTGCGTCCTGAAGCTGTCCCATGATTTTAGTGTAGGACAGTATCTGGCCTGAATAATGGCACCCGAGCTCGAACAATCGCTTCATCAGGGCTGGTTTGTCGACACGGTTGAGCATGAGGATATCCCTTGAAATACTGCTTTCTATCAGTGAGTCCCTTATGTAGCGAGACCACCGTTCTTCATCGCCGATCAGGGCTGCCGCTCCAGGGTATCCCCCGAACCAGGCATACTCTTCGGGTGTCAACCCGAACGCCTGTTTCATCTCCGAATATGACCAGTGTCCGAGATAGATTGTTTCAAAGCGCCCGGCAAGCGATTCGCTCAGTCCTTCCTGGAGCAGGAGCCTCGATGATCCGAGCAAAACCACTTTCAGGTTGAGCTTGTTTGCACTGTCGTTGTCCCACTCCCGCTTAACGGTTTCACTCCAGTTGCTGATTTTCTGTATTTCATCGATAATCAGGATCGCCTCTTTCCGCGGAGACCGTCGTAGTGCGATTCGAGCAGCTTCCCACTGTTGAGAAATCCATGCCAGCTGTCCTGCAGAGACATTGTCTGCCGTGGTAAAATGAGTGGTTTGTTTTGTCGCTTGCATGAATTGCTGGGCAAGCGTTGTTTTACCAACCTGCCGTGGTCCATGTATGACCTGGATAAACCGGCGCGGTTCTGCATCCAGGCGCTTTTCAAGAAGGGCTTTTTGCTGTCTTTCTATAAGCACTGCTGCTGTTTTTGCTTTTGCTGTTGAGTAAATTTAATCAATTTATTGAGTAAATGAAATGTTGCTGAAGAGTGTCAACGACAGCGAAAGATGACGCCTTCATGGTGTCAGGTTGTGTTGTTTATGTGTTTACAGCTGGGTTTGTGCGACGGTTTTTCGGAAACGGGTAAGCGCTATGAGGAAAAATACCGTTCCGATGAGGCTTATGACGGCAAACTGTTTCCAGACCACGCCGATTCCGGCCCCGCGGTACATGATCGCTTTTGAAAAATTGACAAAGTGGGTCGTTGGGGAGATGAGCATGATGTTCTGGACAATTTCAGGCATGCTTTCCCGTGGTGTGACTCCCCCCGAGAGCAGTTGCATCGGCAGGATGACAAGAATGATCAGCAAACCGAACTGAGGCATGGACCTGGCGATGGTTCCCAGAAAAATACCGATGGATGTCGTTGAAAAAAGATGGAGCATCGCACCGATCATGAAGAGTGTGATCGAGCCGGCGATAGGCACCTGGAAAAGACCCTTGACAACCAGAAACAAAGAGAGCATTGCGCTGGCAAGAACCACTATACCGTTGGCCCAGACTTTTGCTCCCATGATTTCCAACGGGGTGAGCGGCATGACGAGCAGGTGTTCGATGGTGCCCCGTTCACGTTCCCTGATCAAAGCCGCTCCTGTGAGAATGATGGAGAGAATGGTGATGTTTGTCATGATTTCCATGACGCTGCCGAACCAGATCCCGTTGAGGTTCGGGTTGAAACGTACTTTGACGGCAAGATCGATGGGCAGAGGTGTCGATGTTCTGTATCCTCGAACAAACTCCAGCACTTCCCCGTTGATGATACTGCTGATATAGCTCGATCCGATAAATGCTTGTGTCATCCGGGTTGCGTCGACGTTGACCTGTATTTCCGGAAGTTTTCCCGCGAGTACGTCGTGCTGGAACTCAGGTGGAATAACAAGCACGAAGGTGTAGAGCCCTTCATCCATACCGGGATCGATTTCCTGCTGTGAAATATGCTCGGGATGTTTGAAATGTGGAGGGTAAAACGCATCGATGATACGTTCCGACAGTGGTGAACGGTCGTTATCCACAAACGCTATGGGGGCGTTGTGCAGTTCACGGGACTGTGCTCCGGCAGCTACATAAATGCCGACGGTGAACATGAAAAGGATGAGCCCGAGCATAATTTTGTCGCTCCAGAGACTTCTCAGTTCTTTGATGCCCAAGTGCCAGATGTTTCTTGCCGTGTGTCGTTTCATTTTTTCACTCCCCCTGTTTTTTGAGCAGGATAAGACTCAGGCCTGTAAACACCGGGATAAAGGCGCAAAGAGCGGCGATATAGCCGTACAGGTCTCCCATGCCGAGTTCTTTGGTGAAACATCCTCTCGAGATATAGAGAAAATAGGTTGTCGGATAGATGTTACCGAGAAATGCGCTGGCCCCGTCGAGGGAGGATACCGGATCGGTCAGGCCACAGAAGCGGACGGCGGGTATCAAGGTTGCGAATGCCGTTACCGCGAGGGCCGCAAGTTGTGTGCGGGTAAAGGAAGACATCAGGAGTCCGAAACCGGTAGTGACGATGACATACAGCAGGGCGCTGAACGTCAGTGTCGCAAAGCTTCCCCTGACGGGAACGTCGAATACCGTGACGGAGAGCACGACAAGCGTGAAAAAGCTGATCATTCCGATGGCGATGTAAGGAATCTGCTTGCCGATCAGGAACTCCAGGCGTGTTACCGGTGTGACATAGAGGTTGGTGATCGAACCGAGCTCTTTTTCACGCACGACACCAAGGGCCATGAGGATAGCGGGGATAAAGATCAGCAACAGTGGGATGACGGCCGGAACCATCGCTGTCAAACTTTCGAAGTCCTGGTTGTAACGATACCTGACCTTGAGCGACACCGGGGCAAAGGTCGGTTTATCGCCATAGGTCCTAACTGCGAGGTCGGAAAGGTAATGGGAGTGGAGCCCATAGATGTAGCCCCTGATGGTTTCACCATGAAAAGGCATCGAGCCGTCGATGAGAGCCATGATCTCCGTGTTTCTTCCCCGTTTGAGGTCTTTTCCGAAATCGGGGGGAATTTCGAACACGGCTTGCAGTTCGCCGTTCTGGAGACGGCGCTCTATGTCGTCGGCCGAAACGAGTGGTGGGTGCTCGGTGAAGTAGACCGAACTGCCCATACTTGCGATGTAATCCCGGCTTTCCGGGCTGTTGTCCCGGTCAAGAACAGCGAAAGGAGTGTCTTTTATATCGAACGTTATACCGTAGCCGAGGATCAGCATCAAAATAACCGATCCAAGTAATGCGAAAGCCAGGCGTACAGGGTCGCGTATTATTTCGAGAGACTCTCTGTACATGTAGCCGTACATTCTTCTCGGACTGAAGATGATGTTTTTCCTCTCGGCTTGGGGGGAAACTGACGGCTTCTCCGACGGTGTAGCCGATATGCCGTCGGTGTGCTCTTCACCGGCGGCCTGACGGAGATACCCGATAAAGGCGTCTTCCAGGTTTGCAGCCTTGCTGGAGTGGACAAGTTCATCCGGCGCTCCGATCGCGAGGACTTTTCCAGCGTGCATAAGTGATATGCGGTCGCAGCGTTCCCCTTCGTTCATGAAGTGGGTGGAAATAAATATGGTGACACCCTGATTACGGGAAAGGTCGATGAGTATTTCCCAGAACCGGTCTCTGGCCAGCGGGTCGACACCGGACGTTGGTTCGTCGAGGATGAGGAGTTCAGGATCATGGACTACGGCGACAGCCAGTGAAAGACGCTGCCGTATTCCCATGGGTAAATCCGTGGCAAGCTTTGTCTTATAGGGCTTGAGTGAAAAGCGCTCGGTCAGCTCGTCGACCCTTGAGGCAATATGTTCCTCAGGAAGATGAAAGAGGCGTGCATGCATCGTGAGGTTCTGCTCGACAGTGAGTTCACCGTAGAGAGAAAAAGACTGGGACATGTAGCCGACTCGCTTTCTTGTTGCCAGATCGAATGCGTCGATGCGTCGGCCAAACAATGTTGCACTGCCTTCGCTGGATGGAAGAAGGCCGGTCAGCATTTTCATGGTTGTGGTTTTGCCGCAACCGTTTGAACCGAGAAAACCGAAAATCTCGCCCTGTCCAATGGAGAAACTGACGTGGTCGACAGCCGTGAAGTCGCCAAACCGTTTGGTCAGGCCGTCGGCCTCGATCGCAGTGGTTTTTTGTTCTCGAGTGTATGGAGGGATGACAAGAGATGAGTGGTCTCCTCGTTTCTCGGTAGGAAGAAGCTCGATAAATGCATCCTCGAGGTTGTCCTTTCCCGCTCGCTTTCTCAATTCACCTGGAGTTCCTTGCGAAAGGATATGCCCGCTATCCATCGCAGCGAGCCAGTCGAAACGTTCGGCTTCCTGCATGTATGCAGTTGCCACAATGACACTGATTGCCTTTCGGTTCCGTATACGGGCGATCAGTTCCCAGAATTGCTGCCGGGAAAGAGGGTCTACACCTGTTGTCGGCTCATCGAGGATCAAAAGATCCGGTTCATGAATCAGCGAGCAGCACAGACCCAGCTTCTGTTTCATGCCACCCGATAGTTTGCCTGCGGGCCGGTTGCTGAACGGCAGCAATCCGGTACTTTCGAGCACTTCCTCTATCTGGGTACGTCTCTTGTTCGCCGGGAGGCCGAAAAGCCTGCCGAAAAAATCGACGTTTTCATGGACTGTAAGCGTGAGGTAGAGGTTTTTTCCCAGTCCTTGAGGCATGTAGGCGATTCGAGGTGATACCGAACGGCGAAATCCGGAATCTCCAATATTTCCACCCAGTACACTGATTGTTCCACTCTGTATTTTGGTTGCTCCGGCTACAAGACCGAGCAATGTGGATTTTCCTACACCATCAGGTCCAATAAGGCCAGCCATACATCCGGCGGGGATGTCGAGCGTGATCTCATCGAGAGCCCGGGTATCTCCATAGTGATGGGAGACTTGTTCGAACCGGGCGATAGCGCTGTATTCGGCGGTCATTTGTTCACCTGAATCTGCAGGCTTTCCGGCCATTGTTCGTCGTTATCCAGCTTGACATATGCCATGCCCGGCAGTCCTGCTTTCAACGGAATATCCTTATACTTACTGCTTGCGGTATCGAGTCTCACCTTGATGCGGAACATGAGTTTTTCCCGTTCGGTTTTTGTCTCGACCTCTTTGGGTGTGAACTGGGCTTCGGGTGACACGAATGAAACGGTAGCCGGGAGGGGCTGTTCCGGAAGGGCATCGAGAACGATACGGGCTTCCGATCCTATGGCGGCCTTTCCTGCCTGAGCTGTCGGCAGGAAGATAGTCATGTAGGTATCGTTCAGATCGAGAACGGTAAGCGCTTTGCTTCCTGCTCCGAGTACCTCGCCGGGTTCCGCCAGTTTGTAAAGCACCCTTCCGTTTACAGGTGTCTTGAGAAAGCTGTCATCGATCGTGGTTTGAACTCTTTCGATATTTGCTCGTGCAGCTGCCATTGCGGCGTCGCTTTCCGCAACCATAGCTTGTGCAGCCTGAAGTGCGGCGGTTGCCGACTGCAGTCGGGTCGTTTGGCTGTCCATGTCCTGTTTTGAAATGACGTCGGCTTGAAACAGCTTTTGTGATCGGGAAAAATCTTTGCCGGCCAGGTTTCTTTCGCTGTTGCGTTGTGAAACGAGGGCTTTGGCCTGTTTTTTTGATTCTTTTGCACGGTCGAGATTTGCTTCAGCCTCATGAAGCAGCGATTCGAGCTCCGTTATTTCCATGATGGCAAGTGTCTGTCCTGCTGTTACCATGTCTCCTTCTTCGACCATGACTTTCTCCAGCTTTCCCGCATGTTTGGTTGCGATATCGTATTCGATTGCTTCCAGCCTGCCATTGCCGAAAGCGATCGATTCTGGTAATGCCGGTTGCCGCAACACCAGCAGCAGCAGTATAATCAGAAGAACGGCAGCTACAGCAGCACCTGCTATCATTATCCAGCGTTTGGCGGGTTCATTGTTCATTGTTACAGTGCTTTTATTCTCACGAAAAATTTTTGTCATATATTAATAATCAAATTTGGTCATTTGAGCAAAAAGTTTTTTGGAAGACAATGCCGTATGACCGGGCAGGTTGCATTTTCAAGTACAGTGATGATGCAATGATGGAACGATTGTAAGGTCGAGCCTGTTGAATAAAAACCCTCTGTCGAAAAAAAGAGAAAAAGAATGAAAAAATCTTTGGATCTTAAGGGGGTAGTCCCTACATTAAGAGCCCGTTGAAGGAAGCGGGCTGGTTCGAGAGGGCCAGGTGTTCTGTACCAAGCATGAGAGAAGGGAAAACGAAAGAATCGCGAGCTGC
>JADMLA020000003.1 GCA_015482705.2 Prosthecochloris sp. | reverse complement strand
CCCCTCGGCAATCTCGAAGATATTACCCTGCGGGCGATCAACACCCTGAAATCTGTCGATTCCATTGCATGTGAAGACACACGGCGGGCATCGATACTGTTGCGCCACATTGGCATCAGCGGGAAAAAACTCATCAGTTACCATGCATTCAACGAAGCAAAAGCGATCGCAAACATTCTCGATCTGCTCGAGAACCGCCTCGACGTCGCAGTCATTACCGACGCCGGTACGCCTGCGATCAGCGATCCCGGCTTTGCACTGGTTCGAAGAGCATATGAACTTCCTGCCAAGGTTATTCCGATTCCCGGCCCAAGCGCCGTAACCGCAGCTCTTTCGGCTTGTCCCCTGCCGGTACACAACTTTTTCTTTGCGGGGTTCCTGCCGCATAAAAAAGGTCGTACAAGCAAACTGGAATTTCTTGCCTCCATCGGCAGTACGGTTGTGTTTTATGAATCTCCGCACCGTATCATGAAACTCCTGAACGAAATCGATACTTATTTTCCAGGTTCGCACGTCTTCATTGCACGTGAAGTCACCAAACTGCACGAGGAATATCTTTGTGGGACTCCATCGGAAATGATCGATCGTTTCACAGGCGTGAAAGTAAGAGGAGAGTTTGTTGCAGTTGTTTATCCTAATGGAAAAGAGAACGGTAAAGGCAAAAGGGAGATAACTGAAGGCAAAGAGGAAAAATAACAAGTACGGTATCGGTTATGGTGATACTGGTTGTGAATCCTGAAAAAAGGAAACATACCACTCGTTTTATCTCAATAAACTCAATCAAACATGCAGATAATCAATGACCCGGCCCAGATGCAGAAAACCGCCGAAAGCCTCCGGCTGAGGCATCAGCTCATAGCTGTCGTCATGACTATGGGCGCCCTGCACGAAGGCCATCTGGGCCTCCTGAAGATAGCCAGGGAGAAAGCCGGCACGGTAATTCTCACCATCTTCGTCAACCCCCGCCAGTTCGGGCCCGATGAAGACTTTCACCGTTATCCCAGACCTTTTGAAAAAGACGCCGCCATGGCAAAAGCCGCGGGTGTCGATTACCTGTTTGCTCCTGACGCGGATTCGATGTATTCGGAAGGTTTCCAGACACAGGTCAATACAGGAGATGTCGCGAACCGGTTCGAAGGTGAGAAAAGACCCGGCCATTTCAACGGCATGGCAACCGTCGTCCTGAAACTGCTGATGATTTCCAAAGCCCATATCGCAATCTTCGGAGAAAAAGACGCCCAGCAGCTCGCAGTCATCAAACGCATGGTCAGGGATTTCAATATCGGTACGAGAATCATCGAAATACCGATCGTTCGAAATGAAGACGGGCTCGCTACAAGTTCCCGGAACATCTACCTTTCATCTCAAGAACGCCAACAGGCGACCGTACTCTATCAGGGTATTCTTCGCGCCAGGGAACTCGTTGCACAGGGAATGATCGAAACGGAAAAGATTCTCGAAGAGGTCACTGCCGTCATCCGTTCAGCCCCTGATGCAACGATCGACTATACCGGAATTGTCGATGCGGACAGCTTTGCTGAAACAGACATACTGCACCCGAACACACTTTATCGCCTCCTCCTCGCTGTCTGGATAGGCTCGACGAGACTTATAGATAACGGCATACTGGAACCTCTTGAGCAAAACACCGTACCGGATGCCTGAGTATGCCTTCACACATCTCTACTCCGATTTGTGCTGCAGCGGGGTAATCGTTCAAAACGAATTGCAGTATAATGGCAGAGGTAATTAACTCTCGACTAATTTCAAGAATATCGTATATTGAAAGATTGTTAATTTATCGTTTATCGACGTTGTGTACCGGCCCGACAAGGCTGAAGGGACAACCCGCTTTTTATATCCACTAATAACTGATGATTATTCCATGTTTATACGCAAAGCAATCGATCTGGAAGACGGGAAAACTATCACTATCGAAACCGGAAAAATGGCCAAACAGGCCGATGGAGCCGTTGTCGCAAGTATGGGTGACACCATGGTTCTTGCAACCGTGGTCTCCAGTAAAACTCCGCCGCCGCCAAATCAGGATTTCTTCCCTCTTCAAGTCGAGTATCGTGAAAAATACTCCGCAGCCGGAAAATTCCCGGGCGGCTTCATAAAACGTGAAGGCAGGCCCTCTGAAAAAGAGATCCTTTCCGCCCGCCTCATCGACCGCGCTCTTCGTCCGCTTTTCCCCGATGGTTATTATCAAGACACACAGATCATCATCTCGGTTATCTCCTCAGACCAGATTAACGACGCCGATGTGCTCGGCGGCATTGCCGCATCTGCAGCGATAATGGTTTCCGATATACCGTTTTCAAGCTCCATGTCGGAAGTTCGAGTTGGCAGGATCGACGGTGAGTACGTCATCAACCCGAATATCAATGAACTCTCCAGAAGCGACATCGATATCAGCATCGGTGGTACAGCCGACACAATCTGTATGCTTGAAGGCGAAATGAACGAGATATCCGAAACCGAAATGCTCGAAGCAATTCGTTTTGGACATGAAGCCATCAAAAAAATCTGTTCCTTACAGGACGAAATAGCTGCAGAAGTAGCAAAACCAAAACGCTCGTTCCTCCCGATCGCAGCTCCTGAAGATTTACAGGAAAGCATCGCGGAACTGTGTGCGGTTCCCCTGAAAGAACTTGCTTATATGCCTCTCTGCAAAGAGGAACGTGCAGAAAAAACCTCGGAGATATACAAAACCGTAACGCGAAAAATCCTTTCCCGTTACAAAGAAGAAATCACTGCCGATGATATCGCCGCCGATCCTGCAAAGGCACTTTATCTCAATGAACAGATTGTTTCAGGTCATATCCACGATATCGAGAAAAAAGTGATGCGCCACATGATTCTCGATGACGCCAAGCGCCTCGACGGCAGAACACTCGAAGAGGTCAGACCTATCAGTATCGAACTCGGTCTTATCCCCAGAGCACATGGTTCGGCGCTTTTCACCAGAGGCGAAACCCAGGCGCTCGTCACGCTGACACTGGGAACGAAAAAAGATGCTCAGAGTATCGATACCCTTATCGACGATACCGAAAAGAGGTTTATGCTGCACTACAACTTTCCACCTTTTTCAGTCGGTGAAACCGGACGTGTCGGAGGTGTCGGACGCCGAGAAATCGGCCATGGAAACCTTGCGGAAAGAGCGATCAAAAAAGTGGCACCTTCCGACACGGAATTCCCTTATACCATTCGTATCGTATCCGATATTCTCGAATCGAACGGCTCTTCATCCATGGCGTCCGTATGCGGTGGAACTCTCGCAGCAATGGACGGCGGCGTACCGCTCACGAAACCGGTATCCGGCATTGCCATGGGGCTGATCAAGGAAGGTGAACGGTATGCCGTTCTCTCCGATATTCTCGGTAACGAAGACCACCTTGGAGACATGGACTTCAAGGTAACCGGAACCAGAGACGGCATAACGGCATGTCAAATGGACATCAAGATCGATGGTCTTGATTATCATATTCTCGAACAAGCCCTCGAGCAGTCAAAGAAAGGGCGTTTGCACATCCTCGAAAAAATGACCGATGCTATTTCCGACCCGAGAGAGGAAATCGGCAGATATGCCCCTCGCCTTTCGACCATCCAGGTACCTGTAGATGCGATCGGTATGATCATCGGCAAGGGTGGCGAAACGATCAGAAGCATCACTGAAGAAACTGGTGCGGAAATCAATGTCGAAGACGACGGCACGGTTACCATTGCCGCACCGAACGGTGAAGGGGCATCTGCGGCGATCGAAACGATCAAGACACTCATCTCGAAACCGGAAGTCGGTCTGGTGTATTCCGGCAAGGTCCGCGACATACGAGAAGAACTGGGCGCATTTGTCGAGTTTCTCCCGAAAACCGATGGGCTCGTACACATCTCTGAAATTGCAAAAGAAAGAGTTTCGAAGGTGAGTGACTATCTGAAACCCGGAGACCGTATAAAAGTCAAGCTGATCGATATCCGTAAGGATCCCAGAACAGGCAAGACACGTTATGCACTATCCATGAAAGCACTGCTTGACGTTCCACCGGAATCCGAAAACGGTTCACCGGCACAGGGAGAGTAAAACAGTCGGCCCTCTGCATGAAACAGCGGGCAACACGAAACCTAAAGCTGTGCAACATTGGTGCACAGCTTTTTTTTCTGCCCGAAAAAACATCCTGCGGCTTTTTCATTTTCATGTGATTTTCTTTTCTTTGACCTGATCTGCAGGAAGCACAAACATATCCGAAAAAAAGCATGCGTTACGACTTTCCGACAATAGAGAAAAAATGGCAGGCGCACTGGGACGAACACCAGACCTTCCGTACCGAAAACACAGATGATAAACCCAAGTATTACGTCCTGGACATGTTTCCCTATCCGAGCGGTTCCGGACTGCACGTCGGACATCTTGAGGGATATACAGCAACGGATATCATCGCACGTTTCAAACGCAGCCAGGGACACAACGTTCTACACCCTATGGGATGGGACGCATTCGGACTACCTGCAGAGCAATTTGCGATCAAAACCGGTACTCACCCGAAAGTCATCACTGAAAAGAATGTCGCGAGCTTCAAGGAAACATTGCAGCGCATGGGTTTTTCTTACGATTGGAGCCGTGAAATCAACACGACCGACCCTGAATACTATACCTGGACACAGTGGATTTTCCTTCAGATGCTCGACCGTGGACTGGCTTATACAAGCGAGGTCGATGTCAACTGGTGCGAAGAACTCAAAACTGTCCTCGCGAATGAAGAAGTCGATGAGAAAATCGCCGACGGCTATACCGTAGTGCGGAAACCCCTTCGTCAGTGGATTCTGAAAATAACCGCTTACGCAGAACAACTGCTCGAAGACCTCGACGATGTCGACTGGCCTGAAAACGTCAAGCAGATGCAGCGCAACTGGATCGGACGATCGGAAGGTGTCGAAATTGATTTCGAACTCCCCTGCCACAAAACAACCATCAGGGTCTATACCACCCGGCCAGACACCCTTTTCGGAGCAACCTATGTGGTAATTTCTCCGGAACACCCGATGGCTGAAAAACTTGCAACTGCACCACAGCTTGTGGAAGTGAAACAATACATCGAGCAAGCGAAACTGAAAACAGAGCTCGAGAGAACCGGACTGCAGAAAGAAAAAACAGGGGTTTTTACCGGTTCATATGCTGTCAATCCTGCAAACGGGCAGGCCTTGCCTATCTGGATATCGGACTTCGTCCTCACCAGCTACGGTACGGGAGCAATCATGTCGGTGCCGGCTCATGACGGACGTGACTGGGAGTTTGCCAATAAATTCGGTCTTCCGATCGTCGAGGTCATCAAAAGCCCTCATGACGTTCAGGAAGCCGTTTTCGAAGAAAAAGGCAGTGTCTGTGTCAACTCTTCGAACGATGAAATCAGTCTCGACGGCCTGACGTTCGAAAACGCTTTCGGCGTCATGGCCGATTGGCTCGAAAAAAAGGCAAAGGGGAAAAGAACGGTCAATTACAAACTCCGCGACTGGATCTTCAGCCGGCAACGGTATTGGGGTGAACCGATACCTGTCAAACATTATGAAGATGGTGTACTGCGTCCTGAAACCGATCTTCCGCTCACCTTGCCCGACGTACAAGCCTATCAGCCGACAACCACCGGAGAATCTCCTCTCGCCAATATTTCCGAATGGCTCTACGGAACCGACGAAAACGGTACATTCAGACGTGAAACCAACACCATGCCGCAATGGGCAGGCAGTTGCTGGTACTATCTGCGTTTTATCGATCCGGTAAACACCGAAACCCTGGTCGACAGGGAAAAAGAGCGGTACTGGATGAACGTGGACCTTTATGTAGGCGGTGCGGAGCATGCGGTATTACACCTCCTCTATGCCCGATTCTGGCACAAGGTGCTCTATGACCTCGGAGTGGTCTCTACCAGAGAGCCGTTCCAAAAGCTGTTCAATCAGGGCATGATTCTCGGCGAAGACAATGAAAAGATGTCCAAATCTCGAGGCAACGTCATTCCGGCCGACCATGTCCTGAATGCATACGGTGCAGACGCGACACGCCTTTATGAAATGTTTCTCGGACCGCTTGAACAGGTTAAACCCTGGAACACCAATGGTATCGAAGGTGTAAGCCGCTTTCTCGCGAGAGTTTGGCGTCTGGTCTATCCAGAGCCGGAGAGCCTTGTCAGCATAACTGACACTCCCCTTTCACAAAATCTTGTGAGAACTATGCACAAGACGATAAAAAAGGTAACCGGAGATACCGGACAACTGAAATTCAATACGGCAATTGCCGAGATGATGGTCTTTGTCAATGAGCTTCACAAAGCGGAATGCAGAAGCAGAGAGGCTGTTGAAACACTTCTTTTGTTACTTTCACCCTATGCGCCCCACATTAGCGAAGAACTCTGGGAAGCGATCGGTCATACCTCCTCGATAACCAACGCCTCGTGGCCGGCTTACGATTCAGCTCTCGCTGCAGACGACGAAGTCACCATTGCCGTCCAGGTTAACGGGAAACTAAGGGGAACGGTAACCGCACCGGTAAAAACTTCGAAAGAAGTGTTACTTGAAAAAGCCCGAAACGACGAAACAGTTCAGAAATTCCTCAAGGAAACGACTGTAGTCAAGGAAATTGTCGTTCCCGACAGGCTGATCAATTTCGTCGTCAGACCGAAATAAAGAAAAAAGAGCAACTGTCGATAACGACAGTCACTGTTCAATAATCGCGAGCAGCCGGACCAGCTCCCGCAGTAAATCGCTGAGATTTCTTCCATACTCGTCGGACTGCTTCAGTTTTTGATGCAGGAGCTGTATCTGCTTGTTTTTTTCTTTCAGCATATCCTTCAATACGTCCACTTCCGCGAACCTTTTCCTGCCGATATTATCGGCACCTCTTGTATTACCGGGAGACATGGGAGTACGTTTTCGTTTGTTACCCAAAGCATGGATCCTCAGGTATCCCTCTCATTACCATGCAGATAAGCCCTGCGTTTCTGTATTTCCTGATGATACAACCGAAGGTAGTACTCGCTCTTCCCCTGAACCCCCATCCGCACCGCTTCTGGAGAAACCTTTTTCCCCCTGCGGGCTGATTCTTTTTCGGCAATAGCTTTCCATATCCCTTTCCAAGGAAGTTTTCGATGATCGATCCTTACCTCTTGTCCTTCCATATTTTTCGGTTTATTTTCCTTTATTTCTGTTTTCTGCTATAAACCTATTTCCGCTACAGCGGAAATATACAAAAAAAATTCATCATGGCGGATAAAAGCACCCATTTCGGGAAATGCTTGAAACACATCCGTAAGTCAGAACAGCTTACTCTTCAAAGCCTTGCAGATAAGCTTGGCATATCGAAAAGCTTTATCAGCGAAGTTGAACGGGGAGAAAAGGAACCCGGCTATAAACTCATAAAATCGCTAAAGCGGACATACCCCGAATTGAACCTCAATTATCTGATAGGAGAAGAGGATGAATCACATGGGGCAGAGAGGCTCGATCTTCTGGAACAACGTGTAAACCATCTATTGGACATCGTTCAGGAATACCCGGCAAAATATGGATTCCGGGACACCGTGCGGATACCTCTCGGCGGTAAAGAAAAAACAGAATACATAACCCTGCCGTCGATGCTTGCCAAGTACAACAGCTCTCTGGCGTTCTACTCGGCAAAGGCCTTTCCCCCAAAGATCGCCAAAGGCGATATCGTGATAGCTGCACCTGAAATCGAGCTGAACGATCAGGAACTTGTTCTGCTGTCGAGCGATAACCGCCAATTCCTCGCTCGAACACACCGTAAGGAAAACAATTTACTGCTGACCGACGATGCTGGTCAGGAAATCACAGTGAGAACCGCACGCAATGAGAAGAAAATCCTCGGTATCGTGTACATGATCATCAAATCGCTTCATTGAACCCCTCTCATCTCCATCATCGAAGAAACGATCAAATGAATAGAACAATCGACTTGCCTGCAGACCGCTTTTTTTCGTATAATGTTTTTTTTGGTTTTCTGCACGAATATATTCCTGTAAATACATCTCGGGAAAAACCGTTTTGAAGCAAACACTATCTCGCTTTTTTACCAGCCGGAGCTCCATGCCCTTTCCCAAATAACCAATTTGCGCTTTTCATACACGTGAGGGGGATAATCCCTATTTGTCAACTTAAAATCTGGTATAATGGCTAAGGAACGAAAACAATCAAGTCAAACAACAGCCGATCAAGAGTCAATCAGTTCAGTTTTGTCGGAAAAAAGAAAATTTCCTCCTCCTCCCGATTTTTCAGAAAAAGCCCACATCTCCTCGATGGAGGAATATGAAAAGCTCTACAACGAAGCCGCTGATGATCCAGAAAAATATTGGGAAGGGATAGCCGATAGTTTTTACTGGGACAAAAAATGGGACAGCGTCCTTGAATGGAAATCACCTTACGCAAAATGGTTCAATGGCGGCACGACGAACGTCTGCTATAACGCCGTAGACCGGCATGTAAACAGCTGGCGGAAAAACAAGGCCGCGATTATCTGGGAGGGGGAAGAAGGCGAACAGCGCGTCCTCACCTACGGGGAGCTGCACCGTCAGGTCAGCAAGTTTGCCAATGTCCTGAAAATAGCCGGCATCAAACCCGGTGACAGGGTTGCCATTTATATGGGCATGGTTCCTGAACTGGCCATCGCAGTTCTCGCCTGTGCCAGAGTTGGCGCGGTTCATAACGTTATTTTCGCCGGTTTTTCCGCTCACGCCATTACCGAAAGAGTAAACGATTCCAGAGCGAAACTCATTATTTGCGCAGACGGAACAAAAAGGCGGGGCAAAACCATCAACCTCAAGGGAATCGTCGACGAAGCCATAGTCGATACACCCTCGGTCCGCAGTGTCATCGTCCTGAAAGTCACCAATGAAGATGTGCACATGCATGATGGTATGGACCACTGGTGGCATGATCTCATGGGACTGGCTCTCGACCATAACGACCCCGATTTTGTGGACGCCGAGCACCCTCTTTTCATTCTCTATACAAGCGGATCGACAGGCAAACCGAAAGGAATCCTCCATACCACAGGCGGCTACATGGTCCATGCCGCAAATTCCTTCAAGTATGTTTTCGACATCAAGGACGACGACATCTACTGGTGCACCGCCGATGTCGGCTGGATCACAGGGCATAGCTACCTGGTGTACGGTCCTTTGCTGAACGGGGCCACCATCATGATGTACGAAGGTGCTCCGAACTATCCGCAGTGGGATCGTTTTTGGGATATCGTCAATCGCCACAAAATCACGATACTCTATACCGCACCAACCGCAATCCGCGCATTTATCCGGGCAGGAGACGAGTGGGTCACCAAACATGATCTGAGCTCCCTGCGGCTACTCGGGACGGTAGGCGAACCGATCAACCCGAAAGCCTGGATGTGGTACCACACGGTAATAGGCAAAGAGAAATGCCCGATTGTAGACACATGGTGGCAAACCGAAACCGGCGGAATTCTTGTTTCGCCTCTTCCGGGCGCCACTCCGACCAAACCGGGTACGGCGACAAGACCGCTTCCGGGAATCATGGTCGATGTCGTCCGCAAAGACGGCACCTCCTGCGAACCCAACGAAGGTGGTTACCTGGTCATCAAAAAACCCTGGCCGTCGATGCTTCGCACCATATACGGTGACAACAAGCGTTATGAAGACACCTATTGGTCCGAGTTCAAGGACATGTACTTTACCGGTGACGGCGCCCGTAAAGACGAAGACGGTTACATCTGGATCATGGGACGAGTCGATGACGTCGTCAACGTTTCAGGACACCGCCTCGGAACCAGTGAGGTAGAAAGCGCTCTCGTCGCTCATGAAGCTGTTGCCGAAGCGGCAGTCGTAAGCCGCCCGGATGAAATCAAGGGTAACGCACTCATCGCATTTGTCACACTCAAGGATGAATACGAAGGGGATATGAAACTCCGCGAAGACCTCCGGAACCATGTTTCCAGAGAAATCGGCCCTATCGCCAAACCCGATGAAATTCGGTGGGCAAAAGGATTGCCTAAAACAAGAAGCGGCAAGATCATGCGGCGTTTGCTCCGCGAGCTTGCTTCGACAAAAGAAATCAAGGGTGATGTCACAACGCTCGAAGATTTCGGAGTACTCGAACAACTCCGGGAACAGGAGGAAGAAGACTAATAAGCTCATTTGTCTTCAGTTCGACACTACGAGGCTGCCTCAAAAGGGCAGCCTCTCTTATTTTGAGCAGGCATTCGCTTTTAAAACCACTGCTTCATGCAGCACCCTCCACCTCCTCTTTCCCTGTCATCTTCGGGTTTGACCCATGCAACCCAAAACATCTATTTCACGCACGGTGCGGCGTGATTTCCCTCTCCCGGTCATCCCCGGACAAGCGAAGCGCGGACCCGGGGATCCATGAGCGTCCCCGCTCTTCAACTATGGACACCGCATCGAGTGCGGCATGACTTCTCTTTTCCAGTCATCCTCGGGCTTGACCCGGGGATCCATCTTCTTCTGAAAATCTTCATGGATACCACTTCACGTCCTGCTTGACGCCTTTCGCCCAGCCATTCTCCAGCATGGCCCTCCTCTCCCGGTCATCCCCGGGCAAGCGAAGCGCGGACCCGGGGATCCATGAGCGTCCCCGCTCTTCACTATGGACACCGCATCGAGTGCGGCATGACTTTGAGGAGGATTGGATGCCGCTTCACTCCGTGTAATAAAAAAATAGCATTATACAAGGCGGGCATGACTTCAGAAAGTTTGATGCTGCATCCCGGTGAAACTCGGTCTTCTCTTTCACTGTTCGTGGTATGTTATGCCGAACCATAATCGCGAGGCTCTCGCGGTTATGTTTCTGAGACCGCCTCTTTTTTTATATTTTCTTTACAACACCTGAAAACAAAAAACCCCCTGTCATGAAACACCCTCTCTGCATCATTGTGCTTATCGTTGGTTTCAGCCTGGCATTCTTCGGGTGTACGGCTGACAAAGGAACAGAACAGGAACAAACGCTCTCAAAGGAGCAGCGGCAGGCACGTATCGACCCCTGTGAGCTCATTACGCAATCCGACGCCGAATCATTACTCGGAGAACCTGTCAAAGCAGCGGAAAAGAGCGAACAACAGGTTGTCGGCATGAAACTCTGTATGTACAACCCCGCCGACGAAACATCCGAGTCATTTCTCCAGGTAATGCTTACCCAGCAAGCCTTCATGAAACCCGATGGCGTTCCTCCTTCCGATATCTTCCACTCCATCAAAGAAGCACAGAGCGAAGGAAGAACCGACCTTGAAGGTTTTGGAGGTGAAGCATTCATCGCAACCGGAGGAATCTATATCCTTATTGACGAATATTACATTTCCATCGGAGCAGGAAACACCGACCGACCACAAATACGCGAGCGCTTGAAAGCAGCTGGAAAAACTGCGGTCGATAATCTCGCAACCTTGCGATAAACGAAAACACGGAACCAGCACCCATGTTCAGTGGAAAATACATACGGCTGCGTCGGCTGGCGGAAAATGATGTTGACATCATTTTTTCACATTGGAACAATTACGAGCTCCGTCAATACCTTCCCTCACCCCTGCCATCTTCTCGAGAGGACCTGACAGAACTCGTTCTGGAAAAAGACAAGTGCTTCAGGGAACGGAACGAATTTTTCTTCGGTATAGAGGAATGTTGTACGAACAAGGAACTTATCGGTGTCGTAAACATTGAATCGATAAGCTGGATAAGCCGACATGCGTTTATCGGGTCATTCTGTATTTTCAAACCCTCAATGAGAGGAAAAGGATATGGCAAAGATGCCATGCTGACTCTTCTTGACTTTGCGTTCAACGTTATCGACCTCCATGTCATCGCGCTCATGGTTGAGTCATACAATAAGCAAGCGATAGGTCTTTTCGAAGATTGTTGCTTCACAAACCGTGGCACGATGCGCGAACGTGCATACCGGAACGGTAAACGTTGTGATGTAACGATGATGGATGTGCTGAAAAATGATTTCATCGACCGTTACGGAATTCTGCCAAAAGGAGAGAATGTTTTTTAATCCCGATGGAATTGTTGAGTTGCTGAGCTGTTACAACGTATAGGTACCTATAAGTCCCATAGCATCTATAACACAGAATGAAGAAAAAGATCCTTTAAAAAAGGCTCTTCTATTCATTATCGCGAGCGTCATCATTACTGCGTTGGGCACTGCTCAAAACGGGTATTTTGTTCAAGATCAAGGCGTGTTCACAAGCCGAAGCGGAGCGTATGTTTAATACGTGAGCATCGGAAGTGTGAACAGAACGCAGAGGTTGGGCAATAGATCCGTTTTGAGCGGCGCCCTAAGGTTTACAGATCTTACATGGCCTGTATCCGGCTTCAAGAGCGCTCTGCCTTGTATGGAATAACGCAGTGCATTTCGAGCAGTTGTAGTGGCGGCAGCCGACCCGGTGAAAAACTTTGCTTGTTGTATTACCATGAAAAACAGATGCACCGCTTTCAGCGGCAATGGACGTCGGCATGGCCAGTATCAATAGTACCAGCCATGCTGCAACAACATCAGCTTTCAGTGTTTTTTCCATCTAACAGCCTTTTTTTACCATCCGGAACAGTGGAGCCTTACGGGTTCAATTTCCAGATCGTGAACGTAAGGTACGATGCAAAACTCACCCATAGCAAGTAGGGAATCAGAAGATAGGCTGCTGTTGTGGAAACAGCGCTGAAAAGTATGATCGTCAGCACTATCGACAACCAGAGTGCGACAATTTCCAAAAATCCACCAAGAGGTGACTGCAATCCGAAAAACATCGCTGACCACCCGAAATTCAGGTAGAGTTGAACGAAGAAAACAATCAATGCAGCAGCCACACCCGGTTTGTCGAGACCATCCTTGATAACCAGTGAAAGGGATACTCCCATAAGAATGAACAGTACCGTCCATACAGGAGCAAAAAGCCAGTCAGGAGGGTTCCACGATGGCTTCTTCAACACAGAATAGTACCACTCCGACCCCTGTTGCGGGGTAAACGCGCTGCCTGCAAAAGCGATGAGCATACAAAGACCGATACAGGCAATGAGCTCGACTGGATTGACATTCATAAGAGTATTTGTTTGGTTCTTTCGAAATGTTGCCGATCAATGTATTTCACTATGTAAGCATAAAATAGCGCAATAAGTTTCAACTACAGAAAAGAGAATCCCTCCGACAACACCCTGGTATAGGTATTCGACAATAGTCCTGACATAATGTATATTGTCACGCGCTCGAGAAGGAATCCAGCCTGTTCCTGAAAAACAACAGGCCAATAAACCCGTAATGACAGTATCATGAACAGAGAGCTTGAAACAGCCATAAACGCAGCAAAGGAAGCCGGCAACATCGCCATTCAAACGTTTGGTGAACTCGACCTGGCAAAGATACACCCCAAGGATTACAAGGATTTCGTCACCGAAGTCGATAGCGCCTGCGAACAACGGATTGTTTCAGCTATTACTTCAGCGTTTCCCGATGACAGCATGTTGTGTGAAGAAGGGAGTACTGCAAACGGAACTTCCGGCAGAAAATGGATCGTCGACCCTCTCGACGGAACCTTGAATTTCATACACTCCTTTCCCGTTTTCTCAATCAGCATCGCTCTTTGCGACAGCAAGAACGATCTTGTGACCGGTGTTGTTTATCAACCTGTCCTCGATGAGCTCTTCACTGCAGAAAAGGGAAAAGGGGCCAGTCTCAACGGAAACCCCATTCATGTATCTTCGCGCAACGACCCAGAGCACTTTCTCATAGCGACCGGTATCCCCTTCAAGGAATACCATTATCTCGAATCATATGTCTCGATGCTTAAAGATGTCATTCATGATTCAGCCGGTATCCGAAGGGCGGGATCTGCGGCGATAGACCTTGCCTACACTGCCTGCGGCCGGTTCGACGCATTCTGGGAGTACAAACTCTTTCCCTGGGACTATTCCGCCGGAGTACTTCTTGTAAGAGAAGCCGGTGGAATTGTCACCAGCTTCAGCGGTAACGGCGATGTCAGTGCACACCACAGCATCGTTGCAGGCAATCCCGTCACTCATCCGCTCATTCTTGAAAAAGCGAAGAAACATTTTCATGAACACCTGTGAAGTGCTGAGTGCTGAGTGACGAGTGACGAGTGACGAGTGACGAGTGACGAGTGACGAGTGACGAGTGACGAGTGACGAGTGACGAGTGACGAGTGCTACGGTGAAGATAGAAAATGTCATCCTCGGGCAAGCGGAGCGCGACCCGGGGATCCACCTTTCCATGAACGCCACCACGCATGCCGCATCGAGTGCGGCATGACTTCCCTCCATTACCGATTACCCATTACCTACGACCCATTATCCATTGCCTACGGACCCATCCCCCTTCCGCCCCCTGCCTTGTAACCCGATTATTTGAATGGTTGTACAGCTTTGTTATCTTAGGGGTCGTGCTCAGACATCCTAAGCGAGAAACTCGTCAGGATGTCTGTTTTTTGGCATTGTATTTCGTTCACACATTTCCGGTTAACACTTTCGGCCGGATCAACAGTCAGGAAATGCTCATTCATCAAAGAACACTCGGGAAAGAAATATCCCTTCAAGGTACCGGCTTGCATACCGGCCAGGATTGCATGATAACCTTCAAGCCTGCACCTGTAGATTACGGTTACCGGTTTGTAAGAACCGATATTGAAAACTGCCCTGAAATACCGGCGGTAATCGACAATGTCGTCGATGTCTGCAGAGGCACGACCATTGAATTCGAAGGCAACAAGATATATACAACCGAACATGTGCTGGCTGCTCTTTACGGGCTGCAGATAGATAACTGCCGGATAGAAATCGACGGTCCCGAGCCCCCTGTCATGGACGGCAGCTCGATACACTTTGCCGAAGCTCTTTTTTCAGCGGGCCTTGTCGAACAGGAAGAACCGAAAAACTATCTGGTGATAGACGAAACGATAGAGTATCATGATTCCGAAAAAAACGTCGACATCGTAGCTCTGCCGCTTGACAACTTCAGAGCCACCGTGATGGTTGACTATAAAAACCCGGCTCTTGGGTCCCAGCATTCAGGACTTTTCGATCTCGAAACCGAGTTCCTGAAGGATTTCGCACCCTGCCGCACCTTCTGTTTTCTCAGTGAGGTCGAAGCTCTCGCAAATATTGGAATCATCAAGGGCGGTGATCTCGATAACGCAATCGTCATCGTGGATAAAAAATTATCCGAAGACGAATTGAAAACGTTAGCCGACAAAATCGGTGTAGACAGCTCACAACTTGCCCTTGGAAAAAACGGCATTCTCAACAACCGCGAACTGCGCTTTAAAAACGAGCCGGCCCGTCATAAACTGCTTGATCTTATCGGCGATATAGCACTGCTCGGCATGCCTATAAAAGCGCAAGTGCTCGCAGCAAGGCCCGGCCACGCATCAAATGTCGAATTTGTCAAACAGTTGAAAAAATATGCCGACCGAAACAAACTTGCCCGCAAGTTTCAGCATGAAAAGAAGTCCGGAGTCATCTTCGATATCAATGCCATTCAGAAAATTCTGCCCCATCGATACCCGTTTCTCCTGATCGACAAAATTGTTGAATTCAAACTCGACGAAAAAATAGTATCGATCAAGAACGTCACAGCGAATGAACAATTTTTCCAGGGACATTTCCCCGGCAATCCCATCATGCCCGGAGTGTTGATTGTCGAAGCTATGGCTCAGACCGGTGGCATCATGATGCTAAATGGTAACGACAACATCAACGACATGCAGGTTTATTTCATGGGAATCGACAAAGCACGGTTCAGGAAACCCGTCATTCCAGGTGATACCCTGGTTATCGAAGCGGTCATGAAAAGCCGGCGCCGCAGTGTCTGCCAGTTCGATGCAAAAGCCTACGTTCGCGGTGATCTTGTTTGCGAAGCCTCACTCATGGCTACCGTCGTTGAACAAAAATAACTGAAGCAATCCGAAGTGAACCGACAGCAGGGGATCAGGAGACAAGGCCTGAATCTCTCCCCTGCTGAATACGGTAGAACCGCAGGCAGTACTGTATAAAAGACATAAACAGCATCACAACCGATAGGTACATAAAAACCTCCTGCACAGGATAACGGTCAAAAAACGGATGTGGCCAGACCATGGTGAAAAACATCATGGAAACAAAACCAACAGCCCATTTGCCGGGCCATAGTGACGTTGTAATGACTTTGTGATGATGCTTTACATATGCTGCTCCGAGAAAAATCAGCAAATCCCTGATAACGACAAAAACAACGAACCATACAGGCAGTTCACCGATTGCCATGAAATAAATCGCCACTGCTGCGAGACAAAGCTTGTCGGCAAGAGGATCGAGAATTTTACCCATATCGGACACCTCGTTCGTCCAGCGAGCGGTCTGACCGTCGAACCAGTCACTCAACACCGCGATAACGAGTATTGTGTTCGCGATCCAGATATCCCCTTTATCGAAGTAATAGATAAAAAAAGGAATAAGAAGGATCCTGAGAAAACTCAAAGAATTCGGCAGATTGATGATGTGGCCTTTCACAGCTTTTTTTCAAAAATTGCTAGTAACATCTCATAACACCATATCGGGATTTGCTTTCACAAACTCGGACCAGCTGCTTTTACGCAAGGAGGCACCTGTATTGCCGTTCCGGCCAGACACCGGCCCCCTCTCACACAACAGGTCACAGAGAGCGATCCCCAATGCGTCGGAAATATCATGAGGTTTTATCGGGTCAGAGATTTTGAGAAAATGCCGAGCCATATAAGCAACCTGCTCTTTGCTGGCGCCTCCTCTCCCGGTCAGAATCTGTTTTACCTCACGAGGAGCGTACTCATGCAGTTGCACCCCTTTATTCATGGCAAGAGCCACAATGGCCCCTCTCACTTGCCCAAGTTTTAGAGCAGACTGAGCGTTGCGGTTCACATACGCTGTCTCGAGAGCCAGCCTCGCTGGCCTGTTTACCGATATGAGTGCATCGAGCTCATCGTATATTATTTTTATCCGTTCCGGGATGCTCTGCCTGGAACTCAGCCGAATGATCCCGCAGTCGATGAGGGAAAACGAATCTTTTTCACCTCTGACAATACCGTAACCGGTCCGTACACTGCCGGGATCAACCCCGATAACCATCATTGCCATACGCTCTGGGATTGCTCAAGCATACCTTGCCATAGCGAGAATACAAGTAAGCCGGACAAGTAGTGCTGAATGTTCACCCTCTCGTTTTTCAGGAGTCGAGACTGTTCATTGCCTGCTCACTGATCTCAAGATTACTGTAAACCGCCTGAACATCATCACAGTTTTCAAGTGCATCGATAAGCTTCATGGCTTTGACGGTTTCATCAGGTTCCGGTTCAACGAAATTATCCGGAATCATATCCATCTTCGCATTGTCATAGGCAATACCGGCCTGGTCCAGCGCCTGTTTTGCAGATTCGAGATCCTTTACGTCGACAATCACGTTGCAATAATTCTCATCATCACAGTCAAGTTCTTCGAGACCGGCATCGAGAAGCACCTCCATAAGCATCTCCTCGTTCGCCGCAGCCTTGGCAACGTCAATACTGCCTTTTCTCTGAAACATCCAGCTGACGCTTCCGTTTTCACCGAGCGAACCATTATGACGATTTATCGCATGTCTGATGTCGGCAACAGTCCTGTTGCGGTTATCCGTAGCGGTTTCAATGATGATAGCAATACCGCCCGGGCCATAACCCTCATAGGTTATTTCTTCATAAACTGCCCCATCGAGCTCTCCGGTACCTTTCTTGATAGCCCGCTGAATATTCTCATGAGGCATTGAATTGGCCTTTGCAGTATCGATAGCAAGGCGCAGCCGGGGATTGCCTCCCGGATCTCCACCGCCGGTTTTCGCCGCAATGGTGATCTCACGCACCAGCTTGGTGAATAAATTACCTCTTTTCTGATCTGTTGCGGCCTTCTTTCTTTTAATCGTCGACCATTTACTGTGTCCAGACATAATGAATACGTGCTAATTGAAACAGGAAAATAACCGTTTATGATAATAGATTTATTTTCTTTAACCTAAGCTGATCACCCAATCCGAAAAGTATCATATCGTTTTTCGGACAGGTACGAATACCGTTCAAGGTACCCTAGTGTCATACCAAGTTCAGCTTACTAAAATTAATCACAAGATAAAATAATGACAAACCGGCTGGTCGCATACCAGGGAGAACCCGGCGCATACAGTGAAATAGCCGCACTTCGCTTCGGCGATCCCACCCCATTCGAAACGTTCGACAAAGCGTTTCATGCGGTTGAAGAGAGAAAAGTTTCTTGCGCGGTCATTCCGATAGAAAACTCTCTCGGAGGAAGCATTCACCATAATTACGATCTGCTGATGCAGCACCCTGTCCGGATCGCAGCCGAAACATTCGTAAAGGTTGAACATTGCCTGCTCGGTCTACCGACAGCATCTGTCGAAGCGAACGGCAACGTTCTCTCGCACCCGCAGGCTCTTTCCCAGTGCCGTAACTTTTTCGCTGCCCATAAAAATCTCATGCCTGAAGTAGCGTACGATACCGCAGGCAGTGCCAAAATCATCGCTGATGAAGGTAATCCGGCTCGGTTTGCCATCGCATCAAAAAGAGCGGCTGAACTCTACGGCCTGAAAATATTCAAAGATAACCTCGCTGACGAGGACTGGAACATCACCCGTTTTTTTTGTATCACCCATGAAGAACACACGTCTGACCTCGACCTTAAAAACAAGCCGGATACAACCAGACAGAAAACCTCGATCGTTTTCACCCTTCCGAACGAACAAGGTTCACTGTTCAGGGCGATGGCGACACTGGCGTTAAGGGATATCGACATGACAAAAATCGAATCGCGCCCTTCGAGAATGAAAGCTTTCGAGTACTTCTTCTATGTGGATTTCATAGGGCATGAGAGCGATCCTGTAATTCATAACGCCCTGACACACCTCAGGGAATTTGCGACAATGGTTAAAGTCCTGGGAAGCTATGGCGTCGTTGAATAATTCCGGTCAATTGACATTCGATATGAGCACAGCCTCGAACAAAAAGCAGCCTGAACACACCGGGGATAAACCGTCTCTCTTTCTGCTCGATGGCATGGCGCTGGTCTATCGGTCTTTCTTTGCACTGCAGCGAACCGGAATGACAACAAAAGAGGGCATTCCGACAGGTGCAACGTATGGTTTTTTCGTAACATTGTTGAAAATCTACGAAACCTACAAACCGCACTACCTTGCCGTCGCTTTCGACAGTGCTGAAAAAACGTTCCGGCATGAACTCTATGAACCCTACAAAGCGAATCGTCCAGCACCCCCAGAGGATCTCATCGCACAGTTGGATCTGATTTTCAAGCTTGTCGAAGCAATGCGGATTCCGGTTCTCAAGCAACCGGGCTATGAAGCTGATGACCTCATAGGAAGCGCAGCGAGAAAATTCGAGCAGGACTGCACCGTATATATCGTCACACCTGACAAGGACCTTGCACAGCTTGTTCATGACGGAGTAAAAATTCTCAAACCCGGTAAAAAACAAAATGAACTGATGCTTCTCGGTACCGGAGAAATAATGGAGCAGTTCGGTGTTTCGCCGGAACGCTTCACCGATCTTCTGGCGTTGACCGGTGACAGTTCGGACAATATTCCCGGCGCAAAAGGAATCGGCCCGAAAACAGCATCGAAACTCCTCAATACATACGGCAGCCTTGAAAACGTTTTCGACCATCTTGACGAGCTTCCTCCGAAATCACGCAAAAGTCTTGAAGCATTCGATACCCAACGGAAACTGATCGAGGACCTCGTTACGATCAGGACGGACCTCCCTCTCGACACGACACTGCTCGACCTTGAAAGTGAAGAGCCTGATAGCTCGAAACTTTTCAACCTGCTTGACAAGCTGGAAATGAAAAGCATTGCAGCGAGGATTCCACAAATCTTCCCAGGCCTCCAGCCGCCTCGACACGGTAACACCGACCCAACGAAACCCGAGACCGCTACGTCTGAAAATGTAGCCTATCATCTCATTGGCGATGAAAAAGGAGTGCGTAACCTCGAAAAAAAACTCTCGGCACTGACCGGTTTTGCCATCGATACCGAAACAACCAGCCTGAACACCCTTGAAGCCGAGCTTGTGGGAATATCGGTAAGCTGGAAACCGCAAGAAGCATACTTCATCCATTGTACACCAAAAGGACTGAGCCCTGAAACGGTCCTCGACATACTCAAGGAAGTACTTGAAAACCAGGCCATTGTCAAAAATGGCCAAAATCTCAAGTACGATATGCTTGTTCTAAAAAACTATGGTGTACGCCTTTCTCCTGTAGGATTCGATACCATGCTCGCAAGTTACGTCATCGATCCGGAAGAAAAACACAATCTTGACGATCTTGCCGATAGATATCTCGGATACCGTACCACAACGTACAGCGAGCTGACAGGCTCAGGGAAAAAAGCCATACCCATTCATGATGTTCCCATCGACAAACTCACCGCCTATGCTTGTCAGGACGCAGATATCGCGCTTCGACTCCAGCAACACCAGGAGAAAATTCTCGGTGAAAATACCGAACTTTTCAATCTGTGCCATGATATAGAATTCCCGCTTGTCGAAGTACTCGCAGATATGGAGTTCAAAGGAATCGCCCTCGATACCGACCAACTGAAACGAACTGCAGAAACCGTTAACCGACAGATAGAGGATCTCAAAGGAAGGATCTACGAAACAGCCGGCCTCGGTTTCAACATCGATTCGCCCAAACAGCTTGGCAATATCCTGTTCAACGTTCTCGGACTACCTGCAAAAAAAACGACAAAAACAGGTTACTCAACCGATATGAGAGTGCTCGAAGAACTGTCACTGCTCCATCCTGTCGCGAAAGATATTCTGGAGTACCGTAGTCTTCAGAAACTCAAAACCACTTACATCGAGGCTCTTCCCAGAATGCTTTGCCTGAAAACAGGAAGGCTGCACACCTCTTTCAACCAGCATATTACCGCAACCGGCAGACTGTCATCTTCGAATCCCAACCTGCAGAATATTCCGATCCGCACAACACTGGGTAAAGAGATTCGCAAAGCCTTCATAGCCTCCGAAAAAAGCGATTATCTGCTTTCAGCCGACTATTCACAGATAGAGCTTCGCATTGCAGCTGAAATCTCACAAGATCCCCACCTTATATCCGCCTTCGAACAGGGGGAGGACGTTCACTCGGCAACGGCAAAAGCGATTTTCGAAACGGAAACCATAACCGATGACATGAGGCGAAAAGCCAAAGAAGTCAATTTCGGTGTCCTCTACGGTATTCAGCCATACGGCCTTGCACAAAGACTCAATATCACCCAAAAAGAGGCGAAAACCATCATCGAAACGTACAAGTCGAAATACCCTGGCCTGTTTGACGCACTCCAGAAAATCATCAGCGACGCAACTGAAAAAGGGTATGTTACGACGTTGATCGGACGCAGAAGATATATTACCGACCTGCGCAGTAAAAACAGGAACATTCGAATGGCAGCCGAAAGGGCCGCTATGAACACTCCCATTCAGGGAACCGCGGCCGATATCATCAAATGTGCAATGAGCCTCACGGCGGAAAAGCTTCGTGACAACGGCATGCAATCCTCGATGCTCCTTCAGGTTCATGATGAACTCGTTTTTGAAACAGCACCTGATGAGAAAAAGCCGCTCTCGACAATAGTAACGGATTGCATGGTAACAGCAGCCAAAATATGCGGACTTTCGAACGTACCTGTCGAGGTTGAAATCGGAATCGGGAAAAATTGGCTCGACGCACACTGACAGCGGAGAAGTATTGCCGATCGAAAAACTTTTTTTATATTTTCGAAATTTCAAACAGTTCCCTGCACATTCCAAGCACAGGAGACAGATGTTTTCCAGGAAACGCTTCTACTATCTCACAGAAGACGGACGGTTTATGCCGCTGCACGTTCTCGCATTGCTGCTCACAGGGATTTTTATCGTTTCCATTGTTTCAATTACGGCAGCGTCCTTCGCCTTTCGTAACAACAGCTCCACATCCTCTTCCATTCATCCTTCCGATAACGAATCGCTCATAACACTTCAAAAGCAGATTTCCAGACTCGAAGAAGAAATTGAATCACTGTCCGATTCCGATCATCAATTACGCCTTGCCGTCAACCTCCCATTGATACCCGAAGAAGAAAAGAAAATGGGTACCGGCGGAAGCCGAACAGCAGACATTTTTGCCGGTAAAGAGTCATCGACCCACCTTTTCGCGATGACGGAAAAAAAAATAGACAAGCTCAGTCTTAAAATTGCACAGCAGAAAAGCAGCCATAAAAAGATTCAGGATACCTGGGTCAAAAATCAGGAGCTTTTCGCATCGATCCCTGCCCTGAAACCTATCAGCGGCCGCATCACGAGTGGATTCGGCATGCGTCAACACCCTATTTACAAAAGGCGTATACACCACGACGGCATCGATTTCTCCGCCCCTTCAGGAACGAAAGTATATGCTCCGGGAAATGGAGTCGTTCAGTATACAGGCTATAACTTCGGTTACGGCAGGAAAGTCGTGATCGACCACGGATTCGGCTACAAAACCGTCTATGCACATCTGTCAAAGTCGCTGGTTAAAAAAGGTCAGAAAGTAACACGGGGTGATGTTATAGCTCTTTCAGGCAACACAGGTATTTCAACCGGTCCACACTTGCATTATGAAGTGCATAAAAACAACCGGAAGATAAATCCATCCGCTTATTTTTTCGATACGTTCGCACCGGAGAGTTTCCTGACAGCGAAACCTGCCTCGAAGCAAAGCAACAGTAACTCATAATTCTGAATTAATACCCGATATCATATGTTCTGGAACCTGGACCTGGCAAGATATATTGCCGATGCCCCATGGCCTGCAACAAAAGAAGAATTGATCGATTTCGCAAATCGCACCGGAGCCCCCCAGGCCGTCATCGATAACCTGAACGATCTGCCGGAAAGCGATGAACTGTATGAAAGTCTCGAAGAGATCTGGCCCGACTACCCTACCGATGAAGACTTTTGTTATGGAGATGAAGAGCCTATAAATTAGGGAGATAAATACGACGCGTGTTATTTTTCTACATAAAAAAATCTTTCGGCTATGCACCGCATTTCTGATTCTTTCGATTGCCGTCCAAGCACTCCCGACCCCATCGTGCGTCGCACAGAAGCAGGACCGGACTGAGCCGGCTGATCAACCGGTTACCGTAAAAAAAATATCCATAACCGGCAACCGGTCTCTGAGCAAGGAAGAGATCCTCGAAATCATTTCCACGTCAAAAAAAGACACCTTCAATCAGGAGGTGTTCGACCGCGATATAGCCCTGATAAAAAAGCTCTACACCTTCAAGGGCTTTTTTGAAGCGACTGTCGACGCATCGGTGAAAACCGATGAAAAAAAAAACAGAGTCGAACTGAGCATCCTCATTGAAGAAAAATCCCCAGCCAGAATCGATACCGTCAGATATAAAGGGCTCGACAACATAACAGTACCTTTGAGGAAGAAGTATCTCGAGGAGAGTAAACTCGAGCGCGACTCCGTTTTCACAGTCGATCACCTCATTGAAGAACGTGACCGAACGGTTGATTTCTTCAAGGAATACGGCTATGCTTTCATGCATGAAGACAGTATCCGCATACAAGTGGATACAACCGGTTTGCTTGCCGGCCTACAGACGAATATCTCACTTCCAAAAGTACTCGAATACGGCTCCCTTCAGGTCGTTGTTCACGATCCGCTCGCGAAAGATACTGCAGCGGTAACGCCACAACCGAAGAATATTCGGCAGGACAGTATCGATATCGTGCAACACGGCAGGCAGGACATTTCATCCGAGCTGATCACGAATTATACAACCTATCGACCTGGAGATACCACCAGTCTTTCTCTGGAAAGAAAAACGTTGCAGAATTTCGGCTCGACAAATGTCTTTTCTTCGGTGTTCATACGAAAAGATTCGGTTCGCGAAGGCAAACTGTATACATCGATTCATTTGGAACCGAAACCGAAGCATCTGATTGAACCAAAAATCTATCTTGACAATCGTTATGGAAGCCTTTTTGCAGGTGCTTCAGTAGGATACGAAAATAAAAATCTCTTCGGGGGAGCGGAAAACCTGAAAGTCACCACTGATTTCGGGATGCAGCTCAGCACATCGAACGATTTGTTGGACAACCTTGACGAAAGCCTCTATGCAAAGTACAGGCCCTATGAGTTTGCATTTTCAGCAAACGTAGCCAAACCCGAGCTGAAAAATCCCGGGAACATGTATGCCGGAACCCTTGAATACTCGCGATCCCGTCTACCGATCCTTCTCGATAATCAGAAAGGGCTTTTTCGATTGAGCTATAACGCACAACTCTCAAAAAAATCCCGATTGAATTTTGATTTCTTCGAACTCGAACTGGTGAAAAAGGATTCACTCGATGGGTTCAAAGAGCTTTTCAAAACCGATCTTGCCGAAAATATCGGTGTTGACCCAGCTGACCCGGTTGCTGTCGACAACAGTCTGGACAGCCTGCTGCAAACCAACCTCAATCAAACCTTTCGTCTACAATATTTCCACTCGAACCAGAACGACCCGTTACGTGAGACAAACGAAACTGTTTATACCTGGAATATCACTCTCGAAGAAGTCGGAGGTCTTGTTTATCTTATCGATGAATACATAGACACGAAAAGTTACACAGGATTCACAAATGACGAACCGCAGATTTTCGGGACACCATATTCTCAGTTTCTCAAAGCAAGCGGCCAGTTCACCTTCACCCAAAACATCACCGAACAGCAGCAAATTGCCGGTAGGGTTTTCCTTGGCGCAATGGCTCCCTATGGTAAAGCCGACGCTACACCTGACGAACGCCGATTCTATGCAGGCGGGCCCAATAGCATGAGAGGATGGGCATTCAATACCCTGGGACCGGGCGGCAACAAAAGCGAGGCTACCGCAACGCTTGGAGCGGATATAAAAATCGAAACAAACCTTGAATATCGCCTGAAATTCTTTAAACTTTTCGGTCAACCATCCGGTATCGCCTTTTTTACCGATGTAGGAAACATATGGGACAGAAACGGCCCTTATGCCCTGACACTCGAGTCTCTCTATAAGGATATCGCATGGGATGCGGGTATAGGCCTGCGTGTGGGGTCGCCGATCGGCCCCTTCCGTTTCGATTTTGCCTATAAACTTTACGATCCTACACAAACTGAACCCTGGCAGCTCTCCGATTGGAACCCCGGAGACTTCACGTTCAATTTCGGGATCGGCGAACCATTTTAATAATACTGCTCAAGAACCTTTTATCAGTTATTCTTTGTACCATCATGCAGCAAAAAAACACACTTCTGGCACCATCCATTCTGTCTGCAGACTTCACGAAACTCGCAGCCTCGATTGAAATCGCCGAAAAAGCAGGCGCAGACTGGCTCCATTGCGATGTCATGGACGGACATTTCGTACCGAATATAACGTTCGGTCCATTTATCATAAAAGCGATTGCAGAATGTTCGGATCTCACAATCGATACCCATCTGATGATTTCCGACCCCGATTCGTATATCCCCGATTTTATCAGTGCCGGCTCACATCAGATAACGGTTCACCAGGAAACCTGTCCTCACCTGCACAGAAGTGTACAGCTCATCAAAAGTCTCGGAGCAAAAGCTGGAGTGTCGATAAATCCCGGCACACCGGTATCGACCCTTGAATCGATACTGCCCGACCTCGACCTTGTTTTACTGATGTCGGTCAACCCCGGATTCGGTGGTCAGAAGTTCATCCCATCATCCTTGGGGAAGGTAGAAAAGCTCCATACCATGCGCAACAAGCTCAACCCGGAGATGATTATCGCCGTTGACGGAGGTGTAACCGTAGACAACGCCCAGGATCTCGTAACGGCAGGAGCGGACGCACTGATCGCCGGCACAGCATTCTTCAAGGCTGAAAATCCGGCGGAAGCTGCGGAAAAAATCAAGTCCGCTTCCAGGTGAATCGCTGAAGTTCCCGACCCAGCAATCCTTCACCGATCAGGACGGCATCGAATGATGCATCCTGCATCGTGAGGACATCCGAAGCACGCTTCAGGCCGCTTTCCGCAACGGCGACGACGCCTTGCGGAATAGAAGGCCTGAGGCGAAGTGATGTGTCGAGACAGACAGTGAAATCGTTAAGGTTCCGATTGTTGATCCCGATAACAGCCGCTCCGGCTTCGAGCGCACAATCCAGCTCTGTATGATCATGCACTTCCACAAGAGCATCGAGACCAATGCCTTCGGCAAGCTGCAGGTAGTCTCTGAGCTTTAGAGGATCGAGTGCAGCAACGATTAGCAAAACCGCATCGGCCCCTATCAGGCGAGCCTCGTAAATCTGTGACTCGTCGATGAGAAAATCCTTGCGCAGAACAGGAAGATCAAAGGCTGCGCTTACTTGCAGCAAGTACTCGTTGGCTCCCTGAAAAAAATTACGGTCGGTAAGAACGGAAAAAGCCGAAGCCCCTATTTCCACATATCGCCTTGCTATTTCGAGCGGCTGAAAGTCTTCAACCATGACGCCCCTGGAAGGCGATGCTTTCTTCACTTCCGCAATCAGGTGGATTCCTCCATGACTGTTCTGCAGCGCCGCCTTGAAACCTCGAGCGGGAGGAAGATCTTTTTCCACAGTATGATAGCGCGCAGCAAGCCTTTGTTGTTTTAAAACATCGACCTCACCCGCCTTGTGCTCGAGTATTTTTGTGAGGTATGTCGTCATGAAAAATTGGCTGGATCGGCGATATCCCTCAGTTCGCTCTCGAAATCGACAATCTGGCGGATATTGTCCAGAAACCAGGGGTCTATACCTGTCGAGTTATAGATCTCATCAACGGTAGCACCTGCCTGAAAAGCGTAGCGAAGATAAAACATCCTGTCAGCTTTCGGCAACTTGATCTTTTCCAGGAGGTCTTCTTTGGCAAATTTTTTCTGCTGCTGCGTCATATCAACAACATTCATGATATCCTTTCCATCGCTTCCAAGACCGGCCCGCCCGATTTCGAGCCCACGTAGAGACTTTTGAAGAGCTTCACGGAAATTCCTCCCGAAAGCCATGACCTCTCCTACAGACTTCATCTGCACACCGAGCCTTGAATCAACGTTCTTGAACTTCTCAAAATCCCATCTTGGCACTTTTACGACACAGTAATCGATCACCGGTTCAAAGCTCGCAGGGGTCGATTTTGTAATATCGTTCTGAATCTCATCGAGTGTATAACCGACCGCAAGTTTCGCTGCAACCTTGGCGATAGGAAATCCTGTCGCTTTTGACGCAAGAGCGGAACTGCGCGATACCCTCGGATTCATTTCGATAACAACAACCCTGCCGTTTTCCGGATTTATGGCAAACTGAATGTTACTGCCACCGGTTTCGACCCCAATTTCACGGATAATCTTTATCGATGCGTCCCTGAGAGTCTGATACTGTCGGTCCGAAAGAGTCTGGGCAGGAGCTACCGTAATACTGTCGCCGGTATGAACCCCCATGGGATCAACATTCTCGATTGAACAAACAATAATGACGTTATCGGCAAGATCGCGTATCACTTCGAGCTCAAACTCTTTCCAGCCAATAAGACACTCCTCGACCAGCACCTCGCCGATAGGACTTTCCGCAATACCACGCCTGACTGCATCGTAGTAATCGGACTTGGTTTCCGCAAACCCTCCACCGGTTCCACCGAGAGTGAACGAAGGCCGTATGACAATTGGCAGCCCAATCTCTTCAAGCGCTTCTTTCGCCTCCTTTTCGTTACGGACAAAAAAGCCTTTAGCCATTTCAAGGCCGAGCTTCTTCATGGCATCACTGAAAAACTCCCGGTTTTCGGCTTTTCTTATCGCCCTGAGCTTCGCCCCGATAAGCTCGACCCCGTTCCGCTCGAGTACGCCACTTTCGGCAAGACTTACAGCCGTGTTCAAAGCTGTCTGACCTCCCATGGTGGGCAGCAAAGCATCCGGCTTTTCTTTCTCGATAATCTTGCGAACATATTCAGGAGTGATCGGTTCGATATAGGTGCTGTCCGCGAACTCTATATCGGTCATGATGGTTGCCGGGTTGCTGTTTACCAGAATTACCCGGTAACCATCCTCCTTGAGGGCCCGACAGGCCTGTGTGCCTGAATAATCGAATTCACATGCCTGGCCGATAACAATCGGACCGGCACCTATGACTAAAATCGACTTGATATCTTCCCGCTTTGGCACTTTTCTTCCGGTTTTATGCGTTTCTGACGATGAACGAAGGTAATGTAAAAAAAAATGTCGCTACTCTATCACCCTTATAGCTTCCTGGTGAAAACCACCTTCTTCACGACGGTACCAGGACGTTACGGCAGACGGTTGCATGTTTTGTACTGAAAGGATGATCATCGAGTGGCCCGGTCTTGCAAAATTCACATCGTTGTTTGAAGGAATCGCCGGCGAACCGATATGAGAATGATATGATCCGACAATTTCCAGCCCGAGCCCTTCCGCCTCACGCTCGACATCGAGATACTCGGAATAGGAAATCTCGAATCCATGCTCCCTGCCATTGTAAAGCACATTGGCACATGGTGCTATCTCAAAAACCAAATTTTCGTATTCACCCTTGTGGTTCGGTTTCCGTCTACCCGCAAGCAGACCGCAGCACTCGTAGGGTATATCTCTCAGTGCATGTTCCTGTATTATCTCGAACTGGCGACGGGGTAACTGCATCCTGACGTTTCGAATTATGCTCTCTATGTAGCGTGTATTGTATACGTTGATAATTAATTCTACCTGCCGAAATAAACCAACAGGTAAATCCACCATCAAGCACGTGCTTTCGCACCGATATCCCGACGGTAATAACAGCCGTCGAAAGCAACGCCACTCAACGCACTGTATGCAAGAGCGATGCTTTCTCCAAGTGCCGGCGCAACAGCGGTCACCGACAGGACTCTACCTCCGGAAGTCTTGAGTTTTCCGTCTTCAAGCACTGTGCCTGCGTGAAATACCATCACGTTGTCAAGCGCCTGAAGTTCGGGATCTATTTCGATCACTTTTCCTGTTTCGTAACTTCCGGGATACCCTTCGGATGCAAGAACAACCGTCGTCGCAGACAGCGGTTTCATCTCAAAAGCAATCTCACCCAGACTGCCGCCGAGGCTGGCCTCGAGAGCTTCAAACAGCCCATCCTGCATCAGCGGAAGTACAACTTGGGCTTCGGGATCACCGAGACGGGCATTAAACTCCACTACCGAAGGTTCGCCGTTATCGATCATAAGCCCGATATAAAGAAAGCCTGTATATGGTGTCCCCTCATCCCGCATCCCTTCCAGGGTTGGAACGATCACGCGCTCCTCTACCTTTTTCATCACCTCTTGACTGACAAGAGGTGCAGGCGCATATGCCCCCATGCCACCGGTGTTTTTGCCCGTATCACCATCCCCGATCCGCTTGTGATCCTGTGAAGGTAAAAAGAAACGGTATTGGGTTCCATCGGTCAAGACAAACACACTAGCCTCCTGACCGGCTAAAAAGGATTCGATAACGACCTCATCGGCAGCTCCGCCGAAAATCCTTTTTTCAAACAAATCATCGATGGCTTGCAGGGCATCAGCACGAGTTTCGGCAACAATAACCCCCTTTCCTGCAGCAAGGCCGCTGGCCTTTATAACCTGGGGAAACACCGTTGTTTTCTCAAGAAAATCTTTTGCGGAATCATACTCCCTGAAAACCTCGTAGGAGGCCGTTGGGATGTTGTTACGGCTCATGAAATCCTTTGCAAAAACCTTGCTGGTTTCGAGCTGTGCCGCGTATCTCGTCGGACCGAACACTTTTTTCCCTGCTTCGGTGAACAGATCCACGATACCCGCTTCGAGAGGCTGCTCCGGCCCGACAACCGTTAAATCAATCGACTCTCCGACAGCGAACCGCAACAAACCCTCGACATCGGTTGAGCCGAGAGCGACGTTCTCAACGTTACCCCCCATTGTTGCTGTCCCACCGTTTCCCGGAGCGACGTAGACTTTCGACACTTTTTCACTGCGAGCAATAGCCCAAGCAAGGGCGTGCTCCCTGCCCCCTCCACCGACTATCAGTACTTTCATAAAAAATGGTTTGCACCCAATGTACCGGGATTGTTGCGGTAACCCTTCACTTCATACAAACCAACTATATAACGCAGGCGGTGAAAAAAACAAACAAAAAAATCCCCAGCAGGCGACACAAACCGCCCATTGAAAGACAATTACACCGAAGACATAGGTAGAGAAGATATGGAGAATCAAAAAATCAGAAGACTTTTGGTACATTGCTGAAAGCTGTCTATCCCTACCCGTAGGGACTGCCAACAAATCAACCTTTCATGTGGCATGCCTTTACTCCCTTCTCTTTCCGGACTGATCCTGCCCGGAGTGTTGAAACTCCTGGTTTCGACACTCCGCCTCACTGTCATAAATCCCCGGCAGGAAATATTCGATCAAACAGGAAAGAGGATTTTTGCATTCTGGCACGGCAAAATGATCTATGGATGGCTGCTTGCCCAACATCTTTTCCCCGATAAGACCATACATGCGGTTGTCAGCCTTTCAAAAGACGGTGAAATCCTTTCACGCACCCTTGAAAAACTTGGTTTTACCCTGATACGGGGATCGAGTTCGAAGGGAAGCAACGAGGTAAAAAAAGCCATGCTCACGGAACTGGCGAACAATGGCATTATCGCAATTACCCCGGACGGACCACGCGGGCCACGTCAGGCATTCAAGTACGGAACACTCCGCCTTGCCTCGGCAGAGCGGGTCCCGATCATTTTTGCCGCCATCCGTTACAGTAAAGGCTTTCAGCTTAAAAGCTGGGACCGTTTTGAAATTCCGTTCCCGTTCAGCCGGATCTATGTCACGATTCACAACATCGAAGTCCCCGAATTCAAGAATCAGGAAGAACTGAAAACATTCGAACATCAACTGTCAAAGAGCTTGGCTGATGACTAACGTTCTGAACACGCTGCTTTCACCGGCGGCTCTGGTCTACGGTGCCGTTATCTTTACCCGTAACAGGCTGTTCGACCTTGGCGTTTTTCATAGTCATAAAGCTGCAGTACCGGTGGTTTCGATAGGCAATATCAGTATGGGAGGAACCGGTAAAACCCCATTGGTCGATTTTGTGGTCAAGTATTTCACCCGAAAGGGGTTGACACCGGCTGTTCTCTCACGAGGCTACAAAAGAAGTACAAAAGGCGTCACCATGGTTTCCGATGGCCGGCAAGTATTTCTCGGAAGCCGTGAAGCCGGCGATGAATGTGCGATGCTCGCACACAACAATCCGGAAACAATTGTGGTGGTTGCCGAAAAAAGAATAGAAGGCGCTGATTTCATTGCCGAACACTTCGCCGGCAATCTCCCCGATGTCCTTGTGCTCGATGACGGTTTTCAGCACCGGCAGCTCGATCGTGATCTCGATATCGTTATCATCAACAGTACGGCACCTTTTTTCAATGACCGGCTCATACCTGCCGGTCGTCTGAGAGAACCTCGTAAAAATCTCGACCGTGCCGATCTCCTTGTGCTCGGCAAGGTTACCGACCAAATCAAGGCGGCTCACCTCGCGAAAAAGGTATCGCTTACCGGTAAACCGCTGGTCATGACCAGCGTCCGTCCCGGCGAACCGGTACACTTTGCAGGACCCGGTAACTCGGTGCCGGAGAAAGCGATTGCATTAGCAGGCATAGGACAGCCTGAAGGATTCATTGCTTCGCTGGAGCAACGTGGTATAAAAGTCGTGTCAAAGGCGTTTTTTCCCGACCACGCGGACTTCCCGCTTGCAAGCATAAAAACTCTCGTCGAACGGTCAATCGATGAGAACCTCTCGATTGTCACCACCGAAAAAGACTACTTCCGCCTGCAATCAAATCAACCTGTGCTGGAAACCTTGTCCCGGGTTTCTTGTTTCTATCTTCCAGTCTCAATCGAAGTCATCGAAGGAAAAAAAATTCTCGAACAAATGCTCGACAAGGTTGTTTCTCAAAATCTTTAGCCGAAGATCCCGAAATACCGGAAGAGATCCGGCATTCCATTCATGGAGAGAAACAGGAAAACCCATGGATCCCCGGGTCGCACTTCATTTGCCCGAGGATGACAGAGGGAGGAGAGCCATGCTGGAGAATGACTGGGCGAAAGGAGTCAAGCTGGACGTGAAGTGGCATCCAATCCCCCACGAAAGTCATGCCGCACTTGATGCGGCATCCATGGTGGCATTCATTGAAAGATGGATCCACGGGTCAAGCCCGAGGATGACCGGGAGAGGGGGCCATGTTGGAGAATGACTGGGAGAAAGGAGTCATGCCGCACTCGATGCGGCATCCATAGTGAAAAACAGGGACGCTCATGGATCCCCGGATCACGCTCCGCTTGCCCGAGGATGACAAGAAGAGAGAAAGTGAAGCCCTGTCCGGGGATGACACGGAAAGAGAACCGTCGAACCGGCCGGTCATTCCTTGATTATCTTCGCTATCGCCTTGAATGCATCACCCTTCGCTACACGCAGCAGCTCAAAAATCACCATCTCCGTGCTTTTCAGAAAAGCTCCTGCATTTTCGATGCAGTGTATCCCCAAATCCCGGTTTTCTTTCGTCCTTGAAGAAACCGCATCGGTGATCAGATGAACGTTGTAGCCGTATTCTATCAACTCGTTGGCCGTCTGATAGACACACACATGGGTTTCCATTCCGGTGACAAGCACTTCGTTTCTTTTCAGCTTCCTGAGAGCTTCCATAAAACCTTCATCGGCACAGCAGCTGAACGCGATTTTTTCGAACGGATCTTCTTCCGCCAACAGTTTTTCAAGCGGAGCCACCGTATGTCCGAGCCCTTTCGGGTACTGTTCGGTATAGAGCACCGGCACACCGAGAATCTTTGCCGCCCTGACCAGTTTCGAAATATTTTGTTCAACAGCTGCAGACTCGTAAACGATCTGTGCCAGTTTTCCCTGCACATCGATGATCAGTAAAACAGTATCTTGCGAAGAAATCATGAACCGAAAACGTTAAGACTGTTAGAGTATTTTTAAGGCAGCGCTGGTTTCATGCCAAACAAAACTACAAAAACGTAACAATTAAGACAATTATTTTCAGTCACTTATGAACTATGAAAAATCGGGAACAAACTCATTTCTCCGGGGCACCAAAGGAGAATACCTTGTCGTCATCCAGTTTCTGATAATAGGTATCTTCATCATGACTCCTGTCTGGCAACCTTTCGGAATTGCAGAATTCGAGGAATGCCTTACAATTCCTCGCACGGCAGTCCTGATCGTTTGCGGAGCGACCGCGCTGCTCTTTGGAGGACTCGGGTCACACAATCTCAAACAATATATCACCCCGCTTCCCTATCCTGTCGATCATAATCAACTCGTTCGGACGGGAGTATACTCATTCGTGCGCCACCCCCTGTACAGCAGTCAGTTGTTTATCGGTTTCGGCTGGTCATGTTACGCTATGAGCCTGTCACATTTTCTCCTCTTTGTTTTTGCATTTTTTTTCTTCTCGTTCAAGGCTGCAAAAGAAGAACGATGGCTCACACAGCGACATCCCGAGTACAAGGAGTATGCGCGAGGTGTGAAGAAGTTCATCCCCTTCATTTATTGAGATGCATCAGAATACCTGCTCTCCCATACCGACAGCGATACCCGTAATTCTGAAATCTTCGAACCGGGTTATTCTGTAAACCATCGTCCACCCTGCACCGTGAAATCAACACATCCATGTCACAGTGCGTGGTTTGGAGTTCCACTGCTTGCTGCATTCAAGTGAGCTTCGTCGTTGCGTCAACGCACCAGTCATCTTGACAGATTATTGGTACTTCAACATCACTCGACCTGCTGAAATCCAGTTTTTGCAGGTCGATTTTATGCAGTGTCGGATTCAAGTAACTGTAGAAGTAGTACTGCTTCTTTGTGTAGTCGCGAATGACCGCCCATTGCGTAAAATCGGACATCTTTTCGGGGTGATCCATCTCTGTGATGGTACCACAAGGGACCCATATGGTCTGCAGCAGTTGCCAGGCAAAGCTGATGTTTTGCTGTTCGTTCCCCGGTTCCGGCCGATATACCGAGAGGCACATTTTAGCTGCCCGCACGAAGCGTGACGGAGGCGTGGCATCTCCGGGCAGACCGAGCATGCCACTACCGTTGGTTTCCTGACCGTACTGATACTCCGTATTCCGGGGAGTCAGCTTTTCATACTTCTCCTGATTCAGATTCTCCAGCTGTTCGCCGTAAAAAGGTGCGTTGGTGAGCAATCCATCATCCGTGAGCGTCTTGACTACCTCACCGCTGTGAAATTCGATAACAAGACAGTCACCAGTTTGGTCCTGTACCATGAAGTGTAGCGGAGTTTTGTTTTGCAGAAACGGGACACCCTCGATTTGAACCGCTCCGCCATCCATAGCCGCGTTCAGATCCCTCACTGTCGCGAAATTCCCCAATGCCCAGGAGGGGAAATCGGATACCCAGATACGGTTGTCTTCGGTACCCGTGGCTCGTGGGTACTCCGATCCGGGAAGCCACAAGGTCGCAACGCTGAGACCGGCACTGTTCATACCATCGCTGACACTGGGTAACGGCACGTCAGCACTTATAACCGGTAGTTCCGCCACGGCACCGATGAAACCGTACTTCGCCTTCCATTTCAGCGGATGAATAATGGCATGTGGACCATCGGGAAAGGAGTCTCCAACCGCGAACTTCTTCAGAACCGTCTTAAAAAGAATACCGAAATCCATGGTGCGGGCGGAGACAAGATGGACAGGTTGCTCTCCGCTGACAGGAATTGAGAAATTGGTACACATTGTTCAACCTCCTTCGAGAAAAGTGTTATGCAGCCAGTTACAAAGAATACCGGTTTCAACCGGTCCTCTACTCGAAACAGCCATCAATACAACGGCTTGTTCATCACTGGATACCTCGAATAAGAATGAAACCTGGCGGATCAACACTCATAGGCACTACTGGAAACTGCCGGATACTTTTTCTACTTGAAACGAAAGGGAAGATGCGGGCAAGAACAGTGCCGCCAGGGCACAAAAAAACAACATGATCGACCACTGTATACTCAAAAAGCTTTTTGCAGGCAAAAAAGTTTCGGGCTATGCATCCCGTAATCGAGCCGTCCAGTGTAATACTCTTTGTTTCACTATACAGAGTGATCCGGCGTCCAATCCCCTCGAAGTCATGCCGCACTCGATGCGGCATCCATAGTGAAAAACAGGGACGCTCATGGATCCCCGGGCCGCGCTCCGCTTACACGAGGATGACTCGAAGAGAGAAGGTGAAGCCCGGTCCGGGGATGGCACGCCGAGAAAGGGAGAAGTCAGGCAAGAGGACTACATGAAAGAGAAACTCATCGTATACCCAAACTTGTCACCTGCCTTTTTCTCAAAAGTGTTCAATAACTGTTCAGCCAGCTTTTCGCTTCGACAAATCGTCGTGAGCTTTTCGAGAGCAGGGCGAACGGAGCGCAAGAACCGGAGCGTACACGTGAGTACGTGAGGATTCCGAGCACCGTTCAACGCAACTACCGAAAGACGTAACAGATTTATCGGCGCGAAACACCGAACAACTCCGGCAACACCTCCCCTGCGGCTCCCTCGACAACCCTGTCATAGGCAATATCCCCGGACGGTTCGGGGTTTATTTCTATGCAGTAAGCACCGGACTTTTTTGCAAGGTCGGGATATCGTGCCGCGGGCCAAACAGTCCCCGATGTACCGATGCTGATAAAGAGATCACAGTTACCGATGGCTTGGGAAGCCTTGCTCATGACAACCGCATCGAGCATGTCTCCGAACCAGACGATATCGGGCCTGAGCCAGTCCCCGCAATCACACCGGTTCGTCTCGAACTTTTCTCCGAAATCCTCTTTCCTGAAACCGCAGCTCTGGCAGCGTAGACGCCAGAGACTGCCATGCAGTTCGATAACCTCTTTCGAACCGGCACGCTGATGCATACCGTCGATATTCTGTGTCACTACCCTGGCACAGGACATATCGGCAATAACCCTGTGACCGTCGTGAGGCGTACAATCAAGCACCGAGCTGCGGCGCTTTTCATGAAAAGCGAGAACCTTTTCGGGATTCCGTTCAAATGCCTCCTGACAGGCGTATTCCTCTATACTGTATGACCCCCAGATTCCCCCCTTTCCACGGTAGATCGGTACACCGCTCTCTGCCGACATGCCTGCACCGGTAAAAAAAACGATGTTCGAAAAATCTCTTTGTTCAATTGTTTTCATGGGATGGAGCAATAGTGTTACTGATTTTCCAATTGCAGCCACAGGTAATTTCGCAATCTTGCCGATTTTTTTTAACATCGTACAATGATCCTCGATGTCGCTCATCGGTAATCAGATTACAATGTGAACCGATCATTTCTGTAGATGACCATGAATATCAAACTACTGCTGCTCCTTTTTTGGGGTTTTATCATCTACAATATCATTGCGGCGATTGTCTCGTATTTCCTCTAAAATGAACCCCAAACAATCATGAAAAAAATAGGTGTTCTGTTATCAGGCTGCGGCGTAATGGATGGTTCGGAAATCCACGAAGCCGTTCTGACACTTCTCGCCATCGACGTTGCCGGTGCACAGGCAATCTGTATCGCCCCGGACATCAACCAGCATCACGTCATCGATCATGCAACCGGCGAGGAAATGACGGGTGAGACCCGCAACGTGCTCATCGAGTCCGCACGTATTGCCAGAGGGGATATCAAAAATCTCAAGGATATCCATTCGCTGAACCTCGATGCCCTTATCCTGCCAGGTGGGTTCGGGGCCGCAAAGAACCTGTCGGACTATGCGTTCAAAGGAGCCGATTTTACCGTACTGCCGGAGGTTGCCGATGCCGTTCGATCGTTCTATGAAACAGGCAAACCGCTCGGCTTCATCTGCATCGCTCCCGTCATCGCCGCCAAGGTTCTCGGAAAAGAGAACGTGGAAGTAACGATCGGCACCGACAAAGCAAGTGCATCCAATATCGAAGCGGTAGGAGCGACTCATGTCAATTGCCAGGTTTTCAACATACACGCCAGCAACGACGGAAAGGTAATCAGTACACCCGCCTACATGCTCGGTCCGACAATCAAGGAGGTAGCAAAAGGCATCGAGAAACTGGTCAACGCAGTAGTAGCCTTAGCCTGAGAAGCAGCGACGAGTTAATTTCCTTTTGACACTTACCCTTTGACTTTTGACTTGATTCTCATTTCTCATACGGTACCCCGACTTCACGGGGTGCTCGCGATTTTCCGACAAAACCGGCAAGTACCAACAATGTAAGAACGTATGGTAAAGCCTGAACAAGCTGTGATGGGATCCAACCAGTTTGCAACCACATTTCGAGGGATTCCGCACCGGCAAACAAAAAGCTTGCAAGAGCCGCACCTATAGGAGTCCATTTCCCGATGATCATTGCCGCAAGCGCTATATATCCCCTGCCCGCAGACATGTTATCGGTGAAGCTGTGCTGTTGAAACGCAAGGAAGACACCGGCAAGAGCTGCCAGTACACCGGAAATCAGGACCCCGGAATATCGCATCAGATCGACGTTTACTCCTGCTGCATCCACCGCTTCGGCACTTTCTCCGGCAGAGCGAAGCCTGAGCCCGAAAGGTGTTTTAAAAAGTAATATATGACCGATAGCGACAACAGCTACCGCACCCAGAAATATAGGATCAACAAGGACAGAAGAAATCGCAAATCCATCGATACGTTCTGAATTAAGAGAACTACCGAAAAGAGTACTCAATCCGAAACGTGTCGCCCCTATGACAAGTATGTTGATCGCAATCCCGGTCACTATCTGGTTGACTTTGAGAGTCACGGTGATGAAAGCGTGAAGTAACGCAACGAGAAGACCGGCAAGAAGACCGGCGATAACTCCTGTAACTGCGGAACCGGAAAAGTGCTGCCCTACCGCTGCCCCGAACGCTCCCGCAAGAATGAGCCCTTCAAGAGCGAGGTTGATAACACCACCCCTTTCTGAAAACACGGCACCAACAGATGTCAGCACATACGGTACCGAGATACGCAATACCTGCAGAAGAAAAAGGACCAATTCGGATTCCATGTTACAAAAGTGTTGCTTAGCACCCCAAAAATGATCTTTTCACCGATTTTCCTATCGTATCCGGGTTTCCGATAGGTAGATGGCTGGAGTAAATTTTTTATTACATTTATCTGACGGAACGCGGTTCAAAATAAGCATCTTCGTCTTTTTGACATAGATCATTTATCGAGTTTTTGTTTCCCGGTTCAACTCAATTTTCATACCAAAAACATGCCAAATCCCCGATCAAACACCCTTCAGGGTTCCGATAAGCAGTATATTTACAATTTTTCAGGTGGAAGCGCAGATGGTGATGCTTCGATGAAAAATCTCCTTGGCGGTAAAGGAGCGAATCTTGCCGAAATGGCAAATATCGGCCTCCCTGTTCCTCCTGGATTCACTATTTCCACGGAGGTATGTACCCATTACTACGACAACCAGAAAACCTACCCCGACGGATTGTTCGAAACCGATATCCCGAAAGCCCTGCATACAATAGAGGAACAGCTTGGGAAAAAATTCGGCGATACGAATAACCCGCTCCTTTTATCTGTCCGCTCCGGCTCCAGGGCTTCCATGCCCGGCATGATGGATACCATTCTGAACCTGGGTCTGAACGATAACACCGTCGAAGGACTTGCTCGGAAATCAGGCAATCCAAGGTTTGCATGGGACTGTTACCGCCGTTTTGTTCAAATGTACGGTGATGTGGTACTCGGCCTCAAACCGGCAAACAGCAAACAAAAAGATCCTTTCGAGGAAATTCTCGAAGCGAGAAAACAAGCTCTCGGCAAAAAGCTGGATACCGAACTGGACACCGACGATCTGAAACATGTGGTTTCCGCCTATAAAACCGCCATAAAACAAGAAACCGGCAAAAGTTTCCCCGAAGACCCCATGGAGCAGCTCCGGGGAGCCATCAGCGCTGTATTCGGAAGTTGGAACAACGACCGCGCCATAGTTTACAGAAAACTCAATCATATACCTTCCTGGTGGGGTACCGCCTGTAACGTTCAGGCAATGGTTTTCGGCAACATGGGAAATTCTTCCGGAACAGGCGTAGCGTTCACCAGAGATGCCGCAAGCGGTGAGAATATATTTTACGGGGAATATCTGATGAACGCTCAGGGTGAAGATGTGGTCGCGGGTACCAGAACTCCTTTGAAAATAATCCAGTTGAAAGAGGAAAACCCTGAAATATACCGAGAGCTCGACAGTATTCGTACCCGGCTCGAACAGCATTACCATGATATGATGGATATCGAGTTTACCATAGAAAACGGAAAACTCTTCATGCTGCAGTGCCGTGTCGGTAAAAGAACCGGGCTCGCTGCAATCAGGATTGCCTACGATATGTGCCGGGAAGGCTTGATTGGTGAAAAGGAAGCCATTCTACGCATCGAACCCGAACAGCTGAATCAACTTTTACGTCCTGTGTTCGATCTCAGGCAAAAACAGGTTGCCATCGATAATGGCAGGCTCCTTGCGATAGGTCTCAACGCAGGGCCAGGAGCGGCAACCGGTAACATATACTTCAATGCTGTCGATGCTCAGGCCGCCAAAAATCGAGGAGAGCAGGTAATTCTGGTCAGAATCGAAACCTCCCCTGAAGACATCAAGGGAATGTCCATTGCCGAAGGAATACTTACCGAACGAGGAGGAATGACCTCTCATGCCGCACTTGTAGCAAGGCAGATGGGTAAGGTCTGTGTTGCGGGATGTGGAGCGCTGAACATCGATTACAACAACGGAATACTTCGGATTAACGGTCATGATACCGTCTTGCATCAGGGAGATCCCATCTCTCTGGATGGAACGACAGGAGAAGTTATTGAAGGAACTATAACCACAAGAAATTCCGAAGTCATCGAAGTTCTCGCCGATAAAACGCTCGATCCGGAAGAAGCGCCCATCTGGCAAATTTTCGATCAGTTCATGCAGTGGGCCGACAAGTACCGCAAACTACAGGTAAGAGCCAATGCCGACCTTCCTGATCAGGCGGAACTTTCTGTAAAACTCGGAGCTGAAGGTATCGGGTTGTGCAGAACGGAACATATGTTTTTCGGTGGAAACCGAATCGACGCAATGCGGGAAATGATTCTTGCCGAAGATATGAACGGAAGAAAAACAGCACTGGAAAAGCTGCTGCCTTTTCAGCGTGAAGATTTTTACGGCCTTTTCAAGACGATGGGATCCCGCCCGGTTACCATAAGACTTCTCGATCCCCCTCTGCACGAGTTCCTGCCTGCAAACGATGAAGAAATTGCAGACCTCGCAAAAAAAATCGGCAAACCCCTCGATGAGATCAGGAACCGCATCAAGGATCTGCATGAAGCCAACCCGATGCTTGGTTTACGCGGATGCCGTCTGGGGATCATTCATCCTCAAATCCCCGCAATGCAGGTGCGTGCGATTATCGAAGCGGCCTGTATGATAAAAAAAGAAGGGTACGACATTATTCCCGAGATCATGGTTCCTCTTGTGGGAAACGTCAGAGAACTCGAAGTTACCGGTGAAATCATCCATAAAACCGCCCGAAGCGTCATGGCAGAGCAGGAAACCGGTGTTCAATACCTTGTCGGAACGATGATCGAGGTACCCAGAGCAGCCGTTACCTCGGGAGAAATCGCAAAAGCCGCCGACTTTTTCAGTTATGGAACGAACGACCTTACCCAGATGGGGTTAGGTATGAGCCGTGACGACTCGGGGCAATACCTGCCATCCTATCAGGATCTCGACATATTTGCACGAAATCCTTTCGAGTCCATCGATACCGAAGGAGTGGGATTTCTGGTAAAACTTTCCGCCAAAGAAGGGCGTAGTGTTAAAAAAGATCTCAAGCTGGGTATTTGCGGTGAACACGGCGGTGACCCTACAACCATTGAATTCTGCAATACTATCGGGCTCAACTATATTTCATGCAGCCCTTTCCGAATTCCCGTTGCAAGGCTTGCTGCAGCCAGGGCTGCATTATGTTCCTGAAATCCAGCATTCAACTCCTGAAGCATGGCACCAACCGTAAGCTGGTGCCATAGCAAGTGGTACCCCTGTTCACCGAACGAAACAGCATCGTTCTTGGTGAATGACACCGCCAAACACCGTAAAAGACCCAGGAAGCCGGTTTTCGGCCGGAACCGTTATCATCAGTTCATGTTGTTTTCATTCCCCTTGTGATTACGGAATCATCGAAGCAACCAGGTGCCCCGGCTCCCTTCTTTTTTCGGACTGCAATAAAAAAGAATCATAATTAATTAAGAATTATTATGATTTATATCAAAAAGCATTATATTGAAGCAGTTCGTTACAATTGACAGCCTACATAACCATAATCCAGGAGAAAGCTATGTCACAACAATTCGATGACGACATGTATTTTGAGATGTCAATGCCGTTACTTGGTGATGATTTTCCCGAACTCAACGTGCAGACAACACATGGGCCAATGAATATCCCCGGTGATCTCAAAGGTTCATGGTTTGTCCTTTTCAGTCATCCGGCTGATTATACCCCGGTATGTACAACGGAATTCGTCGCTTTCCAGCAGAGGTTCGAAGAATTCGACAAAATCGGATGCAAACTGATCGGTATGAGCGTCGATCAGGTATTCTCTCATATCAAATGGGTGGAATGGATCAAAGAGAACCTCGATGTCGATATTGCGTTCCCGATTATAGCAGCCAATGACCGTATCGCGAGTCAACTCGGCATGCTGCACCCCGGTAAAGGTACCAATACGGTCCGCGCAGTGTTCGTCGGCGACCCTGAAGGAAAAGTCAGGCTTGTCCTTTACTACCCGCAGGAAATCGGCAGAAATATGGATGAAATCCTTCGCGCAGTGAAAGCCTTGCAGACATCGGATAACAACAAGGTTGCTATTCCTGCAGACTGGCCGGACAATGCGCTGCTGAAAGACCGTGTCATCATTCCGCCGGCCAATAATGTCGAAGATGCCAAAAAGCGGCCCGAACAGTATGAATGCTATGACTGGTGGTTCTGTCATAAAAAACTCGAGAAGTAAGCAAATATGAGCCGACCCGGCATCCATAACAAACAAAGAGGCTGTCTCATTAGCCCTACAATGAGTCTTTCTGTAGTCATCCTCGGGCTTGACCCGGGGATCCATCTTTCAATGAAAGTCAGTATGGATGCCGCATCGAGCGCGGCATGACTTTCTGCCGGAAACGTATGCAATGGTGACTCATAGTCGTGAAACAGTGCTTTTGAGACAGCCTCTTTTTTTTACCACTCGAGCTTGGCAAGGAGATACATCGGCTTTTCTGTTACGTCCACTGGACGCCGGATCCAGTAAGGCGTGACTCCCTTCTCCCTGTCAACTATTTCACAGGTCTTCTGGACCATTCATTGGCTATCGTGAAACCTCTTTTGCTGTATCAGGAACTCTGATGATCATCATGTTCAGCAGAACCATCTGCACAATGAGGACATATCCCCCTTACAATCACCCGCTTTCCAAGCACGGTAAAATTTCTGGTAATTCTTTCAGGAATGGCTATCGCATCGAGATCACTGTCGCAGAAATCGATGATAGCACCACACCGTATACAATGAAGATGGTGATGGGGCAAAATATCCGTATCGTAGCGCTTCACCCCTGAATGAGATTCAACGGTATCAATAACTCCTATATCGGCAAACGTCAACAGAGTCCTGTTGACAGTATCGAATGACATCGTTGGATATTCCTGAACAATTTTCCTATAGACCGCGTCAGCCGAAGGGTGCTCCGACGAAGCGAGCAATTTTTTATATATCGCGAGCCGTTGTGGAGTCACTTTCAGCCCATGGCCTCTACAACGTTGGATAAACTGTTCGACCAATCCTTGTGTATATTCCACTTCCATACATTTTTCCATCATTTCACCTCCAACCATAAAACAAACGGACAACCGCAGTCTTTTTTAAAGTAACAAAAAAATAACAAAGAATTAATCCTATCTAATAGAAAAACAACAACAGAGTGAACCCTTACGGTGTTTGCATCAAAACAAATTCAGGGTTAGACCTTCGTTCATCGCTTTTGACTCCTTGCTTAGTTGAACAAGATTTGATATATAGCTCTCCTCTTGCATCGTGCACAGCATCCATCATGACAGCATTCAACAAGATCAGCATACGGGGAGCCCGGGTTCACAACCTCAAGAACATTTCGTTGGACATCCCGCGAAACAAGTTCGTGGTCATAACCGGTATTTCCGGTTCAGGAAAATCAAGCCTGGCATTCGATACCATCTATGCCGAAGGACAACGCCGGTTCATGGAAACACTTTCTGCCTATGCCCGTCAGTACATAGGTAATATCGAACGCCCCGATGTCGACCTTATCGAAGGATTGTCTCCTGTCATATCGATCGACCAAAAAAGCACCAGCCGGTCGCCCCGTTCAACAGTAGGAACCATTACCGAAATACATGATTTTATCCGCCTGCTTTTTGCAAAGGCCGGAAGATTGCACGATCCAGAAACCGGCAGGGAACTGCAAAAACAATCGGAAGATTCGATTGTAAGTGCCATTCTTTCTCTGCCTGAAGGCACAAAAGTCCAGATACTCTCACCGCTGGTCACCGGCAGAAAAGGCCATTACCGCGAACTTTTCGAAAAACTTCTTCAAAAAGGTTTTTTACGAGCACGCATTGACGGTGAATTCAGAGAGATGGAAAAAGGCATGCAGCTCGAGCGATACAAAAGCCACACTCTCGAGCTCGTCGTCGACAGGCTTGTTATACAACCGGACATACAAGAACGATTGAAACAGTCGGTCACTATGGCTATCGGTATGTCGGAACACAAGTCGGCAGTGATCTGCGTTCCTTTCGAAAGTGAAATCTCTGAACAGTTTTACAGCACAAAATATGCTTTTGCAGACGGTACGGTTCCGCTTGACACGCTCGCCCCGAATAATTTCAGCTTCAATTCACCTTATGGCGCCTGCCCAACCTGCAACGGTCTCGGAGAAATCCGGAAACTTTCAGCTGAGCTTATGGTGCCTGATAAAACCCTTTCATTGAACCAGGGAGCTATCGAACCTTTCGGCAAACCGGGCAAGCGCAACCTCTGGCAAGTGGTCAAAGCCATAGCGAAACGTTACGATTTCACTCTCGACACCCCAGCACAAAAAATACCGGACGAGGCCTTGAACATCCTTCTCAACGGCTCAGGCAAAACCTCGTTCGACGTAACATACAGCTACGCCGGAAAAGATTATGTCTACCCGCAAGGGTTCAATGGAGCCCTCGCTTATGTTGAAGAGCTTCAGAAAAATTCCAGCTCTTCAAAAATCAGGGAATGGGCTGAAAGCTTCATGACAAAACAGCATTGCCCGGAATGTGGAGGTGCCCGCCTTCGCAAGGAGAGCCTTCATGTCACGGTCAATGAGAGCAATATTCATGAAGTCGAATCACTCCCACTACCGGCAACGCTCGATTTTTTCCACGATCTACCGGATCGTCTTACAGAAAAAGAGCGAATGATCGCAACCCCGATCCTCCATGAGATAACCAAACGGCTTGAATTTCTCCTCAATGTCGGATTGGGCTACCTGACCCTGAGCCGCAGTTCTCAAACGCTTTCAGGCGGTGAAGCCCAACGGATACGCCTTGCCTCTCAACTGGGATCCCAGCTTAGCGGTGTACTCTATGTTCTCGACGAACCAAGCATCGGGTTACACCAGCGGGACAATCATAAACTTATCGACTCGTTACAAAACCTCAGAGATATAGGCAACACCGTTCTCGTAGTGGAGCACGACAAGGACACCATGCTCATGGCCGACGAAATAATCGACCTCGGACCTGGCGCAGGTGAGCATGGAGGCGAAATCGTCGCCCAGGGACACGTCTCGACTCTCGATGAAAACTCCATAACGGCGGCATACCTCAAAGGTGAACAGGATGTCCGAACAGAAAAAAAAGAAAAAAAAATCAGAGCGTCGAATGTCCTGAACCTCGAGGGTTGCAGGGGTAACAATCTTAAAAATATCGATGTTCGCTTTCCTCTCGGCACCTTTATTTGCGTAACCGGTGTGAGCGGTTCCGGAAAGTCCACCCTGATAAATGAAACGCTCTATCCTATTCTTGCAAGACATTTTTACCGCTCAAAACTGCTGACCCACCCCTATGACAGCATCCAGGGACTCAAACATATCGATAAGGTGGTCAATGTAGACCAGTCTCCAATCGGTAGAACCCCTCGTTCCAATCCGGCGACCTATACCGGAGCATTCACCTTTATCAGGGAGTTTTTCGCACGTCTGCCGGAAGCCCAGATAAGAGGCTATAAGCCGGGGCGCTTCAGCTTCAACGTCAAAGGAGGACGTTGCGAAACCTGTCAAGGCGCCGGGACAAAAAAAATCGAGATGAATTTTCTTCCCGATGTTTACGTGCAATGCGACACCTGTAAGGGTAAACGTTACAACAGGGAAACGTTACAGGTGAAATACAAGGGAAAATCCATATCCGATGTATTGGACATGACGGTTGAAGAGGCCGGAGTTTTTTTTACCGACTTTCCCCGTATCCAACGTATTCTCAAAACGATGCAGAGCGTCGGACTCGGTTATATAAAGCTCGGTCAGCCATCTCCCCTGCTTTCCGGCGGCGAAGCTCAGAGGATCAAGCTTTCCGCAGAACTTGCAAAAGTGCAAACCGGAAAAACGCTTTACATCCTCGATGAACCTACCACCGGCCTGCACTTCCAGGATATTCAGCACCTTCTCGATGTCCTGCAGAGGCTTGTCGACAAAGGTAATACCGTTATCGTTATCGAGCACAACCTCGATATCATCAAAAATGCCGACTGGATCGTAGATCTCGGTCCCGAAGGCGGAGATAACGGGGGAACACTCATAGCTGAAGGCCCTCCATCCCAACTTATAGAATGTCCAAACTCATATACCGGACGGTTTCTGGCAGAAGAAATGAACAACACGCGTAAGTAGGGCGTCTTTAAAGGTGCTTCAGCACTCCGGAAACATCTTCTTCGATTGCAGAGGCTTGCTCGAATTTTTGAATCCGTGTAAGATGGTTCGGAACGACAACACAAGCGATACCTGCAGCGTTCGCTGATGCAAGTCCCCTTTCAGAGTCCTCGACGGCAAGTGCATTTTCCGGTTTTACACCCAACCGTTCAAGAGCGGTACGGTATGGTTCTGGGTGAGGCTTGGGTTCGGATACATCGTCATGAGTGATGACGACGTCGAAATAACCGTGAAGACCATTCAAGCGATGCATCAGCTCAACCTTTTCACGGGGGCTCCCGGTAACGACGCCCTGTTTGAAACGCCCTGAAAGAGCATCGAGCGTTTCACGAACCTTCGGCCGAAGGGCAATAGGCTGCTGAAGGGCTTCGAGAAACCTGCGATCGCGCAACGCAATGATCTGATCGGCCTGTTCCATGTTCATGCCGAACTCATGAGCAACCTGTCGTGTTCGCTTTGCCTTACTCAGATATTCTATTCCCCAGTATTCCTCTCGCAGCTCAAATCCGAAATCGGCAAACAGCGCCTGCGTCAGCTCAAAGAAAACTGTTTCGCTGTCGAAAAGAAGCCCGTCATTATCCCAAAGAATCGCATGTATCATTACTTTTCCTCTTCCCTACTTTTTGAACCTCCAGTAACGTCCGTCTGTCGTATCGACCGCCTCGAGAGAAAAACGTTCATCGGCCCGTAGATCCTCATTGATGATGTAATAGATATCCGACAGCACGGATCTCGAGCGGTTGAAATATGAATGACCAAGAAAACTCGTATCGACACCGGTTGCATCGATGGTTTCAATCTCCGGAACAATAAGCGGAATTCCTTCGACCCCTCCCACTCTCGGGAAACCGTGAATCCTATGAGACGCCTTCAGTGCTTTATCTTCACTCGATACGTAGATGGTAACAAGTGAACCCGATCTGACGAGACTGTCTGCAATATCTCTTCTAAAAATACCCGAATCGATATCAGGAGCCACAAGCAGTAAGGCGCTGAAATGATGTTTCAGATCTTCCCGTTCCTCGATCAGTTCCAGAAAAGCATCGGTTACAATCCGATTACCCATACTGTGAGCCAGGAGGTAGATGCCTTTTGCACCGGACATCTCGGCAATATCTTCAAGAAAACGTTTAAGTTTGCTCTTCGACCATCTCACACTGGTCTCGTCCGCGGGATAACCACTCACCTTTCCCCTCGAAGGCCAACTGTACAATACCGGGCACCCCTCAAAACCAAGATCCGAAACCATCTGCGCCATGTTATGTGCAGCTTTTTCGAATGTCATGTTATAACCGTGCACAAACAAAAGCAATTGCTTATCGGCTGAACGATTGACAAATCTTTTCACCTCTGTGAAAAAAGCCTGCCTGTCATACAAAGAGACATCGATGAGAACAATGTGCTCCGTACTATCCTCTTTGAATACCGGACGTTCCAGTTCTCCGATACGATGATCGAAAGGAAGTGACACCGTACAAACACCGTAGGAAACATCCCCTCGCTCAAACCCGAACATTTTACCGGGCTCTGCCGCATCCGTAAGGTTCCTGTCTGTTCCAAACAATACTTCGACAGGAGACTCAGGATATTCCTCCAGTGCACTCGCCGCCGTCGAGGCACATCCGCCAAGCAGAAAACAAAGCAGAACCAGATATCCCGGAAAGTGCTTTTTCCATAAAACCATGGCTCGCGTCCTTTTACATTTTGCTTGATTTTATCCGTAAAATACAAAGCAAAACCCATTAACAAGAGTGAACCCACGAAGCACCTCCACGTAAACCCCCGTTTCGGCATTTCATCGATACCCCGAAAGTATGGGGATCCTTTACGCACAGGCTGGAACCAGCAAAGAAGTCGTATTTGCAGGATAAATATAATAAAAAGAGGTACCCGTTACTTGTTTCCGAACAGGTAGGGGCGGATTATCAGTACAAGCAGAGCAATCGAAGAAACGACAGCGAGAATCCCGCCTTCTTCATGAGAAGCGTTCTGAACCCAGTCTGCAATGTCAAAGCCAAAAGAAACGTAGAGATTATTGACGACAATACCGGCCGCGAAAGACATCACGATGATAACAGCGAGGTACACGATGACAGCTTTTTTTCCGAGAATCCTCGAGACTACCGTCAGCGAAGCAACATTCGTTGCAGGTCCGGCAAGAAGAAAAACAAGGGCAGCACCTGGGGAAATACCATTCAGTGCAAGAGCAGCTGCTATCGGGGTTGAGGCGGTTGCACAAACATACAGCGGTATGGCGATCGCCAGCATCAACAGCATCGAAAGATGCTCGTTTCCGAAATACATGCTCACAATTTCAGGAGAAAGCAACACCGATATCATTCCTGCCAGAACAATCCCCACCAGGAACCATGTACCGATATCCTGCAAAAGTTCACCAAAGGCAAACGTCATTCCCCCTCTTAGTTTAGCGGTGAAAGATTGTTTTTTCTCGTTTTTTTGTTTGCAGCAGCATGAGCTGCCGCATGGTGAACCAGAAGCAGCGGGAACATCGAACGGTTCTGTATCGATGCCATTTCTATCCGTGTACAAAACCGCCATCCCGGCTGCAACAGCCGTGAAGAATGACACGACAGGCCTGATTACCGTCATGAGCGGATCAAGAAGGGCATACGTTACAGCGATTGAATCAACCCCGGTCTCCGGAGTCGATATCAGAAAAGAGGTTACCGCGCCTTTCCCTGCACCCTGTTCTTTCAGCCCGGCTGCGGCAGGAAGAACCCCGCAGCTGCACAATGGCACCGGAACACCCAAAGCCGATGCCTTCACAATACCCGATACACCTCTCCCCCCGAGGTGTTTCGTCACGAAATCATGGGGCAGAAACGCTTTGAAAAGCCCTGCGACAAAAAAACCAAGAAGCACATAAGGAGCTGATTCAAGCAGAATTCCCCAGGATGCGAGTACGATCTCATAGATACTATCAAACAATGTCCCGATCGTTTTCGAAATTATACATAGCGCCAAGACATACAAACAAATATTCACATGACAATATATTCATATGTAATGCAAAAAAAGAATAAAAAAAACTGTTATCTACGGCACATCGGTTCACTTACATGCTCCAAACCCAGTTCTATGAGCTTTTGAATATGCACATCATCGAGAGAGTAAAACACATTCTTCCCTTCTTTTCTCGATTTGACGATCTTGCCCGCTCTGAGAACCCTCAACTGATGAGAAACTGCCGACTGGCTCATTTCAAGAAGCACGGTAAGATCACAGACACAAAGCTCGGAATGATAGAGGGCATCGAGAATCCTTACCCGGGTATGATCACCGAGCGCTTTGAACAACTCCGCAAGATCCTGCAGCGTTTCCTGGGGCATCATGGCATTCTTTGCTTTCTGCAGCGAATCGGGGTGAAAACACTCTTCCTGACAAACATCCTCTCTTTTTTCAGTAATGGAATCGCCCACGATGGATGTAACACGGTTACGTACCGTCATTATACTGTTCCTTGTAGATATTTTTTTCTTTCCTCTTCAGTAAACCGCTCTATGGCATAACGAAGCATCGTTCGGGGCATATCTCTGTAATGCTTCCCGAGAAAGGCTTTCTCGACGGTAACATTGCGTTTGCCGATTTCCCTGAGCCCCCATCCGACAGCTTTATGGATCAGCTCCTCCGAGTCATGTATCAAGAGTTCCGAAATTGACAAAGCGTCATGAAAACTGTTCTTCCGGATACAATGAAATGTAGAGAGTATGGCGACTCTTCTTTCCCAGAGAACCTCCGATTGCGCAAGTCTGTAAAGCACCTCTTTATCCCTCATTTCCAACCACGGACCGACGATATAGGGTGCTGAAATGTCGACAAGATCCCAGTTATCGACATACTTCAAATTATCGAGATAGAGCGTATAAACCTTTTTACGTACTGTACTATCGCCTTTTTCGAATTTCCTTATCAGAGCAAGGAGCGCAAAAAACCGCTCTTCATGAAAAGGTGAAGCAAGCAGTTGCCTGACTTCGGCCAATGAGATGTTTTGATATTTCCTGGCATACTTTCTGAGTACCGGAACTCTGATACCATGGAACCGGTCCCCCTCGCCATACTCCCCTTCGCCTGTTTTGAAAAAGTGCCGCGAATGCTCGGCGATTACCGGATCTGCAAGATCTTTAAATACACGTTTTATTTCGTCAGCCTTTGTCAAGATTTTCCCTCATTTACACTGAATGAGCAATAGGAGAACCGTTCAATCCGTTTGAAAAAAGATACGGAATCCCAACCTATTACATCAGAAAACTTCACCCTCGACACGAATAGAAAACCAAAAACCAGAAATATATACAACTCTCCTGAAGGCATCTGCATGGTAACAGTCGCCACTACTCTCTCATTCTTGAAGGCTCGTATCAAAAAAACATGTAACAATTGTAAATTTTTTACAAACAAAAAAAACACTTCAAAAAAACTACTTATACACACTAAAAAACTATACATCAAGCACATAGATTATTGCAAATACATTGACAATCAATACACAGCAACAACAAGATACTCAAATAATACTTCGTCAGTTTTTTCAGGAAGTATTTTATTTCTTTAAATTTTACTCTAACAGCTTTTGCCCCTTAACAATCACTTTACGTTCAACCGCAAAAATACTCCAACCCCCACGATATCATGGTAGAAAAAAAATATGAAAGTGAGGAAAACCACCTCATTGCACCCGGGAACAATGGCCTCGATCAGCTTGTCGAAGCAATTCAGAAAGATCCAGGACTTGAAGGCAGAATTTCACAGCACGATATAGAAGGCGGAGCCAAAGCCGCTGCAGCCATGAACGACATCATCACCGAAGCAGTAGAAGCAACCGGAGCCATGGATGACGGAATAATATCCGGAGATGATGTACGGGAGATCAATGCCTATATCAGGACAAACTACCAGCAGGAATGGATCGACTTGCACGGTGATGATGAAAACGGTGTGGAAACCGGATTCCACCTGGTCCAAAACGACGGGGCAGCCCTGCGATACCGTGGAGACAACCTGATCAACACGGTTGCTGACGGCATCTATCACCTCGGCTTCGAAATTCAGGGTGACTACATTCTCAATGAGGACGGTGACCAAAACGCTTCGGTTGATCAGGTTGGAGAGTGGCTGACACAGTTCTACACCGACCACTCGACAACGGGTACCGGGTTGGATAGAATAACCGACACGGTCATGGCAGACAAGGGGCTTGACAAAAACATCTCCGATGAGGAAATTGCCGAAGCCGCCGACACAGCAAACCGAATGAATGAAATCATCGATGAAGCCATCAGGGAAACCGGCGTTGCAGAAGACAAAAAAATCTCGACCGACGATATCGTCCTCATCAACCAGTACATTCAGGATAATCATTACGAAGAATGGGTAGAACTTCACGGAGATGATGAAAATGGAGTTGAAACCGGGTTCCACCTGGTTCAAAACGACGGTGCTTCGACAAGAATGTTCGGTGAGAACTTCGTCAATACGGTTGCCGACGGTATTTACCACCTTGGGTTCGATATAGAAGGTGATTATATCCTCAACGAAGACGGCAACCGCAATGCAAGCCTCGAAGATCTCGCCAGTTGGGTACAGTATTACTATATCGACCAGTCGGATACCGGCACCGGTCTCGACAGGCTGACCGATGCGGTAAAAACCGATCCCGGCCTTGCCCGAAACACCGACGCCGACGACATCAATACAGGTGCCGATGCGGCAAACAGGATGAATGAAATCATCGTCGAAGCTATTGAAAACACCGGAGTAGCCGGTGACGGAAAGATTTCGGTAGACGATGTACGAACCATCAATGCTTATATCCGCGAGCATCATCTCGACGAATGGACCGAACTCCATGGTGATGATTTCGACAACGGCGACGAAACTGGCTTCCATCTTGTGCAAAACGATGGCAGCAACATACAGTTTCGTGGCGACAACCTGATCAACACCGTTGCTGACGGCATCTATCATCTTGGGTTTGAAATCGAAGGCGACTACATCCTCAACGAAGACGGAGACCAGAATGCAAATCTCGGCGATCTGGCAACATGGCTCAACCACTACTACCTGAACAAAGAGATTATCTACGGCTCGGAAGAGGCCGACACTGTCAGGGGCCTGAACCATGCCGAAGAAGTCTATGCAAGAGGAGGAGATGACAAAGTCTACCTTGACGCCGGTGATGATATTGCCGATGGGGGCGATGGCAATGATATTCTCTTCGGCGGTGCCGGAAACGACCTTCTTATCGGAGGAAGCGGGGATGATAAACTCTACGGCCAGGAAGGAAAAGACATCATAGCGGCACAGGAAGGTAACGATTATATCCGCGGCGGTGATGATGACGACTACCTCCATGCCGGTAGCGGCAACAACCGGGTCTACGGTGGAGACGGGAACGATGTGCTGATCGCCGAAGACGGCGACGATACCATGTATGGAGATGATGGTGACGATACGTTTGCGGGAGGAAGTGGTGATGACAAGCTGTATGGCGGGAACGGCGACGACAGCCTCGATGCCGGAGAAGGAAACAACAAAATCTACGGCGGTGCCGGCAACGATACCATCACTGCCGGTGACGGTCACGACACCATGAAGGGTGACGACGGCGTCGACACCATCACTGGAAACGGCGGTGATGACAAGCTCTATGGCGGAAACGGCAGCGACCTTCTCTACGGGGGAACCGGTAATGATTACCTTTACGGGCAGGATGACGATGACACCATTCTCGGAGAAGAGGGAGACGACTACCTCAATGGCGGGAACGGCGATGATCGCCTCGATGCCGGAACCGGAAACAACAGGATATATGGCGGTGCCGGTAACGATATACTCGTTGCGTTCGGCGGTGATGACAGGATGAGCGGTGATGACGGCGATGATATCATTTCAGCAAATGCCGGAAATGACCGGCTGTACGGCGGTAAGGGTAACGATACCTTGATTGCAGGTGAAGGTGATGATTACCTGTTTGGTAATGACGGTAATGACCAACTGTATGGAGAAAGCGGAAACGATTATCTCAATGCAGGAAACGGCGATGATATCTTGAGCGGAGGAATCGGCAACGACAGCCTTTATGGACAGGATGGCGACGATACGCTAGCAGGTGAACATGGTGATGACAGTCTCTACGGCGGAGATCGTAACGATACCCTCTCCGGTGGTGAAGGAGACGATCGTCTCTACGGCCAGGACGGGACTGACCGCCTGTACGGTGATGCCGGAAACGATTACCTCAATGGTGGCAGCGGCAGCGACGATCTTCATGGCGGCGACGGTACCGACGAACTTTACGGTAATGACGGCGATGATCAGCTGTATGGAGAAAACGGAGATGATTATCTCAACGGCGGTAACGACAACGATCTCCTGTTCGGGGGTGACGGCGATGACTTTCTTTATGGTGGCAATGGTGACGACACGCTGCTCGGCGGTAACGGTACCGACATGCTTTACGGACAGAGTGGAAACGATCATCTTGTCTCTCTCGACGACGGCGGAAACGATATCATGAAAGGTGGCAGTGGAGCCGACAGATTCTATTTCACTCCCTTGAACGGCAACGATCTGATTTATGACTTTTCAGCATCAGAAGAAGATTCGATCATGATCTTTGATAACGACAGCGATCCTGACTCGTACTCTACAGACCTCGATTTTCAGCATGTCGACCTGAACAACAACGGCAAAGCCGAATCGACGGTTATAACCATGACTTCCCCTGAAGGGGCTACTCTAGGTACGGTCACCGTTTATGGTGCATTGATGACAGAAGCCAATATCGTTGAAGAAACCGGCAGTTATGCTCTGATCATGTGATGCAATACAAGAGGCTGTCTCAAAAGAACTGCTTCACGGCTATCGGTTACCATATTTGTGTTTCCGGTTGAAAGACGGATCCCCGGGTCGAGCCCGAGGATGACGACAGAAAGACTCATTCTAGTAGGACGAATGAGACTGCCTCTTTTTTGTTTACCTTCTTGCCGTGTAGATAAACCCTCCCAGCACAGCTGTCAAGGGTGCGACAAGCACAAGTCCAAAACTACCGACAAGGGTCAAGAGTATTTCTGCAGCCACATAGCTTACATTGAAAATATATTCCATAGGCGTCCCCTGTGCCATAAAAACCATCAGCACAAACGTAAAACTACCCGAATAAGCGAACAGCAGGGTCGTCGTCATGGTACCAATGACCGATTGACCGACTCTGAAACCTGAAACCACCAGCTCCCTGCGGCTTATCCCTGGATGTTTTTCAACAATTTCCGCTTGTGATGCGGCAATATCCATAGCCATATCCATGACAGCCCCGGCCGCGGAAATAAAAATCCCCGAGAGAAATATCCCGGTAAGGTTCAAAGAATAAAAACCGCTGTACAGAAGCATTTCGGCAAAATCCTTAACCGTCCCGGGTACACGGAACCATGCGCCAAAAAGAATTGCAAGAACCGTCGTAACTCCCACTCCGCCGATAGCTCCTGAAAGCGCAACCGCCCCCTTACGCGTAAAACCGGTGATAAGCAGCATGATCACACTCGTTGTCATCGAAACTATGAGAAAAGCGACCGGAAGCGGTGGTATACCTTTGAGAAAAAGCGGGATAAGTACTTTCCATATCGCAAGCGCTGTAAATACAAAGGAGAGTAACGCACGGAATCCTGTCCACCGGGCATAGCCAATCAGGAACAACCCGAATAGTGCAAACAAGATAAGCTCGATATCGAGCCGGTAATGTTCAGCTGCCCTTGCATTGATTATTTCACCGGTTTTTCCATCAATTTTCAGAACTGCAAGTATATCGTCACCTTCCCGGAAAAGCTTGTCGACACTCATCTGACCCATCAGAATATTGGAAGCAGCAAGACTGCGGCCCTTGAATTCACCTGAAAGGATCTCGATTTCCATTTTCTGTTCACCGGTCAAAATCAGCCCGACCCTCTTCAGGTCGGTGTCGTCGACCGTTACGACCTTTCCCCGCTCACGCAGGGAATTTTTTTGAAGTTCCGGCTTTTCGAAACCGGTTGGTAAAAACCAGAGAAAAACCGACGCGATAACAATGAATGCAATAAAATAGACATCGGCTTTCTTGTAAAACATTCGGTCCATAATCATGAAGAATAAAAAACCTGAAAGAGCCTAGAACGGCTCTTTCAGGCAAGGTTGGAAAAGGGTGTATCGATTTTTCTTGCAACCGGTTAGTTCAGCTCTCCAGCCTCGATGATTTTCTTTGCGACATCGGTATTGTCATAAGAGCCACTGAAACTGTTCCCACCTGCACCGATAGCATAAACAGGCACCGGAACACCGGTGTGGTAGTAGCTTGTCCAGCTGATCCCTGCCTTCTGATTGAGGATGTGTGTAACGGTAACGGTAAACGGATCGTAGTAAGGCCCGTACTTCAGAAAAACTTCCTCATCATTGCGATCGAATCCACCGTTCATGCTATCGTTAAAAGCTTCTTCGAGCTGATCCCTCTCATAGTCGCTCAGCGCAAGTGCCGGGTCTAGGGTATCGTCGCCAAGGCCGAAATGCTCTTTAACATCCTCGAGAGCAGCGGCAAAGGTTTTACCGGTGCCTTTCCATGATCCGACTATTTCGGTATACTCCTGGTAGGAAATATCCTGATATTTCAGGAGGCTGAACGCAGTATCGTATCCGGTAGAAGCATAGCCGAGCGAAAGGCCACCGCATTCATGGTCACCGGTTACGACGATAAGCGTTTCGTCAGGATGCTGGTTGTAAAAATCAAGCGCTATACCGATAGCATCGTCAAAAGCGACCATGTCATGCGTTGCACTGACAACATCGTTGGCGTGGCAAGCCCAGTCGACCTTACCGCCCTCGATCATCATGAAGAACCCGTTCGGATTGTCGAGCAGCCTGATACCTTCTTCAGTGAATTCGGCAAGAGAGATATGGTCGGTGCCCATGCGGTCGATTTCATAAAACAATGCCCCGGAACCGTCGTATTCGGTATAAGCCCAACATTTCTGCCCAGACTGAACACCTTTCAAAGCCCCGAGGTTGTCGACAATTTCATACCCTGCATTCTGCATCTGAATCTCGACATCACCAGCCCCTTTGCCTGGAAAATTACCTTTCGCGTAACCACCGCCGAAATAGTCGAAACCACTGTCATCCATCTGGCTGGCTATATTGTAATACTCGTTTCTGCTGTCGGCATGTGAATAGAAACACGCTGGAGTGGCATGATCGATACTCACGCTGGAAACAATACCCACCTTCATACCTTTTTCTTTTGCCATCTCGGCCATTGTTTTCAAATCCTCTGTATGAGCGACATTTTTTGAAATGGTGCCGATTGAAGTTTTCTTACCTGTTGCAAGAGCTGTTGCTGCGGCGGCAGAACCGGTGATGTAACGGTCTTCAGCATGGGTTGTCGCCATACCTGCTGTAGGAAAATGCTGGAGATTCATTGCACCGAGAGTGACAGCACCGTTAACAAGCCTGAAATTCGGATCGGCAAGGGCGGCTTCGGTCATGTTCACCTGGGGACTCGCCATGCCATCACCGATAAAAAAGAAAATGTACTTTGCTGTTTTATCGGTAGATGAAGGCGCGTTTACAACCCCATCGTCATCATCATCGTCGCAACCCGAGATCGACACAACAAGCATCGACATCATAAGCCCAAAAACAAGGCTCTGGAAAAAGCTTCTTCGTTTTCTGGTGTTCTGCATGATTGTAATTCCATGTTAGATTAAAAAAGCTGCTGAAAGAAAAAGGGAAACGTGACTATTGCGAGATAGCCGGGGAAACATCGTTCTCAGTTCTAAAACGGCTTAAAATATATCGATTGAATGTTGAGGCGGTATTACAGGAATGCAAACAACACGTTACATCTCGAAAGCAGAAAAAACAGCCACAAAAACCGGTTTCGACTGTGGTTGAAATCATCCCCTCCAGCCTCAATGCTGAACAACAGCAACACCAATGGATCCCCGGGTCAAGCCCGAGGATGACAGGGAAAGGAATGTCATGCCGGACGTGATGCGGCATCCATGGAAAGAAACAAGTGAACCCGTGGATCCCCGGGTCGCGCTTCGCTTGCCCGAGGATGACTGGAAGAGAGGGACGTCATGCCGCACTCGATGCGGCATCCATGCAAACTTTCAGAAGAAAATAGATCCCCGGGTCGAGCCCGAGGATGACAGGGAAAGGAATGTCATGCCGGACGTGATGCGGCATCCATGGAGAAAAGAGAAAAGCACATCGATTCCCGGGAGAGAGCCAAAGACAAAAGCCGCCTGGAAATCCGTTGAGCAACTAAAAAAAGACCCGCTTTTCAGAAAAAAAGCACGACTTTTACACCGTACTCGGTAGAACTGTTTGCAGGTTCATATCCTGTTCTTTGAACCACTTTGCCAAGGAAAGGGTTATACTCGTCAAAATCACCAGGTTCGGATTGCTCGATATCCCAATACCGCCAGAACGGCTCGACAGCAAGCAGGAATGTTTCATCGAGTTCCCTGGTTACCCTCAATGATGCTCTCAGACCATATCCCTCATTCTGATCGTTAACCAGATCACTGTTCAAAGGGTGCAGTTCGCTGAAACAGCTTCTCTGTGTACCGTCCCAGAACAGATCATATTCGACCCTTCCCCCTATCGACCAACCTTTTTCAAGATCGGCTTCGAAGGCAATCCCGATAGGGCTGTAGGAATAGTTCGATTCCCTGTCATATCCCAAAGCACCGGATGTGGAAACCATTCCACCAGCGCGGTCTTCTTTCCAGCGATAACCAAATCCGACATAGGGAGTCACAACACCATTTTGAAAATGTATATCGTGACCGAGGATACCTCGCACCTCAAAAAAAGAAACCTCGATATCATCGATATCTCCTGTCCTGCCGGAGGTATAGTCCTGTTCACCCCAGGCATAGGAACCCTCTACCCTCAACAGGTGAATCGGCCCCGGCATGAAGTCGTGAAATTCAACAGCACCTCGTAAACCGTACATGACCCCTTCCTCCTTCATCACACCAGGCTCCTCATAGGTCTGCTGGAAAACTTCCGGACCGATCTCCCAGTTCTTTTGCTGTAACCTCGGACCCGCCTCCAGATTGAAAGAACCCAAGAAAACACAGCAGGTCAACACTGCTTTTTTCCAGTACCTATCGAACATCTTCTCTCCTTTATTATGGGTAATGAATGTATGAATGCCTTTAGCAATTGCCGCGAAACGCCCTCTTTACATGGTATATACAGGACAAAAGCCGTAAAGGATGTCTCAAAAGCAGTGTTTCACGGCTATCGATAACCATTAACGTTTCCGGCAGAAAGTCATGCCGCACTTGATGCATCCATACTGTCTTTCATTCGAAGATGGATCCCCAGGTCAAGCCCGAGGATGACAGGGAAACGAAAGTCATGGCGCACTTGATGCGGTATCCACACTGACATTCATTGAAAAATGGATCCCCGGGTCAAGCCTGAGGATGACTACAGAAAGATTCATTGCAGGACTAATGAGACAACCTCAAGTGTTTCAGGCACAGCGCAAGAAAATCTCGTAAAAAAGCGTGCAGCACAGCCATGGAGATCCTCTTACGCATAGAGAAGAATGTAGTTTATCTGTCCGGCAGGGGAATACCGGTTAACAGGAACGTAACACGAACATTGTTTTGGCAGGAAAAAATGATCGAGTCTTCACGGAGTGGACATTCCCCTGAAAAACCTGTGATAGTAGTTCCCCCCCGGTGCTCCATCACGATCACCGTCGAGTCTGACCCCCTCATCGGAGAGGAGCGTATCGTAGACGGAAACATCGATCTGACAGTAGCAATCGGTGCTGTTCGTACATTGAGTGGCCCATCGAGTCGGGTCGGATTTCCACCGGAGAATCGTCGACGGGGTTGTAGGAGGATTATCTGAATTCGCTTTCACGAACTTCCCCTTGAGTAGTTCCTGCCCCGTGAGTTTACCGTTCCTGAAGTATTTGAGATTGACGCTGATCGACGCCGGGTTGAGCGAAGAAGGATCGAAATTTTTTGTCGTATTGAGATTCAGCACAAAATAGTTACTCCCCGGAAAAGAGTAGGTCAGAAGTGATTCCCGGACTATCTGAAAAACGATCTCCGGCTTGACTTTCGAAACGCTTATCGAGGGCCGAAAACGATCATCGTCAATGCCATGTAAAGCGCTGCCTTTACTTGAAGCCGGGCTTGCAACCTCGGAGAGCGAACCTGCTGACGGGCTGGTTGCATCCGAAACCCCGACAACGCTTCGATCAGCAGCGAACGACACCTGAAAACAGAACAAGGAAAGGACAGCGAAAACCAGTAGCACAACGGAAAGAGGCTTCATACAACGATCATTTTTTGAGTTATAAGAAGCCCCTATAATAGTATTTTACGGAATACTTTCCATGCCCGCAGGCTTATTTCCCGGCCATCATGGCGTTCACATCTTCTTCAACCGTACCGATTGGTTTGATGTCGAACTTCTCGACCAGGACAGACTGAACAGCAGGGGTGAGAAAATCCGGAAGGGTCGGACCGAGCCGAATACCTTTCACGCCGAGCGAGAGCAGAGCAAGCAAAACAGCTACGGCTTTCTGCTCGTACCACGCAATGTCATACGATATCGGAAGATCGTTGATATCGTCCAGTCCGAAAACCTCCTTGAGTTTGAGCGCGATGACCGCAAGTGAATAGGAATCATTACATTGCCCGGCATCGAGCACTCTCGGTATGCCCCCGATGTCACCAAGCTGCAGCTTGTTGTAACGATACTTGGCACAACCTGCCGTCAGAATAATCGCATCGTCAGGCAACGCATCGGCAACGCCGGTGTAATACTCTCGTGTATTCTGACGACCGTCGCAGCCTGCCATGACGACAAAACGTTGTATGGCACCGGACTTTACCGCTTCGACAACCTTGTCAGCAAGAGCGATAACCTGATTGTGCGCAAATCCGCCGATGATTTCACCGTTCTCGATCTCTGTCGGTGGCTGGCAGGTTTTTGCCAGTTCGATAATTTCGGAAAAATCTTTCGCTTCACCATTTTCCGGTGCCGGTACATGCTTGATGCCTTCATATCCCGCATTACCGGTTGTAAACATCCTTCTCCTGTAGGACTCCTTCACAGGAACAATACAGTTGGTAGTCATCAGAATCGGCCCGTTGAACGAAGCGAACTCTTTGTCCTGGGACCACCAGGAGCTGCCATAGTTACCCGCAAAGTGAGAGAACTTCTTGAATGCAGGGTAATACTGTGCCGGGAGCATCTCGCAATGAGTATACACATCGACACCGCTCCCCTCGGTTTGTTTCAGGAGTTCTGCCATGTCATGGAGATCATGACCCGATATCAGGATACCGGGATTGTTTCCCACCCCGGTTTTCACCGTCGTGATCTCAGGATTGCCATAGGTTTCCGTGTTGGCCTTGTCCAAAAGTGCCATTGCCTTTACGGCAGTTTCGCCGGTCTCCATGACCAATGCCGTCAACTGATCGGCAGTCATTTCTTTTGTCAGCGAGGCCAGAGCCTTGACAGAGAAATCGTAAATCGATTCATCAACGTAACCAAGAACCGCTGCATGATCCGTATACGCAGCCAGCCCTTTGAGCCCGTAAAGCACCAGGCTTTTCAAAGAACGCAGATCTTCATTCTCACTGAGTGCCGCAACACCCGATGTTTCGGCTTTCCTGATACAATCCTCTTTGCTTTCACCTGTCCATACAGCGCTGTCATGCAACTGAACACCGGAAAATGAACGTTTCACTTCATCACGCAAAGCCAACGCCTCGAAAATCTTGTCAACGATTGCATCGTCGTCGAAATTGGTATTGGTAACCGTAACAAACAACGCTTCACTGATAAAGCGTCCAAGCTCTGGTGTCACCTTTTTGCCGGAGGCTTCGACACACACTGCAATACCTTCGAGAACATACACAAGCATGTCCTGGAGTTTTGCCGTGGTTTCACTTTTACCGCATACTCCTCGAGCGATACATCCTGTTTTCTGGACGCTTTCCTGACACTGATCACAATACATCCCCATAATTCTCCTCCTTGCCTTGCTTATTGTTTATGTATTTCAACAGATACTGCATACTGATAATCTCGATCGGCACCTCGAAAGTCACCACTTGCCTTTTTAAGCAACGATCTGTTAAACAGGGCGGTCTTCAGAATTCTCTTGCTTTTCGGACAAGCTTCGATAATTGCCGTAAAATCTTCCATTGCACCCTCTACATCACCCAGATCGGCTCTGGTTATACCTCTGTTTCCATGGGCAAGAAATTTTTCACGGAGTCTCAGCCCAAGCTCGATCGCCATCGTGTAATCATCTATTGCACCCCTGACATCACCTGTACCGTTTTTTGCATTTGCACGGTTGTAGTATGCCATGGCATTTTCCGGATTCTGCTCTATTATCCTGTCAAGTTCTTCGACCGAACCTCTATAACTGCCCAAAGCATCTTTTAACATTTCTTCAATGACAATCTTTTAAAGATCGATGACGGCTTTTCGAAATGCACCTATTCAGTCATTTTTCCTTGTGATGATTTTTTTATCAACGCTCACCAAGAACATCTCCCCTCACACCGATAACAATCTTTGTAACCGGCACGTCTCTGGACGCCTTGTCAAGCGCCTGATTGACAATTGAAACAAGCCCTCCGCAACAGGGAACTTCCATAATCACAACGGTAATGGTGTTGATATTCGCCAGTTCAATCATAGATTTCAGCTTTTCTACATATCGGTCTATTCCCGAATCGAGTTTCGGACATGCAATCGCTATGCTCTTGCCCCTCATGAAAGCCGGATGAAATGCTCCAATTGCAAATGCCGTACAATCCGCAGCAAGTAAAAGATCCGAATCCCGATAGCAAGGAGCGAGCGGTGTCACGAGATGAAGCTGTATCGGCCACTGCGTCAATTCGGATTTCTGCTGTCCGGTTGATTCGCCCTGTTCGACATCATTGCCGTTTTTTCTGAAATCCATTAGCACACTACCGGCACATCCACAGCCTTCATGTTCGGACGACTGGTTGCCCTGCACGTCGTTTATCGGGCTTTCAATCCCTTTTTCTTTCAGGTAAACCAGCGCTTGCTGTAAATATTCCTCTTCTCCATGCGCTTTGAGATGTTCAAGATGTGCAGCAATGACGTTTGTTCCCCCTTTTACGATCATCTCTTCCATAACCCGCCGCTCATCATAGGGTTCGGCGTCACGTTCCTCGACGCTTATCGCCCCTTTTTGACAAGTTCCGATACACGCTCCGAGCCCGTCACAGAAAAGATCACCGACCAGTCTTGCCCGACCGTCGATAATCTGCAATGCACCTTCCGGACAACCGGGCACACAGTCACCACAACCGTCACACTTTGTCTGGTCTATGGTTATGATCTCTCTTTTCATTGTTGCTTCCTGCATAAGGTCATGATTGTGCACTGCATACCACTCCCTGTTCACGTTTCTAGTATGTTATTGTCTAACCGATACAAACGATTTACCCGATATTTTCCCATCATCAAGTGCCTTGAGATCACCGAGCAGTTTACCGATCGTTATCCCGTCAA
>JADMLA020000002.1 GCA_015482705.2 Prosthecochloris sp. | reverse complement strand
CCCATCAGGTAGAGGATGGCGTCGAGGCCGAGGGTGGAGATTGCCTGCCGTGCGCTTTCCTTGACGATTGGTTTCGCGCGGAAGGCTATGCCGAGGCCGGCTTTGCCGAGCATGGGCAGGTCGTTGGCTCCGTCTCCGACTGCGATGGTTTGTTCGAGGCTGATGTTTTCTTTCCGGGCGATATGCTGGAGCAGTTCGGCTTTTTTCTTGCCATCGACAATTTCGCCGAGAACCTTACCGGTTAGTTTTCCATCCGATATTTCCAGCGTGTTGGCGTATACGTAGTCGATATTCAGCTTCTTTTGCAGGTAGTGCCCGAAATAGGTGAAACCGCCCGAGATGATGGCGGTCTTGAAGCCGAGGTTATGAAGGTTGAAAAAGAGGCTTTCAGCTCCTTCTGTAAGCTGCAGGCGTTTGGCCACTTTTTGCAGAACGGATTCGTCCAGTCCTTTGAGCGTATCGACTCGCCGCTGCAGGCTGACGGTGAAATCTATTTCGCCCCGCATCGCCTGTTCGGTGATTGTGGCGACTTCTTCACCGACTCCCGCTTCATGCGCCAGTTCGTCAATGACCTCGGTAGTGATGAGGGTGGAGTCCATATCGAATACTATCAATCTCCGGTTGCGGCGATAGATGTTGTCCTCCTGGAACGCTATATCGATGCCGAGATCATCGGTGATGGCGAGCATCTCTTCACGAAAACGTTTCTCGTTTTTCAGTATACCGCGTACCGAAAACTCGACACATGCCTTTGTTTTTCCTGCATGACGGTTTTGAAGTGGAAGCCGTCCCGACAATCTGGTGACTGTGTCGATATTCATGTTGTGTCGTGCAATGGACGTGCTGACCCTGGCAATTTGTTCGGCCTTTATTTCTCTTGCAAGGAGGGTTAAAAGGTAGCGCGGTTTTCCCTGCTCCTTCACCCATTTTTCGTACTCATTGTCCGAGATGGGGGTAAAGGAAATCTGCAGGCCGAGCGTATGAACCATAAAAAGGAGGTCTTTCAACACCGGTGCCGATTTGAACTCGTTGGGAACTTCAACCAGCATGCCGAGCGACAGATGATTGTGAATGACTTCCTGGCCGATATCGAGAATCCTGGTGTTGTATCGTGCAAGTATCGAAGAAAGCTCCGCCGTCAATCCTGTTTTGTCAGGGCCGGATATTTCAAGCAGTAACAGTTCTCTCACGAGTTTTACTCCCATTCTATGGTTGCAGGTGGTTTTGATGAGATGTCGTAGGCCACCCTGTTGATACCTCTTACTTCATTGATAATACGATTGGAGACACGGGATAGAAAATCGTGTGGAAGATGAGCCCAGTCTGCGGTCATGCCGTCCGAAGATTCGACAGCCCGAAGGGCAAGAACATTTTCATAGGTTCGTTTGTCTCCCATGACACCGACTGACTGAACAGGCAGCAGGACGGAAAATGCCTGCCAGACATGGCGATAGAGGTTACTGGATTTGAGTTCTTCCAGATAAATTTCATCGGCGTCCCTTAAAATGTCGAGACGGGTTTTGTTGACCGAGCCGAGAACACGGACAGCCAGGCCGGGTCCGGGGAACGGGTGACGCATGAGGATATCTTCGGCAATTCCTAACTCCCTGCCTACGGCGCGAACTTCATCCTTGAAAAGTTCGCGCAGGGGCTCGATGAGTTTGAGCTTCATGCGTTTCGGAAGGCCGCCGACGTTATGGTGGGACTTGATGGTTTCCGAAGGTCCCTTGACGCTGACACTTTCGATGACATCGGGGTAGAGGGTTCCCTGAACAAGGAATTTCTCTTCATGAATCTGCTCTTCAAAAATATGAATGAAGGTCCTGCCGATGATCTTTCGTTTTTTTTCAGGGGAGGCAACGTTTTTCAGGCGTTTGAGAAAGATATCTTCGGCATCGACCAGATTGACGTTCAGTCCCAGCGGCTTGAGCACCTGCATGACTTTCTTTGCCTCGTTTTTCCGTAAAAGACCGTTATCGACAAAGACACAATGCAGTTGTTTGCCGATGGCTTTGCTAACCAGAACGGCTGCTACGGTAGAGTCGACCCCTCCACTGATACCGCATATTACCGTTTCATTGCCGGCGGTTTTCCGGATTTCCTCTATCTGATGTTCGATAAACCCTTTGGGTGACCAATCGGGTTTCAAACCGGCGATATCTATCAGGAAATTGGTCAGCAACTGCTTACCGTACAGTGTATGCTGAACTTCAGGATGAAACTGCAGACCGTACACTTTGAGAGCTGCCTTGCTGCCGGTCGTTTCGATAGCGCACATTTCCGAGTTACCGCTGCTTGCCGTTACCGAGAAGCCCTCGGGCATCCGTACCACTTTGTCGCCATGACTCATCCAGACGTCGGAGTCCGGTATGTCCTTGAAGAGCATGCTCTTGGCAGTTCCGTTTTGCTCTTCTACCTGTATTTTCGCCCTGCCGAACTCCTGTTTTGCCGAAGCATCGACAGCTCCGCCGAAATGCGTCGCAATGACCTGGAGCCCGTAGCAGATACCAAGGATTGGAACCCCCAGGGTGAAGATTCCTTCATCGGGATGAAATGCCGATTCACCGTAAACGCTGCTGGGGCCTCCGGACAGAATTACAGCACCCGGGTTGTGTTCTCTGATTTTTTCAAGAGGTGTGTTATAAGGTATGATCTCTGAGTAAATACCGATTTCACGTATACGTCGTGCGATTAGCTGCGTGTATTGTGAACCAAAATCGAGAACCAGAACTGAATGCATAAGAGTAAGAATGTTTGATGGTTTAATCGTCGTCTTCAAACGATGAAAACTCGGATGGCTCCCTGACAGGTAGGGGTTGTGAATGGCTCGCAGTACCACGGTCAGTTTGTGCAGCGGCCTCTTCTTCAGCAGACTTCAGCAAGCCGGACTGGTATTTTTTAAAACCCCGCGGTGTAAAGTACTCTACGTAAACATCATCGGTAAAGAGCTCGGCGGGAAGGTTGCTCGTGCGGGAAACAGGGACGGCAATAACGGTTTCCGGCATGTGGAAGTACCTGTTTTCAATACCGAGCGAGCTGTCTGCCAGACACTTTTTCATGAAATTCGCCCATATCGGCAGTGCGGCCCTCGCCCCCTGACCGTAACTCATCGAGGTGAAATTGATTCTTTCATCATCGAAACCCGCCCATACGGCTGCAGTGATTTGAGGGGTGAAACCCACGAACCAGGCATCCTTCATGTTCTGGCCTGTACCGGTTTTTCCGGCAGTTTCGATGTTTACCCCGTATCGATAAGGTATGGCAGCGCCGGTTCCTCGTTTCACGACATCCTGAAGCATGGAAACCATGACATAGTTGGTCGTTGAGTCGATGGCGGTCCTCGTAATCGGCTTGTATTCGGTAACAGTATGGTTGAACTTATCTTCTATCCGGGCGATGCTGGTTGGTTCGACCCATACTCCGTTGTTTGCGAAAGTACCGAAGGCAGATGCAAGTTCCAGGGGAGTTATTTCGGATGTGCCGAGTGAAATGGACATGTTAGGCTCGAGCTTCGAGCTGATGCCCATTTTTTTTGCATAGCCGATGACTTCAGAAGGGCTCAGAAACTCGTGCATCAAGCGGACGGTCACCTGGTTGAGGGATTTGCTGAGCGCGCGGCGAAGGGTTGTGAGCCCTCCCGATGAATGATCCGAATTTTTTGCGATCCAGACATCGTCGCCGGTTTTGATGGCTAACGGCTGGTTCAGAATTCTGTGATTGGCCGGAATGCCTTTGTCGATCGCTGCTGTATACAGGAATGGTTTGAAGGTCGAGCCGGGCTGTCGTTTCGCTTGCCATACATGATCGAACTGGTACTCGTATTTGTCGGGGCTGAACTCGCTGCCACCGACCCATGCCTTGATGTTGCCGTTCGATGGGTCGAGTGCAATAAACGCAACCTGTACGCGGGTTTTATCATGCAAGAGTTTTTCCAGCCATTTCCTGTCATTCTGCAGTTCTCCGAGCGCTTGTTCCGCAGATAAGCCGTTTTTAAGCAGTTCACGGTAGCGCGGTGTTTCCCTGATTATCTGGTTTTTGAGTTTCTTTGGCCATTTCCACGATTTGTCGAAGCGTTCCTGTATCCAGGCTACATGATCCTTTACGGCTTCCTGCGCGTAATGCTGCATTCTGCTGTCGAGAGTTGTGTAGATGTTCAGGCCGTCACTGTATACGTTGATATCGTGCTGTCGTGATATGGGCTTCAGGGTCTGACGGATATACTCGGTGAAGTACGGGGCCTTGCCGTGGTTTGTCACTGGAGTATAATCGAGCACAAGCTTGCTCTTGCGTGCGGTGTTCAGTTCGCTTTCGGAAATAAAGCCGGCTTTTGTCATCAGTGCAAGAATGAGGTTACGCCGGTTAACCGAATTGTCAGGGTTTCTCGAGGGATCGTATGCCCTCGGGCTTTTTAGAATTCCCACAAGCATGGCGCTTTCGGGAAGCGTCAGCGAGCTGGCAGGTTTATTGAAATATGTCCAGGCGGCAGCCTCGACGCCATAAGCCCCGGAACCGAAATACACCGTATTGAGGTAAAGAGCGAGAATTTCATCTTTGGTGTAGGTACGCTCGAGTTCGACAGAGGTGAAGAATTCCTTGATCTTGCGGGTTATGGTTCGTTCCTGGGTAAGGTAGAGGTTTTTCGCGAGCTGCTGCGTGATTGTACTGGCGCCGTGCCACCGTTCTCTTCCTTTGAGAAGATTTTCCCCGATGACAAGCACAAACCTGCGAACATCAAAACCCCAGTGATCGTAAAATGCAAGGTCTTCGGTTGCGATCAGGGCTTGGGGTACATAGCTCGATATCGAAGAAAGAGGAACATAGGTCCGGTTTTTCAGAAAATACTTGTGCAACAGTTTTCCGTCGGACGAGTAAACCAGTGAAGCAAGTTCAGGATTGGGGTTTTCGAGTTCTTCAAGACTTGGAAGTGTTCTGAAGAGACTGAACACGTAAACGAACAGTGCAACACAGGCGATTGCAACGGCAGCGGCAACAACTTTGAGTATGAATGTTGTCGTTCGTTTTTTTTTGATTTTTTTATTGTTGGCCTTGTTTTTTTTCATGCTCTTCCTATTCACCATAGTAAATTCAATTTCTCATACCAATACTCGTTCCCTGATTCGGCAGATCAGACGGGTCTGTTCCTCCTGTACCTGCTAACTGTGTGTTGAAGACTGCCGATTAATCTCCCTTTCGGGTTTTACACTATCTGAAGGGTATCGTTATCATTGTCCGGACACGAATTGTTTTTATAAAAATCATCTGCAAATTCAAAATGTTTTTTCAGCTGTTCCGCAAAGCGTTCCGGATCTTCGAGCATAGGCAGGTGTCCCAGGTTCATGAACTGTACGAGCCGTGTCGGTGATCCGGCTTTCTGTTTGCGTGTATGGAAAAGGGTTACCGTACCATCGGGCGGTATGGTATGATCCTTCATACCGACACAGCAAAGCACCGGAGAAGGGATCTCTATGACATGTTTCGTGTAGGCTCTGAGCACTTCACGGTCAATGGAAAAGTGTCCTACGGCATTCGTTGCGTCTTTATCGGACGTGGTGAAATCCTCAACAATGATATCACCGTATTCTTTGCCTATATCGGCGGTTGCCGCCCGTTTGATGAACATGGTCCTCAGAGGTTCCACCCGGAATGCCTTGCGGAAACTCATCGAAAAATCGACCAGTCCACCGAGAAACATCAGGCCGAGTGAGGTGAGTGCATTCTCCTCGAAAATCCCGCATGCAAGAATGGTTGTGGAAGCGGTGAAATCGCGGTATCTGAGAGAAAGTTCGGTGGCGACCATTCCGCCCATCGAGTGGCCGATAATGTGAAGGTTCCTTTGCTTGTTCAGCCCGAGGTGTTCGATCAGAGCAGCAGCTTCATCGGCAAATCCTTCTATGGTAAACGACGGTTTATGGTCGTTTTCTATAACCGTGTTTCCGGTTCCGCTCTGGTCGTAGGTGATGCACCGGTAATCAGGAGTCAGTTTTTCAATGAGAGGATTCCAGTATCTCGACGAAATGGCCCATCCGTTGACAAAAAGCACTGCCGGCTTGTTTTTCAACGCCGTGTTGTCTTCTGCCGTATCGGTATAAAACATCGTACAGCGTTCACTGGAAAAGTAGCTCATCGATCTCCGGAATTGGAATGACAAAGCAATAATATAATAACTTTTGATTCTTCAGGAATGTAAGGTACTGTGAAAACTGTGCCTATGGCGCGGGTGGAATGAGGGGAAAGAAAAAACTAAAATAATTTATATTTAGTGAAGATTTTTTTATCATTGTTTCCCGACAAGTCGAGATCGGTCCTTAATCGGCGTATGGCGCAGCCTGGTAGCGCACTTCCTTGGGGTGGAAGGGGTCGTGGGTTCAAATCCCGCTACGCCGACTCCATGTTACTTCCCCCATATCAGCCTGATGTGATAACTTGCAGTTTGCTCTTTCTCGCTTCATCGAGTGACGTGTGGGCTCGGTCCATACGTTCTGCTCTCATCAACATTTCAACGGAGGTTGCGTGATGAACTTTGAATGTGCTTTTCAGTGTGAGTTGGTGGATCTCGAACCCCGCCCAGCGCTTACCATCAGATTGAAGACAAAAGCCGGTGATATTGCTGAGATGTTCGATCGGGGATTCAGTGCTATTGCGAGTTATCTCGGTGAAAAAGGCAAGAACCCACAAGGTCCGCCTTTTGCGATCTATTACAACATGGAAATGGATAATCTCGAAGTGGAGTTTGGCTTTCCTGTCGAAAGTGAGATCGAGGGCGACGCTTCCATACAATCCTCGACGCCGCCGTCGGGTAAAGCTGTGACCAGCCTGTATATCGGCCCCTACGAAGAGGCTGAACCGGTCTATGATGCGCTCATGAAATGGATCGGTGATAATGAGCTGGAAGCAAGCGGTGTGGCCTATGAAGTCTACCTGAACGACCCGGCTCTTACGCCGCCTGAACAGCTCAAAACGCAGGTATACCTCTTGCTTGTGGATTAATGTTTTCTTTGGTTCTGTTTTTTTCGATACTGCAGCGAAGACCTGGAAAATTCCTGCTATTTCTTGTTTGCAAATCGTAAACATGGGGGATTTTTCGAGAGGAGTTGTATGTTAGTGAAAAGATTAAAGGAATGGTTTTTTTGTTGAGCATGTATCGTTACAACAATTGAAGGGGAAAGGAATAAAGGTTGTCGTTATCGGTGCCGGTGTTGGCGGTTTGACTGTCGGAGCTCTGCTCTCCCAAAAAGGGTTCGATGTTCGTGTCCTTGAATCACAGACATATCCCGGCGGGTGTGCAGCGACATTTAGTTACGGCAGTTACCGCTTTGATGCAGGTGCTACGGTAGGGTGCGGTTTTCACAAAAAAGGACCGCTCGATTTACTTGGTGAAGAGCTCGGTATTACATGGCCAATAATGTCTTGTGCTGCAGCGTGGGACTTCATTCATGGCGACAGGCTGATTCACCTCTCACAGTCGAGGCAGGAGATTGTCAGGGAGTTTCCCGAGTCGCTGCCTTTCTGGGAAGCTCAGGAACGTCTCGCTTCACTTCTGTGGTCGCTTTCCAGCGAGGTTCTCCTATGGCCGCCGGGTAGATTTGCAGATGTAACCGCCCTGTTCAGGAAACTGCTTCGCAAAGCACCGGTTCTGTCACCAATGCTCCCCTTGCTGAATAAAACCGCTTTGCAGTGGCTTGCATCGTACGGACTTGACAATAACGCCGAATTTGTACGTTTTATCGACGCACAGTTGCTGATCTCCGTTCAGACTACCGCGGCATATGCTAATGCTGTCAATGCCGCCATTGCACTCGACCTTCCTGCAAAAGGGACACATCGTTTGACAGGAGGAATCGGGAGTGTGGCAGAAAAGCTCGCAGCATCACTGGAAAACAATGGAGGCAGTGTACGTTATGGTATGGCTGTCGAGGGTATAGAAAAGAAACGGCGGCATGTTGTTGCAGTGAACTCTTCGGACGGGACCAGATGGCCTGCAGATGTTATCGTCGCGAACCTCACTCCTGAATCGCTCAAGGGTTTGCTTGGAGGAAGTTCTTTTTCGATGAAACAAAAAGGAGGTACTCCCAAATGGAGCGCTTTTGTTCTCTACCTCGGTGTCGAGGAGTCTGCGTTCGATGGGAGTCAGGTCAGCCATGTCCAGATCGTCAGGGAAGATTGCGAACTGGGTGAAGGGAACAGTATTTTTGTATCCGTTTCACCGTCTGACGACAGCCTCAGGGCTCCTGAAGGGTACCGAGCTGTTACCGTTTCAACCCACAGCCGCCCCGAACCGTGGATAAAGGCGAAAGCCACCGGAAAAGAGGCATACGAAGAGTTGAAAGAGTCCTACACGAACAACATCATCTCGTTACTTTCAGAACATTTTGCCGGTATAGAGCAGAAAATTCATACGATTTTCGCGGCAACACCTCTTACCTGGGAGCGGTATACCGGGCGCAAATACGGCTATGTCGGCGGTTATCCCCAGACATCACTCTTCAACGTCAGGGGACCGGGTACATCATTCAAAAACCTTTTTCTTACAGGTGATTCGGTTTTTCCCGGACAATCACTTCCTGGGGTTGTCACCGGAGCCCGCAGGGTTGTGGAGCTTGTGGAGAGAAAGTTTGGAACTCGGAATGAGAAGTAGTTCACTTCGTTCGCAGGAGTTGGTAGTAAGGAGAGAAATACGGCTGAATAGGTGATGGTGCGTTGGATTGCCCCTGGGGCAATCCAGAGAATGACTCGACTAGGAACCTACTACAACTGAAGGTCAAGGGCGTTGGTGACCCGGTGTAATCCGGGCAACAACGCCCTTATTTTTTTTCTTCATAATTCGAGAAAATTCGTGTCGATTCGTGGACCAAAACAACATATCGACAATTCATCTCCCAGTCATATATTGAACCTATGGATACTATGGACAAGCTGAAGATTCTCGCCGGTTCGGCCCGTTACGATGCTTCATGCGCTTCGAGCGGCAGCAGCAGAAGCGGAGGGGAAGGTTCTCTCGGGAACGCTTCAAGCGGTGGTATTTGCCATTCATGGTCGGATGACGGTCGTTGTATTTCGCTTCTGAAGGTCTTGTTGTCCAATGACTGTCGATACGATTGCGCTTATTGTGTCAACCGGTCTTCGAATCCTGTCGAGCGTACATCCTTCACAGTCGAAGAACTAGTGGGACTGACCATCAGCTTTTACCGTCGAAACTACATCGAGGGACTTTTTCTCAGTTCAGCAGTTGAAGCGAGCCCTGACTACACGATGGAGAGAATGGTCGCGGTAGTGAGGCGGCTTCGTCAGGAAGAAAGATTTTTCGGTTACATTCATATGAAAATTATTCCGGGATGCAGTCGGGAGTTGGTCAAAGAGGCTGGGTTCCATGCCGACCGTCTCAGTGTCAATATCGAGCTTCCCTCCGGAGACTCGCTGAACCGGCTCGCTCCACAGAAACGCAAAGAGTCGATTCTCAAACCTATGGCTCTTCTCGGCGAAACGATCAGCGCTAACCGGCTTGAAAGAAAGAATAGCCGCAGCGTTCCGCGCTTTTCTCCAGCGGGGCAGAGTACACAGATGATTATCGGGGCAAGCCCCGAGTCGGATCACAGGATTCTTCTGCTTTCACAGGGGCTGTATAAAAAAATGAATCTGAAAAGGGTCTATTACTCCGCTTACGTTCCGGTCAACCATGATAATCGCCTGCCCGTACTTGCGAATCCTCCGCTGAAAAGAGAGCACCGCCTTTACCAGGCGGACTGGCTTCTCCGTCATTATGGGTTCAGTGCAGACGAAATCCTTTCACAAGAGCATCCTTTCCTCGATGAGCATCTCGACCCTAAAGCTGCATGGGCACTTCGGCATCCGGAGTTTTTTCCGGTTGATATCAACCGGGCCGATTACGCAGCGCTGTTGAGAGTTCCGGGAATCGGAGTGACATCGGCAAAGCGAATCGTAGCGGCACGGCGTTACGCGGTTTTCACTCCTGATGGGTTGAAGAAGATCGGAGTGGTTATGAAACGGGCCAGATACTTCATTACCTGTTCCGGAAAGCCGGTTGAACGGTTGTTCGATCGTCCGGCGCTGATCCGCCGGAAACTCCTCGCTGCTGAAACCGTCGCTTCTCAGCCACCATTGAAACAGCGTCAGATAAGTTTGTTTCAGTGACAAGTGACAGGAGATATGTTTCTGGAAAAAATAAAACCGGTTTGCTGTGAACGCTCATAAAGACCTGATTGTATGGCAGAAAGCCATGTCCTTTGTTGAAGACATTTACGGTCTTACGAAAAAATTTCCTGAAGAAGAAAAGTATGGACTTACAGCACAGCTGAGAAGAGCATCAGTTTCAATACCGTCCAATATTTCAGAAGGAGCGGCACGGAATAGCAAGAAAGAATTCGAACATTTTACTTTATATCGGATTGGGATCAGTTGCTGAAGTCGAAACACAGTTGGAGCTTGCCCGTCGTCTTAATTATGTCACCTTTTCAACAGTTGAAACTCAACTACAAAACATCACCGAAATAAGACGAATGATACAAGGGCTGATAGGTCACCTGATTTCTAATAAAGACTGAATCTCCTAACACATCAGTAGACTTGTTACTTGTTACTCGTCACTATCGACAAATGAACCGCTACCGCTACGACGGAACAACCGAGGGACTGTTAACCGCGATAGATCACATTCTCCGGCACGAAACCGATCCGCAGAAGGTCGAGCTGGAACCACAGCGGCAGAACCTTTTCGACGAAGGAGTGTATATCGCTACAGATCCGCAAAGGGCTGATATTCTCATTCGCAGGTTTTCAGCCGCATATCCTGACAATGCGAGACAGGTGATATACGTTATACTTTCGGAAAAAGAATTGATGGAAACATCTCTCCTGCAATACATGCATGCGGTCTCTGTCTATGGATGCCGTATAGGCGCTCACCTCACTCATCCGGCGGTGCTTGCCGTGCACTTTCTGGCTCGCAAAGTTGGGCGAGAGGTGCATCGTTTCAAAGGGCTTCTTCGATTTGCGATGCTTGAAGATGGCAGCTACCTTGCCAGAATGGAGCCGGATTTCAATATCATTCAGCCGCTTTCCAAGTTCTTTACCCGAAGGCTTGGAACCCAGGAATGGTTTATCTGCGATGTCAAACGTTCACTGGTGTCGCACTGGGATGGCAGAAAGATCGACTTTGGAACCCTTGAATCGTTCCGCTCCCCTGAGCTTGCAGAGGAAGAACTCCAGGTGCAGCGGCTTTGGAAAACCTTCTTTACCCATGTTGCCATTCCTGAAAGAAAAAACCCACAACTGCAGCGTTCTTTCATGCCGATGAAGTACTGGAAATATCTGGTTGAGAAAGAGTGAAGGTGCCATATAGACCATAGCGATGGCAGTTGTTAGCAAAAATTCAACGACGACGACAGTGCTTTATAATCGTCTGGCTGGCACTCCAAAAAACCATAAAGTAAACTGTAGAAGATCTCATGGTGGTTCACTCTGGCCTTCTATGCTTTATTTATTATTTATGTTATCAGGGTTTTTGAGGGTTTCGTTAGAGAATGTTTTCTGTTCGAGGCACAAAAGGTTTGCTATCATAAAACAAATATTATAATTACAAGCTCGTATATTTTTGGTTATACAATTCCCATACAATTTGAAGCAATCATTTCAAGATCACCATGGTTCGAACTTTTTTTCTTGCATCCATACTGATGTTATTTACTTTTCCTCTCCACGCGGCACATCCGCTGATTACCGATGACACCGGTACACAGGGAGCTGGCAGGTTTCAGCTCGAGATAAACAGCGAATTCACCGATGATGAAGATGATGCGGTTGATGAAACAGGGGGAGAGGTCGCTACGATCCTTTCCTATGGCATCACCGATGATATCGATGTTGTCCTCGGCCTGCCTTATGTCTGGTACAGGGTCAGGGATGATGGATTTACCGTTGCCGATGAGGATGGCGTAGGTGACTTGACTCTGGAGGTGAAGTGGAGATTTTTTGAATATGAAGACCGGGGTCTGAGCGTTGCCCTGAAGCCCGCGGTTTCGTTTCCGACAGGAGACGATGAAAAGGGTTTGGGTAGCGGAAAGGTTTCCGGAGGGGGTGCGCTGCTTGTATCCAAAGAAGGAGTACTTGGCAAATTGCACCTCAATCTGGCATATATGTATAATGAATATGGGCTTGATGAAGATGACCTGTTGTTGCGCAATGATATATGGCATGCCTCGTTTGCGGGAGAAATCAATGTTACCGCCGATATGGTCGGGGTATGCAATATCGGGGTGGAAACAAACCCTGAAAAGGGTATGGATGATCATCCAGCCTTTCTTCTTGGCGGTTTGATCTATTCGGTTACCGAAGATTTTGATATCGACGCAGGTGTCAAGTGGGGATTGAACGACGTTGAAACCGATACAACATGGCTTGCTGGAGTTGCCTTGCGACTCTGATGTTTACCGGGTTATCAGGAAGGTGGGTATGCAAACGGTACGGTATATCATAACAGGAGGCCCCGGAAGCGGAAAAAGTACATTGCTCGATGCACTTGGTGATCGGGGTTACCGCTGTTTTGAAGAGGTCTCACGGCGGCTTATAAAGGAACAGACACTGCTCCCGAACGGTATCATGCCGTGGAATGATCTGCCTGCTTTTGCAGATCTTGCCGTTGACGCGATGGTAGAACAATATCACGTTTCATGTGAAGCCGAAGGGATCTGTTTTTTCGACCGTGCAATCCCGGATGTGTTCGGCTATCTCAAAAACAGCGATATAGCCGTTCCGTTGAAATACAGGAAGCTGCTCATGGGATGTTGTTTTCAGCAAGATGTGTTCATACTTCCTCCCTGGTCCGATATTTTCGAGCAGGACAGTGAGCGGCCCCAGACTTATGATGAGTCGGTTTCTTTGTATCGTGCTTTATGTGATGCCTATCTGGAGTGCGGTTTCAGGTTACATCATGTACCGAAGGGTTCAGTGGAAGAACGGGCGGAGTGTATCGTATCACTTGTTGTCGGGCAACAAGGTGTCATAAAATGAACTCCAGATCATATTCTTTTTCGATCGTTTCTAGAACGAACGTTTTGAGTTCGTTCAGAAACCTTGAAAACTCTTTGGGATCGATCGTTCTCCAGTATGCGGCTGCTATGGGAGTGTCATGCCAGCCCAGGAGTGCCTTTTCTTTTTTTTGTGGGTCTATCTTCCTTTCGGTTTTTGCAAGGATAGCAAGCATTTTTCCGAGTTGACTGTGATGCAGAAATGCCTCGTCCCAGCTGTCCAGGCCGTGACCAGTTTCTGAAACGAACGGCAGTTCGTTCAGTGACTCGACGATGTCGAAATGAAACAGGGCTGTATGGTTGTGTGCGGATATCTCCAGTGTACCATAGGTGCGGTACTCGCCGTCGGTGAGGTAAACCCGGTTTATCGCTCCGGTTCTGTAAATGGATAGTGCCCGGTGTTCGGGATTTGCGTCGTCGATGAAAAGATGTGTTATTTCCATTTCTGAAAGTAAGTCAAAATTCAAGAGTGAAAAGTCTAAATAGTAAATTTACCCTGTTTGCCGGGAGATGTTACTGTGAACAGCTCTCGCCAGCAGTCTGCCGATTCCTTTAATTTTGTTACTTGTTTTTCGTCACTCCCCACTCTATAGAGGGATAGAAACCTTTAGCATTGCATTTCTGTTTTCCTTAAAGTTAATTGGTTTTAACCGGCTATCTTTATATAATTATTAATTCAGCGCTGAATCAGGTTTTCAATTCCCCATGGTAATCCGGATTTTTCCGGTAAGTGCTTGATTCAAAAGAGGATGAACAGGTCGTGAGCTAATGGGTTATGTGTTGGAAGAGACTCTTATTCAAAACATTTACTAAAGCAGGAGAATGGACGGAAATTTTTCAAATAGAGTACAGGATGTCATTCGTCACAGCAGGGAGGAAGCTCTCAGGCTGGGTCATGACTATATAGGAACAGAACATCTGCTTTTGGGTTTGATCAAGGAGGGAGAAGGCATTGCTGCGAGAATTCTTAAAAACCTCAACATAGATCTTTACAAACTCAAGCAGAAAATCGAGGAAAGCACCCATCAGAAAGTTGCTGCGGCACAGATGGGAAATGTTCCTTTGACAAAACAGGCGGAGAAGGTGCTTAAAATAACCTATCTCGAAGCGAAAATCTGCAAGTCGAACATTATCGGTACCGAGCATCTTCTTCTTTCCATTCTGAAAGGAGAGGACAATGTCGCTGCTCAGATTCTGGAGCAGTTCGGGGTATCCTATGATGCGGTCAGGGATGAGCTGATGACGATAACGAGCGGTAAAAGTGACTCGGGAGAGTCTTCTATGGAGGGGGCGTTTTCATCCGGTTCGGAAAAGTATGCGAAAAAAACTGAATCGAAAAGAGGTGAACGCACCAAGACTCCCGTCCTTGACAATTTCGGCAGGGACATTACAAGGCTGGCTGTGGAAGACAAGCTCGATCCGATCATAGGCCGTGAAAAGGAGATCGAGCGTGTGGCGCAGGTTCTGAGCAGGAGGAAGAAAAACAACCCTGTTCTGATCGGTGAACCGGGTGTTGGTAAAACAGCTATTGCAGAAGGTCTCGCCTTGAAGATCGTTCAGCGGAAGGTGTCCAGGATTCTTTACGATAAAAGGGTCGTCGCTCTCGATCTCGCTGCGCTGGTTGCAGGCACGAAATACCGCGGGCAGTTCGAGGAACGGATGAAAGCCTTGATGAACGAGCTTGAACGTTCCCGTGATGTTATTCTTTTCATCGACGAGCTTCATACCATTATCGGTGCCGGCGGCGCTTCGGGCTCTCTCGATGCAAGCAATATTTTCAAGCCGGCTCTTGCCCGGGGAGAGCTCCAGTGTATCGGTGCGACGACGCTCGACGAGTACCGTCAGTACATCGAAAAAGACGGTGCGCTCGACAGGCGTTTCCAGAAAATCATGGTCGAACCGACCACCGTTGACGAGACCATTCAGATTTTGCACAACATCAAGAGCAAATACGAAGCGCATCACCATGTGCGCTACGATGACGATGCCATTGAAAAATCGGTTAAGCTGTCGGAACGTTATATCACCGACAGGTATTTGCCCGACAAGGCTATCGATGTGATGGATGAAGCGGGTGCAAGAGTGCATTTAAGCAACATCCATGTTCCCAAGAACATTCTCGACCTCGAGCAGGCTGTCGAGGAGATCAAGTCCGAGAAGAACCGTGTTGTAAGAATGCAGAACTTCGAAGAAGCAGCGAAGCTCCGTGATAAGGAGAAGACCCTTCTCGAGTCTCTCGAACAGGCCAAGATCGAATGGGAGGAACGGGCCGCCGACACGGTCTATGACGTTACAGAAGCCGATATTTCTTCTGTTGTCGCCATGATGACGGGCATACCGGTGATCAAGGTTGCTCAATCCGAGTCGAAGAAGCTGCTCAACATGGCAAGTGAGCTGAAAAAGGAGGTTATCGGGCAGGACGAGGCTATCGACAAAATTACCAAAGCGATACAGCGCACGAGGGCCGGGCTGAAGGATCCTGCCAGGCCGATCGGTTCTTTCATATTTCTCGGACCGACAGGTGTCGGCAAGACTGAGCTTGCCAAGGCTCTGACCCGTTACATTTTCGACAGTGAAGATGCTCTTGTCAGGGCCGATATGAGCGAGTATATGGAGAAGTTTTCCGTCAGCAGGCTCGTCGGTGCCCCTCCAGGATATGTCGGCTATGAAGAAGGGGGGCAGCTCACGGAGAAGGTTCGCAGGAAACCGTATTCGGTTGTGCTGATCGACGAGATCGAAAAAGCGCATCCGGATGTGTTCAATATTCTCTTGCAGGTGCTCGATGAGGGTGTGCTGACCGACGGGCTCGGCCGAAAGGTGGATTTCCGGAACACGATCATTATCATGACATCCAATATCGGGGCTAAAGATATCAAGAGTATTGGCAGCGGTATGGGATTCATCTCCGGAGATGCGGCTGAAGACAGTAGCTATAAATCGATGAAGTCGACGGTTGAGGATGCCCTGAAGCGGGTATTCAATCCTGAATTTCTCAACCGGATCGACGATACCATCGTTTTCCACCAGCTCGAGAAGAAGCATATCTTCGAGATTATCGATATCATCTCAGGTAAGCTTTTCAAACGGTTGCATGAAATGGGCATCGAGGTCAGCATCGACGACAAGGCTAAAGAATATCTTGTCGAGAAAGGCTATGATCAAAAGTTCGGTGCAAGGCCGCTGAAGAGAGCGATGCAGAGAAATGTCGAGGATTCCCTTGCCGAAGAGATGTTGAAAGGGAAGTTTCCCGAGGGAAGCACCATCAGGATTTCTTACGATGAGAAAAACGACAAACTGCAGTTTACAAAGGTGCCGGACTCTTCAAAGAAAAGCAAACAGAAAACGCCGATCGATGAAGAGCTGACAAACGGTAAGGATCAGTAAAACAAAGAGGAAGTCTCATTAGTTCTACAATGAGTCTTTCTGGTAGTCATCCTCGGGCTTGACCCGGGGATCCATCTTCCAAAGAAAGTCAGTATGGATGCCGCATCCCTGTGAAATCCGAACACCTATTTCACGGGGCGGCATGACTCTCTACCTGAAACGTATGCATGGTGATCGATAGTCGTGAGGCTGTTCTTTTGAGACAGCCTCTTTGTTTTGTGACAAGTGACGAGTAACAAGTAGATAAAAAATCATTTGTCACTTGTTACTGCTTTCTATGGTTTCGGATGATCCTTGACGGCGGCGAGCGACTGTTGGAGCAGTTCGTCCGGCAACGGATAGTCTTCGAGTTTTCCGGACATGAACGCATCGTATCCCTGAAGATCCATAAGGCCATGGCCCGACCAGTTCATCAGGATGACTTTTTCTTTTCCTTCTTCACGCGCCAGGTTTGCTTCGCGAATTGTCTGGGCTATTGCATGTGAGGTTTCCGGAGCGGGAATGAAGCCTTCGGTATGTGCAAAGAGCAGCGCGGCGTTATAACACTCTGTCTGCGGTAAGGAATTCGCTTCGATGAGGCCATGCTGCAGAACGTGGCTTACCAGCGGAGCCATTCCGTGATAGCGCAGGCCGCCGGCGTGAATTGCCGGAGGAATGAACCCGTGCCCCAAACTGTGCATCGCCAAAAGAGGTGTCATTTTCGCGACATCGCCGGAGTCGTATATATAGGGACCTCTCGTCAGGGTCGGGCAGGCTTCGGGTTCGGTGGCGACGATACGAAGGTCTTTTCCGTTGATTTTGTCGTGAATGAATGGAAAACTGATGCCTGCGAAGTTAGAGCCGCCGCCGGCACACCCTATGACGATGTCGGGATAGGTGTTTATTTTTTCGAACTGCTTTTTCGCTTCGAGACCGATTACTGTCTGGTGCAACATCACGTGATTCAGTACACTTCCTAACGAATAACGGGTGTCATCGCGCTGGACAGCTTCTTCAATCGCTTCACTGATGGCTATACCCAGGCTTCCCGGTGTGTCGGGCTGTTCAGAAAGTATTTTTCGACCGATTTCGGTTGTGTCACTTGGGCTCGGGATACAGTCTGCGCCCCAGGTTTTCATCATGATTTTTCTGAAAGGCTTGTGGTCAAAACTGATCCGGACCATATATACCTTACACTCGATACCGATAAGTTTGCAGCTCATGGCCAAGGCGCTACCCCATTGCCCGGCACCGGTTTCGGTTGTCAGGTACTTGATGCCGAATTCCCGGTTATAATATGCCTGCGCAACAGCGGTATTCGGTTTATGGCTACCTGCGGGTGAGACGCCTTCGTTTTTATAATAGATTTTGGCAGGGGTTCCAAGCGCTTTTTCAAGCCTCTTTGCCCGGTAAAGCGGAGATGGTCGCCAGAGCGAGAGAATCTCCCGTACCTCCTCGGGGATGGTGATCCAGCGTTCGGTGCTCAATTCCTGTTCTATGATGTTCATGGGAAAGACCGGTGAAAGGTCTTCGGGTTTGATCGGCTTACCGTCCATTCCAAGAGGAAGCGGCAAGGGGGTTGGAAGGTCTGCCTGAATGTTGTACCACTGCCGAGGCATTTCATCCTCATGCAGGAGGATCTTGGTTGGCTCTGAACTCATGGGATAGTAGGGCTTGGTGACTGAGAAAAAGAAGGGGAGAGAACGTATGTAAACAGGAACTTCATATGTATCGAACGTATGGTGCCGAAGGCGGGAATCGAACCCGCACGTTCATTGCTGAACACAGGATTTTAAGTCCTGGGCGTCTACCAGTTCCGCCACTTCGGCAACATTCTGCTGCATTAATGGACGAGCAATTTAATATCTTCATCGGAATTCGCAAAAAGATGCGGAAAGGTCCTTGTAGAAAGTCATGCCTCTCCGATATCGAAAAGATATTTCAACCGCTCAGCCCTGTTCTTCTTTCCGAAAATGGTTGAACCCTCCAATGGTGTTGAGGTCGATGTTCATGCCATAGATATCGGAAAGCTGCAACCCTTTTTCTTCAGGGGTGATTTTTCCGATAACGGTGATATCCGGATGCGATGCGATTACGGAAAAGTGTTCTTCTTTCAATGTGAAGAGAAGCTCGTAGTCTTCTCCTCCGCTCAATGCATAATTCACCGCGTCGTCCTGGAATTCGTCGGCGATGTGCCGTGCCTGGGAAAGAATGGGAATGCGGCCCTCTTCGATGTGCGCACCGACTCCCGAGCGTTTGCAGATATGGGCGAGATCGGAAGCTAACCCGTCCGATATATCTATCATCGAGGTTGGCGTGATGTCGTGCCGGTGAAAGAACTCTACGATGTCGATTCGTGCCGAAGGGAGCAGCTGTCGGCGTATCGCATCATTGTATTCCTCGAGATTGCTCATGACATCCTTGTCATATTTTTCCCCATGCTTGATATGTTCCAGAATGATATTTTTTTCACGCATGAGTACTTTAAGTCCGGCAGTTGCCCCTCCAAGGGTGCCTGTTACACAGATGAGGTCTCCGGGTGAGGCTCCTTTTCGATAGGTTATTCTTTCCTTTTCCGCTTCTCCTGCAACCATGACGGATATGACGACACCACCTGAAGAGGCTGACGTATCTCCACCTGCCAAGGCAGTGTTGTAGCGTGTGGCGGTTTCACTCATACCCCTGTACACGGTTTCGACGAATTCAACCGATGCTTTCGATGGAAGAGCGATCGAGACCAGAGCGTAGCTGGGCTTTGCGTTCATTGCACAGATGTCCGAAACGTTGACGCTCATCGCTTTGCTGCCAAGGTGCTGAAGGGGGGTTGTCAGAAGATCGAAATGAACTTGTTCGAGCAGCAGATCCGTGGTTGCAACCTGGACAGTCGAGGATGACAGCTCGTAGACGGCACAATCGTCTCCGATGCCTTCGAGAAGTCTCGGTTTGGCATCACACGTTGGTGCGACGATCGAGGATATGCGTTCAATGAGACCAAATTCACCAATATCGGAAATAGGTTTAAAAGACATTTTCAGTAAATTCAAATTCTTGGTAGAAAAATAATGACGGCGTTCTTGTAGATAACATAGACAATTTGTTTTTCATATGGGTTTCTTTGACAAGCTAAAATTATCACGACTCAAGGAGGGATTGACAAAAACTCGTGAATCCATTCGTGAGAATATATCCAGGATTACCCAGGGAAGGACCGATATTGACGAGGAGTTTCTCGAAGAGCTTGAAAATATACTCATTGCAGCGGATGTAGGGGTCGAAACGACGCTCAGCATAGTTGATCGCATTACAGAAAAAGCGGAGAAGGAAACCTATCATTCTGAAGATGAGCTTAACGGGATGTTGATGCAGGTGATGGAGGAGATGCTGCTCGATACCCCCGAATCACATCCTGTGGATTTTGATGCTGTCTTACCGGCGAAACCCTATGTAATTCTCATTGTCGGAGTCAACGGGGTAGGTAAAACAACCAGTATAGCAAAGCTTGCGCATAACTATAACAAAGCAGGAAAACGAGTTATCATCGCAGCAGCGGATACGTTTCGTGCGGCTGCGGTGCAGCAACTGCAGATATGGGCTGACAGGGCAGGAGTGCCGATGGTGAGCCAGGGACAAAATGCTGATCCGGCATCAGTTGTTTTTGATGCTGTCAGCTCTGCTGTTGCGAAGAATGCCGATGTTGTGCTTGTTGATACGGCGGGCCGATTGCATAACAAGGCTCATCTCATGGAGGAACTCGCAAAAATAATGAGGGTGGCAAAGAAGAAAGTTCCGGATGCTCCTCATGAAGTGTTGCTGGTGCTCGATGGTACGACCGGCCAGAATGCGGTTTCGCAAGCGAAGGAATTTACAAAGTGTGTCAATGTCACCGGTTTGATCGTCACCAAACTCGATGGAACGGCAAAAGGCGGAATTGTACTCTCGATATCGAGGGAGCTCGAGCTGCCGGTAAAATATATCGGTGTTGGAGAAAAGATCGATGACCTTCAGATATTCGATCGAGGAAAATTTGTGGGAGCGTTGCTTGGGAAGTGAAGAATAATGCTGAGGCTTGAATAGTGTTTCATAAGGTTCGAACCGGTGATTCAATGGTGTCACAGGATTACATGGATGGCTCAACGGGTGGGATAAGGGCTTTACTCGATGACGGATGAGTGTTCTTCCATCTCTTGCAAGTATGACGTTACTTTCTGCTCGAAAGCGCAGATACAGCTCTCGAGGTTTCTGACTCCGAGAAGATGAGTGTCTCTTATGGTGTCTCGCGCACCAAGCTTTGGTGCGATGATGAACGTTTCGTCAAGTGATTCTACAAAATCGGAGACGGTGCTTTCCAGTCTGAGAGGAGAACGGATGATAGAGACGTTGATGATCTGGGAGTATCTGCTGTCGAGCAGGTAGTCGATGTGCCAATGGAGTTTTTTACCGGTGGGTGGTTGTAAATTAGAGGTGGCAAGGTTGTTGTTCCTGAATAAACGGATCATCTGACTCCTTATTTTATGAGGAGGTTTGCCGCTGGAACGGGAAGCGTGACGGACAAGTCTCCTTGCCAGTGGCATGGAGGCCGGGTCGTTGCCAAGAGCAGATCCTACATAGAGATAAAAGCCTTGGTCGAGAGGGATCTTTCTGCCCCCAAGAAATCTGCCGAAGCTGAGGTTCAGTTTCTTTGAAAGGAGTATGAAAAGTGCATAAGTTCCCTGTCGGGAACTGTCCCCGAAACATGTTATCGGCATGGTTGAACAGATGAGGTTCATGATATTCGGGAAACTACATGTTTTTGAACTATCGGAAAAGAACTCATGGCTGAAGAACAGGATGCTCGTACCTATAAAAAGCGCCGTTGCGAGATGGTCGAGCAGCTGAAGCGTTATGGAATAAACAATTCCCGGGTTCTGGATGCTTTTCTCTCAGTCGAACGACATCTTTTTTTCGATCCGAAAGATCGGGATTATGCCTATGATGACTGTGCGTTTCCAATCGGGTGCGGCCAGACCATTTCACAGCCTTTTACCGTGGCGTATATGACTTCAATGCTTGTGGAGCGCTGTTCGGGGGGAAAAGTCCTCGAGATTGGTACGGGGTCGGGATACCAGGCAGCGATTCTCGATTGTATAGGATATTCCGTATATACTGTCGAGCGGATACCGGAGCTTTTCAAACGGTCATCCGGGATATTCAGTCTGCTCGGTCTGAATATTCGACAACGCCTTGGCGATGGTACTCTTGGCTGGAGTGATCATGCTCCGTACAATGGGATCATTGTAACCGCCGGCGCTCCTGAACCACCGCATACACTTCTGGCACAGCTCGCTGAAGGTGGTGTTATGGTCATTCCCGTCGGGAACAGTACAGGGCAAAGGATGACGGTGATGACTCGTCATGGAGTCTCATTCGGCCGTGAGGAGTTTCATGCATTTGTCTTTGTTCCGCTGGTTGGTAAAGAGGGGTGGAGAGATGGATAGTTCGTCAGTCAGCAGCGGAGAGCTGCCGGGATTTCACTTGAACGCTTTGCGTATAATTAGCAAAACAAAATAAAACTGAATAATCAGAAAATCGTCGAGATATGGGAGTTATAACAGGGATAAGGGAGAAGCTGCATTTTGTCTTATATGCGTTAGTGGCAGCATTTATTGCCCTTATTGTGTTTGAATGGGGGATGAATTTCAACGGTTTTTCCGGAGGGGGAGCTCTGGCGGGCAAGGTTAACGGAAAACCGATCGAATATCGGCACTATGAAAGGGTGTATGAAAGTCTTGTCGACAACTTCAGGAGTCAGGCATTGCAGGCAGAGCTTACCGATGCTGTCGAAAGAGAGCTGCGCCAAAGGGCTTGGGATATTGTTGTCAACCAGATCATTCTCGAAGAGCAATTGGAGAAATACAACATTCGTGTCAGCGACGAAGAAGTCGTTGCAGCAGTCGAGAGTGACAACCCTCCAATGGTTATCGTTCAGAATTTTTTCGATCAGGAAACCGGTTCGATCGATCGTGAAAAACTTGAAAAAGCGAGGATGGCTCCTGAAAACAAAGAGATCTGGATAAGGATCGAGGACATTATCAGGGGGGAGTTGATGGAAAAGAAACTGCAGCAGACCCTCAATAGAATGGTTCGGGTTTCCGATGCAGAACTCGAGGCTGTTGTTGATAGGGAGTTTGGCTCATTTTCTGCTTCTTTCATCCCGGTACCCTATAGCGTGGCCGGTAACGATACGCTTTTTACGGTTACCGATAAGGAGGTTGATGCCTATTACGAGGAAAATCGGGAAATGTTTCGTCAGGAACCGACAAGAGCCCTGGATTATGTTGTTTTTTCGGCAGTACCTTCAGGCCGTGACAGTCTTTCGATCAAAAACGAGCTCGAATCACTCGCCGTGAATTTTGCAGAAGCCGATGACGACAGTGCGTTTGTGAATCTTCAAAGCGATCGACCCGATACGTTCGATAAAAGGTATACCCGGGCGGATTTTTCGGTAGAAGCCGGGGATTATGTCTTTGATGAAAACCCTCTCGAAGTTGGTGGGGTGATCGGTCCGGTGGCAGATCGTAACACGTATCGGCTGATAAAGGTCAAAGGGGTTTCCAAGGGCGAACCTGTTGCAAGAGCCTCGCATATTCTTATTCCTTATACAGTGGGGGATGCTGCAGGTGAAGCAGCGGCTCGAGAAACCGCAGCCATGATACTGCAGGATATACGTGCGGGGAAACGATTTGCCGATCTTGCCGAACAGTATTCTCGAGATGAAGGATCGGCATCTCGAGGTGGTGATCTGGGTTGGTTCGCCAGAAATACCATGGTAACCGAGTTTGATGAAGCTGTTTTTGGGGCAACTGCAGGTTCACTTGTCGGTCCTGTCGAGACCAGGTATGGCCTTCACATTATCAGGGTTACAGGAAGAGATACGAAAACAATCACCTGTTCCGAAATTGTCAGGAACATCAGACCCTCGGACACTACTCTTGAAAATGCAAGGCGCAAGGCTGCCGAATTCCAGATAGAGGCGGAAGAGAAAGGTTTTAGCCAGGCTGCCGAAACGCTCGGGATGGACAAACATGCAACCGGCTATGTTACGAAAACGGACATGATTCCGAAGATTGGTTATAATAATATCATTACAAGGTTTGCTTTCACTTCTTCCAAGGGATCGGTTTCGGATGTCATTCAAACTGATTCAGGATTTCTCGTTATGCAGCTTGCAGGAAACAATGACTCGGGATACAGAAAAATGGACGAGGAGCTACGGGAGGGAATACGTTCCGAATTACTGACAAGAAAAAAGGGAGAGGCTCTCGATAAAAAGCTTTCCTCGTTACTCGAAGAAAAAAACGGTAATCTCGATGCTGTTGCCGGAGCTCTTGACGACATATCGGTTATAACAGCAGAGAATATTCGTTTCACCGAACAAGAGATCCCCGGTTATGGCAGGGACATCCGATTGATGGAGGCCATAATCGGTATGGAGCCCGGAAGTGTGTCGAAACCTGTAGCGATATCCAACGGGAGAGCATTGATTCTTCTTCATAAAAAGACCTATGAAGAGAACGATATGGAGTCCAGAAAAACCATGCTGCGCGCTATGCTCGAGCAGGTCAAGGAAGAGCGGTTCGTACAAGATTATTTCGCTGCCGAACGTCTTGCTGCAACCATTGAAGATTTACGGGGTTTTTAGCGCTGCAGTGTTAGTTGTCGTCTGCTTCTTCTTGTTCAGCCACTACATGGTCGGCCTGGAATTTTTTCAGTCTGTCTTTTATTTTCGAAGCAGTTGGCAAGTTGAGACAATCTTTGACGAGTTCCCTCGTTTCATCGACGGTGAAAAGACGGGCCAATGTTTTTAACTGAGGAATATCAGCGCTCACAACACTGAACTCTTTCAAGCCGCACCCTACGAGGAACGGTAGTGCAAGGGGATCCGAACCCATGTCTCCACAAAGCGATACGCGGCAGTTGTTGCTGCATGCTGCGGTGATTATTCGGTGTAACTGGCGGAGTATTGCCGGATGGAACTTATCGAAAAGATCCTGAACGATCTCGTTGTTTCTGTCAACGGCCAGTGTGTATTGTGTCAGATCATTCGTCCCTATGCTGATAAAATCGACAGCTTTGGTGATTTCATCGATGATTTCTACCGCTGCCGGTATTTCAATCATTGCTCCGAGTTCGGGCTTCGAAAAGCCGATTCCGGATTTATCAAGGTCTGTGACATGTTTTTCAAGCGTATCCCGTATAGCCATGATTTCATCGATCGAAGAGATCATCGGGAGCAGGATCTGTATGTTTTCGGAGCCGTTGGCTTTTAGAATGGCGCGTAGCTGAGCGTCAAGGATTTCCGGTACATCTATCAATATTCGTATACCTCTCCAACCGAGGTTCGGGTTGGGTTCGCTGATCGGAGAGTAGATCAGTTTATCCCCTCCAATGTCAAACAAGCGTATGACAAGCGGTTCAGGGTTCAGGGCTTCGGCCATCTCCCTGTAGTATTCGGTTTGTTCTGTTTCCTTTGGTGGTTTGGTGTTATCGATGAAGAGGTTTTCACTTCTGAAAAGCCCAACCCCTTCAGCCCCGGCAGAACGTATGGAAGGGATTTCTTCCTTGACATCTATATTTGAATAAAAATGTAATCTGATACCACATTTCGTTACCGCGGGAGCGCTTGCAAGTTTACTGGCAACAGCTTCTATTTTGGAGTCTTCTGCCATTTTATCCATATAATTCCTGACAGTATCGTCATTGGGATAAGTGATCGCAGTTCCATCACCTCCGTTGATAACGAGAGGGGTCCCCATAGATATCTTCTGGGTGAAATTGCTGAGTCCAACGATGATCGGGATATTCAGTGATTTACAGATAAGAGAAATGTGGGATGTCACGCCTCCTGTTTCGGTGACGAATCCTTTGACGTTGTTTCTGCTGAACAAAATGATATCGGCAGGAGAAAGGTTCGTGGAGACTATTATCATGCCTTCGGGTATCTTCGATTGCAGTTTCTGGTTGTGCAGGTTCCTGATAATCCGGTTTTTAATGTCGACAAGATCCTGGGCCCTTTCCTGAAAGAGTGTTTCGGATGATTTTTTGAAGTGTTCGAGGTAATTATCGAACTCTTCGTCAATGACCAATTGAGCCGGTTTCTTTTCGTCACGGATTCGCCTGATGATGCTTTCTATCAATACCTGATCGTGCAGCAACATGATCTGTGCCTGAAAGAGATCCGAGTATGCCTGGCCAAGTTTCTGTGTGGTAACCCGTTCGATTTTTTCCAGTTCTTTTTCAGAGCGTTGCAATGCCCCAAGAAACTTTTCGATCTCATGTTCTAATCTTTCCGGTACCAGTTTGTCATAAGAATTTTCTATCTCTTTGTGAAGAAAAAGATAGGCTGGCCCGATCGCAATGCCTTTCGAGGCTCCGATACCATGAAATACATGTTCTTGTGGCTGATTGTCTGGGAGATGTTGTTGGTCGTTCATAACACAATGACTTTACTATTGCCCTTAAATTGTTCCCGCCAAAGTCCGGGCTGTAAGCTGGTTTTGACTTGTTGATATTCAATGTACTCAGAACGGTGCATCGTCAGGTGCAATAAATGTGTCCTGCGGTGAGCCTTCCAGGCCTGGTGGAGATGGCGGTTCCGGTAGCGGCGGCTGTAATTGTGGAGGCGGTGGTTTCGTTGTACTTTCCGGTACGTTGGAGATCGCTTCTCCATAATTGTCCATGCTGTAAACGTTCGCTGTGGAAAGGAATCGGCCATAGTTCTTCAGGAACCGGAGCCGAATGTCTCCAATCGGGCCATTTCTTTGCTTGCCAATGATAATTTCAATGATATCTTTCGTTGATGTTCCATCGTCGAAGGTGCTTTTACCATACATTTCCGGTCGTGATAAAAACATGACAACATCTGCATCCTGTTCTATGGAGCCCGATTCTCTGAGATCACTTAACTGCGGGCGTCTGTCTCCCGAACGTTGTTCAACCGAGCGGTTGAGCTGGGCAAGCGAAATGATCGGAATGTTAAGCTCCTTGGCAAGTGCTTTCAGTGATCGTGAAATTTGCGCTATTTCCTGTTCGCGGTTTGATTTTCCGTCCCGAACAGGTGTAACCAGCTGAAGATAATCGACCACTACCATGCCGATGTTGTGCTCCTGCTTCATCCTTCTGGCTTTTGCCATAAGCTCCATGATCGAGATACCTGGTGTATCGTCGATAAACAGTTTGGAGTCGGCAAGGGCATCCATGCTATTGATGATCTTGCCCATCATTTCAGGGGTTATTCTTCCTGTTCTGACGGCCTGTGATTCTACATAAGCTTCAGCGCACATGAGCCTTACGGCGAGCTGAATTTCAGCCATTTCGAGGCTGAAGAACAGTACAGGTGTGCCGAAATCGACAGCAGCGTTTCTGGCAAGTGCAAGTGAAAATGCTGTTTTACCGGCAGAAGGCCGTGCGGCTATGATGATAAGATCCGATGGCTGGAAGCCTGCAGTCAGATCATCGAGCTCTGAAAAACCAGATGATGTTCCGGTCACTGACGTCTGTGACGAGCTGAGAGACTCGAGCATCCTTGTTGCATTTTTCAGCAATTCCTTGATGTTCGAGGCTTTTTTCTTTATGCCGGCCTGAGATATGCTGAAAAACTGCTGCGATGCAAGTTCGACGAGATCGAAAACGTCTATTGCGGAGCTGTACGATGCGCTGGATATATGAGATGAAATAGAAATAAGTTTCCGGTAAAGATACTTTTCCTTGGCAAGTTTGGCGTAGTACTCGATGTTTGCGGAACTGACGACCTTGTTGGTGAGTTCGGCGAGGTATTGCCGGCCGCCGACGTTTGCGAGTTCGTTCATGCGGGATAGTGCCTCGCTGACCGTTATGATGTCTATGGCCTGCCGTTTCTGGTAGAGTGAAAGCATCGCCTTGTAAATAAGCTGGTGGCGCTGCTCGTAAAACACTTTTTCTCCACTTTCACCGAAAATCTGAATGACCTGTTCGATAGGTTCTCCTTCAAGCAGAATACAGGCCAATACTTCCTGCTCTATTTCCGTGGAATAAGGAGGTATCCTGCTTTCCTGCGAAAAATCTATATCCTTGCTCAGGTCAAGCTGAGGTTTGTTATGTTTTCTGGCTGTTGCTTGTTTCATGGTACTACGTGATAACCTTGTCAACAATCGTCAGTAAATATCTTCAACCTTCTCTTTATTCGATATACACACTGTTCTGTTCATCAATATTGTTTTTGCCGGTAGCCAAAAGAGGAATGTCGAGACTATACGTTCAATTCCCAATATAACATGGTACCTGTTCAGCACACGCTATCATAATGACTCCGAAGCATTTTTACGTCTTCCCAACAGTGGCGTTTCCAGTTCGGATTGCGTAAAAGAGCGGCAGGATGATATGTCACGATGACATCGTAGCCGTTCCATCGAAGAATTCTGCCTCTCAAGTTTGCCATGGACTGTCTGTTATCGAGCACCGTGTTCGCCGCTACCCTTCCTAAGAGTAACAGAATTTTTGGTTTGATCAACAGCAGCTGGGTTTTCAACCAGGGCATACAACTTTGGATTTCATCGAGGTTCGGGTTGCGATTTTCAGGAGGACGACACTTGATGATATTGCAAATAAACACATCTTCTCTCGAAAAGCCGATCGCTTCGAGAATTTTGTCCAGAAGTTTTCCTGAGCGTCCTACAAAAGGTCGTCCCTGCGCATCTTCTTCGGCACCGGGGGCTTCTCCTATGACTACAATTTGAGCCTTAGGGTTTCCTTCTCCAAACACAAAATTGTTGCGGGTTTCGGCAAGACGGCATTTTGTACAGTCTTTTGATTGTTCGTAAAGGTCGTTCAAGTCCCGGAATCGAACCAGAGATTCATTGTGTGCGTTAATGGGACTATCATCTTCAAAGAGAGATCCCTGCATGATTGACGTATAGAAAAAAGGTTTCTGTTTAAGAGTAGACGCTTCATGGCGGGATAGCCACGTTGTATGTCAGCTTTCTGTTTTATGTACTGCTTCCAAGCTACTTGGCCAGCAAGCTGACCAGCGTTTTTGCTTGTCATTCGTCGTCGCTTATGAGTCCTTCAACGATATCGAGCATTCGTTCAGCAGCTTCGTGTTTACCGAGCAGCGGAAGTTCATAGAAGTTCATACGCTTGTCTATCAGTGTTATAATATTGGTATCGACTTCGAAACCTGATGTTTTACCATCAAACGTGTTGTACGCGACAAGGTCCAGTTGCTTCTGTTCCAATTTTTCCTTGGCGTTATCGAGGTTTCCTGCGGTTTCAAGAGAGAAGCCGACTGCAATTTGGTGCTTTTTTTTCTGCTTTGAGAAACCAGCAAGAACATCAGGATTTCTGACAAGATCGATTGCCATGGTTTCGCTGTTTTTTTTGAGCTTGCCGGTAACATGATTCACGGGTCTGTAGTCTGCTACAGCAGCTGCCCCTATAAATATATCACAGGACTGATAATGTTCTTTTACAGCCAGGTCCATTTCTTCGGTACTTTCTACATCCAGCCGGTCGACACCTTCTGGTGTCGGCAAGTGAACCGGTCCGGTAACCAGCGTCACCTTCGCCCCTCTTCTTACAGCGGACGTGGCAAGAGCAAATCCCATTTTTCCCGAAGAGTAGTTGGAGATAAAACGTACATCATCGATTTTTTCTCTTGTCGGTCCTGCAGTTATGACAATGGATTTTTTCTCGAGGTTCGAAGGATGGAACGTTGTTTCAAGAGTTGTATCAATAATTTTCACGATGGCTTCGGGTTCAGGCATTCGGCCTGTTCCGCATTGGCCCGATGCAAGTTCACCGCTTTCAGGATTGATGACTGTGCAGCCGTTCTCTGAAAGCCAGGCAAGGTTTCTCTGAACCGAGGCCGAGGTGAACATTTCGCCATCCATTGCCGGAAAAATCAGTTTTGGTTTGTTCGGACGAAGTGTGATAAATGAAGCGGAGAGCATATCATCACTTATGCCTGCACTGAGTTTTGCGATAGTGTTCGCTGTAGCTGGAGCGACGACATACATGTCAGCCCACTCTCCCATTGAAATATGTTTCGTCCAGTCTGCTTCTGTTGAAAGACGATCAGGAAAAATATCGGTGTACACCGGTTCCTGTGACAAGGTTGACAGAGTAAGCTCAGTAACGAATTTGGTGGCTGCTTGAGTAACGAGAACCCGAACGTTCGCTCCCTGTTTTTTCAGGAGCCGGACAAGTGTCGGTATTTTGTAGGCTGCGATGCCTGCACAGACTCCCAGCAGAATGTTTTTATTTTTCAGGCTCATGAATGTTTGTTTTATCATCACGTATGAAAACCCTTATCAGGGCGCATTGCACATTGTTACAGACAATGTACACGAATCATCGTAAAATGCTTGTATCGTATGGTTAAACCGGATATTATTTTTCCTTTCCGGTGCCAAGTACCCTGTTCCAAAACTGTTCCCAGCTGTAGAATCGCTCTCTGTACGAAAGACTCAGCCCATAGGTTTCCTGGGGTTCAAGAAGGTTTGTCGTTGTGACATCGTTGCCAAAAAGACCGTACGAGCGATAAGCCTCGAAAAAAAGTTTCGGAGTGATACGGTACTCGAGTCTTTGGCTGTTTCCATAATAATCGAAAAGAGCGGTTTTCCCAATATCGGGGCTGCTACCCGTTCCGATGAAGCGTACTTTTCCTCCAGTTCCCGGAACAAGGAATGCCAATGAAAATTCAAGACCGCTGAGAGATCCCTGATCGTCTAGACCGACATTCACGCTAAAACTCTCGAAACCAGCGAGATCTTCGACAAATCGTGAAATCTGTGATGAAAGCAAACCGGTTCCGGCGGAAAGACCCACGCTCGAAAACGGTACGTTGCCGAGACTACCCTGACTGCCGGGCCGGGCGTACCATTGTTTCGTGAGCAAAAGTGAAATCACGTTAAGTTCCGCATTCGGGTCGATCTTGCTACTTTGGGCTCCAATCATATTTTCTGAAGAGTAAGGCTGTGAATCATCGTTGAGATAGTAACCCATTTGTACATCGGGGTTGTTGAGCGTTCCCTGGATTGCGAGCAGAAGGCGAACGTTATCGCTTTCGCCCGTTTGTGCGTTCGATGCGTTGACGAATTTTCTCCCAAAAAGATTTTCCATGACACCGTCTCTTATATCGACGTTGTTCCAGGCAATTCTGCCCCCGTCTTCAAGATCGAAATCGCTGTTGGAGAATCGGTATTTTCCTGAAGAAATGTTGACTGAGCCAAACAGGCGATAGCTTTGCTGGTTTTTGTTAACGATAAGCGAAAGGTTCTGCAACGTGGTTTCAAGCTGTTCTCCTCGTGTCCTGTCGAATATCATGTTGTATTTCAGTGGAGCACTGCCTTGCAGTTTGAGGTTCTGAATCTGAATGATATCGATCAGGGTATAATAAAATTCAGGAGTTTCCAGCTTTGTCGTGTCTTCGGCATCTGAAGGATCCATAGATTCGGGATAGCGAGGAACGAATGTGACAAACCGTTCCACTCCGATGTATTTTGCGCTTTCATTGGAGCCTGTTCTGTACAGTGTGAAATCAGCGTCGGTAATCTGCAGATTACCGGTAAGAATCGGTTGTGAGATCTCGCCATAGAAGCGAACATTGTCGGATGTGCCGGTAATGGTACCGAAAGAGGTTTCGTCTTTCTTGTCCTCTTTGTTGAACAGTAAAAGATTTTCGAACGATGCGACAAGATCGATCGTTGTTGCTTCGAGGTTTTCAAGGTCGACCGATCCGTTGATTCTGCCGGTTCCTCCAAGGGCATCTCGGATGGTGATTTTCCTGAAATCGGCTTTCTGAGGGGTAATGACGATCGATCCGGACAGGCGGTAGACCGTTTCGGTCGGAGTTACGGTTATTTCCGTATCCATGAGTTCCGCACTGAAATAAATGTCCGGCTCGGGTGTTGTGCCTTTTACCGTGAGTTTAGCCGGAATGGTGCCTTCTGCAGTATCGAAGAACGGTAAGAGCAGTTCGAGAATTTCTGCGGATAAGTGATCGGAAGAACACGATGCCGAAACAGGTTGGTTTTCTGGAATGGAATATTCCAGAGGGAACCAGTTGATTCTGAGGGGGATCGACGCGTTGCCCTCGAGATCGTTGAGCGGTTCGGGTGACATGCGCCCGGTTGAAAATTCAGCGTTCAGTCGTTGACCTTTGTGAGATGCCTGGAGGTTGATGCTGCCTATGATCACATCATCATAGGCGAGGTTTTGTCCGGTAAGTTTCAGCGTGGCTGTTTTTGCATTAGAGCTGCCACTGATACGCAGTGAGGATGATATCGAGCCCTGGAGTGTGGCTTCGGGAAAGAAAATCTGAAGTTCCTCCAAGTTGAGGTTTTCAATACTGCATTCGAAGAGGCCGGTTAACTCATTACTGAGCAAACCGTTACACGTGATGACCTGCTCTCTGTTGCGTATGTTCAGTGCATAAAGGCGGGAGTAGTTTTTTCCGATATCGAGCTTTGCTCCCTTGTTGGCGGTCCACCCATTTCCATCGGGGTCAGTTACTGAGAAATCGTTGAGTGTCACATTATAAAGATTGCTCTTGCGGACGGCTGCTATATCTACCGATAACGAACGCTGGATGTCAGGAACTCTCAGATCGAGACGGGTTCTCACTCCGGAGTTGTCGTAATCCGCTTGTAAAGACAGCTGTTCGATGTTGTGCCAACCTGTTTGCAGTGAGGATGCTGCTGCCTCGACGGATGTGCTGATAAAGCCGGCATCGTTGTACTCAGCCGCTATCGTAATCGTCGTGTTGTCTATCGAAAAAGCAGTTTCTCTACTTAGCTTTTCAATAGTGATAGAAGAGGTGAGGTGGAGATTGCCGTTGCTTCTGTATGATTGTCCCGAAGCCTTGCCTGAAAGCGCATACCCTTCGAGAGGGAAAAAAACAGCCAGAGGAGAAATGTCTCGAACCGTAAGCGTATAATCAGCCGAAAAATCTTTTTCGATGCTCTCTGCGGCAGGTTCGGGGAGAGTGGTGCTCCAAATGTTGTTTTTCGCGATTTCGCGGGTTGCCGACAGAGCTGTAAGGTTTATACCGGCAAAGAACTCTCTGAACGTGTATCTGCCTTCAGCGCTGAAGTCGAGAAAGTCGCTGTTGAGGTTGACTTTCGATATGGGCGATTTCTGGGTGATTTCGAACGTCAGTTCTGAACCTTTCCGAAATATGTAATCGTTGATTGTCGACTTGCTGAAGAGGATCGAGATGTTTCCGTTGAGTTTTTCAGGATCAAAATGTTCCCCTCGGAGGCGAGCTGAAAAGGTGAGATTCGAGCGTATCTTATCAGAACCGAGAATTTTTGAAAGATCGATATTAGAGACAGATCCATTGCCTTCATAGACGGGGGTCTCACTGCTCCAGTCGATGTTTCCATTCAGTGAAACATTTGTATTGCCGTCGCTAATGCTGCATCCGGTTGTCAGAACATCATTCTTGTAGGTCAGCAGAATGGTTCCCTCGGTTAACTCCTGCTGATGCCAATACGAGTCTTGAAGGTCGATCGAAACCGCTGCCTCGAGGGGTTGTGGTGAAAGGCCGCTTCCTGATAAAGTTCCTGTACAGGTTATACCGCTCACTACGGTAGTATCTTCGACAAGGAATCTATGAAAATCGAAATTCTGTAAAGCGAACTTTCCATTGTAGCTGGTCGGGGTGTTTTCTGCGATTTCTGCCTGCAGAGAAAGACTGGCATCGCCAGCTTCTGTACCGATGGATAGTTCGGTATAGAATTCATTCATGTTACCTTGCCCGTAACCGGATACTTCAAAATCGCCTGCCGGTTCGACAAGGGATTTGAGCGCAGTATCCGCAATGGCCGTTTGCAGGAAATCTCCGGAAATTCTCGAACTGTCGCTCTCGAGTCTGAATCCGAAGAACGCCGGTTGATTGAGGTTGAGCAGTTCTCCTTTCAGCTTTAGAATGGAGCTTTTATGTGACAGGACCGCGTTATCGATGTCTATTTTTCTAAGCCGTCCTTCCGCATTACCGGAAAAACTGTAAATCCCTGAAGGAAGAGGATTTTCCGGAAGAAACAATTCAAGGTCATCGGTGTGTATCGCGGAGGATGTTACCGAAAGCATCGCCAGGCTGTTGGCATGCTCTTCTGCGTGCTCGGAAGAGAAAATATCGAACTCATAGAGTCCCATAGATAATTCTACATCGCTTTTAGCGGTTTTAGCCTTCAGATCCAGTATTTCAACACGCTTGTTGGTAAAGGAGAGTTTTGCCGATCCCTCCTGTAGTATGACGTTGGATTGCGGAACGTTGAACTGGATTTCACGTACGACTCCACTGATGTTTTGATGGGAGTAGCGGAATCTGTTACCTCGAAAGTTGATGTTTTCTATATCCAGGCGATCGGGTTCTTCGTCTTTTTTCGTGAAATCGAGGTACTCTGCCGAGCAATTGAAAAGCTCGAGGTTATAACATAGGAAGAGCTCCAGTGCCGGGGTTTCGGTTGTTACCGCTTTTCTGGAAGTGAAAATGTCCTCGATATTCGTGCTGCCATCGGAGTAGTGCTCCAGACGGAAAAAAAGCGAATCTGCTTTCAATGAACGTATCGTGATCGATGAGGGGCTCGAGAGCAATCGGAGAACATTCAGATTTACTGTGAGCTTTTCTGCCGAAACATCCGGTTTATCGGCGTCTTTGCGGTAGACCTCCGGTTTGTATAGGATGATTTTTGATGGAAACTGCAGGTCGACCTCTTCTATCCTGAGCTTTCCTTGAAATTCGCCATTGAAAAAATCGGTTATTCTTTGCTTTACGAGTTTATCCAGTGAACCGCTGTTCAGTACAACGGCAAGAATGATCACAATCACTAGAAACAGTGTTGATACACCGATGGCTATGCCGAGAATATATTGTTTAACCTTGTTCAACTGTTTACAGTCCCTGCTTTTTCATTATTGTCATTTCCCTGGAAGAGGTGTCCGCAAACATACAATCCAATCATAAGGTTACATGAATGCCTCGTTGTCCGTGAAGCGGTTCACATCCCGTAACATCGGGAACATGGGTTTTCGCTGTCGGCCTGTCAAAGTACTCGTTTGGTTTCAGGGGATAGTTACCTCGAGAGCCTTTCCGGTCATTCTTTTTTTCATGAATTTGAAAAACCCTATTCCGATCACTTTTTTCCACAATAGATCTCAATGATACGTTCGATAATCGAGGTTGTCGATCGCCCCTCCAGAAATGCAATTGTTTTTACCTCTCCGCCATGTTCGAGTACTGTTTTTGCCCCGACAATTTTATCGATTGGCCAGTCGGCTCCTTTTATCAAAATATCCGGCAGGAGCTTTTCTATAATACGGGCTGGTGTATCCTCGTCAAAGATAACCGTGGCATCAACGGCTTCAAGCCCTGCCAGAACCGTGCAGCGGTCTGTTTCGGGTGCTATGGGACGGTTCCGACCTTTCAGTCGTTTTACCGATGCATCACTGTTAACCCCTACAACAAGAACATCTCCGGCAGCTTTCGCTTTTTCGAGGTACTGTACATGACCTGCATGCAGAATGTCGAAACATCCGTTGGTGAAGACAACTTTTTTCCCTTGTTGTTTCCATTCGCTGACGAGCCGTTCGACAGTACGGGGGGCAAGGAGCTTTACTTTTGATGACATGTTTTTACGAAGAAATGATTACAATCCGTATGTAATAGATATGAATTATTAAGATTTTTTTAATAGAGGTTTGAATTATTCCTTCGTTTGGCTATAGACGAATAGTTTTTTATGGGTTCCTTGCAAAAAAAATGGAGACGTTTTGGGCAACAAGTTATTTACCGACTCTTTCTTTTACTTGGTTTTCTGGTCAGGCGCATAAACCGTTACCAGTTCGAGCGTCTGGCCTGGGTTATGGGGGATTTTGTCTACTATGTTCTCAGATCACGGAGAAGCCTGGTTACAACGAATCTTACCATCGCTTTTCCTGAGAAAGGAGGTCGTGAGATTGACGGAATCGCCCGTCAGGTTTATCGTAATCAGGCGGTCAACCTCCTGGAGGTTTTACGGTTGCCGTTGATACAGGGGCGTGAAGATGCCGATGAACGTATCGATCTTTATCTCGATGATTTTCTTACCAAAACGAGAGATCAGGGGAAAGGAGGAATACTGGTTTCAGGGCATTTCGGCAATTGGGAGCTTGCAGGGGTATGTATCGGCTTGCTTGTAAACCCGATTGCCGTTGTTGCGAAGAAACTGAAAAACCGCTTGGTGAACAGCGAGATCGAGCGTTTACGCTGCCTGTATGGCAATAGAGTGATTTATAAAAAGCAGGCTCTCAGAGACGGATTGAAACTGCTCAGGGAAGGAGGGATTCTGACTGTACTTGGAGACCAGTCCGATCCGAAAGGAGGTTTTTTTATGGATTTTCTCGGAAGGGAGGCTTCGGTGTATCTCGGCCCGGCTTTTCTCGCCCTCAGGGCAAATGTGCCGATGTTCGCTCTCATGTGCCGGCGGCAAGAGAGCGGGAAATATGTTCTCGAAGCCGAAGAGATCGATACCTCGGATCTTTCATTTTCCAGAGAAAACATAGAAGAGCTTACCAGGAGATACACAACAGCTCTTGAAAAGTACATTCACCGTTACCCCGAAGAATGGTTTTGGGTGCATAACCGATGGAAGAGGCGTTACATTGACAAAAAATAGCTGTATTGTATCTTTTCTCGGTACTATTGGCTGAAACGATAGAGGGTGATCATAAAACATGAATATTTTAATTGTAAGAATATTACGATACCTGGCGCCTTCGCGTTGGAAGATTGTGCTCGTTGTTTTCATAAGTATGCTGACATCTCTTTTCGGTGTGGTATCCATATATTCGGTTCTTCCATTGCTCAATGCCATTTTTACAGCTGATAAAACGGTTGTAACGCCAGCTGTTTCGGGAGAAAACGCAGCTATGGACAATGGGGCTCGGCCTCCCGGCCAAAAAACAGGAGGTGATTCGCTTATCGATACAGAGAAGTTTCAGGAACAATTGACCGATACGTTTCAGCGGATCTTTCATGCCGAAACGAAACAGAGGACGCTGCTGAATATCTGTCTGTTCCTGATAGCGGCGTTTGCCCTCAAGAACTTGTTTCTCTATATCAACAAGCAGATCATTTATCGTGTTCAAACCAAGGCGACGAAAGATTTACGAGATGATGTATTCCACTCGATCATCGAAATGCATCTGGATTATTTCAACAACCAGCGGGTTGGAGGGTTGATGAACCATGTTTACAACGATGTCCAGAGCGTACAGGGATCTATCAGCTCGACCTTTATCAACTTCATTCAGAACCCGTTTTCAATATTTGTATACGTTGGTGTGTTGTTCGTCTTGAGCTGGAAGCTGACCCTGTTTGCATTCGCTGTTTCCATTGTCATTTTTTTCGTTATCAGAATCATCGGGCGCAGAGTTAAAAAGCTCTCCAAGGTTTTAAGGCAAAGAATGGGGGATATGAACTCCGTACTGCAGGAAAAGTTCAGCGGTATCAAAGTCATTAAATCCAGCGGCTTCGAAGATGTCGAAATAGGTCGGTTCAAGAGTTTTACCAGCGATTTCCGGCGTTTGAACCTGAGGATTTTTCGGCTGAAAAACATCATCGGCCCTCTCAATGAGACGTTGCTGGTCATGGCTGTTGCCATGGTGCTCTGGTTCGGGGGTTTACAGGTGTTCGAGGGGGTTATGACGGCGAATGAGTTGATTGTCTTTGCTTTCAGCCTGTATTCGGCTATGGGGCCCATAAAAATGCTGGGTGAGGCCAATACGAAAATCCAAAGCGGTATGGCTTCGGCCGA
>JADMLA020000001.1 GCA_015482705.2 Prosthecochloris sp. | reverse complement strand
GCAGCTCGCGATTCTTTCGTTTTCCCTTCTCTCATGCTTGGTACAGAACACCTGGCCCTCTCGAACCAGCCCGCTTCCTTCAACGGGCTCTTAATGTAGAAAAAGAACCTTTTACCTCCAAACAAAAAACAGAAAAAAAGGAAAAAAAGAAGCAGGAGTTCAGAAGTCAACAACCTGTTGATTTATTGAATGTTCGAGCTGTTGAACAGTTTTCGTAAATATGCAGGAGATAGGTAACGCAGATACCCGTCAGTGGATTACTCTATAGGCCTCATATAGAACGAATGAAGCCTATAGAGAGGTGGGATCCAGCACACAAAAAACGCGATATGTGAGCGCATTCCGTGCACCTTGCGTTCCTCATCGTTCAACCGATGGCTCGGACGCCTCCAGCGGCAGAGCATCGGGCTCGAAGGAAAGTTGACGCGATCCGTGGGCAAATTCTTTTGCCGCCTCAACAAACCCCTTGAAGAGGGGGTGAACGCTGCGAACCCTCGATTTATACTCAGGGTGAAACTGTACGCCGACAAACCAGCGATGATCCTTGAGTTCTATAATCTCGACAAGATCACCGTTAGGAGATGTTCCGGAAAACAACATGCCATTTTTTTCGAACAGCTCACGGTACTCGTTATTGAACTCGTAACGGTGGCGGTGCCGCTCGTTGATAAGAAACTTGCCGTAAGCCTTGTGCACCTTGGTGTTCTCCTTGAGAATACAGGGATAGCTGCCCAGTCGCATGGTTCCGCCCTTTTCCTTGACCTTTTTCTGGTGTTCCATCAGGTCAATGACCGGCTGACGGCACCGTTTATTGAATTCGGTGGAGTTTGCTTCACTGAAACCGCACACGTTCCGGGCAAACTCAATCGACGCACACTGCATACCAAGGCATATTCCCAGGAACGGGATATTGTTTTCACGAGCATAGCGAATGAAACTGATCTTGCCTTCGATACCCCTGTCACCGAAACCGGGCGCAACCAGCACACCATGAACACCTTTCAGAAAATCTGGACTGCAACCGCCGTTTTCCTCAGCATCTTCCGCCCTGAGCAGTCTGACATTCACCTTGATGTTGTTCATTGCTCCTGCATGAACAAAAGCCTCGAGAATAGACTTGTACGCATCGGGATATTCAGTATACTTTCCGCATATCGCGATCGTCACCTCTCCATCCGTCGGGTGCTTCACCTTGTTGCAGAAGTCCCGCCAGTATGAAAGCTCCGGATCCCTGTATTTCTTGATATTGAGTTTTTTCAGCACACGTTTGTCGAGCTGTTCGTTCAGCAGCATCAGCGGCACATCATAAATTGTTCCGCAATCGTTCAGCCCGATGACATCGGCTTCATGAAGGTTACAGAAGTGCCCTACCTTGTTTTTAATCTCTCTTGAAAGCGGTTTCTCACTCCGGCAAACAAGAATGTCCGGCTGAATCCCGGTTTCAAGCAACATCTTGACACTGTGTTGCGTTGGTTTGGTTTTGAGTTCACAGGCCGCCTTGATGTAAGGCACGAGGGTCAAATGGATGTTCAGGAGATTTTTCGGGCCCAGATCCAGCTTCAACTGACGCATGGCTTCGAGAAAAGGCAGCGACTCGATGTCACCGATAGTACCGCCAATCTCGGTAATCAGTATATCCAGACTGCCGTTTTTCGCCTGCTCGTTCATTTTCTCCTTGATCTCGTCGATCACATGAGGGACCACCTGAACGGTACCGCCCAAGTAGTCTCCCTGGCGTTCCTTGTCAATAACTGATTTATAGACCCTACCCATCGTCAGGTTCGACGATTGCGACGTCGGCTCGTCAAGAAACCGCTCATAATGCCCAAGATCGAGATCCGTTTCTGCACCATCATCGGTAACATACACCTCACCATGCTGGTAGGGCGACATCGTCCCGGGATCAACGTTTATATATGGATCGTATTTCTGTATCGCCACACGAAGGCCTCGTGACTTCAGAAGCAGTCCAAGGGAAGCAGACAAAATACCCTTGCCTAAAGACGAGACAACCCCTCCTGTAACAAAAATATGCTTTACGTTTTTCGGTCGTGCCATAACAGTAACGGTGTTTTCCAAAGTTGATCGTTTCACTAAGCACGGCATTGCCATGCTGTCGAATTCTCTCAGAACAAACGGCTGTCTTGTAATTCTCTCAAATACTACAATGACAAATGCGAGCCATCACAGAAAGGCTTGCTCTTCGACTGGCCGCAACCGCATATCGCAACAGTTCTCTTCTCCTCGATCTCTACCTTGTACGAGTGCATGCCTGTTCCATGATGAGAACCATCACAATAGGGTTTGTTTTTCGATAACCCGCATGCACAATACTTTTTCAATCCGGGTTCTTCATGCAGAATATAAGGCTCTGTTCTCTTGTCCATAACCACCTCCTGTGTTAACTAGCCTCAGGAATCAAAAAGCTCGATCTGCTCCTCCGGGCCGTCGCCAACCTCTTCATCCCCGTTTTTCGGCACTCTCGCAGTAGCAGAGATCGTATCACCTTCCATGAGCCGAACAAGTCTCACTCCTGAGGTGTTACGACCGGTGAGCCTGATATTGGATACATGCTGACGATTGACAATACCGTTGGCAGTGATAATAATGAGATCATCGCTGTCATTGACATCGAGCAGGCCAACAAGGCTACCGACTTTCTCGTGCGCTTTGAGAGTGATGACTCCTCTCGCACCCCTGCGCGTGAGCCGGTAGTCCTCAACTTTACTGCGCTTGCCGAATCCGTTGTCCGTAACAGCGAGAAGAGAGGTATCGGAACGTTTCGATGTCACCATGGAAATGCAATGCTCATCCTCGTCCAGGGTTATACCCTTAACACCCATCGCCGTTCTTCCCATCGGACGGACATCTTTTTCAGCAAAACGGACCGCATAGCCCGAATTCTTCGCCATGATAATATCGTGTTCGCCATCGGTCAGACGAGCATCGATCAACTCGTCGCCGTCTTCTATCGTAATAGCGGCAATACCGTTACGGCGAGGCCGGGAAAACGCTTCGATCTCGGTTTTTTTAATGATACCCCTGGATGTAGCCATAACGATGAAAAGAGAATCATCGAAATTCTTTACGTTGATATATGCCCGAATCATCTCACCCGGCTGCAGCTCCATGATATTTGCCAGAGACCTTCCCCTTGCCGCTCGTCCAGCTTCCGGAATTTCATAGACTTTCAGCCAGTGGCATCTGCCCCTGTTGGTAAAGAAAAGAATATAGTTGTGCGTGGAGGCAACGAACATATGCTCCACGAAATCTTCATGCTTGGCCTGTGCTCCGGTTACCCCCTTACCCCCACGGGCCTGGCGACGGTATCCCGAAACCGGGAAACGCTTGATGAAACCCTCGTGCGTAACAGTGATGACAACATCCTCCTGTGCGATCATATCCTCGATGGAGAACTCACCTTCCTGCGGCCTGATTTCTGTTCGTCGCTCGTCGCCATAAACCTGCCTGACTTTCAGCAGCTCACCCTTGATGATCTGCATCTGCTTTTCAGGATTTGCAAGAATAAAACGCAGCTCTTCGATGAGTGCAAGGGTTTCGTTATAGTCCTTTTCAATTTTATCGCGCTCCATACCGGTAAGGCGCTGGAGTCGCATTTCCAGAACAGCTTTCGACTGAACTTCGGTCAGCCCGAATTTTTCCATAAGCCGTTCCTGAGCCACTGCTGCATTGGGAGACTGTCGAATCGTGGAGATGACCTCATCGAGGTTATCGAGACAGATTTTCAAACCTTCGAGGATATGCGCTTTCTTTTCGGCAGCTGCCAGTTCGAAGGTGGTTCTGCGAAGAATAATCTCATTGCGATGCTTGAGATACTCCTGCATCATCTCCTTCAGGGTAAGCACTTTCGGCACCCCGTTGACCAGAGCAAGCAGAATGACACCAAAGGTATCCTGCATCGGCGTATGCTTGTACAAATGGTTCAGCACCACCTTGGCGACGGCATCTCGCTTCAGTTCGATCACAAGTCGCATACCGTCACGATCGGACTCGTCACGGATATCGGCAATACCTTCGATTTTCTTCTGGTGAATCAGATCGACGATCTTTTCTATGAGCCGTACTTTGTTAACCTGGTAGGGAAGCTCGGTCACGATAATCGATTCTCTTCCGTTTTTCTGGGTCACCTCAACAACAGCTCTTGCACGGATAACCACACGTCCACGACCGGTTCTGTAAGCCTGCTTGACCCCCTCGTATCCGTAGATAATTCCGCCGGTTGGAAAGTCAGGAGCAGTAACATGCTCCATAATTTCATCAATGGTAATATCAGGATTGTCAATCATTGCGATCAACCCGTCAACCACCTCGTTGAGATTCTGCGGAGGAATATTGGTCGCCATACCGACTGCGATACCCGAAGCGCCATTGACCAGCATATTCGGCATTGCAGAAGGCAGTACTGTCGGCTCCTCGAGCGAATCGTCGAAATTGAGAGCAAAATCAACCGTTTCCTTTTCCAGGTCCTTGAGCATCTCACCTGCTACGTTTTTCATGCGAACCTCGGTATAACGCATGGCAGCGGGGGAGTCGCCGTCGATCGAACCAAAGTTACCCTGTCCGTCGATCAGCGGATAACGCATGGAAAAATCCTGGACCAGGCGTACGATACTGTCATAGACGGCACCATCGCCATGGGGGTGAAACTTACCAAGCACTTCACCAACCACACGGGCGGATTTCTTATAGGACTTTCCTGCCTGCAGGCCAAGTTCATGCATGCCGTAAAGCACCCGGCGGTGGACCGGCTTGAGACCGTCACGAACATCCGGCAACGCCCGGCTGACGATAACCGACATGGAGTAATCGAGGTAGGAGTCCCTCATTTCATCTTCTATGCTGATCGGTAAAATCTTGTCGCGCTGCATGTTCGTGCTTGTAACTATGTGAATGAAAAAAGAAAAACCAACGGGGACAATGTAATAAAATAGACCTCTAAAGGAAAAGCATCAGGCCGCTTGTTTCAACACCTTACAAACCTTCTGCAACCGTACTGTTAAGTTGTACCTTCGGAGCGTCTCCCCATAGTGACTCGAGATCGTAAAATTTCCGTTCATCGGGCATGAAAATATGAACCACGACATCGACATAATCAATCAAAATCCAATGCAACGAATCGGCCCCTTCGATATGTAAAGGACGTTCATCGTCTTGCTTCAGTTCATTGACAATGTGCTCATAGGCTGCTTTAGCTTTTCTTTCGGAATCAGCCGTAGCAACCACAAAAAAATCCGTGACGCTCGTCAACTCCCTGACATCAAGCACCATGACCTCTTCACATTTTTTCTCCTGCGATAATTCTGCCGCTCTTTTCGCCAGCAGTTCGCTTAAAGTAACCTCTCTCACATCCAGTCTCTTATCGTCTTCACGAATCAGCTCAGCCATAAACCTCCGTTTTACTCAATTAAAAAAAACTTGATTTCAGGTCTTTCGAAGAACCCAGTACCCCATAAGTTGCTGTATTAAAATATACTAATAATCAACGCTTTGCGAAGTCGCTACTTTGCGGGCATCCTCGTATAAAGAGTATCACCAACTCCAACAACAAACGTAACGCATGAACGGGTTCAATAATTCTTGAATCTTAGAAATGAAAAATCCTGCTTAGGCCACGATCACCACCCTCTCGGTACCACTGGATCATCACAGAACAATTGATGCGATATCCAGGCAAATTCACTGTCCCGTGTCCCCCATTACCCATTACCTGCTCACCTATTACCTATTACGCGTACGACCTTACCTTTTTGGACGGAATTTCTGCTGATAATCAGGAATCAGCGTTTCCAGAGAGGAGATCTCTCCTGCCGTATATTGCTTGTTCGCAAGAGGAATGAGCGATGCCGCTGTAAAAAAATCAGCTTCTACAGCACCAACACCGCCAGCCAGACAAACCTCCTGTAGTGGAGCAATCTCTCTTGCGACAACGGTACAGCGCCCCCGTCTCAACTCAAGAAAGTCTTTCAAGCGCTCAACAGGAGCATAAGTCTTCTCCCCGATCTCTTCAAACCCACCATCTTTCGAAGCATAGAGAGCATAATAAAACTCACCCTTTCTTGCAGGGATAACCGGCACCAGAAAAGGAGTATCGACATGCTCACGTGCTGATTTGGCAAGAGCTTCCATGGTTGAAACCGTAACCAGTGGGGCATCAGTTCCATAAGAGAGCCCTTTCGCCGTAGCCATACCGATACGCAACGCGGTAAAAGAACCGGGGCCGGAGGAAAGTGCAAGAAGATCGATATCACTTATGGCTATCGCTGCCGCGGCAAGTACTTTGTCGACGAGGGGAACAATTGATTCCGCAGTCCGCTGCCACTCCCAGATCGTCTCCTCGACAACCCCATCAGGAGCACCAACCGCAATACTGATGCATCGATGCGTGCATTCTATTGCAAGAATCTTGTGAGAAAAAGTCAAATGGAAAAAGTCAAAATCAAAAAAAACAGACAAAAAGCTTTTCAAGGATTACGTACGACGATACGCCGTTCGCTTTCTCCTACGGCCTCAATAAATACTTTTTTTGCATTATCGGGAAGTTCATCGGAAAATTTTTCACCCCATTCCACAACGGATATTGCATCTCCTGCAATGTATTCACCGAAACCGAGTCCTTCAAGCTCGATAGGGGACTCGATGCGATAAAGATCGAAATGCTGCAGCTTCACCGGTGAGTCTTTCAAACGCCCCTTGTAAATATTGAAAATTGAAAAGGAAGGACTCGTCAATTGATCGTCACAGTTGAACACCTGCGCAATTCCTCTCATGAATTCGGTTTTTCCGGCACCCAGGTTACCGCTCAAAGAAACAACATCCCCTGGCAACAATCCCGCTGCAAACTGCCGCGCATATTCACGGGTCTCTTCAACCGAACGGGAAAAGAATTCTTTCATGGAAGGAAAGTCAAAATTCAAAGGTCAAAAGTAAAATATCTGAAACCATCATATCACCATTGAGCAAGACAAAAACTGGCTTGACGCGATAGATGCTGACGCTTTTCCATACATTGGCCACTCACTAATATGCTATTAACTCAAAAAGAAAGCACCCTTTTGACCGGCATATTATAAAAGATTTATCACAACAAGAAACCTACAACAGGCACAGTAAGGTTCATGGCCTCACATTTCCGTACCGAAGGAACCCTGTTGACCTTTGACGTTTTCCTTTTGCCATTACATAAGCCTATGCATCACCAAACCTGTCATGATCTTCGGGTAAAAATACGTCGACTTCTGCGGCATCACTTCTCCTTCTCCTGAAATATCGAGCACCTGTTGAACGGTTGTCGCCTTGACGACAAAACCGACCTGGATACCACCGTGTGCCACGGCATCGAATACCTGACGATCGTCCTCTTCGTAGACGAGGTTCGTCTGGCTGCGCATCGCCTCCGGCGTAATGCCGAGAACCCGGTGCAGAATGAGTTCATGTAAAACAACAACACTGAGCTGCAGGAGCGGAGCGGGTACCGAGTCGCCAAGAAGCGTTTCAGGAGAATCTTTCATCTTGATTCCCCAGATCCCCTCCGAAGTGACAACACCATAAACATGGCTTGAAGATTCACTTTCAAGGTAGTGCCTCAGCTCTTCTCTACCGCCGAGAGGTTTCACCTCGAAGTGGGTGCTCAAGGTATCGATCAAACCTTCCGGACTGAACCTTCCGAGACTATGTACCATCCTGTGTAATGGAAAGATAATGAGCCCTTCGTCAAAGATGTTGGCGAGGTAGATCAGAATGAAATTATACGGCTCGTCACCGGTATGCGAATGATTTTCCTCGGAACGGAGGTTACGGTAATTCACCCCTGTTTCATAACGGTGATGTCCGTCAGCGATATAAACCTGACGGTCGAGCAACACCTGCTGTACCGTTGCGATAACATCGGGATCCGTCATCTTCCAAAGCCGGTTCCTGACGCCTTGAAATACAGCATCGACCTCAGGGTCATGCGTTACAGCAAACTCCTCGATCGCCTTGTCCGCCTGTAACTTTTCGTCGGCATAGAGCCCGAAAATGCTGCTGATATTGGCTTGTGTCCTTTTGAACAGGTTCAACCTGTCCTTTTTCGGCCCGGAAAGCGTCCGCTCATGCGGCAATACCTTCTTTTCGCTGAATTCGTGCAGACGCAACGCACAGAAAAAACCTTTCCGGGTATAGGTGTTTCCTTCAGGGTCGGTATAGGTCTGATAGTAGGGGTAGAGCGCGGACTCGTCATCCTGCTTCAGAATCCCGTTCTGCATCCACCGCACAATCCGCTCTGCCGCTGCCCCGTAGGGGTCATCCTCTTTCGGAAGCTCCAGCCGCACCGCATTGTACCCTGAACGGTCATACAGTTCCTGCTGCATGGCGGGAGGAATGATATCATAGGGCGGACAGATGATAGATCCCATGTCACCTGCGGTTTCAGGATCGTACCGCAAACCCTTGAAAGGACGGATTTCAGGCATGATTGTTCTACTTTTTATTCTTTTTTACAATGCCTTGTACACTGCTTCCTCAAGATAAAAAATGCCGTGTAAACGACCGGCCAATATCTGTTCTCTGAATTGATAGATCGAGCAGAATGCCTCTCGATTTTTCAGCTCACCATGGAAAACAACAGTTATACCCCTTTATTGGCAGTGAATATTTTCATAGCCAACCCAATAAATACAATCCCCGCAATACGATTCAGGTAATTTTGGACTCTGGGCGACCGCTTTAAACAGGCACCCAGAGTACCTGCCAACAAAGCGATCCCCCCAAAGACAACCAGCGTAACCAGAATAAAAAGTGCGCCGAGCATGAACATCTGCTGCGCAACCGGACCGTTTTCAGGGATCGCGAATTGAGGCAGAAATGCCAAAAAAAAGATCGATACCTTCGGGTTCGTGACATTCATGATAATGCCACGCCGGTAAAGCTGCAGTCCCGAAAGTTTATTGGACTTACCGTCTTCCAAGAGAGACGCGGATGCTGTAAAAGCCTGCCAGGCAAGATAAAGCAGGTACACTGCGCCGATGACTTTTAAACCGGTGAACGCAACTGTTGAAGCCTGAAAAATCGCTGCCACCCCTAAAGCAACAGCCGAAGTATGAACGACAAGACCCGTACAAAGCCCAAGTGTCACCTGAATACCTTCTTTTCTACCATATAGCGCTGCCTGAGTCAGGACAAAGATGTTATCCGGTCCGGGTACTAGCGCAAGCAACACTGAAGCAAATAGAAAAGTGAAAAGAGACTCTACGGGCATCACAGGATAGTATTGAAGAAATCCATATTCAAACGTTTTCGGAGATAATTACCGATGAAGTCGCTGACCGAAAACCCCTTTTCCATCATTTTTGTTCCATTGTGCTCAACACAATAATGATACGGACATCGGAATACCTGAGCATCAGCATTCGCCGGTGCAGCTGTTTTTCAAATTATACTCTGCTCTCCTGCATGAATCACGACTTTTTCGGCATCACACTTTCCCCCGTTTCGGAAACAACAAAGAGAGCTCCCACAAGTAG
>JADMLA020000034.1 GCA_015482705.2 Prosthecochloris sp. | reverse complement strand
TGGTCGGCGAACTTTTCAAAGTTTGTACAAACATGGGGGAAGACATATAGGTTTGGGTTACTCTTTTTTAAATACAGTAACGATGTTCCTCTGTTTGGTGGTGCTGTTTTCTTTTTTAGGTGATTTTTTTTGAAAAAAATTAAAAAGAGCGATTTTATTAAAAAAATTGGTGAAATATTAAGGGTATTTTTCTGAGTGCATTTATTGTGCTTTCGTGATTCAGTGATGTAAACTAACAGTCTTTGATAAATTTTGAATGGAGTTCTCTTATGCATAAAGAAAATTCATGCTGCTGCCAGAAGCCTGAAAACCTGAAAAGAACGCCGGCAGAATGCACGCCGGAAACCATCAAGCAGTGCCATGGGGAAGAGTCTTCCCATACCTGTGTACCGGAGGACCAGAAAGAGCGGGAAAAAAAAGATAAAGAAGAGTAATCTTTCTGCAAAGTTTTTACAGCTAAAAGAGGCTGTCTTATTTGTCCAGTAAATAAGTCCTTATGTAGTCACCCTCGGGCTCGACCCGTGAAACTCGAAGGGCTGCATGACTGTTCTCTCCATGTCATCCACGGGCTTGACCCGGGGATCCATCTTCCGATCAAAGTCAGTATGGATGCCGGATCAAGTCCGGCATGACTTATTAGGGAGATTGGGTGCCGCTTTCCTGTGATATACGAACTTCAATTTCGCTGGTCGGCATGGCTCTCTGCTGGATACTTTTGCATGGCGGCCGATTGTCGGGAAGCAGTTTTTTACAGTCTGCCTCTTTTTTTTCCAGCGTGTGTATATGACGACTCAGGTGCTCTCTATTAGTTTTTCCTTTTGAAGTCCGTTAGTCTCTCTTATTTTTTCTGATGTGTTTCTCATTCAATTCTGCAGCCGTATTTCGATCAGTTTACAGGGGCGTTCCCAGCCATTGACGGTAATGTCTCTCGTATGTTTTTTGCCATACTGATAACGGAGCGCTATAGGTTTTATTCGTCGAAAATAAGTTATTGGACATGGCGTGTTGAGCGTGAGGTTGCAGGAATGTCTTGATTTGGAAAAAATGACGTTTGTCGCTTGACAACCTAAGGAGAAAGGGGCTGGGAGTCACGGTAATCAATTATTTGTATGCAGAAGACGTTGGCAGATAGTGTTGTTGTTTTGGATTTCGAGACGACGGGATTGGCGCCACAGTACGGGGATCGAGCCATCGAGATCGGGGCGGTGCGTCTCGAAAATGGAAAGATTGTCGAACGTTTTCAGAAGCTGATGAATCCGGGGTTCCGCATCAGCCGGTTTATCGAAGGGTATACCGGAATTACCAACGAGATGCTCTATGGACAGCCTCGGTGTGAAGAGGTGATGGCCGAGTTTTCGGAGTTCATTGATGGTAGTGATATTGTCGCCCATAATGCATCGTTCGACAAGCGTTTTCTGGATTCAGAGCTGAAACGGGCAAATCGGACATACACGGGTGACTGTTGCTGTTCGCTGCTTGTATCGAGAAGGGTGTTTCAGGATTCACCGAACCATAAGTTGCAGACGCTGGTGTCGTATGCGGGTGTGCCGAAGACCGGAGATTTTCACCGTGCACTGGCCGATGCCGAAATGACAGCGCATCTGTGGTTGTCGATGATCGAGCGGATTAGTCGGCAATACAAGATTTCAGGAGTATTCTTCGACCAGATGATCGAACTTTCGAAAATAGATAAACTCTATACTCATCGGTATCTTACTTCTTTGGCTGGCACAAGCGAAATATAGGGGTGAGCTGGTTCATGACTGATCTATCTGCTTGAGGATTTCCCTTAGCGAACCTGCGGTCGTCAGTTTTTCCTCGTCGGAGGAGGCGTTATAAAAACCGACAATGGCCTTGCTGCCGATATTGATAGGGGGGTATTCCTTTTCAGCGAGCATCGGCATCAGAGAAAGGATTTTCGATACGGCATCCGTTTCCATACCGTTGATTCTACCGACGATATCTTCAACGATATCCGATGCTGTTTTTCTGTCCATTCCCGCCACGTAAGCCGCACTTTGCACTGCGCCGTACTGGAAACCGAGTACGGCAAAAACGACGTCTCTGTTTCTTGTTTGTTCGAGTCCTGCAGGGCATTGTCCGATCGCTTCGGCGAGAAACTGCAGCGACAGTTTCGTTACGGCTTCTATGTTTTCTTCAGGAGTCTTGTACTTGGTCATTGAACATCAGGATAAGGAAACGGTTTTATGGCAAAATGACGGTGTATATGGAACGGCTCACTTTCTCTGTTCATTGTTGACCGGAATCATAATCAATACCGAGGTGCAAAATCACGGTTTCAGCAACGAGTAGAGTATCTTTTTCTCTTTAAATTATTTACGTGTCTCTGACGTTTGTTCTTGCAAGTAGTTGCATAGTATACTTGAAAACAACGTGAAGAAAAAATCGAGCCTAAAAAAAGAAAAAGGTTTTTTCCTGAATCATGAGGTGCAAGGCTGATCATAACAGTACAGGGTAATACAGAATATGAAGTATAAATTACTGGTTTTTGATTTTGACGGGACACTGGCTGATAGTGAGGCAAGTATCATGGAGTCCCTGCGGCTGGTGGCGAAGGATTTCGGTCTTTCGGAAGTTGATAAGGAAAATGCCCGGCGGAGTATCGGTCTGTCGCTGCAGCATACCATTGAAGTTGGGCTTGGGCTTGAGCCTTGGCAGGTGCCGGAAGCGGTAGAATTGTATAGAAAGCACTACAATGAAGTTGCCTTCGAGTCGACGCGCCTGTTTCCGGGGGTGAAAGAGACGCTGAACCTTTTACGACTGGATTTTCTGCTAGCAGTCGCTTCCAGCAAGAGCAAACACGGTCTTGTGGCCATGTTGCGGCATCTCGGGATTTTCGAGCGTTTCTCTTTTATTGCAGGAGCACAGGATGTGCAGCAGGGAAAGCCTGCTCCCGATATGGTTTTGCTTGCATTGGAAGCATTGGATATTCCTGCGGGAGAGTCTCTGGTTATTGGTGATACTGTCTATGATATCGAAATGGGGCAGCGAGCAGGTACAGATACCTGTGCGGTTACCTATGGAAACAATTCAGCGGAAGATCTTATCGGCCTCAACCCAACGTTTCTGATCGATACGTTTGAGAGCGTTGTAGCGTTGGTACGAGCTTGAGGTTGTCCTGTTCAAAATGGCTCCTGTGATGTACTTTTAAAATACTTGAGTGAAGGGCGGTATTCGAGAGGTAAAATAGGATGCGTTTCTTTGTCTTCCGTTTACAAGTCGAGGCTGTATTGAAAACTTCTCAATGCGAGTAATGATGATGGATTCTCTTTCACTGTTCAGGGACTTCGCCCGTTATACAGAATGGGCGGATGCGATGGTGTTTTCATCTATAAGAAAATACCCGGATGCCGGTAATGATGAGTTAGTACTTGCGAAACTCCGTCACAGCCATATGGTGCAGCAGGCATTCCTCGATGTTCTCGAGCAGGAGCCTTTCAACCCTGAAGTTACTCGTTCGCTTGAAATGCCTGAGCTCGAACAGTTCGCCATGAACCTGCATCGGAGAGCTGCAAGCTACCACGAGGCGCTTGAGCCGGATATGCTCGATACCGTCATCGAGCTGCCCTGGGCGCAGCAGTTCGGTGAGAAAATCGGATTCAAGGTTCGGAAAACAACGCTTGCAGAGCTTCTCGTACAGATATTCTCGCATACAACGTATCATCGCGGGCAGGTGAACGCCAGGCTACGGGAGCTCGGTACTGCTCCATCAATGACTGATTTTATTGCTTGGGTCTGGACAGATAAACCTGCTGCATCGTGGCAAGGTTAGTCATTGAAAAGTGTAATGGGCTTAACAGAACACATGGTAAATTTATTAAATGAAAAATGTTTTTTTTCGGACTATGAAACACAATGTTCTTATCAGAGATGAAACACAGCGTGATGTTTCTGCGATAACCCAGGTCACTATCGAAGCGTTCAAGGCGTTGGAAATCAGCGATCATACTGAACAGTTTGTTATCGAAAAATTGCGTTCTGCAGGAGCATTGACTCTATCCCTGGTGGCTGAAGTGGACGGTCGTGTGGTAGGGCATATTGCTTTTTCGCCCGTGACTGTATCGGACGGTACTCTCGATTGGTACGGTCTTGGACCTGTTTCGGTTCTGCCGGAGTATCAGCTGCAGGGTATCGGTGGAGCTTTGATTCGGGAGGGACTGAATCGGCTGAAAAAAATAGGGGCTCTTGGGTGCTGTCTTGTGGGGCATCCGGGATACTATCGACAATTCGGATTTGCTAACCAGGAGGGACTTGTACATGAAGGGGTACCACAAGATGTTTTTTTTGCTCTGTCTTTCGAGAAGCATATGCCGGAAGGGACCGTTACATTCCATAAGGCGTTCGAGGCTGATGGCCGATAATGTGGCGCGCTGAATGACTGAGAGGTCTGCAATGGTCGTAACTTTTGCTTCGTCTTTGATATTTTGGTTTTTTTTGTTTTTTTACTTCGGGTCAAATGACATTGTGCAGTTCATACTGTGTAATGTTCGAGACTATGGCCGTTAAAGCGTGAGTTTATGAAAAAACTGATACACATATTCAAGGAGCGGACAAAAGCGATTCCTGCAGAGAAGGCAAAAGCTCTTGGTGGAGCTGTTGTGCTCGCCGGGCTTTTTTCGATAGGTTTTTTGCTGAAAAGTCATATTTCGCCACAGCCTCGTCAGAAGCTTGAGCGGCGCAATAACGAGTATGTGAAAACCCTACAGAGCGATGAAATTGAATGGCTCGCACGCAATATCTACCATGAAGCCCGTGGAGAATCTTGGGAGGGTATGCTTGCTGTCGGAGTCGTGACACTCAATCGGGTCAAATCCATGGATTATCCCGACTCGATTGAAGAAGTTGTCAAAGAGTACAAGCAGTTCAGCTGGTTCTGGGATGGTTTACCCGACAGGGTTGGAGACCGTGCCGCCTGGAAAAAGGCAAAAACGGCAGCGGCTGAAGTCATGCTCAATCCTGATCTTCCTCTTGCAAAGAAGCTTGAAGGCGTTACGCATTACCATGCCGATTATGTTTCGCCTTACTGGGCGGGAGCTAAAAAAGAAGTCGCCACGATCGGCAGACATGTGTTCTACATGTAAAATATCGATCCTATAGATAAAGTAACCTTGAGGGAAGCCCCCTTGCAGCTATCAGTTGCAAGGAGGCTTTTTCTTTGAGACAGGTTGTCACTGCTTCGTGTTGAGAGCGGATGAGATACCCGACAAAACATCTTGTACGAGCTTGAGTGTCGATGTTGCTGCGCCGGTCGCTATAGAAACGCCGAGGTTTGCATATTCCTGAGCAGCATTGGTCACATTTGTGGCTCCGTTGATAACGTTATCAGCCACATCCTGTGTGGTGTTGCCAACCGCATTGAAGAGGTCGGAAAAAACGCCGTTGTTGTTTTCTGCCATAGCTGTATCTGTTAATGGTTTGAAATGCTGTTGAACCGAGCTATGCTGGAAATATAGCACAATTGGCCAAAGAAATTATGCGGATTTTTTCGTGTTGCCAAAACATCTTCCTGTATATTAATAAGATACCTCTAATCAGAGGTCAAAATCAGGGGATGAATCAGCTATGAGTGAAGATATTCTCGGATTGGATCCACAGGAAGTCTGGAAGTATTTCTACAGTCTGACAAGAATTCCTCGCCCATCCGGCCATGAAGAAAAAATCAGGTCGTTCATGGCTGATTTTGGTAAAAATCTCGGATTGGATACCATTGTTGACGATGTTGGAAACGTTGTCATCCGAAAACCCGCCACAACTGGCATGGAAAACCGAGAAAGGGTTGTGCTGCAAGCGCATCTCGACATGGTGCCTCAGAAGAGAAGTGGTATGGAGCATGACTTCGAGAACGATTCGATCAAGGCGGTAATCGATGGTGATTGGGTGCGCGCCGATGGAACTACTCTTGGAGCTGACAACGGCATTGGGGTTGCAGCAGCAATGGCAGTGCTCGCATCGACAACGCTGGAGCATGGTCCCATAGAGGCTTTGTTTACCTGTGAAGAGGAAACCGGTATGACCGGTGCTTTCGGTTTGAAGTCCGGACAACTGAACGGCGGGATCCTGATGAACCTCGATTCGGAAGATGAAGGTGAGCTTTTTACAGGTTGTGCCGGCGGCCTGGAGATTACGGTGGTACTCGATTACGATAAAAGCCCTGTTTCCGAGGATTTCACTGGACTTTCGATCAGGGTTTCGGGACTGAAAGGGGGGCACAGTGGCATGGATATCGATCTTGGGCGTGGCAATGCTAACAAGATCATGAACCGTCTCCTCTATTACGGTCATAAACGTCATGGCCTGAAGCTGGCCTCAATCGAGGGCGGCTCTCTCGGTAATGCCATTCCTCGTGAATCGATGGCTACCGTTGCTGTTCCTGCTCAACAATCCGGTGACTTTCTCGAAGACCTTGCGATGTTGTCTCAAAATGTACAATGTGAACTTGCGGTTGCAGATTCAGGGCTTCGTGTCACAACGGTTCCTGTCGAGAAACCCGAATATTGTATCGAAGCCTCTGCCGTTTCCCGCCTCCATAATATGCTTTATGCATTGCCGAACGGTGTGATGCGAATGTGCGACGAGATACCCGGTCTTGTAGAGACTTCCAATAACCTTGCTGTCGTTGCTTCTTGCGATGGAGTGTTGAAGGTTGACTGTTTGCTGAGAAGCTCGGTGGAATCAGCTCGGGATGATCTTGAGATGATGATCCGAAGTATTGCAGAGCTTGCCGGAGCCGAACTGGTGCCTGGTGGAAGCTATCCGGGGTGGAAGCCTGATCCTGAGTCAATGATTCTCAGGAGCATGCGTGAGGTCTATAAAGCGAAATTTGGAAAAGTTCCAAAGATCAAAGCGGTTCATGCCGGTTTGGAATGTGGTATTATCGGGGCGACCTACCCTGAGCTTGATATGGTTTCTTTTGGGCCGACAATTCGTTATCCTCATTCTCCGGATGAAAAGGTCCACATCACCTCTGTAGGGAAATTCTGGGATTTCCTTGTGGAATCGCTCCGAAACGTGCCGGGTGTGTGAATTGCTAAAAAATCACTGCCATTTTGGGAAAAGAAAGCTGGTTTATCGTTGAGAGGTAGTTAACTGGCATGTGATTGGATGGGAGAGGTTCTCTATTACTTTTCTCTCTATAAGCTTGTTTTATAACGGATTGCTTTTTTTGTTCTGTTGTTTCACCTGTTTTTTTACTAGAGGGTTGTTCTGTGGAGACGTAATTGCTCAAGAACCGGTTTTCCGTGCTGCTACTGCCGAGTAAAGGGTACGCTTCACTAAGGGACGAAAAAGGGCAAGGGGTTACAGCTCTGATTTTTTTTCAAAACCCAAAAAGGAGGCGTGCTATGTCACCAAGCGAAAAGAACAATTTCGAGAGCATGACAAACGAAGAGTTGGAAAGACTTCTCGAAACAACTGTGGCGAAAAGACTCGAGGATGGAAGCCGGAAATGTTCCTATACAGAGGGGCCGGTTAATCACAAGATTAAAGGTTCTCCCTGGTTTGAGTGGTTCAAGGATGTCCAGACCGCATGTCAATTATGTGGTAAGCCTGCGGTTGAAAAGCATTACAAGAAGATGTCGAAAGCAAACTGTTATCAGTGGCAATGCACTGAAACTCAGCCGCATGCAGATCATAACGTTGAGCTTGTTGTCTGGGATTGTGTCCAGGATCTTAACGAAAACAAAAAAGAACTGGAAAAGACGTGTAATTGCAAATGAACAAGCAAATTGATTGCTCAGAGGTGTTTTTTTCAGAACCTTCTTAGGAAACGGAGAGATTGAACATCCGGTTTGCTCGAAGTTATACCTGGCACAAAATGTGGTATCCAGACTTTGCGAAAGTCATGCCGGACTATATCCGGCATCCATAGTGAAAAACAGGGATGTCGCTGGATCCCCGGGTCAAGCCCGGGGATGACGAGAAAAGGGGCTTGTGCCAAGCATGATGCGGGTATCATTCGGTTCCCTCGAAGTCATGCCTGGCACATAATGAGGTATCCAGACTTTACGAAAGTCATGCCGGACTAGATCCGGCATCCATAGTGAAAAACAGGAATGTCGCTGGATCCCCGGGTCAAGCCCGAGGATGACGAGAAAAGGGGCTTGTGCCAAGCATGATGAGGGTATCCGGTTCCCTCGAAGTCATACCTGGCACATGATGAAGTATCCAAACTTTACGAAAGTCATGCCGGACTAGATCCGGCATCCATAGTGAAAAACAGGGATGTCGCTGGATCCCCGGGTCAAGCTCGGGGATGACGAGAAAAGGGGCTTGTGCCGTCCATAATGGAGGTAGTCAACTCCCTCCAGAGTCAGCCATGGAAGTAGCTGTGCTATTGAAAGAATGCTTAGTTTCGCCGGTTCATTATCGTAATGAAGTAAAGCAGTTGCATGATGGCCTGTGCCGCTGCGGCGACGTAGGTGAGGGCTGCAGCATCGAGCACGGCATTGACTCCTTTGAGCTCTTGTCTGGAAACAATGCCTTGAGAAACGAGGATTTCTTTGGCCCGTTTACTGGCGTCAAACTCGACCGGCAGGGTTACCAGCGCAAAAAGAGCCGTTGCTGCAAAAAGCAGTATTCCAGTCCAGGCAAGAGTGGTTCCGAAAGATCCTGCCATGAACATGCCGACAATGAAAATTATCGGTCCGAGGTTGCTGCCAATGGAAACAGCCGGAACCATTGCTGAACGTATTTGAAGAGGAATGTATCCTTTTTTGTCCTGCAATGCATGCCCTGCTTCGTGGGCGGCTACACCGACGGATGCAATGCTGGGAAGCTCGTAAACCTGTTCACTCAGGTGCAGCTTTTTGCTGCGTGGATCGTAATGATCGGAAAGCATGCCGCGAGTTTCTTCAACATCGACATTTCCGAGACCGCTTCTGTCGAGAATCATACGGGCAGCCTGCGCTCCGCTGATGCGGTTTGAGAGTGTGACCTGGGAATATTTATTGAATGCCGATTTTACTCTGAACTGTGCCCAGAGGCCCAAGAGCAAGGGTGGCAGCGCGAATAGAAAGTATAAAGGATCGAAATAAAACATATATCTGATATAGGTTATGTTATAAAATGTACTGCCTTATCTGATGCAATAATTCATTAAAAACTTTCCAAATTACTTTTAAATATTAGACGATGGAAAAGAGGTATTCCAGCGGCTCTTATATCGAGTCTATAAGGTTTGCAAAGGATCACTGGGTTGTGAGTGTTTAATCTTGGACTTTTTTCGTCTGGTCAATACCAAAGCAAATTTCAACATGACGGATCTTGGAAGAACTCGTCCGACATGTATCAATATCTTGTTTGCAAACCCTGGAACGGTATATGGCTTGTTTTTATTCAGAGCATTTATTGCTGTTTTTACGACCTGTTCGGGTGGCCCGACAGGCATGAACGTCTGGTGAGGATCGATCCCGGTTTTATCGAAAATATCGGTTTCGGTTAGACCGGGGCAGAGAGCCAAAACCCGTATACCCGAGTTTTTGAGTTCCTCTCTGATCGATTCTGAAAAGCTGAGAACGAATGCTTTTGTGGCGGCATAAACCGCGTTATACGGTACGCCCTGGAATGCAAGAACAGAAGAAAGGTTGAGGATTTCTCCCTGGTTTCTGAGTTTCATCTCAGGCAGAAAAAGATACGTAAGCTTGATGAGCGTGAGCGTGTGCAGCACGATCATCTTTTCGTGGCTTTCAAGAGGCTGGGCGTCAAATGTTCCGTCAAGAGCGAAGCCGGCGTTGTTTACCAGTGTTCTTACCATAAGCTGTTCACGTTTGCAGAAGTCAAAAACCTTCTCTGCGCTGTCTGGTAAGGAAAGGTCCTGTTGGCAAGTTCGGACATCAATCTCGTACGTGTTGCGGAAAGTGTTTGCCAGGGCATCGAGTTTTTCGCTCGATCTGGCGACAAGGACAAGGTTGTTTCCGCGAGATGCATACTCTTGCGCAAAAACTTTTCCAATTCCTGATGAGGCTCCGGTTATCAATATGTGTTCCATATGTTTTTTTGGTGTGACTCAGGTGTCGATACCCTGATGATATCAGGATGATAGGGTGCAAGCTAAAACAGATAAAAATGGAAGATAGCAAATATCCTAAAGCGGATGATAACATTTGCAGGAACAGAATGTGTGTACAAAAGGTTTGATTATATTTACATAGAGATTCACAGCGTTACTGCTGTTCAAAAGAGATAAAATCGTTTTTTCTGCCACCATGAGCCGAATTCTTTCACGAAAATTTTTTCTCTCGTTTGCGTTCATACTATCGCTTGGGGTTGTTTTCAGCAATAGCGATTTGTCTTACGCAGCAAGAGATGATGGCCGAAAGGTAGTGTATCTGCTCTCTCTTCAGGGAACGGTGAATCCTGGCAGTGCTGATTTTTTCGAACGTGCCATTGATGAAGCTGAAAAACAGGGGGCTCATGCAGTACTTGTGGAGCTCGATACACCGGGGGGGCTGGTTTCTTCTCTGCGAAGTATGATTCAACGTGTTCTTGCATCGCGTGTTCCGATAATCGTCTATGTTGCTCCCCAGGGAGCTCAATCAGCTTCAGCGGGAGCTCTACTGACTATTTCCGCGCATGTTGCTGCGATGTCGCCGGGAACGGAGATCGGCGCTGCAAGCCCGGTCGGTCTTGGAGGTGGCGGGGGAGACGGTGATGGTACCATGAAAAAGAAGGCGGAAAACGATCTGGCGGCATTTGCAAGAAGCATAGCCGAAGAACGGGGAAGAAATGCGGACTGGGCCGAAAGAGCGGTGCGCGAGAGTATTGCTTCCAGCGCGAATGAAGCGCTGAAAGAAGGGGTCATCGATTATGTTGCAGCCGACCGTAACGAACTTTTTACCATGCTGGATGGCAAGCAAGTCGAAACAGTCGCTGGCAAGGTGACGCTTGACTTGACGACCGTCGTTGTCGAAGCGTTCACACCTACCCTGCAGGAACAGATACTTATCAAACTGGCTGACCCTAATCTTGCCTATATTTTCATAATGGTTGGTTTGGCAGGGCTTTATTTCGAGCTTGCCAATCCAGGATCGATATTCCCTGGTGTGCTGGGTGCGATATCTCTTCTCCTTGCCCTTTTTGCGCTTCAGGCTTTGCCGGTCAATGTTGTTGGCTTGTTGCTTATTGTACTTGCAGTGGTGTTTTTCGGATTGGAGCTTTTTGTCGCAAGCGGAGGAATTCTTGCTTTAGCGGGTCTTGTCGCATTGTTTGTCGGATCTCTCATGCTTTTTAATACTGCTGAAACCGGTGTATCCATTTCCCTGGCGGTATTTCTGCCGGTGTATATCACCGTTTCGGTTGCTATGCTCGTTATTGTTTGGCTGGTGGCTAAATCAACGAGAATGAAGCTGACTTCCGGACCTGAACAGCTGCTTGGCGAAGAAGGTAGCGTGATTCACGGGATCTCTCCGGGTGAACCTGGAAAGGTTTTTGTTCACGGTGAAATTTGGGAAGCGGTAAGTGATGAGGCGATTCCGGAAAAGGAGGCTGTAAGGGTGAACGGCTTGAAAGGGCTTGTGTTGCAGGTAACCAAAAAACAGGAGAAGGCATAATGTCCACCATCAATCTTATACCAATCATTTTTCTTGCAGTGGCGTTTCTTGCTTCTGCAATCAAAATTCTCAGGGAATACGAACGCGCCGTTATATTCAGGCTCGGGCGTGTTATCGGTTCAAAAGGGCCCGGAATCATTATTCTCATTCCTTTTATCGATAAAATGGTCCGAATCGATATGCGTACCGTGACCCTGGATGTTCCTCCTCAGGACGTCATCACAAAAGATAACGTCACGGTTAAAGTAAGCGCTGTGGTTTATTTCAGGGTAATTGATTCCATCAAGGCTATTGTCGATGTCGAGGATTTTCATTTTGCGACCTCCCAGCTTTCTCAGACGACCCTCAGAAGCACATGCGGCCAGGGAGAGCTGGATCACTTGCTTTCTGAGAGGGATGAGATCAACGAACGGATCCAGACAATTCTCGACAAGGATACCGAGCCTTGGGGCGTGAAAGTGAGTAAAGTGGAGATCAAAGAAATTGATCTTCCGATAGAAATGCAGCGTGCCATGGCCAAACAGGCGGAAGCCGAGAGAGAGCGGCGTTCAAAGGTTATCAATGCAGAGGGTGAGTTTCAGGCTGCAAAACGTTTGAACGAAGCGGCTGGGATCATCGCTGAAAACCCGGGTGCTTTACAGTTGAGGTACCTGCAAACCCTCCAGGATATTGCGGCAGAAAACAACTCAACGACTATTTTCCCTATACCGATCGATCTTCTGAAACCTTTCATGGAAAATGGAGGCGGAAAGTGAAGAGTGGTATCGATTTGATTTTCCAACAATGAAAAACCTCTGACCATGATAAAAATCCGTAGAATTCTTTGTCCGGTTGATTTTTCCGATGCATCCCGTAAGGCTGTTCGTTATGCCCACGAGTTTGCTAAAGGGATGGGCGCGTCGCTTGTCCTGCTCAATGTTGTCGAGCCCAGGCCGATGGCGGTTGATATGTCTCTTTCCTATGTTCCGTTGGAAGAGGATCTTGAAAAAGCAGCCAAAGAGGACCTTGAAGAAATCATACGGACCGAGCGTGAGCAAGGTGTTGAAGTGCAGGCCGATGTGCAGATTGGAACGCCTTCCGAAACCATTCTTGAAAAAGCGGAGGAACTCGATGTCAACCTGATTATTGTCGGTTCTCATGGAAAAACAGGATTGAGTCGAATCCTTATGGGAAGCGTTGCCGAGTCTGTGGTGCGCAAGGCGAAGTGCCCTGTTTTAATTGTCAAGGCAGAAGAAAAGGAGTTTATCGAGGAGGGCGAATAACTTTTTCCACCAGCTTTTTTGCCCCGGTGAACGGACTGATACTTTGTTCTTCTACGGCTGCTGTAACCTTTCCAAGCCATGACTGGGTCTGCGGGTGGTTATGAAACATTTGTTTCAGTTGCAGGTCTACCTGTTCGTAAAAAAGCTGGCGGAGCTGTTTTTTGCGAGTTCCTTCAAAAATTCCGTTTCCCCTGAGTATTCGGTTAAACTTGAGAATATTGTTCCAGATATTCCCGATGCCTTCTCCTGTAACTGCGGAGGTAACCGCTACATGGGGTTCCCATGCGGTATTCTTTTTCGGTAGAAGTTTCAAGGCAGATTCACATGCAGCCTGAGAGTGAAGGACGCTTTTACGTGAAGCTTCATCGCTTTTGGTGATTGCGATGTCGTCAGCTATTTCCATTATGCCCCGTTTTATTCCCTGCAGTTCGTCGCCCGACCCTGGCAGCATAAGCAGCAAAATGTAGTCCACCATTGATTCGACAAGAATCTCCGATTGACCGACACCGACGGTTTCAACGATAATGATATTGTATCCGGCAGCTTCACAGAGGAGAATCGTTTCGTGAGTTTTTGGTGATGTTCCCCCAAGATACCCCGATGATGGAGAGGGGCGGATGAACACCTCTTTTCGTCCGGAAAGCTTTTCCATACGAGCCTTGTCACCGAGGATGCTTCCACCGGAACGTTTGCTGCTCGGATCGATGGTAAGAATGGCGATTTTATTATAGGGGCTGTTCAGGATTTCGAGACCCAAAGCTTCTATGAAGGTACTCTTTCCTGATCCGGGAGGACCGGTTATTCCTATTCGGAGTGATTGGTGCCCTGATTGAAGACAGTTGTCGAGGATCGTATAGGCCAGTTCCTGATGGTCGGTTTTTGTTGATTCAACAAGCGTAATTGCCCGGCTCAATGCATTGCGGTCGCCTTGCTTTATTTTTTCTGCAATCTTTTCGGCGGAAATATGTCTTGTCGGTTCTGACATTATTTCCTGTTTACTGTAGTGTGGACTCATCGACTGCTGAAGATCTGTCGATCAACATTTGCAGGATTGTTGCGGCTGCCTCGGTGATGACCGTGCCCGGTCCGAAAACTTTCGTGACTCCCGAATCGAGCAGAAATCCATAGTCTTTTTCCGGAATCACTCCTCCGGCAATTACGAGAATGTCGTTTCTTCCCGCTTTTTTCAGTCCATTGACTATTGCCGGGACGAGGGTTTTATGACCTCCGGCAAGACTTGAAATGCCGACAAGATGTACATCGTTGTCGAGCGCTTGCTGGACGACCTCTTCAGGTGTTTGAAACAGCGGACTGATATCGACGTCAAAACCAATATCGGCAAATGCAGCAGCAATGACTTTTGCGCCGCGGTCATGGCCGTCCTGGCCGACTTTTGCCACCAGGATTCTCGGTCTGCGGCCGGCATTGTGGGCGAATGCTTCTGCAAGCTCATGTGCTTTCATAAAGAGTTTGTTGTCGTTCATCTGAGATTGATAAACATTGGTACTGAGCCGGACGGATGAGCGATGCCTGCCGAAAGACTCTTCACAGGCGTTTGATATTTCACCGAGAGTCGCTCTTGCTCTTGCTGCAACCACAGCGGCATCGAGGAGGTTCCCCGTGCTGTTCCATGCAGCGTTCTTGAGCTGTTCAAGTGCAGCATCGACTGCAGTTTCGTCTCTATTCTGTCTGATTGTTGAAAGTTTGTCCAACTGGTTTGTGAGCACTTTCGTGTTGTCCACTTCCAGAATTTCTATGTCAGTGCCATCGGAGCTGTTTGTTTGGCAGTTGACTCCGACAATGAGATCTTGTACGCTGTCTATTCGAGCCTGGCGTTTTGTGGCGGCTTCCTCGATGCGTCGCATTGGTAGGCCTTGTTCGATTGCTTCGACCATACCGCCCATCTGTTCGATTTCCTCGATGAGGTTCCATGCTTTTCCGGCAAGCTCTGTAGTAAGGGTTTCGATGAAATAGGATCCTGCCCAGGGATCGATCGCTCTTGTAATATCGGTTTTTTTCTGCAGGAAAAGTTGTGTGTTTCTGGCAATGCGGGCGGAAAAAACCGAAGGCAAAGCGATAGCTTCGTCAAGGGCATTGGTGTGCAAGGACTGCGTATGGCCTTGCACTGCTGCAAGTGCCTCTATACAGGTTCGGGTGATGTTGTTGAATGGGTCCTGTTCGGTCAGGCTCCATCCTGACGTTTGACAGTGGGAGCGCAACATCAGGGATTTCGGATTCGAGGGGTTGAACCGTTTGACAATCTTTGCCCAGAGCATTCTTGCAGCTCTGAGCTTGGCGATTTCCATGAAGAAATTCATGCCGATACCCCAGAAAAACGAGAGGCGTGGGGCGAAGTCGTCTATGCCAAGTCCTGCCTCGATGCCGGTTCTCAGGTATTCAAGGCCGTCTGCAAGAGTATAGGCTAGTTCGAGATCAGCCGTTGCGCCGGCTTCCTGCATGTGATATCCGGAAATGCTTATGGAATTGAACTTCGGCATATTTTCGGCAGTATAGCGGAAAATATCCGAAACTATGCGCATTGACGGTTCTGGGGGATAAATATAGGTGTTGCGGACCATAAACTCCTTGAGTATGTCGTTCTGGATGGTGCCGCTGAGTTTGTCCGGAGCAACCCCCTGTTCTTCGGCTGCAACGATGTAGAATGCCATGATGGGAAGTACAGCGCCATTCATGGTCATCGATACCGACATCGTGTCGAGAGGTATCCTGTTGAAAAGAACTTTCATGTCTTCAACCGAATCGATGGCGACTCCAGCCTTGCCTACATCTCCTACTACACGGGGATGGTCCGAATCATAGCCGCGATGTGTCGGCAGGTCGAAGGCTACGGACAAACCTTTTTGCCCTGCTGCAAGGTTTTCCCGGTAGAACTCGTTCGATTCCTCAGCGGTCGAGAATCCTGCATATTGACGAATGGTCCATGGACGGACCGTATACATTGTTGTGTAAGGACCTCCCGTGTATGGCGGAAAGCCTGGAGCAAACCGGAGTTGTTCGGCTTTGCTTGTATCCTCCGATGTGTAAATGTTCTTGATCGGTATTCCTTCGAGGGTTGGTCGTTCGCTAACTCTGATGTGGTTACATGTCTTGGAGGAGTACTCGATGGTCGTCTTTTCGGTTTTCGTTGCCGTCTCATCGGTAAAGCATTTTTTTTCCGAAACAATCAGTTTGATCGGTAAACCTTGTTCCGTGGCGAGGCGCATGCCTCCGCATTCCTCGATAGCCGTAAAAACTTTCCAGGCTGATTCGGTGAGACTTGATGAGAGCGTTTCGATATATGCTGAACCTGCAGCAGGGTCGATAACCCGGCCGAGCATGCTTTCATGGTTGAGGATGTGATGGATGTTTCGCGAAAGGCGGGCGGCAAATGATCTGTCTGTGTTGTTTTGGCGATCGAAATGGCTTATGAACAGTGTATCGTATCCTCCCATGATTGCTGCCGCGGATTCGGTCGCGAGTTCTATGAGTGTGTTGTGAGGATCCCCCATGAAGGGTTTTTCGGTGAAGGTCGTTGCCGTTACGGTCGGCTCGGGAATGAATGAGCTCGAAACCTGCTGTGTTATTCTTTTCCAGAGAAGCCTGAATGCCTTGAATTTCGCTATTTCTGTGAAAAAGGAGCTGTTCGTGGTAAAATTGATGGTTAAAAACGACGCTGCGTCAGGTGGATCGATTGTCGGTTGCAGTTCCCTGAACAAATTGCATACAGATGCGGCAACCAATCCGATTCGCTGAGCTGTAGTCGCTCCTTTTTCTTGCCATTCGCGGTCACTTATCCCTAACGTTTTGAACTGCTCTGCATGCTGAGAATATTGAAAAAGGTCTGTAGCGACGGCATCGCCTTTATCGATCAACCCGCCTTTGAAATGATTGAACAAGGAGTGTTGAGAAAGTTTGTGGGCAAAATGCCGGGGGTTCGCAAACCCTGAAAAATGGAGAAAAACAGAGCGGGGATCGATATCGTGTAACAACAGGTTGAAAAATGTATCGTCTGGTTCAACGATACCGGATGTATCGAAAAGAAGGGAATGCATACCCTTTTCGATATGCTCTATCGCTTCTGCATTTGCCTGACGAGGATTTGATGCGTCTATTTCCACACCCGCTTTCCAACAGTTATCTTTTTTGCCGACGGCAGGAGGATGGCTGCATTGCGGCCTTTCTTCGGGGCTGTAGTAAGGGTCGAGGGAAAAACCGTCAGCATTGAACCATTCGATTGCGCTGTAGTCGGTTCCTCTGAGGTCTGTTTGAGCCTGCTTCTTCCACTGTTGCTTCGTTACCGGGTTAAAATCCTCGAACATAGTTTTCAAACGTGATGAATAGTTTTCTGAATAAACTGTAATTGGTGTTGGCAGTAAAGGGTTTCAAGCGTTCATAATGCAAAGGTTTTCCGATATTCTTCGATAATGAGCGAAAGTCGATGTCTCAGATTATCTGGTTTGACGATGTGCTTTGCATACCCCTTTTCTTCAAGCCATCGGGTTGTCTGGAACCCTCGGGAGGTTTTTTTTCCGGTGTATTGTTCGATGACTCGTTTACCGGAAAAACCGATGTTCCCTGCATTGTATTCAAATAACTGAATTCCTCTCGAGCCGATACCGATGGCGACACCTCCGAGGGTAGGGTCGGTAATGATGGTGATCACAGGAAGGGATGCTTTTTCAACCCGCGAAAGGGCTACATGCACTTTTGGGATGCTGACCATCGAGGAACAACCTTCATGCATTCTCGCCCCGCCGCCTGCTGCCTGGAGTATGATCGGGCACCTGCGTTGAATGGCGGTTTCACAGGCACGCCAGATTTTTTCTCCCGTTGACATGCAGAACGAGCCTCCCAGAAAGCCGAAATCAGTAGCACAGAACACAACGTCATGCCCGAAAATTGTCCCATCGCCCGTTATGAAAGCCGATGCCTGACCGGTCGCTGAGCGTGCTTCTTCGAGCTTCTCGCGGTATTTCGGAAAAAGGAGGATATCCCTGTCCACAATGTGGCGTGTGTTGGGATGTTCACGGAAAGAGTCTTTGTCGAGGGCATGCTTGATATAATCTTTTGCAGAAAGCCGGGTATAGCGATAACCGCATTCAGGACAGACATAGTTGTTTTCCTGAAGTTCAGGAAAAAAAACAGGGTCGTAGATCCTTTTCTTGTCATTGTTTCTGCACCCCTTATGGCGCTTGATGTACAATCCTCCGGCTGGTTTTTTCAAACATCTCGAGATGTTGCGTTCAAAAAGAGTCATATCGGATTCCTGCATCTCGTCCCATTGGCCAACTGCTTTCCACCGTTCTACTCTTTCTGAAAAAATCTTTTCGGAAGGGATGGTTGCAAGCTCCGTTGCATGAAAGATCAGCGACTGTTTTAGTGAGGCTATTGCGGCATTGGGAAATCGGTGTGCAGGTCCTTGCGGTTCGGTGACAAGTGCGTCGACAATGCCGTGAGAACGTGCTTCTCGGGCCGTGATTTGTGAAATTTCGGCAGCGTAGTTTGCTTTTGCTCGCGTTCGGAAAAGAATCGAAGAACAGGCCTCGGGAGAGATTACCAGGTATGTGGCGTTTTCCATGGCGAGAACCCTGTCGCAGCCGGTTAAGGCTATGGCTCCGCCGCTGCATCCACGGTTCATGATTACCGAGATTGTAGGGACGGGCGTTTCGGCAAGCGCTTGCATGCATCTTCCGATTTTCCAGGCAATGCCCCCTGATTCCGCTTCTTCAGTAGGGTCGGCTCCCGGAGTATCGATCAATGTGATTATGAGACGATTTTCACATTCGGCTGTCTCTATTGCTTTCAAAGCGCGTTCATAGGACGCCGGTGTGGGCATTCCCTGATTCCATTGTTCGGCAAACCCATTTTTCTGCATGAGTTCCTGGAGGTGCTCGAAATCGGAGGTGGGAGCAGATTGTTGGCCGATCAGCATGACTTTCAATGCCCCCTTTGGGGTATCGAGCATGGCTTTATGTGTCTGTATGAGACAACCGCCGTATGTGTCGGTTTGCAGATACTCCTCAACCTCTTCGAAAATGTCCAGATAATCGAGGTATTTTGGACGTTCGGGGTGAAATGATAACAGGTACTTCTCATATTCGCTCAGCTGTTCGATATTCTCGGCCGAATAGCTGAAACCTTGTTTTTTTTCGAAAGGGAGAAAAAAATGCTTCACAATGCCTTAATCCTGAATCTTCTGAATAAACTCGACAAGAACTTTACTGGTGTCTTTGGGGTTGAAAAATACAACTTTTTTTCCTCCTGCCCCTTCAGAAGGATTTGAAATCGGCAGGAGATTTTCCTTGACGGCTCTTTCAATTTCTGCTTCCAGATTTTCGGTTTCAAGCGCGATATGGTGGAGGCCTTCGCCTCGTTTTTCAAGAAATTTCGAGATTGGACCGGCTGTACCAAGTGGTTCAAGCAGCTCGATTTTCGAGTTTCCGACTTGAATGAACGCTACCCTGACTTTTTCGGAAGGAACCTCCTCGATAAGTATTTGTTCATCGGTTGCACCAATTAACGTTCTAAACCGTTCAAGTGCGTTTTCAAGATCGTGCACCGCAATGGCTATGTGATCGATATTCGAAATCATCAGAAAAAGTTTGTTTGATGATGGCCAGATGTCGACCGATTAGTTTGCGTATCCGATTGACTGTAGGGCTTCTTTGATTTCGTCGAGGATAGCCGGATCGTCGATTGTGGCCGGCATGGTATATTCCTCACTGTTCGCGATTTTTCTCATGGTACCCCGAAGTATTTTGCCGGAACGGGTTTTTGGTAAATGGTCGACGATGACCGCTTGCTTGAACGATGCGACAGGACCGATGTTTTCACGAACATACTCGATGACGTGCTTGATAATCTGGCCATGCGGAGTGTCGACACCTGATTTCAACACGAGAAATCCAACCGGTACTTCTCCTTTGAGTTCGTCTGCAGCACCGATGACGGCACTTTCAGCTACATCCGGATGAGCACATAGCTCGGCTTCTATTGCTCCGGTTGAGAGGCGGTGTCCGGCGACGTTTATAATATCGTCAGTACGTGACATGACGAACAGGTAGCCGTCTTCATCGATGTAGCCGGCATCGCTGGTAAGGTAGTAGCCGGGGTATTTCGACATATAGCTGTCGATAAAGTGATTGTCGGCTTTCCACAGTGTCAGCATGGTCCCCGGGGGTAGAGGATGACGGATCACGATGTCGCCCATCTGGCCGGCTGGAAGTTCTTCTTTGTTCTGGTTGATAACTTTGACGTTATAACCCGGGACGGCTTTGGAAGCTGATCCATATTTGATTGTACCGGGTTCTATCCCCAGGCAGTTTGCTGCGATTGCCCAGCCGGTTTCGGTTTGCCACCAATGGTCGATAACCGGTACATTCAGTTTTTCTTCAGCCCATCGAACAGTGTCGGGGTCGGCTCTTTCGCCAGCGAGGAAAAGCGAACGAAATCCTGACAGATCGTATTTTTCTATGTAGGAACCCTTCGGGTCCTCTTTTTTTATTGCCCGGAAAGCTGTAGGAGCGGTAAAGAAAACGGAGACACCATATTCATTGATGATTCTCCAAAAGACACCCGGATCGGGTGTTCCGACAGGTTTGCCTTCGAAGATGATGGTAGCGTTGCCGTTGAGTAAGGGCCCATAAACAATGTAGGAATGCCCTACGACCCAGCCGATATCACTTGCGGCCCAGTAGGTTTCTCCCGGTTTAACACCGTAAACATGCTCCATGCTCCATTTCAGAGCGACCATGTGTCCACCGTTGTCACGCACGACGCCTTTTGGTTTTCCGGTGGTTCCCGAAGTATACAGGATGTAGAGCGGGTCGGATGATTCTACAGGGACACAAGGAACCGGTTCGGCTCCGAGAAGAGCTTGTTTCCAGGTTAGATCACGGTCTTCGTTCAAAGGAGCCCTGAGTTTTTCCCGTTGGCGGATAATGCACATTTCAGGCTTGAAGTGAGCCAGTTCAACGGCAAAGTCCAGCAACCGCTTATAATCTATAACTTTGTCTCTTTCGATACCACAGGATGCTGAAATAATGACTTTCGGTTTACAGTCATCTATCCTGACTGCCAATTCATGCGGTGCGAAACCTCCAAATACCACCGAATGAATGGCACCGATCCTTGCACAGGCAAGCATGGCGATGACAGCTTCCGGAATCATCGGCATGTAGATGATGACACGGTCTCCTTTTCTTACACCTCTTGACTGTATGGCTCCAGCGAAAAGTGCAACCTTGTCACGGAACTCACGAAAGGTGAAACGCTCTTTTGTTCCTGTCACCGGGCTGTCGTAGATTATCGCAGTGTCATTACCGCGACCTTCATCGACATGACGGTCGAGAGCATTGTAACAGGTGTTTGTTTTGCCTCCGGCAAACCATCGGTAAAAAGGAGGGTTGGTATCGTCGAGCACCCTGTTCCATTTCGTGTACCAGTGGAGATTTTCCGCGGCATCCGCCCAGTATTGTTCAGGGTTGTCAATGGATTTCCCGTAGGCATTTTCATAAGACTGTTTCATGCTGGAGTCACGTTTAATAAGGTTTAATGCGGGCGTTGTGAATGTTTACAACGATATTTTCAGAGCGCCTTGACTGTGACAAGGAAATGAAAAAGATAGAAGATTAAGAAGGGTTGTTGTAAACTCTTATTTTACAAAATATCAATCGTAAAACCATGACTTTTACCCTGTGTCTTATGAGTGAAGGGGAGCGAGAGATGTTTGTGATGTGAGCGGTTACGGTGAATGTTGATATATAACGGTAAGTAGAAAAAAGTTATGAAGATTCTTCACACTGCCGACATCCATATCGGTTATAAAAATCATGGAATCATTGACCCGAAAACCGGTCAGCATTCAAGGCTTGGGGATTTCGAGCGTTGTTTTCGATACATGGTAGACCATGCCATAAAAGAAAACGTTGATCTGGTTCTGTTTTGCGGAGATGCTTATCGGGATATGAATCCGAGCCAGACAGATCAAAGAATATTTGCCCGCAGTTTGAAGCCTCTTCTCGATCGCGGCATTCCGATTGTGATGATCGTGGGAAATCATGATCATCCATATACGTTTGGTAAAGTGAACTCCATGGAGATATTCTCGCTTTTCTCTGACAGCATCCATCTCTTTACTACGTGTGAATCAAGGGATATCATGACGAAAAGCGGACCGGTTAGAGTCATCGGGCTGCCTTGGCCGATGATTCATGAATTGCGAACAAAAGAAGCGTTTACAGCATTGGCTAAAGAAAAACAGCATGAAAAAGTTCATGAGATCTATTCTGAATTTGTGACGGCTGAAACCAGGCGCCTGAGAAAAGAGCCGGCAAACTATCCGGTCGTTGTTGCCGGTCATTTGCACGTGGAAACGGCTGTTATGACAGAAGGTTCGGAGCGGGTGACCCTGGTTACAAGAGATCCTATTTTCTCGCTTTCCATGTTGAAGCAACCTGAGTTCGATTATGTTGCACTGGGACATATACATAAGCACCAGGAGTTGGGTAAAGAGAAAAAGCCGCCAGTCGTCTATTCTGGAAGCATTGAACGGATAAGCTTTGCCGAAGCCGGGCAAAAAAAGGGATTTGTAATGATCGACATCTCGAAGAATAAAGAGGTGACGTTCCGTCATATTCTTTCACCTTCGAGGAAGATGATACAGCTCGAGATCGATGTTCGGGAAGAAGAGGAACCGATGTCTCTCATTCTTGAAAAAATTGGTGACGAGATGCTGGAAGAGGCTGTTGTGAGGGTGGTTATAGCCTGTCGTGCCAGCCAGCGGAGTCTTGTGGAAATGAAAGAAATACGCCGGTCATTACGGTCAGCATTTGTTATTGGCGGTATACAGCTCCAAGTTGAGCAGGAATCTTCTCGGAGCAGGGTTCCCGAGTTACACCGTAACCTTTCGACAAAAGAAGCTTTGGAGATGTATATCAATCACAACAAACAGTTTCTTCCCCTTAAAAAGGCCATTCTAAATGCAGCGCACCTGCTGGAGGAAGAGTGCGAGCATGACTTAGCCGATAAGAGAACGGACTTCTCTGAAGAGTGAAGAGAAATCGTCGATCGAAAGGGATTCCGCGCGCCGTGTCAAATCAATCGAGGCGACTTTCGAGAGGTCGTAGTTTTTTTTGAGATTGTTCTGAAGAGTTTTTCTTCTCTGACCAAAAGCGGTTCGGACAAACCTTCTGAATGCTTTCTCGTTTACATCCAGGGGCGTGCTGCGTGGGATAATCTTCACCACAGCACTGTCAACCTCTGGTTTCGGTCTGAATACCTTTCGGCTTACCTTGAAAAGGTAGGTGACCTCGCAGAATGTTTGAAGCTGAACGGCCAGAATACCGTACTCTTTCGTATTGGGTTTGGCTGCGAGGCGTTGAGCCACTTCATGTTGCATCATCAAAGTTTCTGAGACGATGTGTTTGCGATTGTCGAGGAGTTTGAACAGGATCGGAGAGGTAATGGAGTAAGGTATGTTTCCCATTATCTTCAATGGTCCTTCGGCAGAAAGGTCAGTGATGTTTATCGTGAGAAAATCTCCTTCGATCATCTTGACAGAGAGAAATTCCTTGCGAATGAACGCTGCTAGTGCGCGGTCTTTTTCCACAGCGGTGAAACTTTCTGGAGACGCCTCGAGAATTGCACTGGTGAGTGCTCCGAACCCCGGACCAATTTCAAGAACACGGTCATTTTTTCCGATTCCAGCGGACTCAACGATTTTTCTGCAGATATTACGGTCGGTCAGGAAGTTTTGGCCAAATTTTTTTTTTACCGCTATTTCTGTATGCTTATATTCAACTTTTGTCATTTCGAGCGATTTGAGAGAAAAAAATAACAGCAGGGAAGTACTTTTAAAAATTTAAGTTATTCTTTGAATAATGGCTGAACAAAATACCCTTGCCGAAGCTGCACAATACATTTCTCGCGGGTCACATGCAACCCGTAAAGGATTTGGTGAGGCATTACTGGAAATCGGTGAAAAAGATGATTCAGTAGTGGCGCTGTGTGCCGATCTGACCGGTTCACTGCATATGCATCATTTCCAAAAGGAGTTTCCCTCCCGCTATTTCCAGACCGGTATTGCCGAGGCAAACATGATTTCCATGGCAGCAGGTCTTGCCACAACTGGTAAAAAACCTTATGCAGGGACATTTGCTGCATTTGCATCCGGCAGGGTATATGATCAGATCCGTCAGTCGGTATGTTACTCACGTCTCAACGTGAAGATTTGTGCATCACATGCGGGTTTGACGCTTGGCGAGGACGGAGCCACTCATCAGATGCTTGAAGATATCGGGCTCATGCGTGGCTTGCCTGGAATGACCGTGGTTGTTCCGGCCGATTACAGTGAAACCAAACGGGCGGTAAAGGCTCTTCATGAGCACCAAGGTCCGGTCTACCTTCGTTTTGGCAGACCGTCGGTTCCTGATTTTTCTCTTGACGAGGATGGTTTTGAGATAGGGAAATCTATCGAGCTGAATCCAGGAAAGGATATTACGGTTATCGCCTGTGGCATCATGGTCTGGAAAGCACTTGAAGCTGCAAGAGTCCTTGAAAAAGAAGGTGTGACCGTAAGAGTTATCAATATGCATACGATCAAGCCTATAGACAAACTTGCGATTGTTCGTGCAGCGAACGACACCGGTGCAATCGTTACGGCAGAAGAACATCAGGTACATAACGGGCTTGGTGATGCAGTCGCTCATGTTTGTGCTGAAAGCATTCCGGTTCCAATTGAGATGGTTGGTGTCGAAGATACTTTCGGTGAATCCGGGAAACCTGATGAGCTGATGAAGAAATACAAGCTTGCAACAGAAGATATTCTTGAAAAGATATATCTGGCTTTGCGTAGGAAGATATGAGGGATAATGGAAACGTGGTACACCGGTTTTATGTTGTGATTATTGGGCCAGGCAATGAACAAAGAGAACCGATTGCACGAGAGTTTCGGGAAAATGTTTAGCACAAGGAGAGAAAGGTTATGTCAATGCCTAATTTAAATGACATGATGAAGCAGCTCCAGCAGGCAGGAGCAAAAATGCAGGATGTTCAGAAGCAGCTAGAAAAAATAACTGCTGAAGGGGATGCCGGGGGTGGAATGGTAAAGGCCACGGTCAGTGGAAAACAGAGGGTGCTTTCCATAACCATTGATCCTGAAATCCTCGATGATATGGAAATGGTCGAGGATCTGGTTGTTGCTGCGGTAAACACCGCTCTTGAAAATGTAGGAGAGAAGGCTCGTCAGGAGTTATCGAAAGCCGCCGGTGATATGCTCGGTGGTGGAGATATACTGAAAAACTTCAATTTTGGCCAGTAGGACCATCAATGCGATACACTTCGGCGGCAATTGAAGCATTGATAGAAGAGTTTGCGAAATTGCCCGGAATTGGGCGAAAGACAGCCCAGCGACTCGCTATGCATATTCTTCATGAACAACAAGGAGAGGTCGGTAAACTTGCCAAAGCTCTTATGGATGTCAAGGAGAGGGTTATCAGCTGCTCAATCTGCCAGAATGTTACCGATCAGGGAGATGATCCTTGTTCCATTTGCAAGGGAAGTAACCGTGACAGGTCGGTGATCTGCGTTGTGGAGTCTCCTACCGATGTGCTTGCATTCGAAAAAACAGCTCAATATCGTGGATTGTATCATGTCCTTCATGGGGTTATCTCTCCGCTTGACGGCATAGGGCCGGACGATATACGGATAAGAGAGCTGCTTGCACGATTATCTCAGGAAGATGATAGGAAGGTCACTGAGGTTATTATGGCGTTGAGCCCTACAGTTGAAGGTGAAACAACGGTGTTATATATAAGCAGACTCTTAAAACCGCTGGGAGTTGAAGTGACAAAGATCGCTCGAGGGATTCCAGTGGGTGCGGAGCTTGAGTTTATCGATGAGGCAACTCTATCCAGGGCGCTTGAAGGGCGGTCGGTTTTGTGAAAAATAATAAAAAGAAGCCAGGTGGAGCTTCTTGATCAGTACGAAATAAACGTAACATTTTATTAGAAAATGCAAGGTAATAAGAAGTCTGTTGTAATACTTGGTGGAGGTCTTGCTGGGCTTACAGCCGCAAAGCGTTTGACGGATCAGGGCTTTTCAGTAAAGCTATTTGAAAAACGCTCCATATACGGCGGGAAGGTTTCGTCATGGAAGGATGAAGAAGGTGACTGGATCGAGTCTGGAACTCACTGCTTTTTCGGGGCGTATGATGTCCTTTATGATCTCATGCGCGAGATAAACGTCTATGATTCCGTCCTCTGGAAGGATCATAAGCTTACCTATACGCTTTCGGAAGGCAACAGATTTACGTTCAATACGTGGGATTTACCGAGTCCACTGCATCTTTTGCCTGCTATCGTCAAAAACGGGTATTTTTCATTTGGAGAAATGTTGTCGTTTTCCAAATCTCTGATCCCGTTGGCTCTGAAAAAAGATAAATACCCTCCCACACAAGATCATCTAACGTTTACAGAATGGGCAAAACAGCATAACTTCGGTAACCGTTTGCTTGACAAAATGTTCAGGCCAATGGCGCTTGCTCTCAAGTTTATCCCGCCGGAAAAGATATCTGCAAAGATCATTCTCGATGTTACTGAAGTGTTTTACCGTATTCCCAATGCATCGTGCATGGGTTTTCTCAAAGGTGCACCACAAGAGCATTTTATCGGTCCGCTTCAGGAATACTCTGAAGCAAAAGGTGCCGAATTTTTCCCCGGTACGACAGTCGAAAAACTGGTTTACGAAGGGGGCTCGGTCAAAGGTCTCCGGCTTGCGAATGGTGAAGTTCATTCGGCCGATTATTACCTTTCTGCCTTACCGGTTCATAACCTCAACGGGGTGCTTTCGGAATCGATGAAAAAAGACTGGAAGTTTTTTGGAGAACTCGAAAAGCTCGAAGGTGTTCCGGTGATCTCTGTCCAGATATGGTATGACCGAAAGATAACTGCCGAGGATAATGTGCTCTTCAGCCCAGATGGTATAATTCCGGTTTATGCCGATCTTGCCAATACGACACCCGATTACAAAATGCTTCGTGGAAAGCCTCATGAAGGGAAATCCCGTTTCGAGTTCTGTGTGGCACCGGCTGGAGAGTTGATGGCGTTGTCAAAAGAAGAAATTATTGCCAGGGTTGACCGTAGTGTTCGGAGCTGCTATCCGGAATCATCGAAAGGGGCGAAGATCCTGAAATCGACTCTTGTAAAAATTCCGCAATCGGTTTATGCGCCATTGCCGAATATGGAGCAGTACAGACCAACACAGAAAACACCTGTGCCTAATCTTTTCATTGCAGGAGGATTCACTCAGCAGCTTTATTACGATTCCATGGGAGGGGCGGTTATGAGTGCGAATCTGGCCTCGGATGAGATAGTTCGAGCTGCCAGAGGATAGTTTGAGGATATCGAGGGGATAATATGGTGGATTTTTAACTGAAAATGTTATCTTCACTCTCCCGAACCGACAGGGATGCGTACTGAATGAGAATGAGTTGGAGAAAGCGCAGAGTCGGGTTGAAACGCCCTTGTAGCTCAGTGGATAGAGCAGTAGTTTCCGGAACTAAAGGTCGGCAGTTCGAATCTGTCCAAGGGCACGATAAATGAAAATGGCATTCGGGGTGTGGCTCAGCTGGTAGAGTGCTGCGTTCGGGACGCAGAGGTCGTGGGTTCGAGTCCCGCCACCCCGACGAAGAGGTTAAATTATAGAGTGCCATGAAATGCCGAAACCCCTGTAAAATCAGGGGTTTTGCTTTTTGTGCCGTTCCGTGAAGTGCCGTGAAGTGCCTTGGAAACCCGATATTTTGAGGGTAAATTAGAGGGTAAAGAGGTAAATCGTATTTTTTGCCTGATTCTTTACCCTCTAATTTACCCTCATTTACCCTTATGCCAATACCGATCGTACCGCTTTCAGACACGCAGATTAAGCGCTGCAAGCCTCAGGACAAGCCGTACCGCTTGTTTGACGGCGGCGGGCTTTGCCTCTTCATTGCCGTCAAAGGCCGGAAGACTTGGCAGTACAGATACAAGTTCAACGGGAAAAGTGCAACGATGACACTGGGTGTTTATCCTGATGTCGGGCTTGCAAAAGCAAGAGAGTTGCACAGGAATGCGCGAGTACTTCTTGGTAACGGTATCAACCCTATCGAAGAGCGAAAACAGCAGGGTGAACCGGAAAAGCAGGGGACATTGTTTTCCACTGTGGCACGAGAGTGGTTCGAGATAGCGAAAAGCGAGTGGACTGAGGGACACGCGATGAAGATCTACCACCGCTTGGAGAAAGATGTGATGCCGGTGCTCGGGAATATGGTTATCGGTGACATTACGGCACAGGATGTGTTGCGGACCCTGCGTTTTGTCGAGGACAGGGGAGCTATTGACACGGCACATAGGGTGAAGGGGATCATAAGCCAGGTTTTTATCCATGCGCTTGTTACAGGTGTCGAGGGGATCGCGGCGAACCCGGCAGCCGGGTTGAGCAGGGTACTGCGGAAACCGAAGGTCCGGCACATGCCGGCGATTACCGAAGCTTCCGAGCTGGCCAGGCTCTTGCGAAGCATAGATTCCTATAAAGGCGCTTACATCACCAAGTGTGCCCTTCGGCTTGCCCCGATGCTGTTCGTTCGGCCGGGGGAACTGCGGTCTGCAGAATGGGAGGAGATCAATCTCGATGAAGCGGTGTGGAGAATACCTGCAAATAAGACCAAGACAGGGGAGTTCCTGATTGTTCCGCTGGCAAGGCAGGTGATCGCTATTTTGCAGGACTTAAAACTCTTTACCGGTGACGACCGGTATGTTTTCCAAGGCAGGGTGGATAATTCGTTCATGAGCGACAATACTTTGCTCAAGGCGTTGCGAACACTTGGGTGGAGTGCGGATAAGGTGACGATCCACGGTTTCCGGGCAACGGCAAGGACGTTCCTGCACGAACGGCTTGGATTTTCTCCTGACGCTATCGAGGCCCAACTTGGACACCGAGTTCCTGACCGGCTTGGCGGAGCGTACAATCGCACCAAGCACCTCGAGGAGCGCATCCGCATGATGCAGGCATGGGCGGATTATCTGGATGAGTTGAAGTGATTTACGTATCTTTCCCGTAAATACACATCCTTTCCAAACTCAAAGCGGTAATCTGGCTATGGCGAATCCTGAGCATATGGAGATTCTTAAGCAGGGGGTGGAAGTTTGGAATCGATGGCAGGAGGAGAGGAGGGAGAAAAACCCATTATTAATTCCTGATCTCAGCAATGCTAGTCTCAGGAAAGCTGATCTCAGAGGAGTGGATTTCGAAGGGGTTGAACTTAAAGGAGCCGATCTCAGTAAGGCTTATCTTGGGGAAGCCATTCTCGCAAATGCCGGTCTCAGTGGGGCTAATCTTAGTGGAGTGTTTCTACAAGGAGCTGAGTTCACGGGTGTTGACCTCAGTGGAGCTAACCTCAACGGAGCCAATATTGAAGCAGTTTATCTCAGCTATGTAGATCTTAGTTGTGCCAATCTCAGTAGAGCTAATCTTGCCTTTGCCATTTTCACGCAATCTGATCTCAGAGACTCAGCTTTTAATGATGCAGAATGTTTAATGTCAGTATTCGCTGATGTTGACCTCAGTCAAGTTAAAGGCCTTGAAAGCATTAAGCATGATGGCCCATCAATCATAGGACTCCCCACTCTTTATAATTCTGAAGGAAATATCCCTGAAGCATTTCTCCGTGGCTGTGGTGTGCCGGATCAGATGATCGAATATGCCCGGTCGTTGACGGCAAATCCCATCGAATACTATTCCTGCTTTATCAGCTACAGCCATAAGGACGAAGAGTTCGCAAAGCGGTTGCATGCTGATCTGCAGGCGAAAAATGTTCGGTGCTGGTATGCGCCGCATGATATGAAGATTGGTGACAAGATACGGCCGACGATTGATGATTCGATCCGCATTCATGACAAGCTGCTTCTAATCCTTTCGGAGCATTCGGTTGAGAGTGACTGGGTTGAGCATGAGGTTGAGCATGCCCTGGATATCGAGAAGGAGAAAAAAAAGAACGTTCTCTTTCCGGTGCGGGTGGATGAGGCTGCTATGGAGAGCAAGACCGGCTGGGCGGGAAATGTTCGCCGGCATCGGCATATCGGCGATTTCACCCAATGGAAGGATCACGATGCTTATTCGAAGGCCTTCGAGCGGTTGTTGCGGGATTTGAAAGCGGGGTTATAATTTGATGGAAAGATATAAGACGTTTTAAAAATTACAGTTAGGAGAAAAACACGGAAGCCTCGATTTTTTGCTGGACGGAACAACACGTAAGAAAGATGTATTGTCTTATAGAATAATGGGTTACGCCTATCCGTACAGGTAAATAAGCCTTCCATCTTGTATAACTCGTTCGAATTATGTAAGATACAGATGAACAGAATCGGTACATTCAGCACGTTGTCCTTTGACATCACTGATTTTCACACGAGCCATCCATTGTGCTCCGGGAGCCCTTGCCAGACAAGCGTTACCAGAGGTACCCCTTTTGATCTAATCGTACTCATGGAGTATTGCGACCTTCAACTTCATAGTAATACCGTGCGTGTTGCATGAACAGCTTTTGATCTAATCGTACTCGTGGAGTATATAGGGCGTTGGGAGTTGCGGAGGTAGTGATTCGTTGGTGCGCTCTTGTGTTAAAAGGAAACTGAAAAGCCCGGTTTATCGCTGGGCTTTTGTGTTTACGGGGGAAAGGTTGTTGCTAATAGTTGTTTGGCTTGCTGAACAACGCCACCGATAACCTATAATTTTAATATTGATAAAGACTGTTAATGGAAGTATAATTGTATTGAACAAGCTTTGTTAAAGTTTATTGGATTCGGTGAATGTTATCAATAGTTGAACAAAATAGACAGCAACTTTCAAAAAACACTGAGATTTCTAGAAAGTCGAGATTTGGTCAATATCTCACACCAGAGCGTGTAGCATCGTTCATGGCGGGCCTGTTTCCGAACGGGAAAGGTCATTGTTTTTTATTGGATGCTGGTGCTGGTATCGGTTCTTTGTCTGCTTCTTTCATGGAGAGGTGGAGATCAGGCGATTTGAATTTTGAAAGTGTTGAAGTGGATGCTTTCGAGATCGATCAAGCATTACATCCTTATTTGTTGAATACGTTTGAACGATTTGACCATAATGGGAAGTTTGCCACGCATATTTATCGTGATGACTTTATAACTGCCTCTGTTGAGACGTTGACCAATGGTCATATCTCAAATTCAAAATGGTACACCCACGCAATTCTTAACCCTCCTTACAAGAAAATCAATAGTAACTCGGCTCATCGTCTTGCTTTGAGAAGGGTTGGGATAGAAACTGTAAACTTATATTCAGCATTTGTTGCTCTGGCTGTAGCTCTTTCAAAAAAAGGAGGACAGATTGTAGCAATTATCCCTCGAAGTTTTTGTAATGGCCCTTATTATCGACCATTCCGAGAATTCATTTTTAACAGAACAGCGATCCAAAATTTGCACCTTTTTGAATCGCGTAAAAAAGCGTTCAAAGATGATCAAGTGCTTCAGGAGAATATTATAATCCGGCTTGAGGTTGGCGGTAAGCAAGGGCCCGTAACTGTATCGACATCGACAGACGATACATTCTCCGATCTTTCTACTCATGAGTATCCATTTGAGCGGATCGTATCCCTTGATGATCAAGAAAGATTCATCCATGTTCCTACATCTCCAGAAAAAAATACAATCGAATCATCTCAAGCTATTCATTATTCATTAAACGATCTTGGTATCAATGTGTCGACCGGGCCGGTAGTTGATTTCCGCTTGAAAGCACACCTGCGCGATATGCCGGGGCCAGGTAATGTTCCCCTGCTCTATCCCATTCATTTCAGTAACAAGACCACTGCATGGCCCATTAAGGGTATGAAGAAGCCTAATGCTATTGAGCGCAATGCTGATACCGAAAAGTGGCTTTACCCAAGCGGATTTTATTGTGTGGTGCGGCGATTCTCGTCCAAGGAAGAAAAGCACCGGATAGTGGCAAGTGTGGCTGAACCCAGAGCATTTGGTGACGTACCCCTTTTGGGCTTCGAGAACCACCTAAATCTGTTCCATGAAAATAAACGTGGTCTGCCCGAAAGGCTTGCCCGAGGATTGGCTGTGTTTTTAAATACCACTGCAGTAGATGAACATTTCCGTCGCTTCAACGGTCATACACAGGTCAATGCAACCGACCTCAAGCTGATGAAGTACCCGAGCCGTGAATCACTGATTCAGCTGGGAGAGTGGGCTATGCAACATAAAGAGATAAATCAGGCGGAGATTGACGCAAAGCTGGAAAACCTAGCCAGATGAAAAATAGCAGTGAGTACATAGAAGACGCAATACAAATTCTTAAATCATTAGGGCTACCAAGGGCTCAGCAAAACGATCGTTCTGGGCTGTGTTTGTTGGCTTTGCTTAATCTTACACCAGGAAAGCCATGGGCTGATGCAGAAAAACCACTTATGGGTATCACTCCGATCATGGATTGGACTCTGGAGCATTACAAAAAAGCATATGCTCCTAATAGCAGGGAGACTTTTCGTCGTTTTACAATGCATCAGTTTTGTGATGCAGGTATTGCTCTTTATAATCCGGACGAACCCGATCGACCAGTGAATAGCCCCAAGGCAGTGTATCAGATAGAGCCCGATACACTTAAGTTATTGCGATCATTTGATTCTTCCCTCTGGCATGACAACCTTACTGCTTATTTGGCTAAGCGTGAGACCCTTGTTGCAAAATATGCAAAGGAACGAGAACAGAATCGGATCCCGGTAGAAATTGCACCACACAAAAAGATTACTCTAAGTCCAGGGGAACATAGCGAGCTAATCCGAGAGATAATTGAAAATTTTGCCCCACGGTTTGCTCCAGGTAGTGTGCTTGTATATGCTGGTGATACAGGTGATAAGTGGGGTTATTTTGATGCACCTCTTCTTGCAAAGCTGGGTGTAGATGTAGATTCACATGGAAAAATGCCAGATGTTGTGCTTTACTTCAAAAAAAAGAACTGGCTCCTTTTGGTTGAGTCTGTTACCAGTCATGGCCCTGTTGACGGAAAGAGGCATAATGAACTTGCTGAACTTTTTAAAGGAGCAAAAGCAGGCCTTGTCTATGTGACTGCATTTCCTGATCGCGCTATTATGGGACGTTATTTGGGTGAAATAGCATGGGAAACAGAGGTGTGGGTTGCTGATGCGCCTTCACACCTGATTCACTTCAATGGGGAGCGCTTCCTTGGGCCTTACAATTATTCTTGATTTATATGTAGATTTTGCTCTGTGTTTTGCTTGCTGAACAACGTCCCCTATTCCACGATAAGCAAAAATCCATTAACTGCACTGCTGAAGCTCTGAATATCCTGAAGCCGTTAACAAAGAAGCTCCCTTATCTCAAAAAGTATCAAGAAGCAGCTCTTCAGGTTATGGATTCGAGGAGGGATGAATGTTGAATCCTGCATTAATAAAATTTTACCTGGTATTCCGAATCACCTATGTCACCACTCCCTGAATATCGAGCTTTGTAAGTTCGGTGATTTCGATGGGATTGTAGTTAAGATTACCGATTATGAGCATGATCCCTTTAACTGATAAAATCTTCATATGCCAAAAAACATATGCGTATATTTTGAGCAATATCAAACTCGAAATAAATGTGACATGGTAACAGTTCGGTGGATTTTAGGGGTGCTTTTGTTGCTTGTGGTGGTGGCTTTCGCATCTGGTATACAGCAGAAAGCTGAGGCGCAATCTAGTAGCTTCAGAGAGGTTGGCTATTTCAAGGCAGCCAACAAGGATCGTATTTTCTCCGTTCAAATGATCGGGAGCGTGACAGCAGCAGAAGCAAAAGCTTATGCGAAACGAAAAATGAACACTCCAGGAAGGATGACGGCCGTCTATTTTTATGCGCCCGGCAGCGTAATTCCTGCAGATGGGTTAACTCTTGCGAATAATCTATATGCAGCTAATACCGTTTTGTATGATATGCCGGGACTCAGCAAGTGGCGGTATGCTTATATGAATTACGGTAACGGTAAAGAGGAGTTTGTCGATTGCCGTGTTCCCAACAATAGCGGTCTTTGCCGATAGTTTTATCAAAGAGCTTTTGGCGTGTCGTACAAAACATCGCCTTCTTCAAATCGGCAAGCTGCTAATGCATCGGAAAAAGCAAGCGGCACTGCCCAGGCGAAGTTTGAAAAAAATTTCATCGTTTTTTTAAATTCTTTTACGCTGTCTGTCTAATCACCCAAGTTACAACCCCTTGAACCCGGAAATCCATGTCTTTGGTGATTTCGATTGGTTCGTAATGGTGGTTGCTGGGCATTAGTGAAACTTGTTCATCTTTAATGTACAGTTTTTTTACAGTCTGCTCGCCGTTGATCGAGGCGATAACGATATTTTTATGCAGTGGCTCGACTGCTCGGTCAACGATCAATATGTCCTCTTCTTCTATCCCCGCCAATATCATGCTATCTCCCCGTGCTTTTACTGCATATGTTTGTGAAGGATGTGTAATCATGTGCCGGGGAAGGTCAAGGTATTCCTCAACTGGACATGTGGAGTCGGATGGAGGTCCTGCTGCGATAGCGTATTGGTAGAGGGGAATAGGTGTTGTTTTTTCGTCAGTACTTGTGTGGTTTCTTTTTATCAAGGAGTCAATCTTTTTTTCCACACTATTTAACTGTTCTGAAAAATATCCAAGGGAACCTTTTTTCTTTTCCATTGAACCTTCCCCAGTTAAAAGCCATAAAGCATCGACATCGAAATTTCGATAAATCGAAGCAAGGATATTTGCTTTCGGCGGATCACCTTTTGTCTCATATTCGGATAGCCGATTGCCTGAAACGCCTATTTTTCTGGCAAATTCGGTCTGTGTAAGCCCTTCTTTAAGTCTAATAGCTCGTATTCTTTCTCCTACATTCTCGACATTTTTCACGTTTTTTCGATTTATTTGTTCGAAATATTTGGAATATTCTCGATATATCGAGATATTTTGTTTGAACAGCACATTAAACAAGGTTAATCAAAAGTAACAAAAGCGCACATGATTAACACAAAATCGATGAAACGGGGCATTTACGCAGAGGTTGCCGAGCGGCTGAAAGAAAAAGGGATCGAGCTCAAGGTTCCTACTCTGCGGATGAGGATTGTACGAGGTATCGACCCAGTCGCTATGGAGATTTACGCGGAGATCCTCCACAAGCGGATTGAGGATCATGCCCGTGCTGCCGATAAGCTGAGCAAGGCTGCCAAGAAGCTTGAAGAGGTTTCGTGATGGATGAAGGGTGGATTACGGTAATCGGTCGGCGATTGCTTTCACGGCCGTATAGATTTTATCGTGTTGTTTCTGGTGCTCTTTAATGTAGCGTAAGAAAACAAAGTAAAAGACTTTAAAAACCATCATGCAAACGAAAAACGATACAAAGAGCGGATACAGTAAGCCGAGACTTTCGGCATTTAGAACGGAAAGTACAATCCCTACAAAGCTCAATGATAAGACAATGATCATTGAGAAAACGCGAAAGATTCTCTGGGTTGCGATCATCTTCTCCTTGTTGCTAACAATATCAAGGATGGCGTTGGCTATTGTCACGATAGCTATGATGGCAGATAATAGCAGTCCCCAAGAAGTCGCATCCATGTTCGATAAGTCTTATTTGATGGAATCTATTACGTATCCGTTTATCCTCACTCTTGTAGCAATCAATGTGTTGCTTGCCCAGTGGGCGTATAAAGAATGAGGGTGTAAAAAATGTACAAAAAAAAGCTTGAAGAGGTTTCATAACGCAAACAGGAGGTTGATTGATGGACACAAGCAACACAGAAACAAAACAACTTCGGTTCTATCGACTCAGGGATATTGTCGGTGACGTTAAAAACGGCATCCCTGCGATCATACCGGTAAGTAAGACGTCGTGGTACAGGGGAATCCGGGAAGGGAAGTTTCCAAAACCGGTCATGCTGTCGGAACAGACATCGGCATGGCGGTCGACGGATATCGATGCTTTGGTTGAGAAGTTGAGTAAGGGGAATCACGATGAGGAGGATTTACCATGACGATCATTCTTCAGCAAGGGGATGTTTTGCATGCCTTGATAACAGCGGAAGGCAACATTATCAAGCGTGAGGATATGCGTGAGTACAGGCTTTCGGACGGGCGGGTCGCTCTGGATTGCGGTGAGTGTAACGAGCGGTCGGTCGCGTCCAGGTTCGTCGTTGATGCCGATGGTATTATCAGCGAGTGGAGGACGTGATGATGTATTCGAGAGCTTTGATCGCGGTTGCCGCTATCTCGGTTATGGGCATGGGGTGTGGTGTTGAGTTCCTGTATGCCTTTGCGTTCGGGGTGCTCATAACTGGCGGGCTGAGCATCATGGCTGTCATCGGGCGCGTGAAGACGTTTCCGCGTGATTATTGGTAGGTGTGTGGGAGAGCTAACAATAAAAAGGATGGTGACTATGGGTGACAAGAGCAAAATAGAGTGGACGGATGCGACGTGGAACCCTGTTATTGGATGTTCCATGGTCAGTGGTGGGTGTCAGAATTGTTATGCTCAAAGGGATGCTTCAGGAAGGCTGAAAAACCACCCTGATTATTCTCGGGTGATTCACCGAAAATTGTGGAACGGCAAGTTTGTTTTTAGGCATAATGTTCTCGATCAACCGCTCAGGTGGCAAAAGCCTCGGACGATTTTTGTGTGTTCGATGGGTGATCTCTTTCACGAGAGTGTACCGGACGAGTGGATCGATGATGTGATGGCTGTTACCGCGATGGCCCCTCAGCATAGGTTTATGGTGTTGACAAAGAGGCCGGAAAGGATGATGAAGTATTTTTCTGTCGGCGCCATGTGTGTTCGTATAGGCATTCGACAATCTATCGAAAAACTTGGTGGTGAAGATATAGGTGCAAGATGGAAAAACGAAGCTCTTCCAAACCTTGCTCTTGGCGTGTCGATCGAGGACCAAAAAACAGCAGACGAACGAATTCCGATACTTTTGCAAACTCCGGCGGCATACCGGTTTGTGAGTTACGAACCTGCCCTTAACGGTGTGAATCTCCAAACTATCGTTCTAAAAAAGAAAGAACACGGCCCCGATGTTTCCATAAATGCTCTTTATGGTTGGCACGGTGGTGCTGATTCTGATCGGACAATGATTGATCTGGTCATCATGGGGGGCGAGTCCGGTCCTAACACTCGACCGATGCACCCCGATTGGGCGCGGTCAATCCGGGATCAGTGCGCAGCCGCACGTGTGCCGTTTCATTTCAAGCAGTTTGGGGAGTGGCATGAAGTGCCTATTGGCTTTACCGAAGAGTGCCCGGCAGAGCCAAAACATTGTTGTTGGTTAACACCTGACGGCACGTTTAGCGCTATCGGAAGGGGCAGGTATAAAGATGATTCGATGCTGATGTTTCGTGTCGGCAAGAAACGAGCTGGCCGTTTACTGGATGGTAAGGAGCATAACGGGAAAATAAGGTGGAGGTGATAGGATGAATCCCGACCGCTACTACTATCGCAACCAAGCCTGTATTGTCTACCGACAGCCGGTGGGTAAGCCCTTCGCCGAGGCTGATTTAACAATTTGGACTGCAAGCTGTGAAGCGGCGGAACGGCTTGTGGCAGAGCTGGAGCGGTTACGGAGGGAAAATCTGACGCTGTTTAAACGGCTTGGTAAACACGATATAACAGAGGAGGGAGCATGCCTTTGACTTGCGGTTGCGGGGATTATGAGGATTATGACGAGGTGTTTTACGGGCCTGACGAATATTCAGTTATGCCTCAAAGGAGAAGGAGAGCCCGGTGTGCTTCTTGCAAAAGTCTTATCAACGAAGGTGATACGGTTACGGTGTTTTCGCGTTCCCGCAGGCCACGTAACGATGTCGAGTCGCGGATTTGCGGTGACGATCTGTCGTATGACATTTACGCCGTCCCGCTCGCTTCTCTGTATCTCTGTGAATCGTGTTCAGACTTGTTTTTCTCGCTTGATGCGCTGGGTTTCTGTGTCGGCCCGTATGAGGATTTGCGGGAAACGGTGAAGCAGTATCACCGGGAATACGGGCCGGGGAAGGTTGCGCTAAGACAGTAAGGCAGATGTCTATTTCTCAAGGAAACTGGATTCCGATGTCTGATGCTCTGGCTTCTGAATTGCCTCGAGGAAGAGCGTTCAGCAAGATCGAGGCCATTTACAGCCTGCAGCTTGACTATGACAGGGGAAGCAGGGTTACCATAGCAGGTATGGCGGCACGATGGGGCTGGAGCAGAAACAAGGTGACACGGTTTCTCGACGAGGTCGGGGTGGTGATTTTGTATCCGGAAACGACCTCAAAAAAGCAGAATCAAAAAGGACAGATCGCGATACAGATACGGGACAGATGCAGGGCAGATAATGAGCAGATTAAGATTATAGATAATAAGGGTTTGGCGGACAAGAAAAGCAGAAAAAGAGCAGATACGGGACAGATAAAGGACAGATCGCGAAACACTACTAACCAAACTACAAACCCAAACCCAAAGAAAGAGAGGGGAGAGAGTGCTCAACGTGGGAGTAAGAGGGGAGCGCCGGAGGTGCCGAAGTCACTGACGCTCAAGAATCCGGGATTTTCGGATCATTTCATGGTGGAAGTGTGGCCGCACTACCTGAAGGTGAAGGCAGGAAAACCCTACAAAAACCGCGAGTCCCAGGAGGTGGCTCTCCGCCAGCTCTACAAATGGGCGGGAGGAGACGAGCAGGAGGCAGTAGAGGCTCTTGCTTACGCAGTAGCAAACAGTTACCAAGGGATGAAGTGGTATTTCAGTGACAAGCAAAAGGGAGGAACACGTAATGCAGCAGACACCAAGCACAACGGCAACCCGCATGCAAAGGCGAACGCAGCAGCAATCCAGGCACTGCAGCGAAGCGATTTTGCAGAAAGCCCGGCGGGTGCTGGTAGCCGGTCAGGCTGATGACGAAGAGCAGAAGCAGAAGGCTGCCGAGTGGGCATTGCAGCTCGCGAGCCCTGAGCTGATCGTGGAGATGGTCAAGGAGATGCAGGGTCTCAAAGGCCGGTTCTACTCGGAAGTGGCAGAGCGTTTGTACGGTCAGGATCTCGAACCGGAGCAGATGGCGCATGTGGAGCGGTCGATCTGTGAGATGCTTCATCGAAGAAAGATCACGGTTGCCGGACTCGCAGAGTGGTACCGGCTCGCGATCGAGACGCTGTTCGACGGAGACCGGTTCACGCCGTTGCCGGATTATGCAGACTGTGTCAAACTCGCAGAGCTGGCACAGGATTCGACGAGAAGGCTCAGGGAAGCAGCTCAGGAGATTGTTGAGCCTGCGGTTCTGCCTCATGAGATACGGCGGTTGGCCTCCCTCACAACGGTGAAAACGCTCCCGGAACTGTTCGAAGAACTCAAAAAGAAGTTTGAATGAAGAAGGCGGATATTATGGCAATGAACGATGACGAGCTGAGGGTGCTTGCGATAGAACAGCAGCGCAAGATCGAACGGCTCTACAAAACACAGGTAAAGCTCAAGCGTAACATAGAAGCCAAGCAGGCGGTCATTGTGCACCTGCAGAACAAAAGTACGCGTCACATTGTCGAGGCAGTCCAGCGGCTTATTCCATTAAAACCGAGTGGACAATGAAGCGCTATCAACCTGATGTGTCGCGGGTCCTTCCCGGAGCGTTCGACCGTGATTGGTTTCGTGAGCGCGGGATTTTTTTAGCCTGACGGGGTTGGATGAGGGGTTCGTTTTCGCGTGAATTATTTCGTAAATGATTATGATGAATGAATTTAAAGAACAGGAAAAACTATTTGGACCGGACAGGGATTACTTGAAAAGGCGGGTTTCGACGGGGGAATTATCCGTCTTGATGGGGATCACTCCGCGCCGGATTCAGCAGCTGGCTAATGAGGTTCCGGCTTTTGGGAAGGCGAGTGTCGGGCATGGGATTTGGGTATGCTCGAAAGCGATTACAGCCTATATCGATTACAGAATACAGGAGAACGAGAACAAGGAGCGGAAAGGAGAATCATCAAAGGCGCGGTTGGAGCGGGCGAAGGCTGACATGGCTGAGTTGGAGCTGCAGGAACTCCAGGGAAAATTGGTGCGTATCGATACTGTGCATTCTGTATACGAGGAGGTTCTGATGAATGTGAAGGCGCAAATTCTGACACTTCCGCGTCGGATAGCTATGATGAAACTACCGAACGGTGTGCGAGAGAGAGAGGTGTTATTGGTTGGGGAAACTGAAAAATCATTACAGAAATTATCTGAATATGGAAACGTTCGGCACGATGACGCCAGGAATGGTAAGGAAGCGCGCGAAATCGCTTTATCGCCTCCTTGCGCCACCACCAAATGAGACAATATCTGAATGGACGGACTTATTTCGGTGGTCGAACAACGGGAAGTATTATGTGGACACGGCCGCGTATCAGCGCGGCATTATGGATGCCGTAAGCAATCCGCTTGTGGAGGAAGTGGATATAATGTCATCGGCTCAGATTGGTAAAACTGAGATCATCCTGAATATAATCGGTAGACACGCCCATCGCGAACCTTGCTCTATAATGTGGCTACTACCGTCGCTAATGATGTCAAAGCAGATTACGAAATCGAGGCTGGAGCCGATGTTTGAAGTCACACCGGTTTTAAACGGAATCCTTGCTGATAAGCGTGTTCGGGACGGCGGGAACAGTCTTGACTTTAAAAAATTACCGGGGGGCAATTATCTGATTATGGCGGGAGCAAATTCACCAGCATCACTGTCGTCCTGGCCGATCCGCATTCTGCTCGGTGACGAAATCGACCGGTGGGGAAAGCTGATCAAGAACGAAGGCGATATCCTGATGTTGGCAAGAAAGAGAACCACAAGCTTTGCGAGTAATAAGAAGATTGTACTTGTCAGTACGCCGACAGAAAAAGGGGAGAGCAGGATTTACCCGGCGTTCACGGAGACAAATCAGCAATATTACCATGTTCCATGCCCGCATTGCGGAGGCATGCAGGTGCTGAAATTCGGGAACCTTAAATTCGAGTATGATCGCGAGGCGATCAAGGGCTTAACGCAAGGCGCAGAAGAGGCCGAAGAGTTCGAGTGGAAGCGGAAAGCAATAGCGGAGCACATCCACGCTTGGTTCGCCTGCGAGCATTGCGGGTCGGTGATCGAACACGAGGATAAGCATGATATGGTGCAGTCAGGGGAGTGGCGGGCGAAGTTCCCGAAGATCGTCAAACGGCATGGCTTTCATATCTGGCAAGCCTACAGTCCTTTTGTTACCTGGGCGGAAACGGCCGCCGAGTTTCTCTATGCGACAGGGTATCCGGACCGTATGCGGGTGTTTACCAATACGGTGCTCGGTGAACTGTTCGTGGAGAAAGGGCAGGGACTGGAGGATGTGCCGCTGATGGAACGCCGTGAACGGTATCCGGCAAAGTTGCCGGAGAAGATCGAGATGGTGACAGTCGGTGTCGACGTGCAGGGTGACCGGCTTGAATGCGAGATCATAGGCTGGGCGGCTGACGGGGAGAACTGGAGCCTCGATTACCGTGTCTTGTGGGGCAACACGCAGTTGATTGACACTTACGAGCAACTTGAGTATGTCTGGGAACTGGAATGGGAACGCCAGGACGGGGCGCTGCTCAGTGTCGATGCACTCGGCATCGATGTGGGTTACAATCCTTCAGAGAAGGGCAACACCGAGAACGTCGATTCAAACGTGATCTATGATTGGGTCGAGTCTGCTTCGAAGCTGCACAGGGTCTTTGCCGTCAAGGGCAGTTCGACTCGTGTCGAGGGTGTCGTCAAATGGACACGTGCCGGGAAACGGCGCTTGAAACTGTGGCTTGTCGACGGTGAGCAGATTAAGAATGTTGTGCTCAAGCGTTTGAGGATCGAGCCGGGTAATCCGGGTAGCGCTCATTTCCCTCTGGATTACGAGAAGCAGTTTTTCATGATGCTGACGGCGGAGGAGAAGAAGCTCAAGGCCGGCCGTCGCGTTTGGACGAAGATCCGGGAAAGAAATGAGGCGGTCGATACCCGGCAGTATTCTTATGCTTCGCTGCTGATCCTGAAGCCGAAATGGGGCTGCATCAAGCGGCGCGTGGTTGAGCGGGAAGTGAAAGAGGAACCAGGCGAAGAGGGAAGAGGCACAGAGAAAAAGCAACGGCTCAGGGTTAAAAAACGGTTAAAAATGAGGCGCAGGTAATGCAAATTTCTGTTCGAAGCAACATAAAGGAGGTTACTCGTAACCTGAGCAGGTTGGAGAAGAAGCATATACCTAAAGCCACTCGAAATGCGATTAACGAAACATTGTTTGGGTTAGGCAAGGCGTTGTCGCGAGAGATGCAGTCTGTATTTGATGAACCAACAGTGTTTACAACGGGAGGTGAAAAAAGGTCTCCATTTATTTACGAAAAAGCTGATCTGAAAAAGTTGGCCGGTGAAATTCGGTTCAAGAAAAAACAGGCAAGTTATTTGCGATGGCAGATATATGGGGGAACTCAAAAACCAAAAAGAAAAGCGATTCCCATCCCCGCAAAAGTCATAAGGAATAAATATGGCAACCTTACAAAAGGCTGGAAAAAAATTCTTAATAAACCACATCATTTCAGCGGTAAACCAAAGGGGCATCCGACTGCACCACCAGGTATTTACAGGAGGTTAGGGGCGAAGAAGAAGTTTCCTGCAGGGCATAAGCTACAGTTACTCGTTTCATGGGAGGAGAAAACCGAATATCAGAAGCAGTTTCATTTTCATGAGTTTTCGCAGAGGTATGTTCGGCGGCATTTTGCAAAGAATTTCCGGGAGAAATTGCGTTGGTACGTCCAGAACAGAAAATGAGAACTCTTTCACGCAGCTAACATGCTATGCAGTCCAATTTTTTAAAACCTATTCCTCGAAGATTTTATATTGAGAAGATTTACCTTATTAATCATGTCTTTTTGAATCACAATCGTAAGTTTTGCTTGGTACTTAAATCTCATTTCGCTGATTCGGAATGTCCACAGCATGATTTTTAAGAGATCTTCATCGTTTGTAGCCTTGTGCCCTTTAATTCGAGTGATTCCTCATCCAAATCTTGGGATTGATACACTTCGCCGGCAGTACACATTATCATACCTTATCCAAAAGGTTTAATGTAACTCTATGCACTCTGGCATAGTAAACAATGCCTTGTTATGTTTTTTGGCATGCTCTATCCAAATCGAATGATATTCTTCTCTGTAGCAATCCCGTAACCATACTTAATGCTTTGGGTTCGCCTTTGATTTTCTGGGAAAAAATGGACGTGAACTGGAAATCCCTCAATTGGTTGAATTTGCCTATTACAGAGGAATGCAAGCATAACCTCAACAATATCCACTATCGAATTCACAGCCTGACTCATGAATTCCACAACAGGCATTGGTGGTTGATGCGTTTTGGGATGAACAACTTCAATTGATGGTGGGAGAAGTTGATTTTCTGGATTAATACGGAAATCTGTTGTAACAATTCTTTGGTCGGCTCTCGGGTGCTCAACACAATTTCTTGAGTTGCGAACAAACTGAAGAAAAGGAAGTATATTTTCTAACGTTGCTAAAAAATTATCGATTTTATTATGCTCTTTCTCTACCTCTTCCTGCAAGCTTTTCCACCCACCTTTACCAACATTTGGATTGAACAATTTTACAATTTTAAATAATCCATCGAGGGCATGATCAGATTTTTGAAAAAACTCTTTGCATTTATTCGCAACCCCGTTAACCGAAGGCAACACGATTGAACGGTTTTTACTGACCTTGAGGTCGTATTTTTCGATTTCTGAACGCTGAGAATCGCTGAAGACCTCAAGCACCTCTTTTGCACTTGCAATATTCTGAGCAATTTCTAGTACGATTAACATCGCTTTGTCTAAGTCAATACCATTATTCAGTATCTCCTTCTTTAGTAGCTCGTGACCTGTTAGAAACACAGCACCAACCCATGGCTCCGCTGATCCATATGGAAGAACACGTTGGATGGTATTTGGAACATGAATGTTTTTACGCTCGGGATCTATTTGATCTGCGAGTTTAATTTCATAGATCCCTTTTTCCTTCACGACATATAAACCGTTACCGAATGTAAGCATGCCTGTGATGGCACTATCATCATCCGGTGTGGTGACTTTTAACGATCCTGCTCCGTCTCTAACACGATCGATAGGCTGGTTATTCGCTTTGTCTTTTTTACTCATAACATTAATTACTATCTGTAATACAGATTCTATTTCTCATCGCAAGCAATATACCTCATAAACACTTTCTGTTAAACCTGTCATTGTGCTTAAAGTATATTGTCTAGTAGGTTATGCTGTTTTCAATGCCCGAATTGATTTTTTATGTCTGTTTTATCGAGCTGTTCACCATCTCAAACCCATGAAAATCGAAGTTTGAGAAAATATCCGTTCCATATGGAACGACTTTCTTTTCTCCTTATTGCCCACTTTTCCGCCGTTTCGGAATTTGCTGAAAAGCAAAAACTGGAATGGCGGCACTTCTTACACATACACCATCAACACTGACCGCGGGCGATTCTGTCGAGTGGACGATCAGTTTACCGGATTACTCGGCTCCCACATGGACGTTGACATATTACCTGGTCAAGAACGGCAAACAGATCGTCATCACCGGCAGTCAGTACAGCTCGACCGATGAGCATCATCTCATCGTCAGCGCCTCGACGACGGCAGAATGGGAGCCAGGTACCTACAGCTACCAGGCAAAGGTATCCAACGGGATCGACCGAAAGGACGCAGGATCGGGCACGGTGCTGATCGAGCCGGATTTTGCACAGAAAAGTTCTGGTTATGATGATCGGAGTACCGCTCGCGTAGCACTGGAAGCGGTCGAGGCCATTATGAAGAACGGACTCTTTACTCCACACAAGCAGTATCAGATAGCTGGCCGGGCAATGGAGTTCCGGGATTTTGAGGAGCTGCTTACCGCTCGTGACCGGTTCCGGGCCGAAGTGCGGACAGAGGAACGCAGGAAGGCGGGTAAACCGGCGTTCGGGGCCGTGAAAGTGAGGTTCATATGAGCGAGTTACTCCAGAACGGCAGGATCGCCGAGCTGCTCGCAGCTGGCGGGAAACAGCGGCAAGGAGCGTCACAGCAGTCACAGCATTCCTTGTACGGCCCGGCGGCGAAACGGCAGTTTTTGGCTGCGGCGCAGAGCCGTTTGTCGATGGACTGGCCGTCGGTCACGCTGTCGAGCGATGAGGTTGTCGCGAGGAACCTCCGCGCTTTGCGCGGCCGGTCTCGCTGGCTCGCCTCGAACAACGGATACTACCTCCGTTACATCAATCTGAACGTGCAGAACATCGTCGGGCCCCGCGGCGTGAAGCTCGATGCGAAAGTCAAGCTTTCGGATACGCTCTTCGATAAACGGACGAATGCCGAGATCGAAAACGGCTGGAAGCGGTGGGGGAGGAAAGGCGTACCGATGCGGCGGTCGCAATGGACGAAAACCGATATGGAACGGGTTATTGTGTTCAGCGTTGTCCGTGACGGCGAGGTGTTCATCCGCAAATGGTTCGGCACGGGTGACTTCGGGTTCCAGCTGGAGCTGATCGATCCGATGCGGGTTTCGACAGAGATGAGCAAGAAACTGTCCGGAAGATCGGAGATCATCAACGGCATCGAGTACGAGGACGGACAGGTTGCCGCGTACTGGATCAGTGAACGCGGGATGCAGAGCGATTATTCGGGCGGCCGGGCCGAGCGGGTTCCGGCGCGGTTCATCGAGCATCTCTACTTCCCTGTAGAAGCCGAGCAGAAACGCGGTTTTCCATGGATGGCAGCCGGTATGCAGCGGGTGCACATGCTTGAGCGGTATGAAAACGCCGAGGTGACACAGGCGCGGATTGCCGCTGAAAAGGGCGGGTTCTTTACGAAGAATCCCGCAGCTGAGGGAGATTACGTCGACGGGACTGGAGGAGCTAAAAACAGCAATGACGATTCGGGTGAAGTCGAGTACATGGATTCGGAGACAGCCAGCTTCGCGACGCTTCCTGAAGGATGGGATTTCAAGCAGTTCGACCCGACGCACCCTACGACGGCGTTCGATCCGTTTTCGACGAAACTGCTTCGAGGCATCGCTTCTGCCGGCAACATCAACTACACCAGCCTTGCCAATGACCTCAGTGACGTGAACTACAGTTCCGCCCGGATCGGGATCCTCGAAGTGCGTGACAACTGGCAGGAAAAGCAGCAGTGGCTCGTCGGCTGGTTCCATGAGGTGATTTTACCGGACTGGCTGCGTATGGGCATCACGTCGGGACAGCTGCGCCTCGACGTGTCGCGGTTCCGTGAGTACCTCAACGCGGTGAGCTGGGTGGCGCGGTCCTGGGCGTGGGTCGATCCGCAGAAAGAGGCGGTCGGCAACCGGGAAACGGTCGGACTGCGCGCAAAGAGCCTGTCCGAGATTGCAGCTGAGCGGGGCGTCGAATTCGAAGAGGTGATCGATTCGCTCAAGAAGGAACGGGAGTACGCCGAGAACGCGGGTATCGATATGAGCGCCATCTTCGGCGACGGAAAGTCTGGAAGTGGTAACAGTGACCGCAGCGCTCTTTTGAGTTTGCTGCGAAGAATAGAGGTGCTTGAATCTGCAATTGAAGAACGTGAATCGAAACATAAACTCAACGGCCATGCCAAAGAGTATCAGTACTGATAATTACGAACAGGTCCGTGTAAAAACCGGCATTCACTACCGGCAGGCCGAGGTGACGGTTAGAGTAGCCGGCGAGGACGGCGCAAAAGTGTACGAATTTGATTTCTCGTCCGAAGCTCCGGTCGAAGGTCGCTGGATGTGGGTGGAAGAGCAGGAGCGTTATGTCCAGGGCACAGAGGTGCTTCTGCACGGGAAAGATAACGTTGATTTGTCGTTCATCGGCTCCGGCAGGGCTCCGTTCCTCAAGGATCATGACTGGGGCCTGCAGGCGGGTGTGATCGAAGCGGTTGCGCTCGATGATGAACGGCGCGTACTGAAAGTGACGGGCCTGAAGTTCAGCCGGTCAAGGGATGGACAGGATCTGCAGGCCGATATCGACGACGGGATCCGCAAGAACGTCAGCGTCGGCTACGTCATCGAGGAGGTGATCGAGGCCGAACCGCCGAAACGGGACTCCCCAGGCGTTTATCACGTTACCAAATGGCGTCCCTATGAGGTATCGAGCGTGAGTATCCCGGCGGATGAAGGCGTCGGGTTCCGCCAGCGGGCAGAGAACGCGGAGTTCGACACCGTAGTCTATCGCAGTAAACAGTTTTTCAATCATAACGAGAAGGAGGAACGGGAGATGGAACCCGAAAAAAACAACAGAGCTGGTGAACGCGGGGAACAGACTCCCGCACCAGCGCAGACTGTCGAAGTCAAGATGGAAAGCGACCACACGAGGATCAGCCTCGTGGCCGACCTGAACAGTGATATTTTCACCGGTGGACGGCGTATCGCCTCGGACGCTATTGCCGACAATTTGTCGTTTGACGAGTTCAAGGAACGGTATTTGCCGGAGCTGAAGAAAGCGCAGGACGAAGCCGAAAAGCGAGCGATCGAGGACGCTACAGTCGATCTCTCTATCGGCTTGTCGGAGAAGGAGATCAACAGGTTCCGGTTCATGAACCTCGTCAACCTGCTCGCAAACCCGAACAGCAGGGATGCCAGAGAGAAGGCCGCTTATGAACTGGAAGTTTCAGACGCTGCGGCTGCGAGATCGAACAAGGCTCCGCAGGGGGTTTTGGTGCCTGTCGACGTCCTGCGCGGTGCGTTCAATCCTTTCAGGAACCGGCGTGAGCTGACCGTGGCCGGCGATGGCGGCGTGTTCAAGCAGACCAGTGTGCTTGCCGGCAGCTTCATCGATTATCTCGACGCGCAGAGCCGGGTTATTCAGGCCGGTGCTACGGTGCTCCGGGATCTGAGCGGCAGCGTCTCGATTCCCCGCCGTGATGAAGAGATGATCGGCGGCTGGGTCGGTGAATCGGGCGATACTCCGGAAAAAACCCCGAGCTACGATTCGGTGACGCTCTCCGACAAGACCTACGGCATGCACGTCAAGATTAGCCGGCAGATGCGGCTGCAGGCTTCGGGCGATGTCGAGATGCTCGTTCGCCGTGACATGGCTCGCGGTATGGCTATCGGTATCGACCGGGGCGCTCTTTCCGGCACGGGATCGAGCAATGAACCGACGGGCGTGATCAATCAGACCGGCGTCAATTCCGTGACGCTTCTCGGCGCGCATGCCCCGATCTACGCCAACGTTATCGACATGGAGACGGCTGTCGCCGAGGACAACGCCCTCGTTGACGGCGCTGATCTTGCATGGATCCTGCATCCGACGCTCGTCGGCGTCTGCAAGAAGACCAGCATCGAGAGCGGCGACGCCTCGAAGATTATCGCTCCGGGTGAAAGCGGCCTGATCGGCTATCCGCGCTACCCTTCAACGAACGCGGTCTATAACTCGGTGAAACGAATGATTCTCGGCAACTGGGCGGATCTGTTGATCGGGTTCTGGTCGGGGCTGGACGTGATTGCCGATCCGTACAGTTCGGCGCAGGACGGTACGCTGAGGATCGTCATCCTGCAGGATTGCGATGTCGCGCTGCGCCATCCGGAGAGCTTCTGTGTTTCCGAGAATCCGTAAATGAGAGCGTGATGCTAACCACGAAAACCGGCAGCGCCTTGTTCGGCAAGGTTTCTGTCCATAAACAAAAAACCATGAAAATCAGGATTCAGAAAGACTGCATTGCCGGGGGCAAAAGCGTTAAAGCGGGAGCAATTATCATAGTGACAGCCATGGACGCGAAACTCCTGATCGGCATGAAGAAAGCCGAACCGGTTGTCGAAAGCAAGAGTGGCCGGACAGGAGGCAAGGGGCAGAAGGTTGACAACCCCGAAGCCGGTCTGCTAACGAAAATGACGGAACGATAATGGCTTTTAACGAGGACATCGGCCTGTTTTTCGATACCGATTACGGTTTCGCGGTGTTGGCGACGTTCAAAGGGGAGACGATCAGTGCGATCGTCGAGGATGATTACTATGCCGTGCCGGGGGAAGAGGTCGATATCTCGTCGTCCCAACCGGTCGCGCATTGCCGGACCGAGGATGTCGCCGCGGCTGTACAGGGCGACGCGCTGACGATCGAGGACGGTGAACACGCCGGCGAGTACGTCATCACCAACGTCAGGCCGGACGGAACGGGTGTCACGGTACTCTCGCTCGAGGAGGCTCCATAATGGCGCACGTGAGAACGCAGATACGCGACCGGTTGGCCAAACGTGACGGTACGGGCATTCTCTTCGGCCTCCCGACGACTGGCGACCGGGTCTACCGTTCGAGGGTTCATCCGGTGACTGCCGGTTCCATGCCGGGGATCTGCGTGTATTGCGGCAGGGAGCGGTCGGTCGGCGGTACGCTGCAGGCGACCGAGAAGGCGGTGGACATCGTCATCGATGCGTATGTCGCCGGGGTTGAGTACGACGATACTGCTGACAGGATCCAGGTTGAAGTTGAGGACGCGCTGTACGGCGACTTCGAGAATCGCCGGTTCTTCGGCGGTTTGGTGACGAATCTCGCCTATGCGACGGCCGAGAGCAAGTATTTCGGCAATGCGGCGGTGAGTCACGGGATCCTGAGGATGGTTTACGAAGCAACTTATAAAACGGAGGACGGCGATGCCGAAACAGCACTCTGACAAGTACGTGGTGATCACGCATCCGATGTACGGTGAACAAAAAACCCTCGACTGGGTGGCGGATTCGTTGCTCCGGAAGGGATGGAAATTAAAAGATGAACAGAAGAAAACTGAAACTGCTAAACCGGAGAAGGTAAACAATGGCAACATCAACCAATACCGCTGAGGTCTATGTCGGGTCGAACGAGATTGCCGGAATCGTCGACGCAGCCCTCATTCCGCCGCAACGTCAAACGATCGTTTCGCACCCGCTCGGTGCGGAACCCCAGGCGATAGACCTTGGTACGGCCGAGGAGCTGTGGCGGCTCGAGATCGACGTCGAGATCGACAAGACCGACACGAACGGCCAGCTGGCTCTCAACACCGCGTATGAAAACGCTTCCACCGTCACGGCCGGGTATTACCCTGAAGGGCATACCTCCGGCAATGAGAGCCAGACGGGCACGGCGTATGTGACCCAGACGCCCACGTCGGGAGGCCAGGGCCGCAACCAGGTGAAAGAAGGGAAATACATTCTTGAATTTACAACCAGGCCGACCGAAGGGGTCGTTGCCTAAATGAGAAAACCATGGCTTTTATCGATGAATTGAAAGAGAAGGCGTCGCTTGTTCCCCTCAAATCCCATTATGTGGCCGGGTTCGGGCGCCGGGTCTATTTCAAACCGACGACGCCGCATGAGACTGCAGTCGTCAAGAAAATGACTCACGACGATGATCCTGCCGTGTTTTTCATGGTGAACCTTGTCGTGCTGAAGGCGCTGGACGAGAACGGAAAGCGCCTGTTCAAGAACGCAGACGCTGAGGCGCTCCGGAAACTTCCTTTCCAGCCGGACCTCACGGAGCTCGCGTCGAAAATGCAGGAACGTATTTCCGTTGAGGATGCGGAGGGAAACTCAGATCCGAACCAGAACTGAGGAACTGGTTCGGTCTTGCCCGTGAGCTCGGTATGCCGGTGGCCCGCGCGATGCGGGAGATAAGCTACGACGAGTTCGCTCACTGGATTGCGCTGTACAGGATAGAATTTGAAGAACGGGAAGAACAGAAACGAAATCATGGCCGTTACCGCTGAAGACATAAAAATGAGGATTGTCGCCGAGAATGCTGCCGACAAGGCGGTCAAGCAGTTTGCGACTTCCATTAAGAACGTCGATAAAAACGTCGGCATACTGGGCGGTAGCCTGAAAGCTCTCGGGGGTATCGCTGTGGGGGCTTTCGCGGTTCAGGGTATCCGTAAATTCAATGATTTTGTTACCGACTCCATCAAGCTTGCACAGACACAGCAGGACGCTGAAAAGAAGGTTGCCGACGTCATTCGCGCGACCGGGGGTGCGGCAGGGTATGCAGCCGAGGAGATCAAGGCGATGGCTTCTTCGCTACAGAACCAGACAGCGTTTGGCGATGAAGCCATACTTGAAATGCAGTCGATCCTTTTGACGTTCAAGAACGTTTCTGACGATGTTTTCAGCGGGGCGTCCATGGCCGTTCTTGATATGGCGACTGTTATGCAGACCGACCTTAAAAGCGCAGCGATCCAGCTCGGTAAAGCGCTCAACGACCCTGTTCTTGGTGCATCGGCGATGAGCAGGGCAGGTATCCAGTTTACTGAGGCCCAGAAGAAGATGATGAAGAAGATGGTCGCAACAAACCGGATTGCCGAAGCGCAGAAAATGATCCTTGATGAAATTGCCGGACAGATGGGAGGCTCAGCGGCAGGAGCCGCCGATACCTATTCAGGCAAAATCGACCAGCTGTCTAATCGATATGGCGACATGAAGGAGCAGATCGGGTTTGCCGTCATGGAGTCCGGCGCGTTCGACCGTGTGCTCGATACCCTTAATCCTGCCGTCGATGAGCTTACCAAATATATCGTCGATCACAAGGATGATATTGGTGATTTCGCGGAACATCTTGCAAAGATGGGCAGCGATGTTGTCAAGAATGCTCCAGGCTATATCGATGCAATTGCCAAATCTGCTGAGGGGGTCTACGACAAGGTTAAGCCGTTGATTGATTTTGCCCTGGAAAACCCGGACGTCATCGAGTACGGGATTATCGGAGCGCTGGTGTTCGGTAAGAAGGGTGCTGCTATAGGAGGTTTCATTGCGTCTTTGGATACGTTTGTCGATTCCGATAAGGGTGATAGGATGAAGGAGAACTGGGCAAGAAAACAGCAGGGGCTGAAACCCATGACAGATGAGGAGTGGGATCGAGAAATTAATTGGCTGGAGTACAGGGAAAGCGAATCGAAATTCAAATCGCCGTTTAGAGGTGATAGTGCGATTAAAGAGATGATGGGGCTTTCCTCGAAACAGATTATGACACGCTTCAGAACATCTTTTGAAGAAGCAGCAGAAGCGTCTGCCAAAGTGGCGGAGGAGCAGAAAAAACTTAGCAAGGCTTCGGGCAATACCGCAGGGAAAGTAAATGATCTTGGGTCGGTTACGGGCGATGCGGAAAAGAGGCAGCGCGAAGTAGCCAAGGCGTTGGAAAGTGCAGAACAGTGGTACAGGAAAGAGTATGAGGCGATCGAGGGATTGACGAGTGCCAAGGATGCGGAAAAGCTTGCGGTTGACAATCTGACGCTGCTCTACGGTAAAGGAAAGATTTCGTTCGATGAGTTCATCGGTGGGTTGGATGATGCAGCGTTCAAGCTGGATTATTTCAAGGCGTCGATGGACGGTACGTTTCAGGCGGACATTGATTCGATGATCAAGAACAGGCCGGATCTTTTCGGGACACAGCAGTATGAGGTTTTCGGCAGTTCTTTTTTCGGCACCGAAGCTAACCGGGAATCGGTTGAGGAAGGGCTGTATAAAGCAGATAAGCAGATCGAAGCGCTCTATATGATCGGGGATTCGCTCGATGTGATGGGCTACGATCTGCAAGGTGCGGGTAACTTCGCAACGGCCATCGAGCAGCTGACGCTTGCTTCAAAACTTGATGAGATTCCCGGGGCCGATCCGACAAACGCAAGAGTGAGGGCAATCGGCAATCTGCTGATAGGGACGGGACAAACTATTGGGGGAGATGTTGGCGATGCTCTTTCGAGTACTGCCGGTATGGCGTTGGCTGGTATGGAGATTGCGGGTGGTAATCCTATCGGCGCTGTGATCGGCGGCGTGATCGGGCTCGCAGGGTCTCTATTCGGCGGCGATGACGAAAGAGAGCAGGCACGGCAACAAAGAGAACAGGCGAGAATGCAGGTGTACGATAGCATTGTGCAGTCCGCTCTGTCCGGGGGTACATTTTCTGCCGAGCTTCTGTCGAAAGCAGACTATACGTATGCAGGTGTCGCCAATCTCCATGATCCGGGGTATCCCGGGCATGACAGTACCTACGGCCGTTTGCTAAAAGACAGGTCGCAGGAAGAGTTGCCCGAATTGACTGAGTTCATCTCTTCGATGGACGAGATTGGTATGGCTATGGACGCTGTGACAAAGACGTCGCTCGAATCATCTCTTGAAAGGCTGTCGATCAAGTACGAGTACCTGGCAAAACAGGTCGAAGGGTATGCAGATGTATTGGATGCACAGTGGGCTGAGACGGCTGCAACTCTTCTCGGCATTACCGCTGATAGCACGGCTTCGATGTTTGCGTCTGCCATCGAGACCGCCGAGGATGCTGACCATGCCGGGCGGTTGATCGCCGAGTCGCTCGAGGAACAGATTGTCGAAAGCATCAAGCAAATGGCGATCAGCCAGGCGGTTAACGAGGCTGTCATGCCGATGATGCAGCCTATTTTGAATGAGCTGGTCGCCGGCGCGTTGTCAGGCGGGCTTACCGCAAAAGAAATGGCTGATCTGGTTTTACAGGCGCAGGATGTAGCGGCATCGGTCGCCCCGGCGGTAAGTGCGCTGTACGGCGCGTTCGATGCAGCGGGTGTGATGGAGGCGTCTTCGTATGCCGGGTCTTCCTATAACGCCGAAACACCTGCTACCATCGAGTTTCGGGAAAAAGGAGGGCCGGTGTCGGCCGGGCAGTCTTACATTGTCGGGGAACGTCGGCCAGAACTGTTCATACCCCGGTCTGACGGGTATATTACGCCGTTTGTGCCGACTGCGGCGGATATGTCGCACGTGGTCGCGGAGCTTCGAGCGTTACGCAATGAACGGCAATCGGTGACTTTAACCATCGACGGGCAGCAGTTCAGGGCCTTTCTGGAGAAAAATCGGGTAAAGGCTGAAAAGCGTATCGCCGCAGGATTGAGCAGAACGTTGCGGCAGGAGTTTTAAGCGTATGCTGTTACTCACTATACCATACAATGGGGAAAAGGTGCGATGCTCGACAAGGACCGAGGCGCTCGAGCATCAATGGCACGGCGTTGTTGAACGCATCGATCCTGTGACCGTCCGGAGCAATCAGCTGCACGGCGGTTATTTGCGGGTGTCCGCTCCTACTCTTGTCTTTACTCCCGAATTGTTCCGTTTGATAGGGACGTATCCGCCTCTGAGGCAGCTGCAGGCTGAGATGCAGGTTACCGGCAGTGATGAAACAAGTGCTTCGGCTCTGTGTTCGGGGGTCTTGATGTTGCAGGAGTTCGACGAGTTCGGAGCCGAATACGAAATGTATTCCGATCCTTATCTGCCGATTCCGGGAGACGGCAAGACGCTTACCGTGCAGTACAGCGTGAACGGGTCGTCATGGCACAATTCTTATCAAGACAGCGACAAGTATTTGCGTGTGTCTTTCGATGGCGGCAGTTCTTGGGAGCCGGACGTTCAGTTCGTTATCGCCGGGGGGACGTCGCTCGCTACCTGGGGAAATACAAATACCTTGATCGGTGGGTTCTTTACAAAGCTGTGCGCCAAGATGGGTTTGACGCTTGACAGTTCTTTGGCAGTGAGTCCCGATCCTGCAATAGCCGGTTCAGTGAGTGGTGATTCTTTGCTGCTCGATGTGGCCGATCTGGTGGCCGCGTATTTTGGGCATTTTTTCTACATCGATGGTGGGACGCTTTACCTGTTGGATGCGGATTCTGAATATGGTTCTGCGTATAGCTTTGGCAGGTTTGATTTTCTCCGGACGCCCAAATATTCCTACAATCCGCCGCTCAACAGCGTGTACGACAGCGCTTCGAAAAAGTATATCGTTGGGAACACTCTTTTCGGTCAGGAGCTGAATGCGGGTCAGTCATTTTTTTCGACGGATAACAGGTATTTGCAAAAGGCTGCCGAGTATCACGGGTTGCCGCAGGTCGGCATCGGGGCGATGGAGTTGCACGGTGAGTTTGTCTGTGGCCGGCATCTTACGTGGATCGATGATCGTCAGGTCGAACAGGTAAACGGTGAAATGGTTATGCGATCGGTACAGTATGAATTCGGGGCCGCTGCCGATAAGGTAACGGTTGTCGGGGAGGCGGCGCTGACACTATGAGCAGGGTTATTTACAATGATACGGTGGGTGCGGTCAGTTTGCAAAGTGGTGTGGCGGATCCCGGTTACCCACTTTCTAATCTCCAAAACGATCATCCGAGGAAACCGTTTCGGACCGTAGGGGGGAACTCCTGTGTTTTGCGAGTCGAGGAACCGGGCCTGGCGTCTGCTTTTGCAATCATCAAGACCAACGCGACCTCTGTCACCCTGGAGGTTATTGTTCCGGCCACTTACGAATGGGGGGAAGACGAGTCCGGTTTTACTATTACTGCCGGAGAAGGCTATGACGGCAGTACGGTTGCCTGGGTTGACGAAGAGGGCGTTCAGGAGGCGTGGAGGCAAACCTATGACAACTGGTCCGGCCAGGACGGTATTCTTTTTGCCGAGTTCGATCCGACCAGTATGTCGCGGACGATCGACATCACGTTGACCGCTGCCAATGATGAATACGTCAGCGTTGGTCTTTTGAAAGGCGGGGAAACCCTCTATTTCAGGGATTTCGAGCACGATTCTTTCAAGTGTTCTTCCGATGACCACGCGACGGAAGTCGAACTGAACGACGGAAGCTTTTACTATCAGTCGGCAAGGGTGTTGCGTAAGCCTTCCGGATACATGGTTATGTATTCCGGACTGCAGGCCAAAGACCCTAAAGGGTTCGACCATTACTATGATTTTATGGAAAAGCTCTGGCTACCTTTCGGGAAAACTCCCATGGTATGGGTGTTGTCTGAACAGGGGTTTGAGAAAAATATGTTTATAGGCCTCGATAGTGAGCCTATTGCAGTTATGCACGGCAGAGAGCACAAAATTGTATCACTGAATTTCAAGGAGCGGACATAAATGGCAAACCTGAATATTAAAACAGCGTTGACGGGCGGATCGATCAACTGTGTTGACCGGAACGTCGCCGGAATGAAGGTCGGCGGCTCCGTATGCTGGGCCTTTGTTTCCGGCATAATGATGTGCTACAAATTCGACTCGTCATCGACTGTGACCGCGGATGGCGTGAATGTCATTATCCCGTTCGGGCAAAGCCTTGGTACGCCAGGCAGGTGGGTTCATTACCCGACAAAGTATCTGCAAAATGCGGTGTCTGATACGGACATCACTCTATCGGCGGACGGGAAGGGCATTAAGTTTTCGGACGGTACGAAGATCATCTTCACGTCCGGGGCCGGCTTGAAGGTTATCCCGAATAACGACAACTACCCCCTGTTGATCCGCAATAGTACCGACAGCGAAACCGTTGCACTGTTCAAACCGGACGCTGTCGAGATTACAGGGCTTGTGCCTCCCGCAGCCAATCGGGATGCCGCCACCAAGGAGTATGTCGATGATCATGAGCCGGCAGAACTGAACACGGCAAGCGGCTCTGCTCCTTCTTTCAGCGCCAGGGCGTGGGTTAGTTTTAATGGAGTCGGCACGGTATCTATTCGCGGATCGGGCAATGTTGACAGCATTACGGACAATGATACCGGAGATTATACGGCACATTTTGAAACGGCCATGCCTGACGCGAACTATTGCGTTTGCCCTGGTGTGTCTCGCAATGATCGTAACCAGAAGATAGTCATCGATGAGAGTGGTGTCCTGGCTGCATCAGTAACCGTTTTTACGGGAAAGAGCGATGGGGGCAGCCATAATGTAGCCATCAACCCTGACCATGTTTTCTTGGCAATATTCAGATAATCGGACAATGAAAATCATATACCCGACAGACAAAGGCATTGCGGTCATTACCCCAGCAACCGGTAAAAATCCTGTTGTTATCGCCAACAAAAACGTTCCGGCGGGTGTGCCGTATAAGCTTGTTGAGGATGCCGATATGCCGGACAGGGGAACTCGCGAGACGTGGACAGCGGATTTCATGGATCCTGACGGTTATGGAGCTGACTACGGAATCGGTTCAGAATGGGAGGTTGTCGGTTACGATACGGCAGGGAATCCCCGCGTTATGCACAAAAACGTTGGAGGCAGACTTGATCCTTTACAGGTTAAGCTGATCAGTACTGAAGATGCACGGAGGCTGCGAGCGGTTGTTGCAAAGGGTGGGCATGATTTGAGAGTGAAAGCAGAAACTTCTTAATGATAAAGCGCTAACACGCTATGGCAGAAGATTATACATGGATCGTAAGCCCAAGAGGAGACGTGCGTTTGACGTTGACATGGGTTGCCGAGGTTCTTGTGGCGCGGGGGTGGGTTTATAAGTACGATGAGGATAATCAAATAACAAGAAACTTTAAAGATGGGGTAATTATGGTTGAAAAAGTCATTTTCGACGATCTTCTCGTTCCCGCAGCAACAACTTCACAGGGCATCGAGGTTAACATCAAAAATCTTGGTGCGAGCGGGAGTTTCGGCCTTGAGGTCGTGAGCGATAATCCCATCACTCTCACGTATAAGGCAAGTGGCCAGGACGATACTCCTGGTATTGTCGATGACGGCAGCGATGGCAAGCTGGCGGAACATCCCGGCGGAGGGAAAAGGTTTTTCTGGCCCTCGATCGCTCCCGCCTCTAAAATCTGGATATACGCTACGGCTGGCGGTTCTGCAGCAACTGTATCAGCAATCTTAAACGTTTACTAACATGGGCTGGGAAAAAAGACGGATACTAAACCAGGTTGAGCAGCTGATAAACTCTACCTCTGCCGCCCTCGAGCGCCTGGGCTACAGCAACGAGTGGACCTCCGAACAGCTGTGGGACGCGGTGTTCCGTGGCCGCACGGGTGTCGAGTGCATGAGCCTCGACAGCATGTACGACGAAGGCCGGCTCTACCAGGACGCGAACGGCACGACGCCGGTGACCGGTGTTGAACAGCCAGTCGGCCTGATGCTCGACGGCAGCCAGCGCCAACGCCTCGGTCCGGAGCTCGTGACGAACGGGGACTTTAGCGACGGGGCTACGGGATGGAGCACGGCGGGAACGGTGGAAAGCGGAAGGGTAACCGTCGAAGCGACAGGAGTATCGAGGGCTTTATTTAAGCAGGAGATACAAAGTAACAGTGCACCGGTTGGATCCCTGTACTGGCTGCAGTATGACGTTGTAGAAAATACATTACAGCCCAGCACAGGCAATATAATAGCTGTTCACAATGATTCGGACTTCCGTCTCTTGAGAAGCACACAATTACCAAGCGCCGTGGGGACGCACCGTGCACTGGTTAAACGAGTAGGCGATACCTCAGGTGGTTTATATGTGTTTTTATCATCACAGCAAGCATCGGGCTCGATAACCGTTGACAACATCTCACTGCGTGAAACGTATGGCTACCACCCTTACCAGCCTGCTGACATCAATAGTCCGGTATTGAGCGCAAGGGTGAACGGGTTTAAAAATACGGAGGATATAAGTGCGAATACTTGGGGTAAATATAGTAACGCTACAGTAACGGGAACCAATGTACTTAATTTGCCTGATGTAAATTCGAGATTAAGTTACTATTGGTATACTCCTGCGCCAGTTGGGACAACTGCAAAATTGAGTATGGTTTTGTCAGGTACGGGTAGCATTACTTTACGCTTGGCAAGAAATTACGCAGATGGGCCATTGGAATTTACTGATCGTAAAATCGATTTAACATCAACGCCAACACGTTATGATGTCGAGCACACGATGCAATACGAAAACCAAACGGGCTATCAGTTACAATTAGTGCGGCTTAGTAACGACACCGCAACTCAGGTCACCGTGACAAAAGCCGACCTCCGCTACACCAACGACGGCGTTGACCTGCCGGAATACCAGCGAGTAGGTGACGTCGACGCAAATCCCGCTGATTACGATTGGCAGAACTTCCCGCTGTACCTCGCCTTCAACGGTACGAATCAGTACCTGAAAGTCACCGGCATGCAACCGGAAGTCGATGAAGTGTTTGTGAGTGCAGCGATAAGGAAAGAAAGTGATGAATCTAATACAGCGTTGATTGAGTTGAGTAATAACTATATCACTAACGATTATGTTTTTCAATTAGCAGCGCCGTCATCTTCGGTTAATAGATCATACAGAATGGCAAGTAAAGGGACGATTGGCGAAAATTCCGGTCCTATTTTAAGTAAGTATGCGGCACCAACCTCTAATGTTGTAACAGGTATCAGTAGTATATCTGGAAATATATGTCTCGTGCGTGTAGATGGGGTACAGGAAGCTTTGGGTACTGACGATCAAGGAGTTGATGGTAATTACGGTAACTATAACCTCTACATAGGTTCGAGAGCGGGAACGTCGATGTTCTACAAAGGCCGCCTCTACGGCATCCTGCTTGTCTTCGACAATCCCGCGGACACCATCATCACGACAATAGAACGTGAACTCAACAGAAAAGCGAAAATCTATGCATGATCAACGTTGCATAATAATTCCATGCCCGCATGACACTGTCGGGAGGACGCTGGCAAATTTGATGCCGAACGGAAAAGGAATGTTTGGAACCGGGCTGTCACCCGATGGCAGTGAACTGGCAACTCATTACGTCTCTGAAGGCATGTTACCACTGCCTGGGATGGCATCTTACTTCCCCCTGCAGCACTGGCAGCAGGACGACGAAACCGGTGACTGGACGCTGCAGGAAAGCATACCAGGCGATGCACAGCAGGTATACGACCGTATCAGCGCCCACCTCGACGAAGGCGAAGCCATGCCCTGCACCGTTGCCGACATCGAAGCGATGTTTGTAGCAGCAGATGTAACCAAGCAGCCTGTGGCCGTCGCTATGCGGAGGCTGGGGCTGAAGCTGGTGCAACAACAGGAAGAGGAGAGTGGACCTATAACGTGATGATGGTAAATGAGATTATTCCGGGAGATTGCTTTGACATATTGCCATCTTTTCCGGACAAAAGTGTTGATATGGTGTTATGTGATTTGCCTTATGGGATAACCGCATGTGTCTGGGACGTGAAACTGAATCTCGATCAGCTATGGAAAGAATATGAACGCATTCTGAAGCCGGGAGGGGCAGTCGTATTGACGGCGACACAGCCCTTTGCGAATGAGCTGATCAACAGCAAACGCAAGTGGTATAGGTATAAGTGGGTGTGGCGAAAAACAAGAGCGGTCGGGTTTCTCAATGCAAAGAAAATGCCGCTTCGCATTCACGAAGACATTCTTGTCTTCGCGAGGGGGAGAACAAAGTACAACCCGCAGTTTTCGGAAGGTAAGCCATACGTGTCAAAACGGTCAGCGAAGTCTAAGCCGGGTGTGTACCGTGAGCTGAAGCGGTCACAAACTGTCAACCCAGGCGTGAGGTATCCGAAGGATGTTATTGATTTCGCAAATACGACAGAGAAGATCTATCACAGCACGCAGAAGCCGGTTGCGTTGTTTGAGTACCTCATCAAAACATATACCGATGAAGGAGATGTAGTATTGGATAATGCAAGCGGCAGCGGTACAACCGCAATAGCCGCGAGCAATACAAGGAGGAATTACATTTGTATCGAGAAAGATTTGGTGAACTATCGTGTGTCTGTCGAAAGGTTATCTGCAACAGTTAAATGACTGAAGATGAGCCCTCATAATCAAATGCCGATTTTCGCGCACAATGTTTTAACTGGACTGATAGCCAGCGGTGCAGCGGTGAGTACAACGATAGGGGGCTGGGTTGCGGGAGCGCTTGAGTTAGTACCGGGGTACATATCGAATGCGGTAACGATTACAGCTGCAATAGCGGGTATTTATGTGAGCATTCGGACAGGGTTGATGTTGCGGCAGCGGGAAAAAACACTTGCTGCAGATGAGCGTTTGAAAAATGCCGAGGCACATCGTGTCGAGATAGAGAACGCGGATAAGACAATGATAATCGAAATTGAACTGGAGAACAATAATGGCTGATTTTGTAAAAGCCTATCTCGAGACAATCGGAGACGAAGGAGGGTTTACGCTACACAACGTTAGCGGTGATGCAGGTGGAGACACCTTTGCCGGCATAGCGAAAAACTACCATCCGGAATGGCCGGGATGGGCGCTCGTCCATGCAGGGAAAGGGCAAACCGAAGAATGCAGGGAACAGGTCAGAGCGTTT
>JADMLA020000033.1 GCA_015482705.2 Prosthecochloris sp. | reverse complement strand
CCGTTTTATATCTTTTCGAACGGTGTTCTCCAGCGGAAGGAGAACACCATCTGTTTTGTGCCGTATGCAACGCAGGAAGAAGTGACGGTTGAATCAGATCCTTCGCTCTACCTTGAGCCAGATGAACAGGAGATCTATGGGCTCAACCCGTTTGATGATACGCTGCTCAATACTGGCGGGAGGAGAGTGATTCCTGTAAATAACATCGATTCGTTTTTCGTTTTCGGGGAGGTGAATTTCAATTCGAAGTTCCTGAACTTCCTGACAAGGAACCGTATCCCAATGCATCTGTTCAATTATTACGGGTTTTATTCCGGTTCGTACTATCCACGTGAGCATTTGTTGTCAGGATATGTAATCGTGCATCAGGTCAAGCACTACAGTGCAAAGAAAAAACGGATGGAGCTTGCCCGTGAGTTTATAGGAGCAGCGGCAGGGAACATAGTGCGGAACCTGAAATACTACACAGCAGATTCACGGCAGGGTGCTCTGGGGCCTGAGAGCCTTGAATTACTTTTTCATACCATAACACAAATCGAATCACTTTTGGCCGGTATCGTGAAGGTTTCGGATGTTCCCGAACTGATGGGTATCGAGGGGAATATTCGTAAGGTGTACTATCAGGTATGGCAGCATCTGCTTCGCTCGGCTGATCCAGCATTTTCATTTTCGGAACGGGTCAAGCGTCCGCCGGATAATGCAGTCAACGCGCTCGTATCGTTCGGCAATAGCTTGATGTATTCAGCTTGCCTCACGGAAATTTACCGGACACAACTCAATCCCACAGTATCCTTTCTTCACGAGCCTTCGGAACGCCGGTTTTCGCTCGCCCTTGATTTGGCTGAAATCTTCAAACCAATGTTTATTGACCGAATGATTTTCAAGCTGGTCAACACCAGGGAGATTAAGGCCAAACATTTTACAACTGCGTTGAATTTCTGTCACTTGAACGATGCAGGACGAAAAATTGTGGCCAAAGAATTTGAGGAGAGGATGCGTACAACCATAAAACATAGGGGACTTGGAAGGAATGTTTCGTACCGTAGGCTCATTCGTTTGGAGTGCTACAAACTTATTAAACACCTTATCGGTGAAGAATCTTACCGTGCATTCCGAAGCTGGTGGTAGGACAACTGCTGATTCCCTCAAGAAAAATGATAATCCATAATCAAAAATCATAATTCTTAGCAAAGATGTACTACATAGCGGTTTATGATGTCGGGGAAAAAAGGGTCGGTAAAATGCTGAAGATCTTTCGCAAATATATGCATCATATCCAGAACTCCGTTTTTGAAGGTGAGATGACTCCTGCGTCATATCAGAAACTGAAATATGAGGCAGGGAGGTTCTGCAATGAAGAAGCAGACTCTATCATTTTTTTTGAGTTGAACGGCAAGTATATGAACAAAGAAATCATAGGTACGGAAAAAAGGCCGGCTTCCAATTTTCTTTGATACGATATGCTCTATCCAAAGGTCAACGGGACAAAAATCAGTTACTATTTTATTTGTCATCGAAAGCTGTGGCTTTTTGATCGGCAACTACAATTTGAAAGCGATTTCAGTGCTGTGGAAGAAGGCAAGTTTATCAGTGAGACCACGTATCCTGAGGAACGGCATGAAATTCAGTTAAGCGATGGAGCAGTACTTGATTTCTATGACAAGCGGCACAAAGTGGTGCATGAGGTGAAAAAATCCGACAAGATGGAGGATGCCCATATCTGGCAACTGAAATATTATTTATTTTACCTGAAGAGTTCTGGAGTTACTTCAGTTACCGGCCGACTTGATTATCCAAAACTCAAGAAAACCCTTGATATCGAGTTGTCGAAAGATGACGAACACAAAATTCAAGAAATTTTCGACGATATGACAGCTATTATTAATCGGGTAAACGTCCCTGAGAGGATTAACAAGAAATTCTGCAAAATGTGCGCATATTATGAATTTTGTTGGGCTTAGCATATATATGCGTTGATCAGTATGTCGTCAGGCAGTCTCGATATGCCTATTTGAAATCAGAAATGCTCCTGAAAAAACCAGCCTTGGTTTTCTATCTTCCCTGAAAATAATAAATTAAAAATGTCGTCGAGGTTCCGGGTTTTTCCGGCTATTGCAGCCTGACGACAAAATTAGGCGATTTAACGAGATGAGACTCAATAAAATCGCCATTCTTCAGCCGAATATATGACGGCTTATAATTGCACCAACGTGGAATTGAAACTGAAAACCATCTGATCGAACTCAAACGCCAGTGCAACCTTATAATTGCACCAACGTGGAATTGAAACTCGGTGCACGAATAAAAAACGATCCGGCATGCGCTCCACTTATAATTGCACCAACGTGGAATTGAAACTTTCTAATTCTGTATCCGTGTCAACATCTTTGAGCTTCCTTATAATTGCACCAACGTGGAATTGAAACATATTTGCTGAAGAATCGACGTTGCTCTCAATTCTTCTTATAATTGCACCAACGTGGAATTGAAACTAACTCAATCCCTTGCTCTTTCAACCCAGACTTTCTGCTTATAATTGCACCAACGTGGAATTGAAACTGGGAATTATCGATAATGACGAAATCGAAGATATTGCCCTTATAATTGCACCAACGTGGAATTGAAACTCCGTATTTTGATGGCCCCCAAAAGCTCGGTTTTTACTTATAATTGCACCAACGTGGAATTGAAACAAACTCTTGATGAACTGTGAGAAGGTGGAAGCAATGTCTTATAATTGCACCAACGTGGAATTGAAACCAAAAAAAGCAGCGGAAAAACAAGAAAAGTTGCTTGACTTATAATTGCACCAACGTGGAATTGAAACTTCAGCAATACCTTTGACATAATGTCATTGCTAATTTCTTATAATTGCACCAACGTGGAATTGAAACTCGCAAAACAGCTGATTATACGCGATACAGATTACTTATAATTGCACCAACGTGGAATTGAAACGGCTTTGAGAGTAGACTTGCACTGATCGAGGCTCATGCTTATAATTGCACCAACGTGGAATTGAAACCTATAACGTGGACTGCATGGATTTTATGCGTGATGCTTATAATTGCACCAACGTGGAATTGAAACAAGCGCAACTGACTTATACGCTGACGCGTGCAGTTACTTATAATTGCACCAACGTGGAATTGAAACGTACACTTATGACTCTTGTTTTGTCAATGCTTGGTGTCGGGCTTATAATTGCACCAACGTGGAATTGAAACGCTTTTTACCGACCTAAATACGATCGGGTATTCACTCTTATAATTGCACCAACGTGGAATTGAAACATCGCCTTGCTGTACCTGACAAGAGCCTCCCTGCTTTTCTTATAATTGCACCAACGTGGAATTGAAACTTTTGCGTCCCATTCCCGCAGCCGGGGGCTTACGCTTCTTATAATTGCACCAACGTGGAATTGAAACGCTGCTTGCGCCTGATCCCCTACACCCTGCAAAGCCCTCTTATAATTGCACCAACGTGGAATTGAAACCTCGACACGATCGTACTCTCCTCCTGCACCAAATGCAACTTATAATTGCACCAACGTGGAATTGAAACATAATTGATTTTACAATCCCTGACATTGTTTTTGTATCTTATAATTGCACCAACGTGGAATTGAAACTGATCGTTATCGTTTGTTACCAGCCTGATCCAAATTGCTTATAATTGCACCAACGTGGAATTGAAACGCCGTGATTCTCATTCGCATTCGATGGAGCGTTATTCACTTATAATTGCACCAACGTGGAATTGAAACCGTCATGTCTCTCGCTGAAGGTGAGGCCGAACAGCGCTTATAATTGCACCAACGTGGAATTGAAACGCATATCTCTGTACGGAGAGCTATCTATTCGATCTCGACTTATAATTGCACCAACGTGGAATTGAAACGAGGAGTCGCTGTTTGTGCGGACGGTCGAGACATCGGTCTTATAATTGCACCAACGTGGAATTGAAACAGAGGCACGGTTTCTGAGGCAAAAGAGAGAAAGCAGACTTATAATTGCACCAACGTGGAATTGAAACCTTTTGTTGACCTGAACGGCTGCAAAAATCGTGTTACGCTTATAATTGCACCAACGTGGAATTGAAACGGCGGTTGGTCGCTGCAGTCAGCGAAGAGATATGAATCTTATAATTGCGCCAACGTGGAATTGAAACTATTTCTAATTCCATTATTTTGTTTATTAGTTTTTGGCTTATAATTTCACCAACGTGGAATTGAAACTCTTTTCACTCATCCTGCAGCCCTCCTGTTGTTTATCTTATAATTGCACCAACGTGGAATTGAAACGATCGATTGACGAGGGAAATCTCGACCAGGCTGAACTTATAATTGCATTAATATGGACCTACAGTATAATTGAGGGCTTATGTAGGACGGGACGAGCTCCCGATCAAACATGGAAAGGGTTCCCTAAACACCCGCTCGTTTTTCGTTGCCGTAACTACAGTCTCTTCCATCTCCATCCAGGGAATATCCTCGGTATTCTGTGTAACAGCCGGAAGAGGAGAATGCGGTGACCACAATGCCAATAACGTGGAATGCCTGCCTGTTTATTTGGATCGATACTATGTAAAGAAAGAGGATGGGGGTACAATTATTTTCCAGCACAAGTGCGAATATTGTATTGCTGCATTCTTCCTGATACAACCGGGATAGTAAATAACTTCTTGTGAAATTCCAGTCACTGTCATTTATTCATGGTTTAACAGCAAGAACAAAACCGGGACAAACACATGGATATCACAGGAACCATAATAGAGGTACTCCTGCCGAAAACAGGTGAAGGCAAGAACGGAAAGTGGAAAAAACAGGAAGTGATCCTGGAAACGGATGAGCAGTATCCGAAAAAAATCTGCTTTTCTTTCTGGGGGGACAAGGCTGAAAATCCGCTTTTCCGCAAGGGTGCCGCTGTCAAAATCTCCTTCGATCTTGAAAGCAGAGCGTTTAACGGACGGTGGTACACGGATGCGAAGGGTTGGAGAGTAGAGCAGGCAGGAGGGGCTGCTCCCCAGGCATCCGATGAGGAATCGGTGTACTACGACCAAACAAATACTCCCGAAGGTACCGATGATCTACCATTTTAAATAACACACTTTACATTGTGGACAAGCGCTCCCTGAGCACTGCTCTTATCTCGGAGGTTATCGCTCCATTTGCACTCAAAGTCCCTGATGGTTTCAGCCGACTCTGGTTTTCTTGTCATGGTTGTCGGTTATAGATCTGCGTTTTGCTTCCTTCGTTACGCGGAGCCCCATTTCCATAACCGCCACCGGTGCACTATTTGATCCGTATCGGCTATCGTAGGGACTTCGATTGCAGGTGGGCTGGCATGTGCGTACAGCGAAAGTCACTTTTCCGCGGCGCGTTGCAGGCGGTCGCGGATTGCTCTGCCGATGCCTTTTTCCGGCGGCATTTCACAGTAGATGGTTGCTATGTGTTCGCGGTCGCATTCGCGGAAGAAGCTGAAAAGTTTTTGGGCGTATTCTTCTGGAGTTTTGCAGAGGGCGATTTTAGAGGCTTTTTCCGGTGGTGAAGACAAGCCTATCCAGGCGCTGTTCGTGCTTCCGGCACAATCGGGGTAGCCGCTGCCGCAAAGTTCGATCTGTGCCGAAGGGGAGTAGTGCGGATATTTCAGGCCGGGGCTTTTGGGCTGCTCGTGTGTTTCTACCGGAGCTGCTGGAAGTGTTTCGGGAACATATTTTCTGAGGGATTCCAGGCTGACAGCTCCGGATCTCAGCAGCCGGGGAGGGTTTTCGGAGCAATCGACAATCGTTGATTCAAGTCCTATAGTGCTTTGCGGACCTTTGAGGACACAGCGGACTTTGCCTTTCAGGTCATCGTAGACCGCTTGCCAGTCGGTCGAGCTCGGACGGCCGGAAATGTTTGCCGATGGAGCGGCTACCGGATGATTGCATCGTTTCAGAAATTCACTCGCGACAGGATGTGCAGGGCAGCGGATCCCGACGGTTGACAACCCTCCTGTAACAAGATTCGACACGGTGATATTCTTTTTGAGTATCAGTGTCAGAGGGCCCGGAAAAAAATGTTGAATGAATTGCTCGGCTGTTGGCGGAATTTCCGATGCGATGTTCTGTATTTGTTCGGGAGCGTGGATATGCACGATCAGCGGATTATCCCCCGGCCTGCCCTTTGCGGTAAAAATGCTTTCAAGAGCTTTTTCATTGGTTATGTCACCACCGAGGCCATAGACGGTCTCTGTTGGAAAAGCAACCACTTCTCCGCGGTTGAGCCATCTTGCTGCAACGTCAACTGATTCGGTCACTATTGTCTGCATAGGAGTGAACAGGGTTCAGGGGCAGGTTTCGAGCAATGGCATCGCGTCGGGTAAAACAAGAAGGTAGTACAGGTAGCAGACGAGTGCGCCTGCCAGAGGTATGGTAAGGTTGTCGTCAACCTTATAGTCGTTTATCCGAAGTGACAGCGCTTCTACCACTGTTGCTGCCAAGGCAGTGATAATTCCGGCGATCAGATCGAGTTTCGGAACGATGAGTACGATCAGAAGTGACGATACGAAAAAGGCCATACTTCCCTCGAGACTTTTTTCCCCTATCCGATGCTTTCCGAATTTTCTGCCGACAAGAGCGGCCATGGTATCCGAAATGGCAACCATTGAAAAACAGGTGATGGCTATGATTTTCGGGAAAAAAAGCACCATCAACAGAGCGGAAAGTGTGATGTACGTCGCTCCATTGAGCTGTAAGGGCTCTTTTTCAAGCTCATGTTCACGGAGCATCGGATCGAAGGTACAGTGATACCATCGGGATAGTGACGGGACAAAGTTTTTCAGGAGATCGACCAGAAAAAAGCCCAAAAAAAGAGGGGTGAGGAGTACAAGCGCCAGTTCCTTTGTGATAGTGCAGTATATGATGGCAATGGAAACTGAAGAAAGGTGTATGAGCTTACGTGCAACTTCGAATTTGAAATTACAATCGATGCTCTCAGGTTGCCGCATGCTGTTGTTCTTTTCAGCGGTTTTCAGAAAAGGGTTGTCCCGGTTTCGCGGGTACGGGGGTAAAGATACGCAACTCTATGTAACCAATATACATTTCTCTGAAAAAACCGTGTAACGTTCCTCTCTGAAAAGCGTATCCGATCAGATGTGAATATTCTTCAGTAAAAAATACCTTTTTGTCTCTTTGGAGGATATGAAGCAAAAAAAAGGCGCTGTTATGGCGCTTGTTTGAATGTCGAGAAATTTCTATAATCATGGGGTAATGTGGCACATCAGCTGCATTATTTTATTAAACGGTAACACAATATTAACGGAGAAGTAAAAATGAAGCATTTTAAAATGCTGTTGGTTGCTTTTGTTGCGCTGGCTTTTTCAGCTGGTAATGTTTTTGCAAGTGAAACCCCGAATGCGGATAAGATCGGTCTGGGTTACCAGGGCATTTTTGGCGGTGATGTTCTACAAGGACTAAGCGCACGCTATTGGATTGGTGATGAGATTGCTGTCGAAGGTAACTTCTTTTATGGAGATGCTTCGCTTGAGGTTGATGATGTAGATGAGTTTGATGGTTCACTGTATCTTTTCACTGGTAAATTTATATATGCACCAGTAGTAAAAAGCAACAGCCGTTTTTATGTTGGTCTTGAAGGCGGTCTCGGCGGTGTAGATCTCGAGTCCGATGGTGACGACATTGTAGATGACGTCGATGTTTATGTAATTAATCCTCTGATTGGTGCCGAGCATTACTTCAGTGAGTTTTCCGAGCTTGGTTTCAACTGGGAAGTAGGGTACAAGTTTCACATGATCAATGCCGATTTTGACGGTGGTGATGATGATGATCTCGAGCTCGATCTGAATGGTATCAGTGTCGCTCTTGGTGCACACTACTACTTTTAGTCGATGAAGTCAACCATATTTTTTTCTCGAGGCCCGGAATTTTTTCGGGCCTTTTTTTGTCCTCCATAAATGGCGTATCTTGAGGGCGCCATGAAAACTCCGTTCAGGGTATAGTTCAGGGTATACAGAAGGCACTCTTACGTATTTTTCCAACTTGTTAGCATGTTTGTTTCTCAATGCCTACGCGAAAAAGAAAAGTTGCGGCAATCGACCTCGGCACCAACTCTTTTCACATGGTGATTGTCGAGGAAAGTGAAGGTAAAGGTATCGTAGAAATCGACCGGGTCAAGGAGATGATTTGCATTGGCCGCGGTAGTATTTCCACGAAAATGCTCGATGAGAAAGCGATGGAGGCGGGTGTCACGACGCTGAAGCATTTCCTGGTACTTGCATCACAGCATGGGGTTGAGCCGGAAAGCATCATTGCGTTTGCCACAAGCGCGATCCGTGAAGCAAAAAACAAGGACGTTTTTTTACAGAGAGTACGAGAGGAGACCGGTCTCAAGATAAAAGTGGTATCAGGTCTCGAAGAAGCCCAGTTCATTTATTATGGAGTCCGGCGTGCTGTGAAGCTCTCGGAGGAACCGGAGCTTATTTTCGATATCGGTGGTGGTTCGGTTGAGTTTATCATCGCCGATCATCAAAAGATTTTTCTTCTCGAGAGTCGAAAAGTCGGGGTTGCCCGTATGCTCGAGCGTTTCATCACAACGGACCCTGTATCGAACCATGAACTCAGTCTGCTCGAGCAGTTCTTCGCTGCCGAGCTGTTCACTTCCGCTGAAAAATCAAGAGAGCTGAATATCAAAAGGGCAATCGCCTCTTCCGGAACCGCACAGAACATTGCCAGGATGGTCCGGTCTGCGGTGGGGCGTGACGATGAGGTGACGCTCAATCAGAGCTCGTTTACGCGAAAAGAGTTTCAGAAATTCTACAAGTCGGTTCTCGCGATGAATGCTTCGCAGCGAAAAAAACTTACCGGACTCGATGAAAAAAGGGTTGATTTGATTGTTCCCGGCCTGGTACTGATGAATGTGATATTTTCTCTTTTCAAACTCAAAGAGGTGGCTATTTCAGACTCGGCCCTGCGTGAAGGCATGGTGGTTCACTATCTGAAGAATAGCTGGTCGGGTGGAGAAGAGCGGCGTCTGGAACTCAATATCCGCCGTCAAAGTGTTATCGAGCTCGGATATCGCTGTGACTGGAATAAACACCATTCCGAACAGATCGCTTCTTTGTGTCTGCAAATGTTCGACTGTTTGCAACCGCTGCATGAGCTGGGCAACCATGAGCGTGAACTGCTCGAGTATGCGGCATTGCTGCATAATATCGGTACCTTCATTTCCATTTCTTCACATCACAAGCACAGCCAATACATCATTCTTAACGGTGAACTTCGCGGATTTTCACCTTCAGAAGTCAATATCATGGCCGACGTCGCCAGGTATCACAGAAAGTCCCCACCTTCGACAAAACATGAGGCGTACAGCCTGCTCAAACCCAGACAGCGAAGGGTTGTAGATGTTCTCTCGGGTATTTTACGCATCGCGAACGGACTCGACCGTGGTCATCGCCAGAATATCGTCTCCATCGAAGCCGACATCATGGCCAGCAGTGTTACCATCGGTTTGAATGCGATATACAACCCCGATATTGAAATCTGGGCTGCCGGAAGAATGAAAGCCTGGCTTGAAACCGTTCTTGAAAGATCGATTCGTTTTGAAGCACGGAATGTTCAAGAGCGATAACCCGAACGCTACAACGCTTATCGGCAAAACTCATACGGTTTTGTTGGGCGGTTCTTTTCTCAAAGACCGTGCCGGGAGTTCACTTCTGTTTGCTGATCCGGTAGAGTGGCTGGAACTCAGGTCTTTCAAGGATATGTTCTCTTTTTTCGTAGAACTCGACGAACGTCTTGCAAAAGGGTTTTGTCTTGCGGGATATATCGGTTATGAAGCGGGTTACGGCTTCGAGCCAGGCTCTTTCAGTTCTTTCCATACCCGCAGTGGTGATCTGCCTCTGGCCTGGTTCGGGGTTTATGACACTTCGCGATTGCTGAACAAGGATGAAACCGGACACATGCTTTCAGGGGACTGCCGTTACAGTGAACCGGTTTTCGATCTGACAAAGGAAGAGTATGCCGAAAAGATCGATCGCATAAAGCGACATATTGGGGCCGGGGATGTTTATCAGATTAATTTCACCGGGAGATATCGTTTTGAATTTTCAGGAAGTGCTCCCGGTCTTTTACGGGACCTTTCAGGAAGACAGCCTGACGTGTATTCTGCATTTCTTAACCTTGGAAGCCATCACATTCTCTCGTTATCGCCGGAACTTTTTTTCAGATGTGAGGGGAGCTGTATCGAAACCAGGCCGATGAAAGGAACCTCGATGAGAGGTGGAAATGAGGAAGAGGACCGGTTGAGACGCGGCTGGCTGCAGTCGGATGAGAAAAACAGGGCGGAAAACCTCATGATCGTAGACCTATTGCGCAATGACCTGGGTAGAATCTGCAAATCCGGTTCGGTTGACGCACCGGAACTTTTCGTGACAGAAACTTATCCTACGCTTCATCAGATGGTTTCTTCTGTTCGGGGAGAGTTACTCGATGACTGCTCGCTTTATGACCTGTTCCACGCTGTTTTTCCCTGTGGTTCGGTAACGGGTGCGCCGAAGATCAGAGCGATGCAGTTGATACAGGAGCTCGAACGTTCTCCGAGAGGAATCTATACCGGCGCAATTGGTTACATTCTTCCCGACAGGTCGATGTGCTTCAATGTTGCGATTCGAACGCTGACGCTCCATGGCAAAGTGGGAGAGTACGGGGCAGGAGGGGGTATTGTCTGGGATTCGAAGTCGGACGAAGAATTTGCAGAGTGCCGCTTGAAAGCGAGGATTCTCGATCCGGAACCTGAACGGAACTTCGGAATTTTCGAGAGTATTCTTTTCAACGGCTCCTATGTCTGGTTGGAGGAACACCTTTCTCGTTTACAGCAATCGGCTTTCGGGCTCGGTTTTTCCTTCGATAGAGGCACGTGTCGGGAGGAGCTCGAACGTCTTGCTGAAAAGGAGCTTGTCGGAAAGGGACGGTACAAGGTCCGGCTCGAACTGTTGAATGATGGGAGCGTCGATATTGCTTTCGATGAAATTGCTCTTCGGCATGCACATGATCCGGCCAGGGTCTGCAGGTCGTCAGCCGTTATTCGTTCGGACAATCCTCTCAGAGGCCATAAAACCACAGAGCGCATGCTCTACGATGAGCTGCTGAGGAAAGCGGTATCCGGGGGATTTGACGAGGTTGTTTTCTGCAACGAACGAGGAGAGGTTACCGAGGGGGCGATCAGTAACATCATCATTGCCAAAAACGGTCTGTACTACACTCCTCGTCTTTCTTCAGGGCTTCTCAACGGCATTTACCGGCAATATTTTCTCGCTACCCGGAACGATGTGAAAGAAACGGTTCTCTTTATGGAAGATATCCAGGCTGCCGATCTTTTATTTGTCTGCAATTCAGTCAGGGGGTTGAGGCGGGCTGTGCTCTGTGACGATGTGCTGTGAACAGACCGTGACTTGGTATGGATGCCGCTTCGTGAAATCAGGGTGACTCTTTGGCCGGGCGACACCCATACTGTATGCAGTTCTTAAATCAACTCTATTTTGGTGTCGACAGCATACACCCACTCTCCTTCAGGCCTGCTGCGATGACCCGTCCATAGTTCGAGTGTTGTTCCTTTTGATGAATCTACCTGTGAGGTAAAGATTTCAACCTGATAGTACAGTTCATCGAACAACTCTTCCCAGGCGTTTTCGCTGTCACTGAACGATCCTGCAGGAACAAGAGACCCTTCGCTTGCCTGAAAATAGTCTGTAATTGCAATAAAGCTGTCAGGCATCAGGAAGCCTCCCCGGTATGTGCCTCTCGGCCGCTTGACACCGGGAACTTCAACCCAGAATTCCAGTAATGAATCGGCTGTTAACTGCCGGTCTTCAGCCAGGCGGGCAAGAATCCGGCGAACGGTTTCACTTATGAGTTGTTTGTTCGGTGTGGAGAGTTCCTGCAGCTTGAAGTCGGGCGTGTGATCTCGCATGGCATAGCGATTTTAAAGTATTTTTAATCAATGGTTTATTTGAAAATATACTGTTATTCCCTTTCACCATCAACCGTCCTTCCTGCTTATTTGCCTTTCCAAGACATGCCCCGGCATCCATGATGACTTTCAGAAGGGGATGGATCCCCGGGTCGCGCTTCGCTTGCCCGAGGATGACAAAAGAAGGGAGGTCAATACCGGACGTGATGTGGTGTCCATGATGACTTTCAGAAAGAGATGGATCCCCGGGTCGTGCTTCGCTTGCCCGAGGATGACTGGAAGAAATGGTGTCGTGAGCGCTCAGACTGTTTTGTCGGGATAGCTGCAGGCTGCTGTGATCGGGCACTCGGCGCACAAGGGTTTTCTTGCTTTGCATACATATCGTCCGTGCAGCACGAGATAGTGGTGGAACGCTATGACCAGTTCAGGTGGAATGACCGCAACAAGTGCATCTTCGGTATCGCGCGGTTTATCGGTCGTTACCAGTCCGATCCGGTTCGAAACCCTGTGTACATGTGTATCGACAGGCATTACGGGCTGATGGAATGCGTTGCTGAGTACAACGTTGGCTGTTTTTCTGCCGACGCCCGGAAGGTTCTCGAGTTCTTCGCGGGTGGAAGGCGTTTCACCGTTATGTACGTCAACGATCATCCTGCTGGCTTCAAGAATGTTTTTAGCCTTGTTGTTGAAATAATTGATCGACCGAATGATCGTTTTGAGCTGGTCGAGTTCCATGCGGCTCATGCTTTCGGCATCCGGACAGATTTTGAAGAGTTCGGATGTGATGATATTGACCTGTTTGTCCGTGGACTGTGCGCTTAGAATCGTGGCGACCAGAAGCTGAAATGGTGTTGAATGTTTGAGTTCGCTTTTGGGTGACGGGTACTTTGCTCCCAGTGCCTGGTTGATGAACGCTATTTTTTCCTGTTTGGTCATAATGCTATCGGTTCAGAAGTCGATGTTTTCAGTTTGCACAATCCTTCTTTCCGGCAGTATAACCGCGCTCAGCCATCCGAACGAAGGGCTGTCCTTGTAAACACATCCCGTATCTATTGCGATGAGTTTTTCAAGTAAGACCGGTTGGGAAAGAGGAGTGTGACCGCAGACGACGGTTTTTTCCCAGTTATACCGGTTGTTTTCAAGATAGTTTGAGCGCAAGTGAGTTCTCATCCAGCAGTAATCTTCAGGCTTCATGTACCGCAGGTTATCTTTTATGGACATTTCAGGGTCGATGCCTCCATGAGCGAAGAAAAAATGCTCTGTTTCGATGTGGTACCTGCAGGATCTCATGAATGCTATATGCTTTTCAGGTAGATCGAGCCCGTCTTTGCTGTTGTAGGATTCCAGCACGGCTATACCACCGTTTCGCAACCAGAGCGATGACTCATGCGTTTCGAGATAATCGAGAAACATTCGCTCGTGGTTGCCCATAAGGAAGAAACAGTGATACTGTTCGCGTAACTTCAGAAGGCAGTCGATGACTTCTTTAGAATGTTTACCTCGATCGATGTAATCGCCGAGGAAAACCAGTTGATCCGTTTCCTGCAGCTCGAGCTTGTCTATAAGACGCTGCAGGGAATGGATACAGCCGTGAATATCGCCGATCGCGATAATTCGTTTTTTTTCTGTAGGAGAGTCGACCATGAAGGATAAACCGCGGTTTACTGTTTCGTTGCTGATTTTTCTCCTTGCTTCAGCTTGGTGTTTTTTGAATTATCGATGAGTCCCCGGCCGCATTTATTGATTTTACCTGAACTTTTGAGATCGTTGAAAATGGCATCGAGTATACCATTGACAAACTTGCTGCTCTTGTCCGTACTGTTGAATTTTTTCGCGATTTCGATGGCTTCGTTGATAGATACTTTGGGCGGGATATCTTCGAAGTAAAGAAGTTCTGCAAGAGCCATGCGCAGGATGTTTTTATCGATAATCGCTATTCTGCTCATGTCCCAGTTAAAGGTATGTTTCGCTATATAGTTGTCGATTTCCTCCTTGTTCTCTATACAGCATTGCAGCAATTCCTTGAAGAATCTGACTGCCTTGGGGTCCTCGGCAATTTCCGCTGTGATCAGCCAGTCGGAAGCCGTTTCCAGATCTGTTTCTCTCAACTCGAGCGTGTGTAACGCTTGTATGATTTTTTCACGAATCCTTCGGCGGTAGGTTTTCATAAGGGAGGTTTCAAAGAGTTAAAGGGTTAAGATACGATTGACAACCGTTTCGGTGTCACTGAAATCGTCAAAAAGAGCAGCCGGTGAATGTACACTGAGCCTTTCGGCTGAATAGGTGCCTGTCGCCACCGCGATACATTTGGCCTGTATGGCCCTGGCGCATGTGATATCATGCTCGGTATCGCCGATAATGACTACCTCTTCACCCTTGAACTTTTTTCCCGTCTGGATATATGCCCGCTCGACTGCCACGGCAGGGAGATCTTTTCTGTGATAAGCATCGTCGGCGAACGCACCGAATGGAAAAAAATGATTTATAGCCGGCAGAGCGAGTTTATGGCGGCCTGAGCCTTCAAAGTTTCCGGTCAGAAGGCCGAGAGCGATATCGTTTCTTTCGGAAAGTGTTTCTAGAAGCTCTGGAATTCCTGCCATCAGTTCTATGTCTTCCGGGACTAATTGCCTTTGTACAAGGTCAATATAGGTATTTTTAACTATTGTGAACTTTTCTGTTATATGTGAGTCGTTCAGTCCTGCATTTTTAAGGACTTCATAGATGATGACACTATCCATTTTACCGGCGAAGTTATGACTGCGCGCACTTCCTTCAGTGCCGTAGACTGCCATCAGGGCATCGATGAGTATCCTTCGGTTATTGCTGTTTGTGAGCAGCAACGTTCCGTCTATGTCGAACAGAACCAGTTTCTTCAACATTGCCAGCGGAAAATTCTTCTGATTGGGCTCTTCCAAGTTTAACCGGGATCAGCTTTGAGATCCCTTCTTCTTCCATGGTCACTCCATAAAGCGCTTGAGAAGAGGCCATGGTTTTCTTATTGTGCGTAACAATAATAAATTGAGTGTTATTCTCAAATTTTTTGAGAAGTTTAATGAACCGATCGATGTTTGCGTCGTCAAGTGGCGCATCGACTTCATCGAGGATGCAGAAAGGGCTTGGCTTGACCAGATAAATAGCAAAAAGTAACGATAGTGCGGTCAGCGCTTTTTCTCCGCCGCTCAATTGTTCGATCGATAAGGGTTTTTTCCCCCTGGGTTTCGCTACAATCGCTATGTGTGCTTCCAACGGGTCTTCTTCCTCACTGAGCAGAAGGTCGGCTTCATCCGTTTCCTCGAACAGCTCCCGGAATATTCGGATAAAGTTGTTCCTCACCGCTGAGAATGTCTCCTCGAACTTTTTCAGCGCTGTTTTATTGATTTCCTCGATTGTCGCTCGTAATTGCGCTTCCGCACCCAACAGATCCTCTTTTTGTTCTGTGAGGAAGTCGAGGCGCTCTTTCTCTGTATCGTATTCTTCGAGAGCGAGCTCATTGATCGCTCCGAATCGTTCGAGCCGTGATCGCATATCATCGATCTGTTCTCGAGCAAGGTTCCGGTCGAAATTTTCAGGGGCTTGCTGTTCGATATCTTCTATTCGGCAGTTGTAGCGTGTTTCAACCGACGTGACAAGAGCGTCGATGGATTTTTCGAGATCGGTAGCTTTCCGCTGCAGTTCTCCGTGAACCTGCACCTCCACTTCGTGTTTGCGGCGCAAATCTCTGAGGATGTTTCTTCTCTCCTGGTTTTTCAGCTTGCATTCATGGTAGCATGTTTCCATTTCATTCAGCTTCTGCTGCTCTGTTCCCGACAGGACCACCAGGGTTTCAAGTTCCTTTCGGTGTTTTTCGATTGCCTCGGTTGTTGAAGCGAGAGAGGCTTGGGCGTTGGATATTTCTGTCTCCATTTTTTCTTTTTCCCCAAGCAGTGACTTGCGGTTTTGTTCACAGGAGTGTATGCGCAGCCTGAGCTTTTCCAGTTCGAGCAAACTGTCCTTATAGTGATTGTTCAGGCGCTGGATTTCCTGGTTCTTACGGTACAGTGTTTCTTCATGTTTTCCTTGCCCGAGTCGTGCTTCTTCAAGTGTTTCGAGCAGTTGGTGCTGCCGTTGGCGGCTGATTTCCATTTCCGGGAGCAGTTCCTCGAGTTCAGCCGATATTGTTCGCATGCGTTTCCGGGCTTCAGCGACTTCGTTTTCCGTCCGTGTGATATCTTGCTGTCGAGAGGCATGCTCCATATCCATGCGGACAAGTTTTTTTTCCTGATCCCCGAGCTCTTTTTCTCGCGACGTCAGACTGCGCTCTTTTTCGTCGATATGGATTTCATGGAGCCGGCTTTTGAGAGATTCGAGTTTCTCTTCCTCCTGGCTGATTTCGTTACTCAGTTTTCGTTCTTCTCGCAGGAGCTTTTCCCGTTCGGCCTTTTTGCCGAGGCGAAGGCCTTCATTTTCGGAGTTGCTTCCGCCAAACAGAATGCCTCGCCCTCCAATTTTCTCGCCCTCCCTAGTGACGAACGTACAACCGGGGTTTGCGAGAGCAAGCTTTTCTGCAACTTCGAGGTTACGGGTTAGGTAACAGTACTGGGTGAGCAGTGAAACTGCGTGATCCAGATCGGCGGGGACGCTTAGAATGCTTTTGATTTTTTGTGCTCCTTCGATTTCGGGGTAATCTATCGGCTTGGAGCCATCGAGCAGGTCGAGTATGAGAAAGGTTACCTTGCCTTTTCCAGCCTGTGATAATGAGTCAATGCCGGTTTTCGCTTCCTGTAATGATGAGCAGACGCAATAGCTCAGTGAATCTCCGAATAGTGCATAGACGGCTTTCCGGTAGGCATCGTCAAGTTCTATGAGATCGGAAAGACATCCGTAACCGGCCATGCTCGTTTCCTTTTCGAGCCATGCTATTCCCTCGGGCAATCCTTCGTAGTTATCGAGTATGGAGTTTGCGAGAAGTATTCGGTTTTTCAGGTGATCGTGCCGGGAACGTTCGTTCAGAAGGAATTCTTTTTTTGTTTCCAGCTGGTCGTTAAGATCCTTCTGTAGTTGTTTCAGTGAAAGAATCTCGTTTTTTTCGGCGGTAATGACCGTTTTTTGCGTGTCGATGCGTTCGGTAAGCTTTTGTTTTGCCGGGAATGATTCTTCTACGATTTTTCGAAGTCCTTCCTTATGATTTTCGAGGTGGCGTATCGAATTTTGCAAGTGGTCCATTGTCGTTTCCAGCTTTTGCCGGGCAATATGGAGTGAAGAACCTTGTTTTTGGTGTTCCGCGATGCCTTCCCGTATTTTTTCAACCTCCTCTTTTGACTGGGTCAAGGTACTTTGCAGGCTCTCTTGCTCTTTTTTGAGCATGAGCAGTTCGTTTTCTTGTATACGGCAGTCGCTCTCATAAGGTTCGAGTTCCTGGGAAAGCTTTTGTTCCTGTTCTTCGAACGTCCGAGATTGGCGTTGTTTTTCGGCGGTTGATCCGGTGATGCGAACGATGTTGTTCTGCAGGTTTTTTTCCTGTTCCTGCAACTGCAGAATGTGCTTTTCAAGTGAATGAAAAGCTTTGTTTTTCTCGTTCAGTGCTGTCTGCGTTTCTGAAAGCAGGCTCTCCTGTTCAAGCTGTTCGAATTCTGATTTCTGCAACAGACTGTCCTGAGTGGCTATTGTTGCCGTTAACTCCTGGATGATGGATTCCTGAGTGATTATTTCAGTTTCAAGGGGCTGGAGTTTTTCGAGAAATTCATCATAATTGAGCTTGTTCAGGGTCAGGTCCAGATCTTTGAGTGAAGCACTCAACTGATGGTGCTGTTCGGCTTTTTTGACCTGAGATTTCAGGTTCCTGACTTTTTTCGAGACCTCTGCAAGAACGTCGTCCACTCTTTCAAGGTCACGGGTAGTGTTTTCGAGTTGTTTGAATGTCTGTTTGCGACGCTGTTTGTAGCGGGTGATTCCTGCTGCTTCCTCGAAAAGCCGCAACCTTTCATCGCTTCTGTTATTGATGATTTCCTCGATCATTTTCAACTCGATCACGGAGTAGGCATCGCTTCCCATACCGGTATCGGCAAAAAGATCGAGAATATCTTTCAACCTGCAGGGAACCTGATTCAGGAGATAATCACTGTCTCCGCTGCGGTAAACCCTTCGGGTAACGGTGATTTCCGTATATTCTGTCGGCAGGATGTTTCGTGTGTTTTCAATGGTTATGGAGACTTCGGACATGCTCAGAGATTTGAATTTTCTCGAGCCGTTGAAAATGATGTTCTCCATTTTTGTCGAACGCAGGAGAGATGATTTCTGTTCTCCCAGAACCCAGCGGATGGCGTCGACAACATTGGTTTTACCGCAGCCGTTGGGACCGACAATAGCGGTGAGACCTTTGTCAAAAGTGATCTTTACTTTGTGCGCAAAGCTTTTGAAACCAAAGAGCTCGATTTTGGAAAGATACATTTGCCCGTGTTGAGTTGACCGTGATGAAGGAGACAATCGGCATAATCAGTCGTTCCCAACAATGTGGGGGCTTTTGCCGAAAACATTCTTCCACCTTCATGTGTGAAGAAAGTTAAGAAAAATTATATGATTGCACTGAATGTCCAGGAGAGCCTGGGCGCTTAGGTTTCCCCCCGTTAACCGATGAAGTGACTGCAAGAGTCTGTACTGCTTCTTCGATGTCGTGCACTCTGAGGATATTGGCACCGTTGATCAGGGCTATCGTGTTGGCCGCTATGGTTGCCGTCAGCCTCTTGTCAGGAGATGGAACAGCCTGATCGGGGTGTTTCTGCAGTGCCTTGCCGAGAAAGGATTTTCTGGAAAGTCCGGCAAGCAATGGACGTTTCAGTGTATGAAAATCATGAAGGCGTCGGAGCAAGGTATAATTTTCGAATACACTTTTGCCGAACCCGAACCCTGGGTCGACGATAATGTTGCATACTCCCTGTTGTTCCGCATGTTGTATGCGGTCGAGCAGACTATGCGTTACACGATTCAGGATATCTGTTCCTGCAGCTCGTGTCTGATGGCTCCATTTCATGTTCGCGGGGTCACCGGATGTATGCATCAGGATTGCCGCAGCGTGAAAATGGCTGCATACCTGGGCGATATCCGGATCGAAACTGAAGCCGGAAATGTCGTTGATTAGCTGTGCTCCTGCAAGAAGCGCTTGTTCAGCGACAGTGGCTTTGTAGGTATCTACCGAGATCAGAATGTCCGACTGTCTTCTCAGTTCACGAATCACCGGAAGGATTCTGCGAAGCTCTTCTTCAGCGTCAACTTTCAGAGCACCGGGCTTTGTGGATTCACCACCGATATCGATGATATCGGCTCCTTCTTCTATCATTTTCAGCCCCTTTTCGACGGCACGGTCGACATCGATCGTTCTGGATCCTGTCGAGAGTGACCCTCCGTCGAAGAAAGAGTCGGGTGTACTGTTGAGAATACCCATAATTTTTGCCTGCCCCGTAAGGTCGAGTTCCCGGTCACGGCACTGCAGTCGGTAATTAGTGTGTTTCATACGCTCGATACATGCAATGTTGTTGTCTTCGTGGTCTCTCCGGTTTCCGGTCCCACTCTTTTTGTTACGTGAAGTATCCATGGGCACGTTACCTTTGGTGAATTTGTGGCGCAAGTCCGGGGAAGACAAAATGGAAACAGAACCTAAAATAACCGAAAAACCAAAAATCGTACGGCAAGTTGTATCGTATTGTTCAAAAAAGTCATGGCGTTCGGTGGAATATCTGTTCGGAGTATACCGGGATGCGGTGTCCAACTCCACCGGAGTCATGCCGCACGTGATGCGGCATCCATGGAGACTCACAGAAGAAGATGGATCCCCGGGTCGCGCTTCGCTTGTCAGAGGACGACGAAGACAGGGATTTCATGCCGCGTTTTACGTTATTCCAAAGGGGACAGGGGTAAAGCACAAGAAGAAAATAATAATGGCGATCCAGCCGGTAATCGTTCTTCCGGTAGACAGTTTGTGATCCGTCATTGTAGGAGGGTGACCGGTGCCAAGAACCCTGGCCAGGATAAACGACCACAAGATCCAGCCAGGCCATGACCAGGTTATGACGGATTCAGGGATAAACGACGCTGTGCCGGGAGAAGCAAGTTCGAAAAGCAGCAGGCCAAGCGACGGTAATCCAAGCCCAGTGATAATGAGTAAAAACGCCAGAGCGCTTATTCTATGGATTTTTTTGCCGAACATTGCATACATGATATGCCCGCCATCGAGCTGACCGACAGGGAGAAGATTCAGGGCTGTAACGAAACAGCCCAGCCAGCCAGCGAAAAGATATGGATAGTGGTACATCTCTGTCATAGGAGGGCTGTATGCAGTGCCAAGCGTTTTTTCAAGCAGGAGATACAGCAGGTTCTTTCCAAGAAAAAGGGTGTTTTCAGGGGGTGGAGAAGGAATGCCGCCCAAAGCCTTGTATTCGGGGTGAATGGAATAGATATAATCGATCGGAGGGAGATGTGTAAAACCGTAAACAAGCAGACCGAGAGCAACGACGAAACCGGAGAGTGGACCTGAAATACCGGTATCGAACAATGCTCTCGTGTTGGGAATTCTGTCTTTGATGCGAATGACGGCACCCAGAGTACCAAGGCTCAAAAGAAACGGAAGAGGAGGAACCGGGATGAAGTATGGTAGCGTGGCCCGTATACGGTGGTGCAAAGCGGCAAAAAAATGACCGAATTCGTGTGTTCCGAGGAAAGCCAGGAGTGAAAGACCATATGGGATGCCGTAGCGAAGATCCTGCAGAAATACAGTAACGCTTTCGAGTCTTGCAGGGTGTCCTGTCCAGAAGGCACCTGCCCAGAGCGTTGTAAAAAGGGTCGCGATGAGCAAGCCTGCATGCAGCATGTAATTCTGTTCTGCGAGTATACGTCTCCGCGAGGACAACTGTTGTCCCATGTCTGAATGTGCTATTGTTCGGAAAAACTGATGTTAAGTATACGTTTTTTGCAGGAAATACATGGTGCAGGGATGAAGGGATTCGACCGGCGGTAATAAAAGGAGAAAAGATTTTATTGTCGCTGTGGGGGGGCGTCAGTTATCTGGCATGCCTTTGTTATGGTGATTTCAGGCTCACCATTGTAGAGTTTCAAAGGTCCATTGACGTAAGCATAGTTCGTACCGCCTTTTTCGACTGTCGAGCCGTCATAGCCGGTAGTGAGGTAGCGGTGCTCGAGTAGCCGAAGAATTTTCTGTCCTTCCCAACTGTACATGCCGGGTATGAAAAGCTTGAACGGTTGTTTACCGGATCCGGAGGTTACAATCGCTTTTTCGGAATCGAGCAGTGTCATCTGACGGAGTTCGGTAAAAATAGTCGTGTTTTCTTCTTGCTCTGCTTTGCGGCAGATCTCCTCATAATCGATTCTCGAATTGAGGATCTTGCTCTGCGGGTCTTGAGTCTGGTATGCCCTGAATGTTTCGATAACTCTCGCACGAAGGTGCCACCAGGGAAGCAGCCTTTCGTATCGGCGAAACCGTTCTCCGTTGAATACCCGGTAGCTCCAGATCCCTCTGCTTTCTGCCTGGGCCAGAGCTTCTGCCCTGATGTAGGTGAAATGTCTTTCAGCTGGCTGTGCGTAGCCGTACTTCGACATATACGGACTCCAGCCTTCCCGAATCATGATTTCCTGAAAATCTCGTTTATCATTGAGCTCGACATAGCACAGAAGCCTGCCGTAGTTTCCCCTGTGTTTGTCAATAGCGGTTTCTATCGGGGAGCTGTCCGGAAAGATCAGCGTTATGGAATCACCCTTACTCAGCAAGTCACGTGCTCTTTCCTTTGCCCTGTTTCCAAGGTTGGTAATCGGTTTTCCACCTTTACGGATCTCTTTTTGGGAACGATCACTGTCGTTATAACACTCTTCGGTATCGAGCGCGAGTATTCTAAGGGTTTCTTCCCGGTTATCGGCTTCCGGTAGCGTTACCCTGATCGTGTCACCGTCGGTGACCGTTACCACGACTGCTGCTGTTGTTGTCTGGGCTTGCTCGGGCATATTGGTGAATACCGAAATTGACTCTAATAAAACAAAGTACTCTTCTTTCGAGAGATTGTCGAATAAACGGCGTTACGTTTTCGTTACAGTATTGTTTTTCACGTTCCGAAGTGTGACCCGGGGATCCACAGGCTTCCTATGGATGCCGCACGTGATGCGGCACGGCACCCCTCTTTTCGTCATCCTCGGGCAAGCGGAGCGCGACCCGGGGATCCATGTGCATTCCAGCTTTTCTCTATGGATGCCGGATCAAGTCCGGCATGACTTCCCGCCAACGACCACCTCCATTCCCTGTTTCCAATTACCTGTTACCTACCACCCATCTCCTTTTTCCTTCTCACTTGAAACATCCTCGGGCTC